>DKKT01000092.1 GCA_002455425.1 Chthonomonas sp. UBA6659 | reverse complement strand
CCCCTCACCCCATCATTCATGGGGCGAGGGAGAACCTCCCAAGTACTTCTCCTCCACTGGAGGAGAAGTCGGTGAGGGCGAAGCCCGAACCGGTTGAGGAGGCCGGATCGCTTGCGTCTTGGGAGAGGGACCACCTCACCCGGTTCGCTGCGCTCACCGACCTCTCCCCCGGAGGCGGAGAGGTAAAACCCTTCACCCCTACCCCTCTCCCCATCATTCATGGGGCGAGGGGATGTGTCGAGGGATGTTCGACAGGACTCCGGAGCGTGGTTGTCCAACTGAATCTTCAGCGTGCGCTCGTTCCGTCGGACGCTTCAGTTTCTCGCTCCCTACCGGTGGCGCGTGATTGGAGCCGTGGTCTTGACCCTGTTGGTGACTCTCCTGCAGGTCCTGCCGCCGCGCCTTTTCGAAGCTGCGATCGACGATGCGATCAAGCCGGTTGTGACGCTGCGGCGCGAGAGCCGCGAGATTTCGCGCACCGACGATACCGGCCGTGCGAAGGCGGCGGAAATCGATGCGCGCCTGAAGCGGGCCGAGGAGCGAAGTCCAGGCATCCTCGCCTGGATCGCGGGGATTCTGGTCGGTGCGATCGCCCTCCGGAGCGTGCTCAACTACCTTCTCAGCGTGAGTCTCACCTGGATCGGACATCGGTTTTGCTTCGATCTTCGATTTGCGACCTGGCGTCATCTCCATCGCCTCTCGCTGGCCTATCACAACCAAACCCAAGTTGGCAAGATCATGTCCCGCGTCACGGCCGATATCGAGCTGATCCAGGGCCTGATCCAGGGGCAACTTGTGACGTTCGTCTCCGACATCGTCACCCTCGTGGCGGTTCTGGGGATGCTGTTCTTTCTGGAGTGGCGGCTGGCCGCGATCATCCTCGGATTGGTCCCGTTCTACGTGGTCAGCTATCTCGCGATGCTCAAGCACATCCGGGAAGTCAGCCAGGAACAGCGCCGACTGTGGGACGAAATGCTCGGCAAGCTCGCGGAGAAGATTGCGGGGATCGCCGTCGTGAAGGCATTCGTCCGGGAGGAATACGAGACTCAGAATTTCATGTCGAGCGTTCGCGCGAAGTTCACCGTCGACATGCGCCAAGTTCACTTGAATCGACGCCTCGGTCTCCTCTCCGGTGTCATCTCCGCGCTCGGGACGGGGGTCGTGTACGCCTACGGGGGTTCGCTCGTCCAGGCCGGGGAAATGACGGTGGGAACGCTCGTCGCGATCACGTTCTACATCGGCTACGTGTTCAACCCAGCCGTTCGAGTCGTGGATTTCAACAACGCGCTCCAGTGGGCCGTGGCGGCGATGGATCGAGTCTTCCAGACCCTTGACACGCGCCCCGACATCGAAGACAAGCCCGATGCCCCCGCACTGCCGCCCTTCTCCGCGACGATCCGATTCGAGAATGTCGCGTTCGCCTACCAAGAGGGTTCGCCGATCCTCGAGGGGATCGATCTGGAGGTGCATCGCGGCGAGGTCATCGCCCTGGTGGGCCACAGCGGGGCGGGAAAGACGACCCTGATGAACCTGCTGATGCGCTTCTACGATCCGACCATCGGGCGGATCCTGATCGACGGGCTGGATCTTCGCGACATCCGACTTGAGAGCCTGCGCCGGCAGGTGAGCATGGTCGCTCAAGAAAATGTTCTGTTCAGCGTCTCGATCATGGAGAACATCAAGTATGGAGCGCGCAACGCGACCGACGAAGACGCGATCGCCGCGTCGGTGGCGGCCGACCTCCACGACTTCGTGATGACGCTTGAGGCGGGCTATGAGACGAAGATCGGGGAGGACGGGATGAAGCTCAGCGGGGGGCAGAAACAGCGGCTCGCCCTCGCTCGCGCACTGGTCACCGACCCCCGAATCTTGATCCTCGACGACGTGACGAGCGCCCTGGACGGGGAGACCGAGGCCCGTGTCCAAGAGGCGCTCCGCCGGGTTATGGCCGGAAGAACGACGTTCGTGATCGCGCACCGCCTGTCGTCGGTGGTCGACGCCGACCGGATCGTGGTGCTCGAAGGTGGCCGAATCGTCGATATCGGCCGCCATGAGGAACTGATCGCCCGGGCCGGGCTATACCAGGACGTCTATCGGGAGCAGTTCAAAAGCGCCCTCGAACCGACGTTCTGATGCCTACATCCAGTGCATCTCGCCGTCGCCGGCGATCGCCTGGATATAGTTCAACTGCGCGTCGTGATACACGGCATGGGTCGCGATGAGCGACGCCATCGACATCGGCGTCGTCTCACCGGTCGGGAGCACGATCGGTGTCTCGATCGCACCCGCGTCCAGAGCATCCCATGCGGCCAGCACTTCCTCCGACGACGCCTTCATCTCGCGGACCGCGACTTCCTTGTTCTTGAAGTCGTCGGGGGCGGTCATCCAGCCTTCCGATGGCCACGGCCCGGGATCGTCGCCTCGGAGCCGAGCGGCGACACGCCGGTTGACGACGACGACCTCATAGGTGAAATCGTAGGCCGAGCGGGCAACGCCGCCTGGGGATTTGCCGAGAAGCTCGGCGTCCATCGCCTCGAGATCTTGGATGTACATGCCCGTGCCCTCGGCGATGCGAGCGCGAATGTGTGACTTGAGATCGCTCATGGCCGAGAGTTTGACAGGTCAGCGCTGCGTTTCTTGTCGAACCCACGCGTCCAGCGCTTCGCCGATCTCGCCGCGACTGGCAGGAATGAGCTCGAAGCAGGGGATGCCCTCCCACCTCGCCCGGTCGAGCCCACCTTCGGCCACGAGGATCGGTGCCGAAGCCACCCCGACTTGGGTACCGGCTTCGATCGGACCCCTCATCAGGACGCTTTGGCACACGCCGAGAAGAAAGGCTTCCGCCTCGCGCTCTTTCCCGGCGGGGATGCCGCTGATCTCGAACTCGGGGAGCACGAACTTCTGCATGCCGAGGGTGCAACCGTAGATGCCCGACTCCAGCGGCTCGAAGCGGCACCGAACCACGGTGCGCGCATCGACCGGGCTCAAAGCATCCTTGGGCACGAGTTCATCCGGCAGCTGATAGCGCTGGGAGAGCGGATCGGCGACGACTCCGTCCGTGAGGGACGCGAGCCGTCCCGCGATGCCGAGGAAGAACGCGATCGCCGGATGGACGGCGGGGTCGTGGGATTCGAACGTCAGTTGGCACACATTCCACGTCGCACGGATCCGGGCCCGGATCTCATCCGAGAGTCCTGCCGAAGCGGGATGGTTGAGAAACAGGTCGGGATCGAAGCCGGCTTCGTCTCGGGGGAGGACGAGGAGCTTGACGACCGTCTTCCGATCCTTCGTCGCGAGCACGTACCCACCTCGAACCATCGGTTCGGCGAGGAGGGCTTTGTCGGAGCCGGCGAGCGGTGCGCCGAAGCCCTCGACCGCGCCGCCCCGGGCTTCGGGATTGATGACCTCCAAGATGGCGGGCATCCGGGCGGTCGCGGCCAGCACCGAGAGGTAGTAGGTCTTCGCGATGCCGTAGCCGGGTGTCTTCGCTCGACCGAACGGCCAGACGTCGCGGAGTCGGGGTCTACGTTCGGACACTTTCGGGCTCCTCGACGGGCTCGGTGGTGGCGGCGCGGGTCGGAACAAGGGCGCGCTTCAGCATCGCCAGCCAGAACGGGGCGAGGATCCAGCCGCCGAGGCTGCGTGACCAAGACGCCCAACAGGCTCCAAGCTTCGATCCTGAAGCCTGCTTCTCGGCGACCCAATCCGACGCGTCCCCCTGCGTGTAGGTCACGAGGTCGAAGGCGTCGGCCGCTTCGAGGGCCCGACCGGGGCCTGTTGCCAGCACCTGGCCTGCGGGTGTCGCCACGCGAACCGCGAATCGCTTGAGCCGCTCACCCATCCGTTTCGCCCAACCGACGATCTCGTCTCCCATGTAGTGGCTGATGTACAGACTGCACATCGCGAAGGCGAACAAGGGAATGTTCATCGAATACTCGATGAAGCCGTGGAGCGCGAGCCCCGAGAGAAGCACCCACTTCCGCAACGGTTTGCAGAACACGAGGGTCGCGAGGGCAAGCTCGACGAGGAGCGTGCTGTACGTCTCCAGAGCGAGAAACGGCTGCCGATGGAGGAACTCCGGGACCGGGAATCGATCGAACTCGCGCAGGTTGGCCGGGTACCACGCGGCAGTCCCGTCCCGCCACGCGGTTCCGAACCATTTGGACCACACCGTGGTGAAGTAGATCACCGCCATCTGGAACTGGATCATGCGCTGGGGCCAGAGCGAGACGTCGCGCGGAGGGCCGGTCTCCTTGCCCTTCCAGAGGCGGATCAGTCGATCGACCGAGCACGACGCTCCCGATGGGCCGATCGCGAGGTAGAAGGCGCAGGCCCGCATCAGGGTGTCGCCGCCGTGGAGGATGATCGGGTTCCGATGGTGGAGCGTGATCGTCCCGATGCAGAGAATGATCGACGCGGGACGGGTCCAGAGGCCGATCGCGGTCAAGAACGCCGACACCGTCACCAGCGCATAAAATGCGGCAACGATCCGGGTATCGGTCACCCCGGCGAGGAGGTTGACTCGCCAGGTCGGCCCCATCCACTCCGACGCGACGTGCCATGGGACATAACCACGCTCGCTGAACCAGGCATCGAAGTCGATCGCGATCATGCAGAAGTTCGCGAACAGGATCGAGGCCATCAGGATCCGGAAGACGCCGAAGGTGACCGGAGAACCGTAACCGAAGATCCAGTCGTTCGCCGCGCGCAGGCCGCGAACGACAGGGTTGTTCTTCATCGTCCCGCTTCCTTGCGGAGTTGCGCTTGATCGACGGGGTAGTCGAAGTATTCGACGACGGTGTAGCCGTCGGGGGTGACTCGGTGGGGCGGGAGGACCTTGCGGAAGTGACGCCTGAGGACCACGCGGGTCGGCGGATTCTGGGGATCCTCGAAGGCCTCGAGGGCGATCCGCTGAGCGAACCGCGGCCGAAGCCATGCGTTGTCGTCGACATGGGCCCGTTCGAGAAACTTGCGATACCGCTCCTTGAAGTACTTGACCGGGATCGACAAGGACTTCATCCGAGGGTAGGGATACAGGCGCTCGGTGCCGTCACGAAAGGTGATCTTCGCGTCGACCCAGACGTCGGTGTTGGCCGGGTTCGGGGCGAACATATCCCACGACTGCCAGAAACCGGTCGACATCAGATAGTACTGAAACGGCGTTTGATGGAGCTTGGCGTTCCAGATCAGGAGCCAGTCGGTGCCGATCGGCTTCTGAGCCTGATCCAAGAGGGCGGGCGGGACGTCGGGGGTCAAGTAGACGCGGAACGATCGGGGGACATCGGGCAGAGACCACGAGAGGATCGCGAACGCGTGGAAGAGGACCAGGATCTTGATCCAGACCTTGACTCCCCGTTTTGGCGCTTCTCCGTCCATGTCCGAGTCGAATTTACCCGCGCATCATGCGACGAACGACCCGTTCCGTGGCTTCGTCGTCGCTTGGCGCCGGTGACGCGCTACAATGCTCTCAACCGTCCGTAGAGACGGAACCGGTGCGTCGCCGGGCTGGAGGAAAGGAACGATATGCGCTTTTTCGTGATTGCCAATGATGGGAACGAGTACGGCCCGGCCGACATCCCGACGCTGAACGAGTGGGCTACCCAAAATCGACTGACTCCCACGACTCAATTGAAAAACGAAGCGACTGGCGAGATCGTCATGGCGTCGGCGGTGCCCGGCATCGTCTTCCCGGGTGCTGCGCCCACCGGTTTTACGCCGGGACCGGCCGAACCGGTGCAGCCCGTGCAGCCCCAGCAGCCCTACCAGTCACCGCAGCAGCCTTATCAGGCTCCGCAGCAGCCCGAGCAGCCCTACCAGGCGCCGCAGCAGCCGCAGCAGCCTTATCAGGCTCCGCAGGGTGGCTACCAGCAACCTCAAAACCCGTATGGTCAAGCCCCAGGGGCATCACCCTACCCCCGAGCGAACACGAGCACCGGGGGGATCGACGACGGATCCAAAGAGATGACATGGGCGTGGATCCTGGCCGTGGTGTCGTTGTGCTGCTGTTGGCTCGCCGGCATCGGTGGCGTGATCTTTGCCAACCAGGCGAAAGCCAAGGGCCATCCCCAGGCTCAGACGGCGATGATCGTCAACATCGCCGCGATGGTGATTTCGCTCCTGGGCGGCGTCATCTATGTGGTGTTGATGGGCGGCCTCGGCGGCCTTCGGTAACACCCCCCCCCCGTTCCTGAAGCCCCCTCTCCGTCTCTGTGGGAGAGGGGGCTTACGTTTGGCCCCACTTGCAATGCAAATCTCCACCGATCCTTGACGACATCGCGATAAGATAGACACAGGATGAAAGCACGCTTCGGCTTGATGGTGTGGTGTTTGCTTCCGGGGCTAGCGGTGGCCCAGCTCGAGGATCCCGCGCTCGACAAGAAGGTGACGTTCTTGTCCCGCGCGGCCCGGATGCCGGTGCTGCTGGACGTACTCTCGAAGCACACCGAGCTCACGTTCAAGACCGTCCCCGCGATGGAGGATGAGGTCGTTGTCGTCGACGTACGCGACCTTCCTCTGCGAGACCTCCTCGACAAGCTCGCCGAACAGACCCTCGGCGAGTGGAGCCGTGCCGACGGAGCCTGGTACCTAGGTAAGTCGAGCGCCAAGGTGCGCGAGCGCGAAAAGGAGGCCCGCACTCGGAAGATCGAGGTGATCAAGAAGTCGATCGCGCTTCGAGCCCGAGATTTGCAGGAGGGGTTCACAGCCGACGCCATTCAGAAGCGGATCGAAGAGGGTCGCAAGCTCGATCTCGAGGATGACGCACGCTTCGACATGAAACGCTATCGTCGACAGGAAGCGCTCTCGCGTCAACTTCCGCTCGCTCGGGCATTGAGCCGTCTGATTTTGAAGCTCGATCCCGGCATGCTCGCCGACTTGAAGACCGGAGATCGCCTCGTGCTGTCCTCTCACCCCACACCGATGCAGCGGGCTCTGCCGGCCGGCACCGGCCCGATCCTCGCTTCCCTCGTTGAGGAACAGCGCAACTATGCGGCCGTTGTGGCCGCGTTGCCGGAAGCGCCCGGCGGCGAGATGACACCGTTCCACTACACTCCCAAGAAGCCGTTCAAGAAGCCGCCGGCGCGAATCCTGTTGATCCTGACAGGCGTTTCATACAACGAGACGCCCCAAGCGAAGCTGTCCGTCTTCGACGAACAGGGCAAGGCCCTCGGTGATGCCGAGGACGAATTCGATGACTTTCGCTTCGAAGATGAGGCTGTCAAGCGCCCCGATCCGCCCGCAAACCTGGACCCGACTCCGATCGAGTTCACAAGCGAGTCGCGCGACTACGCAGGCGCGCTTCAGAAGACCCGAGAGCGGAAAGCCGGGGACCTGCCCGACATCGCCCCCGAGTGGCTCGAGCGCATCGCCCGGCCCGACCTCCACGAGCCTCTGAGCTACGCGACGACGGACCTGGTGCTGCAGATGGCACGCTCGAAGAAAGCCCAACTCGCCCTCGCGATCAGCGACGCCTATGGGCTTTCCTTCTCCCAGTTCCCTGCCGGAAAGAAGGCTCCGACCGTGGGCGAGCTCGCCTTCTTCCTGGGTGCCGACGTGGTGAACGGGTGGTTCACGCTGCGTCCACCTGTGCCCATACGCGAACCCGAGCGTACGGGTCGCGAGGCCCTCGCTCGCTTCGTCGCCGACATCCGGGAAAAGGGTCGGGTGACCTTGGACGGTCTCGCCCAGTTTGCACTCGCCGGGGATGCCCCTCGATGGCGGCTGGCGACGATGATTGTCTCAGCGTTCACTCCGGAGCTTTCCTTCAACTGGTGGGATAAGGGGAACATCGACGCGATTCGGCTCTACGGAACCTTCACTCCCCAGCAGCGCGTAGCCCTCAGCGGACCCGGGGTCCCCTTCCCGTCGCTGGCACCAGGTCAAAAGTCACTCGTTCACCGCTTGATCTTCGGCGCCGATGCCAGCGTCAGCGTGACCGAAGACGAAGAGAATCCTGAGGCTGCGAATCCAGACGAGTCGTTTGACGAGGAGATGTTCTTCCTTGGCGTCCAGAGCTGGTCGGACGAGCCGACGAACGCCCTTCCCCGGGGCATCCCTCTCGACGCCAAGATCACGCTGACGTCGAAAACCGGCCCCGTCATCTTCCCCAGCGATTCGACCTCCGGGGACCGCGGTTACTACATCTGGGCCGTGGACCCGGATTCACTGGCCTCGTCCATGGCCTATCGCGAAAGGCCCGATCTCTTTCCTTGGGCGACGGAGCAACCCAACTTCGATCTCTTCCGGGTCGCGGATCGCGAGACCGCTACGATCGGCATCGATCCGCGACCCGGGGTCTCGGCGGAGTATCCGCTCAACGACGACACCATGCAGACGAAGGGTCGAGGCGTGAGCTTCAAGGAGCTGCCCTCGGCGGTTCGCGAACAAATCGAAAAGATGCTGGTCAAGCACCGAGAGTCTTTCAAGGACATGAAGCCGGGTGACTATTCTTCAGGAGGAGGGCGAAAGCGACCCCCGCCGCAGTTCTAGAGCTCGTCCTTGCGAGCGCGCTCACGGTTCTTGGCGAACCGTCCAAGGTCTCTCAGAAGCGGGGTAATCCGAACATGGCAAGGTTCTTATAGGGTCCGTCTCCCCGCGAGGCGATCAGTGCGAGCGATACTTGGCTCCATCGCACCGTGGCCTTGCCGAAGTACGCCGCCGCGGCATCGTCGCTCTCGAAGCCAAATCGCTGCCAGTTGCTTGCGAGGTAATCCGAGGCAAACTGCCGCAGCTCGGGCGGCAACGATTGCGAGGACATCCCTTTCTCGACCGAAGCGAAGACGTCCGGGGAGACGCCAACGGTCGCGAGCTTGATGAGGCGGTTTCGGGCAGCCAAGGCTCGAGAGTAAGCCTCGGAGTAGCGGTCCGTGAGGACTTTTGTCGCGAGGGCAAGGTCTTCCATCCTGATTCGTGGGTCCGCGGCATCCGGTCCGACCGATCGCGCGTGGAGCTCACCCGCAAGCGGCAACTGATACACCGCGATCGGGTCTGCCGCATCAGCGGGGGGCGAGCCGCTCTGTTGCTTCAGGGGCTTCGTCGAAAGCTCCTTCGCTTCCGCGTCGTCGACTTCAGGAGTCATGGTGACGAGCACCGAGCGGGTCCCGTCGGTGAGAAGGAGGTCGCCCACACGCCCGAGCATGAACTGAGCGCTCTGCGGTGACTCGAACCGCATCACGGACCCGAAAGAAGCCCTGACGAAGGCCGCCACTTGAGGCGACTTCGAGATGTCGAGAAACTTGCCGGTTTGATGAGCCGCAAGGCCCTCGTAGAGCCCGGTGAGCGCGTTCAATGTCTCTTCGGCCCAGAGCTTTTTGCTGAACAAGAACGTTCGGCCCGTTTCGAGGTGTTTCTGAAAGCCGAGCGCTTCGAACTGCTCTAACAACTCAGCACGGGGCAGGGTCTTGATGAGATCGCCTTGCTCTTTCGACAGGGGAGCCTCCGTGACGATCACCATCCGATCTTGCACGCGCACCTGCGCTTCTGCCGCCGCGACAGCGGCGAACGCGAGCCCGACGAGAGCCATTCTCGGCAAACAATAGTTCATAGACACTCACTCCGTGGACGTCTTCGCAATATCGCATTGTTACACGAGACCGGCTCCGCGCCGTCGGCGAAGACCGCAAACGTCACGAAGGGTGACAGGATGGAGGGTGGACCCGCGAAGTCGGTCGAGCGTAGTTACCTAAGCGCTCAAACCTGCATCATCGCGCGGATGTCCGGCGGGATCGTGACGGCTTTCCGCTCGGGGCCGATCATCACGTGCCACGTATAGCCCTCCGTGCACTTGCGTCCGGTCGTCTCGTTGATCGCTTCGTACTTGAACAGGATTGCAGCGCGTTTGATCTCCTCGACCCAGACGTGGACGGCGATCACATCGTCGTACTTCGCCTCGTCCCGATAGCGAGCGTAGACTTCGACGACCGGTAACTTGTAACCCATCTCTTCGAGGCTCTTGTACGTGAAACCCCGCTCGCGGCACCAGGTTCCGCGCGCCTGCTCGAACCAGTAAAGATAGTTCGCGTAATAGGCGTGACCCATCGGGTCGGCCTCGCCATAGCGCACGCGAATACGCTCGACGGTTCGGCTCATGGGTTGAGTTGAACCGTTTTCGTCTCGGTGTAGAACTCGATCGCGGCCCGGCCCTGCTCCCGCGTGCCCGAGCTCGAGCCTTTCACGCCGCCGAACGGAGCGTGGGGGTCAACGCCGGTCGTGTCCCCGTTGACTCGCACCATGCCCGCTTCGATTCGATGGATGTAGCGAAGCGCTTCAGACAGATTCTTGGTGAAGAGCGACGCACTGAGCCCATAGGGCGTCGCGTTCGCGAGGGCAAGCGCTTCGTCGAGCCCTTCCGCAGGAAGGATCGCCAGTACCGGAGCGAAAAGCTCGTCCTGAACGACGCGGTCGGCTGGATCGAGACCTCGGAACATCGCCGGTCCGAAGAAGCAGCCGGCCCAGTCGCCGGGCACCGGAGTCTGATAGTCGGGGCTCACGGACCTCACGGCATCGAGCGTGCGATCCCGAGAAGCGGCAGAGATCAGCGGACCGATCGCTGCTTTCGGATCGGTCACCGGACCCAATGGGAGCGACTCGACTTGAGCCCGGAGCCTCATCCAAAGTCCCTCCTCGACCGCCCGATCGACGACGACACGGCTGGTCGCCGTACACTTTTGCCCGGCGTAGCGCATCGCCCCACCCGCGATGAGGTTCGCAGCCTGGTCGAGGTCGGCGTCGGGGAGCACGATCGCGACGTTCTTGCCCCCCATCTCGGTTTGGAACTTCGCGTTGCGCGCCGCGCAGGCGGACGCGATCTTGGCACCGGTCGCGGCAGAGCCTGTGAAGCTGATCGCCTTCACCGCTTGGTGAGTGGCGAGGGCGCTTCCGGCTTCTCCGTCACCGAGAATCACGTTGAACAGCCCGGGCGGCAACTCGGCGGCCTGGGCGGTTTCGGCAAGGAGCCCGGAAACGAAGGGCGCGTGCTCGGAGACTTTGACGATCACCGTGTTGCCGAACGCGAGCGCGGGGGCCGCTTTCCAGAGGGGGATCGCGATGGGGAAGTTCCACGGGGTGATCAGGCCCACGATCCCGAGCGGATCGCGGATGCTGAACTGGAGCGCTCCCGGAGCAAGCGCGGGGACGACTTCGCCGACCGAGCGAACCGCCTCGCCTGCATAGTAGCGGAGGATCACGACGCAGCGGCCCACTTCGCCGCGCGCTTCCGCGATCGGTTTTCCGACCTCGCGCGCGATCGCTTGGGCGAGGTCCTCGGATCGCGCCTGAATCGCTCCAGCCCATTTGTAGAGAGCCTCGGCGCGCGTGGAGCCGGTGGCCTTCCGCCAAGCCGGGAACGCTTCGGCTGCGCCGCGAACGGCCGCGTCGACGTCTTGCGGGGTCGAGACCGCCGGATTCGCAACGACATCGGTGAGATCGCTGGGGTTGAGGCTCGGGACGGAGCGATCGCCCGAAGGAGGCACAAATTGACCGTGGATGAAGTTCTCGGTGGGCATCGACTCTACGTTACCGGAAGCGCGTGCGTCCCGGGACTCCACGGGGCTCGGGCGGTACACTCCGTGCCCCATGAAATCCATCACGACTGCGATCTTCTACGTGAACGACGTGCCCCACCTCGGGCATGCCGCCGAGATGTTCATCGCCGACGTGATGGCCCGGTACTACCGCCTAAGAGGGGAAGAGGTGATGTTCCTCACCGGCACCGACGAGCACGGAACCAAGGTGCTCGAGGCCGCCGAGCGTGCCGGCAAAAGCCCGCAAGAGCATGTCGACGGCCTCGCGGCCCGGTTCGAAGAGATCTGGCGAGGGATGAACTTCTCGTACGATCGGTTCATCCGAACCACCGACCCACGCCACGAAGCGATCGTGCAGAAGCTGTTCACGCTCCTCAAGGAGCGCGGTCATATCTACGCCGCGAAGTATGAGGGGTGGTATGACGTCGGGGCGGAGGCGTTTATCAAGGAGTCCGAACTGGTCGACGGAAAGAGTCCAGACGGGAACGAAGTCCGTTGGGTCGAGGAGGAGAACTGGTTTTTCCGTCTGAGCGCCTTCGCTGACCGTCTCAAACAGCATATCGAGGCGAACCCCGAGTTCATCGTCCCGGAAGCGCGACGGAATGAGGTTCTGAGCTTCATCCATCAGGGCCTGCGGGACGTCTGCATCACCCGCGCGAATGTCCCATGGGGTGTTCCCGTTCCCGGGGAGCCCGACAAGACGATTTACGTTTGGTTCGATGCGCTCATCAATTACATCTCGGCGTTCGGATGGCCGGATGGCGACTGGATCCGGTACTGGCCCGCGACGGTCCAGGTGATGGGCAAGGACATCCTCACGCGCTTCCATGCCACGATGTGGCCGGCGATGCTGATGGGAGCCGAGATTCCGTTGCCGGAAACGCTCCTCGGCCATTCCTGGCTCATGATCGGCGGCGAGAAGGCGAGCAAGTCCAAAGGGAACGTGATCCCCCCGCTTGAGTTCGCGGAAGGGCTGGCGGCGCGGGCCGGCTGCGCTCAGGCCGTGGCGGTCGATGCGGTTCGCTACTATCTCGGTGCCGCGCTTCCGTTCGATTCCGACACCGTGTTTACGCACGAGGAATTCGACCGGCGCTACAACGCCGACCTCGCCAACGACCTCGGCAATGCGCTCAATCGTACGCTCGCGATGGCCCATAAGTTCGTAGGCGGCACCATTCCCGGTGGCGAGGTCGAAACTGAGGTCACGGACCGGATCATGCAAGCCAAGTCCGAATACGCCGCCGCCATGGAGGAGTTCCGTCTCCACGACGCGATGAACACGGCGATGGATGTCGTCCGGTTTCTGAACAAGTACATCGACACGAAGGCCCCGTGGGCGCTCGCCAAGAGCCAGGACCCCCACCTTGCCACGGTGATGCGCTCGATGCTGTCTTGTCTTCGGGCCTCGGAGGGCCTTTTGAGACCGATGATCCCGGCGACTTGCGACGCGGTCGCGGCCCAGCTCCGTCTCCTCCCGACGACGTCTTGGGACGACATCGGGTCCGAGTCGTCGCTGCCTGCGGGCCATCCGCTGGGCAATCCGGCCCCGATCTTCCCGCGCCTCGAGCTCGCGAAGCCGGCCCCGAAGGAGGCTCCTTCCGCCGCAGCGCCCGAGAAAAAGCCGAAGAAGCCGGCGTTCGAACCTCGGGCTGAAATAGAGATCACCGACTTCATGAACGTCCAGCTTCGGATTGCGCGGATTCTCGAGGCGGAGCCGGTCGAGGGGAGTGAGAAGCTGGTCAAGCTCCAGGTCATCCTTGGGGATGAGCGACGTCAGATTCTCGCGGGTATCCGGAAGAGCTACGATCCTGCCGACCTCGTCGGACGTCAAGTCGTGGTCGTCGCGAATCTGAAGCCCGCCAAGTTGATGGGGCACGAAAGCCAGGGCATGATCCTCGCCGCCGATGGACCGGATGGCGCCGCGATCCTGCTCACTCCCGAAGCAGAGGCCCCTGAAGGGACGAGCGTCCACTGATTCCGGACCCCCTCTCCTTTCGATGATTGTGCGAAGGGAGAGGGGGTAGGGGGTGAGGGCCAAATCGCGACGACAGCATCATCACCGGGAAGGCGTGGATCGTACGCGGGACTCGACACAAGATCTTACAGAAGATCGAGCGCCTTGACGCTGCGAGCGAACTCCAACAGGATCGCCGTGAGTTGCCCCGCGGTCACTTCTCCGGTCAAGCGGTGGCGCTGGACGATCGTGGCCAATGAGCGCTCCACTTGCACGTCAGCCCACGTGATCTGAGGTGGCCGCTGCAGGTAACGGCTCACTTTGTTGGGTTCAGGAACGAATTGGGCGAGTAAGACCAGCATGCCTCGCTCGTGCGGCGAGACCACGAAGGTCACGCCCTCGATGCGGACGAGCGATCCCCGTTTCCCGAGCGCCACGGGATCAACCTGCTTGTCCCACTCGAAGTGGGAAGCGATGAAATCGACGTCTTCGACCTGGATAGGGTCCATTACCGCCCCTGGCGAGTAGTGTGCAGGGCCGGGTCGCCATAGATCGTCCGATTGCTTGGGGTTGATGGCGGCAAAGTCCTTTCCAAAACGCAGACCGGTCCGCTGCAACCGCTGCGCCCGCGACTTCATCTGATCCGGGGTGTCACTGGGCGTTGCGAGGAGCATTTCAAACAGGACCCTCCCCGAAATGTAAGTGGTCACCGTCACGTCCGCGAACTTGTTCTTGGCCAACCAAGAATCCACCTGACGGACCGGCACCGCTCGTGCAACGTCGAGGGCCAGGAACGCTCGCGCCTCCTTCACGAAGGTGATTCCGCTGTCCTCTGATACCGATGTTCCAAGCCTGAGCCGGAACGAGCCGTCTGCGTTGCTCGCCTTTGGACCCCCGGGGGGCTCGTTCAACCAGGTGGTGTAACCACAATCGGAGAGCACTCCCAGGAACGCCGTCTCTGGCAACTCCCCGATGGGTTCCAACGCGATGACCGCCGCGATCATCAGGAAGCCACAAACCATACTGGCTGGACGGTCGAGCCGCGTGCGAGTTACGCGAGCGTTACGCTGGTCCAAGGCGAGCTTGCCTCAACGTCGACACTGCGCTCGACGAGCGGCTGCGCTATAGCCGCGCCCGCCCCTAAGCTCTCGGAACCCTCATCCCCTACCCTTCTCCGGCTCCCCCTCTCCTTTCGATGATTGTGCGAAGGGAGAGGGGGCAGGGGGTGAGGGTCAGTACCTACCCAATCGATGCCCGACGTCTCCAAAGGGCCTATCGGTCGAGGCGCAAGCAAAGAGCCCCTCGGCGAGAACGCCGAGGGGCTCTTTGCGTCGGAAGCTTAGCGTCGACCGTAGCCGCCGCGGTCTCGATCTCGGTATCCACCGCGATCGCCACCACCGCCGCCGCCACCGAATCGGCCACCGCCGCCGCCGCCGCCGCCCTCACGGGGACGGGCTTCGTTCACGTTGAGTCGGCGTCCACCAAGCATGCTGTCATGCATCTCGGCGATCGCGGCATCGAGCTGGTCGCCATCGATGTCCACGAAGCCGAAACCTCGGCCTTCGACGATGCGAGCACCCGTGCCGCCAAACTTGCTGAACGCCTGGTTGAGGTCGTCCGCGGTCGTCGAATAGGGCAGGTTGCCCACATACAGGGACTTCATAGCCATGTCTTCTTGTGTCTCCTTGCGCGGTTGCCCGCGCGGCGTTGCGGGTTTCAAGGAGGCACAATCGAAAACCGGGAACGGACCAGGCGCGAATACCTTTCTCGAAACGATGCGTGCGGATAGTACCGCGTCACAACACGGAATTGATAGTATTCCCGACGGTATCGCCCTCCCGGTACAATAGGAGCTTGATTCTGCTTCACAGGTTCGCGAAACGGAGTGATCGAGCCAAGGAAGGTCGAAGATCATGCATGTACTGAAAGTAACCGGAGGAAGCCGGCTTCGGGGTGAGGTCGAGGTGCCCGGCAGCAAGAACGCTGCCCTTGCGATTCTCTCGGCGGTGTTGCTTGCCGAGGGCCCGGTCGTGCTCCACAACGTCCCGGACGTCAGTGACATTCGAGACAAGTTGAACCTGCTCCAGAAGCTCGGGGCCAAGGTCGAGCGGAGCGAAGACACGCTCGTCGTCGATTGCACCGAGATCGTCTACCACGAGGCGGATGAGGAAAGCGTTCGACCGATCCGCACCTCCTTCTACATTCTCGGGCCGCTCCTCGCCCGCGTCGGCAAAGCCAAATTGCCGGCCCCAGGAGGGTGCAAGATCGGTGCCCGCCCCGTCGACTACCACCTCAAGGGACTCGCCCTGATGGGTGCTCAGATCGATCTCGTCCGAGGCTGCTACGAGGGTCGCGCCACCGAGCTCCACGGGGCGGAAATCTACTTCGATTTCCCGAGCGCAGGAGCCACCCAACACATCATGGCCACCGCCACGCTCGCCCGTGGCGTCACCGTCATCCAGAACGCAGCGATCGAACCCGAAGTCACGACACTCGCCGAGTTTCTGAACCGCATGGGTGCCCGGATCGAAGGTGCCGGCACCAGCGTGATCACCATCATCGGAGTCGAGAAGCTCCACGGTTGCGAGTTTCGCGTGCCCGAAGATCGCCTTCAAGCAGGCACGTTCCTACTCGCCGCGGCGATGACGAAGGGCGACATCACCGTGACCGGGGTCATGCCCGAACACCAGACCGCGCTCGTCAACAAGCTCCGAGAGGCCGGCGCCGAGGCGTTCGAAGGCCCGGATTGGGTCCGAGTCCACTCCCCCGGTCGCCTGAAGGGCATCCGGGTCAAGACGATGCCGTACCCTGGCTTCCCCACCGACCTCCAACAACTGATGGCGGCCGTGCTCGGAACCGCCGACGGCTCAAGTGTGGTCGAAGAGACGATCTACGAAAGCCGGATCGGACATGTGCCCGAGCTTAACCGGATGGGGGCCAAAATGCGTCTGGAAGGTCGCTCCACCGTCATCGATGGGGTGGCGCGACTCAAGGGTGCCGTCGTCGAAGCGAGCGATCTCCGAGCCGGTGCCGCGCTCGTCCTCGCCGGACTTGCAGCGGAAGGTGAGACCGTCGTCCGCAACGTCCACTTCATCGATCGGGGCTACGAGGACCTGGAGGGGTGCCTGAGCCGCCTCGGCGCCGACGTCGTCCGCATGGAAGCCACCGAATGGGAGCGGACGCTGACCGCGCCCGACGCCAATCCGATTTGAAGCTCGTCCCCGAACTCGGCATCGACCTGGGAACCGCCAACATCCTCGTGTATCGACGGGGAAAGGGGGTGGCACTCTCGGAACCGACCGTCGTCGCCATCAGCACCCAGAGTCGACGGGTGCTCGCCGTCGGCAACGAGGCACGCGAGATGCTCGGCCGCACCCCCGGCAACATCACCGCGATTCGGCCCCTCAAGGACGGCGTGATCGCCGACTACACCACGACGCTGCGGATGCTTGAGTACCTCATCAACAAGGTCTGCGGGAAGCGCCGCCTGTTCAAGCCGACGCTGCTCGTGTGCGTACCGAGTGGCGTGACCAACGTCGAGCGCCGGGCGGTTCTTCAGGCAGCGAAGGAAGCGGGCGCGGGTCTCGCGATGACGATCGAAGAACCGATGGCGGCCGCGATCGGAGCAGGTCTGCCGATCGACTACCCTGGAGGCAACATGGTCGTCGACATCGGCGGCGGCACCGCCGACATCGCCGTGATCAGCCTCGGGGGCATCGTCCTATCCCAAAGCATTCGCGTCGCCGGCAACAAGATGGACGAGGCGATCGTCCGCCACATCCGGAACACCTACAACCTGATGGTCGGCGAGCCGACCGCGGAAGAGGTGAAGATCAAGGTCGGCTCCGCCTATCCGCTCGCCCAGGAGCTGAGCATGGAGGTACGGGGACGCGATCTCGTCGCAGGTTTGCCGAAGACGGTCGAAGTAACGAGCGACGAGATCCGTGAAGCCCTTGCCGAGCCGGTTCGCCAGATCACGGAGAAAATCTGCCAGGTCCTCGAGGAGACGCCGCCGGAGTTGGCCAGCGACCTCATGCAGCGCGGCATCACGCTCACTGGGGGCGGCGCCCTCCTGAGGGGCCTCGACAAGTTCCTCGCCAGTGTCACCGATATCCCGGTGACGGTCGCCGATAACGCGCTGCACTGCGTGGCGATCGGCACCGGACGCGCGCTCGAAGGCCTCGAGAAGATCCGCGCGAGCGGGGCCGTCACCCAGATCTGAGGGAGGGGCTGTGAACACGTTTCAAGTCATCGTCGTCGGAGCCGGGCACGCCGGGATCGAAGCCGCCCTCGCCGCAGCCCGCTTGGGCCTCCGCACCGCCTGCGTGACGCTCCGCCTCGGCAATGTCGGCCATTTACCGTGCAACTGCTCGATCGGCGGACCCGCCAAGGGCCATCTTGCCCGCGAGGTCGACGCCCTCGGCGGCCAGA
Organism: Chthonomonas sp. UBA6659; assembly: GCA_002455425.1. Lineage (GTDB taxonomy): Bacteria > Armatimonadota > Fimbriimonadia > Fimbriimonadales > Fimbriimonadaceae > UBA6659. The sequence goes on along the minus strand of DKKT01000092.1, from coordinate 50,554 downwards.
TGGGGGTCACGACCGACCACACGTTGACCCATATCCGACGGGTCGGCACCGGGAAAGGACCGGCCGTCCAAACCGTGCGGGCTCACGTGTGCAAGGTCCGCTATCCTGCGTTCATGCGACAGGTCCTCGAACTCGAACCGAACCTGACGCTCCTCGAAGGCCACGCGGAACGGGTCGAGCTGCAAAGCGGCCGCGTCGTCGGCCTCTGGGTGGAGGGCACGCTGCTCTCGGCACCCGCCGTCGTCCTGACCACCGGGACCTTCCTCAACGGCCTGTGTCATCAGGGTCGGCAACAGACGGTGGCCGCACGTCATGGCGATCGAGCGGTCTCGGCCCTCTCCGAGTTCCTCAACGGCATCGGGGTGCGTTTGCGTCGATTCAAGACTGGCACGACTCCACGAATCGCGCTCGGGAGCATCGATCGATCGCGCGTCGAGGCCCTCGATAGCGAGCCCGAGGCCGGAGCCCTGAGCTTCCTCCACGACGCGCCGATGCCAGAACGGGAGCTGCTCCCTTGTTGGCAGACCCGGACGAATGAGTCGACCCACGCGATCCTCCGTGAACATCTCGGTGAGAGCGCCATGTACTCAGGGCAGATCGAAGGTGTCGGCCCGCGATACTGCCCCAGCGTGGAAGACAAGATCGTCCGGTTTGCCGACAAGGAGAGCCACCCGATCTTCCTCGAACAAGAGGAGTGGGACGGTGAATCGGTCTATGTCCAGGGCTTCTCGACGTCGATGCCGGCCGATGTCCAGTTGAAGGCGCTCCGCACGATCCCCGGCCTCGAATCGGTCGAGATGCTGCGACCGGGATATGCCGTCGAATACGACGTCGCCGATCCGCTCCAGCTCGATCCGAGTTTGATGAGCCACCAGGCCGAGGGCCTCTTCCTCGCGGGGCAGCTCAACGGAACGAGCGGCTATGAAGAGGCCGCCGCCCAGGGACTCGTCGCCGGCATCAATGCCGCCCACCTCGCGCTCGGCCAAGCGCCGGTCTTGTTCGGTCGCGATCGAAGCTTCATCGGTGTCATGATCGACGATCTCGTCACGAAGGGCGTCGAAGACCCCTATCGGATGCTCACCGCGCGGGCGGAGCACCGCCTTCTCCTTCGGCATGACAACGCCGACGAGCGCCTCACGCCCCTCGCCCGAGAACTCGGCCTCTGCGGCGACCGTCGGTGGGCGCGATTCGAGACCAAATGGGACGCGATCGCGAGCGGACTGGCGCAGCTGAGAGCGTTCACGGTCACGACCCGTGCCAACCCCTGGATGGAAGCGCGCGGATGGAGCCCGATCGTGAATCGCGCCTCCCTCTTCGAACTCATGCGACGTCCCGGCTTTGGCCTCGATGAAGCGGTCGCTCTCGCCCGCTTCTGGGACCAAGGCGGTGCGACACTGAGCGACCTTGGGGGCGCACCGGGCCCGGTTCGCGATCAGATCGAACTTGCAGCCCTCTACGAGGGGTACATCCAGATTCAGGCGAAAACGGCGGAGCGGGCTCGCCGACTCGACCAGATGCCGATCCCGAGCGCGTTCTCCTATCACGCGCTCGGTGGACTCAGCTACGAATCGATCGAAAAGCTTTCACGCGTTCGCCCGATCACGATCGGTCAAGCCTCGCGGGTGCCGGGCGTCCGCCCCGCGGACATTGCGCTCCTCATCGGGCATTTGCGAGCGGGCCGAACATGAGCCGTCTGAGGATCGCCGAGATCTTCACGAGCATTCAGGGGGAGGGGATCTGGGCCGGAGTTCCGTCGACCTTTGTTCGCGTCAGCGGCTGCAACCTTCGCTGCGTCTGGTGCGACACTCCCTATGCGAGTTGGGCACCCGAGGGCCCCATCCTCGAAGTCGACGACATCGTCGACAAGGTGATCGCCCTTTCCACGGACCATGTGGTGGTCACCGGAGGCGAGCCGATGCTCTTCGAGCCGATTGCGGCGCTGACCCGAGCGCTGAAAGCGCGCGGCCGCACCATCACGATCGAAACGGCAGGGACCGTCTTCCGCGACGTCGCGTGCGACTTGATGTCGATCAGCCCGAAGCTTCGAAACAGCGCTCCGGTCGACGGTCACCATGCCGATGCGTCCGTCGGGCCGCTCGCGGTGGAGTGGATCGCTCGTCATGACGCCGAGCGCCTGAATCCGTCCGTCCTCCGGAAGCTGATCCAGTCGTATCCCTTCCAACTGAAGTTTGTCGTCGATCCCGATGAGCACTTGGACGATCTCTCCGAAATCGCCGAACTCCTCGACGCGTTGGAGTACGACATACCTCGAGACCGCATCCTACTGATGCCGGAGGGCATCGATACCGAAACCCTTCACCGCCGCTTGCGGTTGTTGGCCCCGGTTTGTATTGAGCACGGCTACCGCCTGTCGCCGAGGTTACACGTCGATCTCTACGGCAACACCCGTGGAACTTGAAGCCCGGACGGGGCGGGAGCCAGACCCCGCCCGCAAACGGACTCTCAATCCGGAATGATCACGTTCTCGCGGTAGACCCCGAGGGTTCCCGTGAAGAAGGGCATGCCGCCTTCATGCGGGATGCCACCCGAACACGGTGGCCCCGGCGTGCTTCCATCGCACGCCCCGCAGACCGTCGCATTACCGGGACTGTACGAATCAACGCAGCCTGACATGGGCCCGCAATCTACGCCACCCGAGCGGCAGACGATGAAGCGATTGAGTGAATTCCAATGGACGCGGGCGTTGCACTCATCGGATGGGACAGAAGGACAAGGGCTCTCGTATCTCGCATAGCAAAGATGGAACCAACTGGCGTAGGTGTCGGAGACGAACCAGGTTCCCGACCCTCCACCCGAGCACGCACACGACGTGCCGTGGAGCGAAGTCATGATATCGGATCGACACCTTACGATCTCCTTCTGACACGGCCAAGACGAACCGATACAGATGGCCAGAAGTGCGAGACTTCCAACACCAAGCAGCTTCGACATGCTCATGGCTCCATCCCCGCGCGAGCCGCAAGCTCACCGACACTCGCTCGCTCAGCCTGCCACTCTAGAGGCGACTCGTACCAATCGATGTGTCCATCAAATCGGATCCCAAGTGTCTCCGCCTTGTTGAAGAACGACAGCAACTTGCGCTTCTTTGGGGCTTCGTAAACGGGCAGCATGATCGGACCCTTCGTGTACCGTGGGTATCCCGCACATGAGATGATCGGATCGACCCGAGAGTCAAAGTAGTGGTCGAAAGCGATCCGCTTGTCAAGGCGGCGGTATCCGAGAGGGTAGTTGAACACAAAGTCCCGGTACTTCTCGATCGCGGCAGGATTGGTATCCGGGCATTTTGGCAAGGCACCGTTGAACGAGTCCATCGACCGCGGCAAGAGGTTGTCGTGGTCGGCCGTGTACATCTCGACTGCGCGCAGTACGAATCGTAGGTCCTCCCGAATCTTGGCCTCCGTCCGATCTTGGTTCCCCGACGCATAAGCCATCAGGCCAAGGGTCAACAAGCAAGTAAGTGCGATCGCCGTCCCTGCAATGACTTGACCCAGAGTAATCTTCTGGAGTCTTGGAGATGGGGTCTCCATCAGTTACCTCCTATCACACGGTGTGCCTCGATGACTCTACCGTCGTCGAGCACATAGATGAAAGGTGAGCCCATGGCGTCCATGCGCAGCAAGTCGTAATCACTCCGCTGGATAGTCTTCTGGGCAAACTCAGAGAACTCCTGCTTGATTGCCGCTCCTGAAGGATCGTCTTCGGCAATCAGCAGTGTCACAGCGGTGCCGGTGAGCGCTCGTTGCCGCAACTGAGTAGCAAGAGCGCTTCTCACACACGGCGTACAGTAAGTTGCGACGCCGACGGTTGACGAAGCAAGTAGACCGCGTAGCGGCATGCTACCTCCGATCGGAAGGCCTGGTGACTGGGGCTTCAGTTCTGGCAGCTTCATCCGGAGGAAGTCCCGGGTCGTGGAAGTGTTGATGATCGCCATGATGCAGCCCGCCGAAACCACAGTTGCGACCCAGACAGATTTCTGAAGCACCCTTGCACTCGTTGTAAGTTCCAAGACGAGCACGGAAAGGCCAACCCAGAACACAACGCAAGCTGAACAAGGCGGGACTTGAGTAATGCTCGATGCAACGAAGATGGGGACCGACGCAATGATGGCCAGGCAAACAAAGACGTCGGATGCTGCCTCCAATCTTGGGAACCGCCGCTGCCCCAGAATTCCCACGAAGATCGTCAGGGAAAGCGTCAGCCCTGCCCAAGGCAAAACGAGCGACTCCCAAACCCCCCAGCCCACCGAACGCCAGCAAACCGAACACCGGCCCGAGACGAGCCATAGGCTCGATCCTAACATTGCTGAAATGCCAGTGAATTGAAGTGCTTTGCGCAACACTCCTCGCATACGGCTTCATCATACAATGGGTCCGTTGACTTGCGGGGGGGGGGGGNNGGGGGGGGGGGGGGGGGGGGGGGAATGATTGTGATGTTTTTCGCAACTGTGACATTGCGCTGTCGGAGATGATGCCAGGAGTCAGTATCACCATCGGGTCACGAGACGAATTGCCTCCGACACGACGCCGCCTGGCCCGATCGGTGTCATCATCCCGTACACGCATGTCAAGGACGATCTGGTTTCGGACAGTGCGTGCTCAGGCGGAGGTGAAGGTGGTGGTTAGTTCCTTTGCGCTGGTTCTTGCGCTCTCCCTAAGCCAGGTGCCGGCGCAAGAAACACCTCGCATACCGGACGACGCGAGATGGAAGTCGGTCTTCGCCCCCTGCCCTGGCCCGCTGATTGTTGATCTCCCCGAGGTGGTCGAAGTGGAACTCGGTGTGTTACCCAAGACGGTTAGTCGGCGCGCCTTGGGCCTCTGGGCCGCCAGTCTTCGCAGGGAGGTCATCATCCAAGATCGGGCCATCGTGTTAGCCCGGAGTAACTCCGGGATGCTCGATATCCCTCGAGACGGCACCCGTCGCACACTGACTTGGATTCAGGCTTTGACGGGCGAGCAATCGGAAAGGTTGATGGGTGGGGGCGTGTGGGCGAGCGACCTACCCACCGACGCTCAGACTTCCCTCGCGAGAGGGTTCTATGGGATGAAGGGGCTCCTTGAGGACCTGGTATCTGGAGAGCCTATACGATGTCGGCTTGAACCGATCCTCCGAGTTCTGGTGCCGGGGAGACCCGGAGAGAAAGATCGAGAGCTCGGCATCTATCCTGGTGCTGACTTTGGAGATCCCGCGAGTGCCGCCAAAGAGCGACCAGGATTGGGTCCTGAAGAACCATTGAACGTCAAAGCTTCGGAGGACGGACTCGACTTTGGCGATGGGGCAGTGCATAAGGTCAAGGATCTGGTCGTCAAGATTCAAAAGGAGTTCGGACGACGCTACGATTACGACAATCGGCTCGCCGAGGCAAAGCTATTCGTGAAAGGCCGGTTCTCGCGCGTGGCCATGGAGACCGCCCTTGACAAAGTCCTGAGAGTTCTGCCTTTCGCCGAACGCACGGTGGATGCAAAGCACGAAGTTCAGGAACAAATCGATCGACTGCTCGGGGACCTCGCCCGCCGCGAGACCGACAAGGCTAAGGCCAAGCTGTACGAGTCTTTGATCAAGAGCCCGGGAAGAGCGATGACTGCGGGGCAGCTTCGAGAACTCTTCCCCGAGTTCGGAAAGGGAGTTGCCAGTGACACCCGAGTGACGGTCTCGCTCGAGCTCGGACTTCGGTCGCAGGGCATCGGCTCTTGGGACTTACCTGACCGATTTGTCGACGGCCGACTCGTCAAATCATCGATGGCCAAGAATGCTCGTATCACGCTCCGGCCCTAGCTCTCGACGCCATAAACCGATCGTGGGCACTTTGAAGGATCTGACCCCCTCGACATCGGTAGAGGGGGTCAAGAGGTTGCCCTACGGTGCCTGGGCGAGCCACTCGTTCCAGCGAGTGGCCTGCGAGATCCTCATCAGACTGTAGTCGTTCGCGAACTCCGAGAATCGGTCTCCAGGCGAGAAGTCGAACGCGATGCCGGCTGAGTTCGGTGAGTTCGCGTTGTGGGCTTCCCACACCACCGCCTGTTGGGCCGCAGTGCGCAGATTCGCCGCCGCTTGGCTCACCGCCGGAGGCAGGCCCCCGACCCGATCCATGACGCGGGTGACGTCGATCATATCCCGGTAGAAGCGCCCGAACGTCGGGCTGAACGACTGGGCGTTCGTCCGTGCGTTCTGGACTTGGCTGGTCACCGCCGCCTTGTTCGCGATCAGTGCTCCGGCGTACTCGTCGAGCGCGGTCGCGAGCGCGCCGAACTTCGACGTGTCGAGCGAGCTTTGGGTGATCTTCTTGCTTGTGTAACGGGGGTCGTTGATCATCCCGTCCACAAACGCCTTGGTGAGGTTCCGAGTCGTCTCGTTCGGATTGTCGCGGAACCGGCCGAAGACGGCATCGTAAGGATAGCCTTCACCGGGAGGACTCTCTTCGCTTCCGACCACGTAGTCTGTGTGGTCCTGGATTTCGTAGGCGACTTCGAACATCTGCATCAGGCTCGCATCCCAGGCGACGATGTCGAATCGATTGTCGCCCAGAGCCTGGTTGAGCTCCCAGATCTGGATCGCATTGCCGGTCTCGTCGTCGTAGCTGACGGCGCGCGTTTTCTCCTCGTCGGGGCTTCGTCGCCAGCCGTTCCCGTGATTCCAGATCACGAGACAGTAGCGATCCGCCGGGTAGAAGGTCCTGCCCCAGTCGACGAATTCACGAAGGGTTTGCGCACGGCCCATGTCGGTGCCGTTGGGAAGGGTCTGGACGATCTGACTCTTGATCGACGCGGAGCTGTCTGGTTTCACCAGATAGCGGCGGGTCCCGTCGAACGACGAATTGGGCCACCGCTGCCGGTACTGCTTCCACTGAACCACAAACCGCACCTGCGGATTGTCGGCGACCTTTTCCATCTGGTTGACGTTGAGGTCACTGAACGCGAACAGGTCGTTGGCGGCGTTGAGGTAGACGAGCACCGTCCATTTCGTGCGCGTCGTGTTGAACGGCGTCACCGTGACGTTTGCCCCGCCGATCAGCCCGGACGGGCTGTGGGTCGCGCGGATGTTGCCGGCACCCACCGCCGTAGCGACGACCAGGCCGGAAGGATCGACGGACGCGACGTTTCCGACCGCCTGCCAACTGAAGCTGCCCGGTTGGACGAAGATCGAGCGATCGTTCGCCGTCTGAAGCGTCGCGTAGAACTTACGACTATCCTGGACCGTCATGCTCGCGGTGGCGGGATAGACCTTGACCGAAGCCGGCTGGCCCCCGACCTCTGTGCTCATCGAGGTCGTGCCGCAGATCGACATCGCGGTCCGGATCTCGCCCAGCTTCGCGCCCTGGGCATCGGGCTGGGTGTACAGTTCGGCGACGATCTCATAGTCGCCCGACCGGAAGCCGGAAAGGGTGGTTTGACTGCCGTCGGCCTTGTTCAGGACCTTCGAGGCGAGCGGCCGGCCACTTCCATCGACGATGGAGATGAACTGCGACCCCGAGGTTGCGTCCGCGCCCCACACCGTGCCATAGACGAGTGCGCCCGGCTGGGTCGTATCGGCACAGCCTCCTCCGGTCGTACCACCGCGACCGCCTCCGCCCCCACCACACCCGACGACGATCACGGCGGCTGCGAACAGCAGCGTCGCCCATCCGTTCTTCCCAACCACATCCGATAGACGCCGTTTCTTCACGTCGGTTCTCACCAAAATACGGGGTTGCGCCGGAGCGTCCTCCGACCGACAATCAGTATAGACCCCGGAGTCTGACTTTCACCTTGAGCGATTCTTCCCTGGACAAGCTTCGGTCCGTGCTGGGCGAACTTGGTATTCGCACCATCGACGACCGGTCCGACGAGTGGACCGGGTTCCCCGTGGTATTGCCCTTGCCCGATGGGCAGTCGCTCTGTCTCGACTTGCCCCAGCCAGCGATCCTCGCCAATCTCGACCCCGAGTCGGTCGGCTTTGCCGTGCTCGACCACCTTGGCTACACGCGCAAGGCGTGGGGCATCGCCCGTCACTTGCCCTATTTCGACAAGCGACACAGCGCGCTCGAATCCGATCTCGCTTCACTCATCGAGGGCGCGTTTCGAGAGATTCCAGGGGCTCTGTACCTTGAGGGATATCGCTTCTATGCCTCCGGCATCAGTCTCGGCTCGTCCTTCGACGTCGTCATCCTCGTGACCGACGCCCAAGACGAACGACGAGCCCGCGATCGCGCGAGCCGAAGCGAGCGTAGCGCCAACGCGCTCAAGAAGATCGGCAAGGCGCTCACGATGAACCAGACGCTCCAGCCGCTATGCGTGGCCGCGGTCCATGAGATTGCCTCGACGCTCGAACTCGCGGCGGTCCTTTTGTGGGCCCGGGCCTCGGACGATGAGTCGCTTGAGTTGCTCGCCTCCGTCGGCGCGAACCGACAAGGCACGAGCCTAATTCAGCGCCTCGATCCCGAGCGCGGAGTCACCTGCGTCGCCGAGCTCGCCGCTTCGACCCGGCAACCGTTCTTCGCGCGAAGCGTGTATGAGAATCTCATGACCGTCGAACTCGAGGCGAAGCTCTGCTACCTGAAGCCGGGCTCGGTCGAGGTACTCCCGCTCACCGTCGGCGACAAACTGATCGGTATCCTCGAGCTCGTGGGGCGGGACGCCGATCCCGCCTTCGCCGAGCATCGCGAACTGATGAAGACCGTCGCCGAGCACCTGTCGCTCGCCCTCTACAGCGCCGTGCTCTTCGAGAACGCGGAGCGACTCGCCACTTACGATCCGCTCACCGGCATCGCCAACCACCGCGCCATGCAGGACTTTCTCCATCGACGGTTCAGCGAAGCGGAGCGTAAACGAGAGAATCTCGGCGTGATCATGCTCGACGTCGACCACTTCCGGAGCTTCAACGAAGAGGAAGGGCACGACGCCGGCGATGAAGTCCTGCGTAAGGTCGTGGAAGTCCTGAGATCCACGGTCCGTCCGTACGACCTTCCCGCCCGCTACGGCGGCGAAGAGTTCACGGTGATCCTGCCCGGCGTTGGAGCGGAGGAGACGCTGGCGATCGCGGAGCGTATCCGCGGCAAAATCGAGCGCTTGGAGTACCTCACCCGCTCGGGACGACGACGCCACATCACCGCGAGCCTCGGCTGTGCCGTGTTTCCCGAGACCAGTGGTGAGCCTAACGGTTTGCTCAAGGCGGCCGACGTGGCCCTCTTCCAAGCCAAGCGAGCCGGGCGCAACCGAGCCGTGATGTTCGAAGGCCGATACAAAGAGGATCGACAACCGACCGGCCTCGACTTCGGACGGTTGACCGGTCACCTGAGCCCGACCGAGCGCGACGCCGGCTGGAATCTCGCCGACCGATCCGCCCCGTACCTCGAGCATCTCTCGCGCGAACTCGCTCTGTCACGGGCTCAGGAGCAGATGCTCCAGGCCCTCCTGCTCCTGACCCCGATGGTCCGCAATGGGCGGATCGGCGACCTCGAAGACGAGCCGGAATTCCGACTCCTCGAGCCGAGCTTGGCCGCGATCGAGGAACGGTTCGACGGCAAGGGACCGGAGGGCCTTGCCGGCCCGATGATTCCGCTATTGGCCAGAATCCTCGCGGTGGTCCTTGCGATCGTCGAGGAGCGAGGCACCCCCCTGTTCGAGGACGCCCCGCGCTTCGATCCCGATCTGCTCCACCTCATCGGCAGTATGGACGAGGCGGCGTAAGCCGGAAGTCCCGGGCTCGGGAGGCGGGGCGTCCATACTGACGCCCTGATGTTTCGCGAATCGGCCCGGTTTTATGACGCCCAGTACGGATTCAAGGACTACGCGGGTGAGGCAGACGTTCTCGTCACGATCGTGACGGAGGAGGTTCCCGAGGCGCGGACGTGGCTGGACGTCGCCTGCGGTACCGGCAAGCACCTGAGCTTCCTGACAACGCGCTTCGACGTGCAAGGCGTCGACCTCAATCCGGTGCTCCTCGACGCTGCCCGAGCGCGACTGCCGGAGGTGACGTTTCATACAGCCGACATGCGGAGCTTCGATCTCGGCGTCCGGTTCGACGTCGTTTCGTGCCTTTTCAGCGCGATCGGCTCTCTCGAATCGGTTGAAGATCTCCATGCGGCGGCCCGCGCCTTCGCCCATCACCTGAAGCCCCGCGGACTCGTCGTGGTCGAGCCATGGCTTCTGCCCGACGCGTTCCGACCGGGAACGCTGCACCACCTCACCGTCGACGAGCCGGACCTCAAGATCTCGCGGATGTGCCTCAGCGGGCTCGACGGTCGATCGAGCGTGATCGATTTCTTTTTCCAGGTCGCGACGCCCGACGGAATCGAGCAGTTCGTCGAGCCGCACCGATTGACGCTATTCACCCGCGAGGAATACCTCGACGCCTTCGCCGCGGCCGGCCTGGCCGTTCGCTGGATCGAGGGCGGCCTCACCGGGCGAGGACTCGTCATCGGTCAGGCACCTTGAAACGAGTGAGACCGGGCCAATTGAGGTCCTAGGCCTCAGGGAACTTTAGTCTATCAAACTCATGTTGAAAGATCCAAGCCGGCGCGAACCCGCGTTTGCTCGCGCATTTCGAACGAATGGGCCTCTTCGATGGGTCCCAGGACCAAGAATGAACGGGAACCAAATCAACGCCTGAAGGGTTGTGTGGATCGTCGATTCGCACAAGTCTAGGGTGCGAAAGAGACAAATAACATGGAAACCACCCTACTGAATACCGAAGACCAAGCGAGGTTCCGGGACCTGATGGACCGGACCTACAAGAAGGTCTACAACCTGGCGTACCGCCTGTCCGGAAACCGGGCCGACGCGGAGGACCTCACCCAAGAGGCGTTCTTCCGTGCGTATCGCGGCTTCCAGGAATTCGAGGGCGATCGACCATTCGAGAACTGGATCTTCCGAATCGTGAATCGGTTGTTCCTCGACCTCATGCGAACGCGAAGCCGACGCGTCCAGACGGTGTCGTACGACGCGCCCCTACGCACGGACAGTGGCGGCGAGCTGACGTCGGTCGAAGCGCCCGACTTCAACCCAAACCCGGAGCAGAGCCTGCTCGAAGGAATGCTCTCGGAAGAGGTTGAAGCCGCGCTCTACCGACTCAAGCCCGAACAGCGCTTGCTCGTGCTCCTCGCGGACGTCGAACTGATGCCGTACGCAGAAATCGCGGAGATCATCGGCGTACCGGTAGGCACGATCCGCTCGCGGTTGCATCGCGCCCACAAGGCGCTCCGCCAGATGCTTGCGGAGCCGACCGGGAAAGGAGCGACCGTCCCGAGCACGGGCCGTTGGTGCGCGGCCTGACTTCCCCCAACCCCGCCTTTCTGTCCCTCCTCTCCACCCACGGGACCGGCCCTCGAAAGCCGGTCCCGCTTTTTGGCTCAGCCTTTACCTTTGCCTTTGGCGGGAGGTTTCGCGTTCGTGGGACGCGGCGGAACTCGCGGGCTCTTGCGGACGCTGCCGGAGCGGGACGCCGCATCGAAAATCGTTCTCGGGCGCGTCAGGCTCGCGTCGACCAGATAGTCCTTGCGCCAACGCATCGCAGCGACGATCTCTCGCTCGAACGCCGTGACTTCGGCCAGCGAGGCAAGCCCGTTCTGCGCAACGACCTGCTCAAGGATCTTCGGAAGCGGATCGAGCTTACCGGTGTTGACTTTGCGGTCCATCAGCGTAGCCAGGCCCGCTTCGGATCGGAAGAGGTCCCTGACCTTGGCTGAGGCCTGAGCGTCCCCCATCCGGACCGAGACGATGTCGTCCGCCGGGAAGTACCGGCGCATGGCGACTTCTAGCTGGGCGACCTTGAACGCGGTGCTGACGCGCCCCGCACGCTGGAAGACGGCGATGAGACGCTTATCGTCGATGATTTCGCGCGCCGCGTCCGGCCCGACCTGCTCTTCGCCGGTCGTCAGATCGAGTGCCACGAGTTGGCCGGTCGGCGTCACGTCGATCCCGAATCGCCGAAAGTCGTCTTCAAACGCCGCGGGTTCGTCCGCCTTCTGCCGATAAAGAACCTCGCCCAAGGACCCCGCTCCGGCCTTGAGGCATGCGAATTGGATGAACCCGACCGACACCCACCCCGTGTCATAGGTATTGATCGAGTCGAAACCGCCCTCGAGGAGCGAGACGGCTTTGAGAATCCGTTGCTCGGACGCATCGATTCCCGCCTTCTTGAAGAGCGCGACCAGCTCCGGCTCCGGCATGTTCGCGATCCGAGTGCCCCCACTCATCACCCCCTGCGGAAATCGGTAGTAGGCGTATCGGGGTCGCATGGGCGGGTTGTCGGTGAGCGTGAGGCGTACACCGTCGTCGAAGGAAATCGTGTGGACCTGCGGCTGGGCAGGAAGCGCGAATGGGGGCGCTTCGCCGGCGAGGGCCTTCAAGCCACCCGGCATTGCGCCTGGCTCTGCGGGCGGATTGACGGTGGGAGGGATCGGACTCCCGGTCGCCTCGGCATTGGCGATGTTCGCGGTCTGCTGGGCGGCGTAACGGTCGTAGGCGACCCTCGCGTCGATCCAAGCCTCCCAAGCGACTTGTTCCGGGGATTGCGCACCTGCATCCCTGGTCGGTGCCACCTTGCCCAAGCCCCGCGACTTGTTGTAGTTCCAGAGCCAGAGCGAGCCCTCCGGTGTGAGGCGAACCTGCCAGGGGCCATCCTTCGCCGCAGCCGCGGTGAGCCTGACGGTGTAGCGCGCCGGATCCGACCAATACGCGACCACCCGTTCGCGCTCGTCCAGCTCGAACGCAGGGCCTGAACGGACCCCAGGGGCGGCACCGACGCTGATCGTCGCCAACGCCACGCCCAGGCAAGCGAATCGTAGAACCGTTGCCACCAAAACTGATTCTAGGCGATTTGCGGGGAAAAGGCAAGCTTCGAGCGGCAGCAACCTCGAAAATCGTCGCCCATACTAGCGGGGTGACGCCGCGATCTCTCCCTCCCGTCTTCGAAGACCGTCTGCCCGGAGAAGCCGCGATGGCGGGTGATCGGGAGGCGCTCACGCGAGCCGAGAGGGATAAGGACGTCATCCTTCGGCTCTACACCTGGGATGGCGCGTGGGTGAGTCTCGGTCGATTCCAAAGCCCCGATCGAGATCTCGTGTCTGGAAGCGACGTCCCGTGGGTCGTACGCCCGACCGGCGGTCGCGCCGTGCTCCACGGCCATGACCTGACGGTCGCCGTCGCCGCGCCCCTCGGGAAACTCGATGCGCGGTCCCGCGGACTCCGGGTCGCGTATCGTGCGATCGTCGCCCCGCTCGTCGAGGGGCTCCGAGAGGTCGGGGTACCGGCCGCCCTCGGCGAAGACACTCCATTCGGCAAGCGGTTCGGGCCGAAGAGTGCGGACTGCTTCGCTCACGTCTCGGCTAACGACGCGGTCGACGCCCGAACCGGGCTCAAGGTCTGCGGCTGCGCCCTCCGACTGACTGAATCGGCCGTGCTGCTCCAGGCGAGCATCCCTCTCGGTCCGCCCCTCGTCGATCCACGGACGGTGTTCGCGGCGCCGGCTGCGTTCTCGACCGTCACCTTGGACCCCGTGGCAACCCGCAAAGCAATCGCGGCGGCGCTGGTGCGCCGGTTCGCCGAGAGCCCACAATAGGGCATGTGCGCGCGATTCAGCCTGTTTTCGGGGCGGGCGCGACTCGCTCGGCTCTTCCAGGTCCCGGACCTGCCCGAGTTCGAGCCCCGGTACAACATCGCTCCAAGCCTTGACGTCCTCGCGATCGTCGCCGGCCCCTCGGGTCGGGAAGGACATTGGATGCGGTGGGGTCTCGTGCCTTTTTGGGCCGACGATCGAAAGGTGGGCCTCAGCTTGATCAACGCGCGCGGAGAAACCGTGGCCGAGAAGCCCGCGTTTCGCCGCAGTTTCGAGAAGCGGCGCTGCTTGATCCCTGCGGATGGGTTCTTCGAGTGGGAGACCATCGCGGGCAAGAAGCAACCGCATTTCATTCGGGCGCGCGATGGGGAGCCGCTGGCGCTCGCCGGGCTCTGGGAGCGTTGGCACGGCGAAGATCCGCCGCTCGAATCCTGTACGATCATCACGACCTCCTCGAATGCGGTCATCGAGCCGCTCCACGATCGGATGCCCGTCATCCTCCCGGAAGCCCATTTCGACGAGTGGCTCGACCCCGAGTCCGATCGGCAGCGACTCCTGCGTCTGATCACCCCCTCCGACGACGAACTCCTGATCGAGTACGCCGTAACCCCGAAGATGGGCAACACCCGCTACGAGGCTCCCGACGCGATCGAGCCGATCGGGACGCAAGGCTCGCTGTTCTGAGACGATTTGCTTCCGGCATTCCGTACAATGGCTACGGAGTTGATGCCCATGCGAAAACTACTGCTTGCTCTGTGTCTTGCCACTGCCCTCTCCGCGACCTCCGCGATCCAGGAGAAGCCCTACCTGGAACCGGGGAAGGACGCCCCGACCTTTTCGCTGAAGGGCTCGGACGGCAAGTCCTACGATCTCGCGAAGATGCGTGAGGACAAGTCGGCCTTCGTCCTGTTCTGGAAGCAGCGCTGCCCCCACAACGCCCGTGCCGCGCAGATCTACAACAAGCTCGTGCAAACGTACAAGGGTGTACCGTTCGTCGGCGTGGTCAACACCGACGAAGCGGGAGCAAAGGCCTGGGCCGAACAGTTCTCGACCGCCTATCCGATGCTTCCCGACGCCGACAAGGCCCTGATCAAGGGCTACAAGCTCCAAGCATCGATCGCCGCCTTCGAGATCGGCAAGGACGGCAAGGTCGTGGCCGTCTTCGGCGGATACGGAAGCGAGGCCATCGACAAGCTCAATAAGGCGATGGCGGCTGCGGCCAAGGTACCGGCCGCGAGCCTCGACACCGGTGCCCCGGCCCGCGAAACCTGGGGGTGACGCTACTGAACTTCATCCCCGTTGGGGATGAGTGATCAATCGCTCGCAAACGACGCCAACCCTGTCGTTGTATCGGCAACGACAGGGTAACCTCGTGGGTCATGAGGGAGATTCTCAAGCCGAGTGAGAAGCGCGCCTGGGTGGCGTTTTACGTCAGTCAGGCGTGCTTGCGCAAGGAGATCGGGATCAGGATGGCCCGCGCGAAGGTCGTCGATCTGGATACCTACGCCGTCTTGCTCGCCCTCGAAGACGCCCCGGATCGCCAACTGCGCATGGCCGATCTTGCAGAAACGTCGATGATGTCGCGAAGCGGTCTGACCCGGTTCGTCGACCGACTCGAAAAGAAGGGACTCGTCGAACGTCGCAACTGCGCCGACGATCGCCGAGGCGTGCATGCGCGGCTGACCGAGGCCGGGCTCCAAGAGCGAAACCGAGCATGGCCCGTCTACGCCGAGACCGTCGCCGACCTCTTTTGCCGACACATGAACGCGGCCGAAGCGAACACCCTCACCGCCCTTCTCGAACGGACTACGGCCGCTTTGGAGCCGGATCTTCCCCTGCTCCAAGAGATCCGCGGAAAGAAGCGCAACGCGAGCTAACTGCCCGGTTCGGGCGGCGTCGCCCGCCGGCCGTGGGGCTTGTGCTCGAAGATCCAGCGGATGCCGAGGAGGACGGCCGAAACGGTGATGCAGGCATCGGCGATGTTGAACACCGGAAAGTCGATGATCCGCAACCAGAACATGTCGGTGACTTTGCCGAGCCAGACCCGGTCGATCAGATTACCGATCGCTCCCGATGCGAGCATCCCCATCGCGAAGTGAGTCAGTCGCGCCTCGTGGGGGTGCCGGAACACATACCACGTGGTACCGACCGTGATGCCGAGCGCGATCGGAGCAAAGAGGATTCCGGCACCCTGGAACAGGCCGAACGCGATCCCGTGGTTGTAGGTTAGGGTGATTTCGAACACCCCGGGCCACGGTACCGCGATCTTCTCGCCGGGCACCAGGGCCCCCCTCGCCCACGCCTTGACGATCTGGTCGAGGGCGAGAAGCAGAACCGCGACCACGATGTAGAATCCCGGGCCGATCCGAGGCTTCGCGACCTCGATCGGCGGGGGCGCCGGCACCGGCGCAGGCGCTTCCTTCGGGTCGTCGCCGATCAAGCGCCGACCACCTTGCGACACCTCGGGCAGAGAGGCACGTCTCCGACCATTTGCACGTTTGCGCGAGTCAGGCGGCACCGCTTGCACTTCAAAAACACCGACGGTCGGAACGCGATCTGGGGGTCGCCGACTTCGCATTCCACAGCGCTGAACTTCATCAGGTTCGCTAGATCGTCGCCGAACTCCTGAAGCGTCTCCACAAGATCGGCACGATCACGTAGGATCAGGACGACGTCCTGGGAATCCTTCGTGTCCACCTCCGACTTCCAAGTTTCGAACTGAGCGAACACCGCGGCTCTTGTATCGAGAAGAAAGGCGAAGCGGGCCTGTCGGCTGTTGCCCTCGATCGCGTCGAGCCGGTCACGGTCGGGCGCCTCCAGGGTCTCGAGGTGGACGCTGCTCTTCTTGTCGGTGCCGGGGATGCGGGCATAGACCTCTTCGCTCGTGAATACGAGGATCGGGGTGAGGAGCTTCACGAGTTTGAGAAGCACGTCATGGCAGGCCCATTGGGCCGAGCGGCGGCTCGGCCAATCGCGACCGTCGCAGTACATCCTGTCCTTGATCGCGTCGAGATAGAACTGGGAGAGCTGCTTGACGCAGAAGCTGTGGACGCCGTTGATGACGCCCCCGAAGTCATAGCCGGCGTAGCGCTCAAGGCAGTCCTCGACGAGAAGATCGACCTGCTCGACGATCCACAAGTCGGGTTCGAGAACCTCGCTTGGCCGATCCCCATCGTAGTCGTCCAGGTTCGCGAGCAGGAAGCGAAGCGTGTTGCGCAAGCGGCGGTAGCTCTCGCCAACCTGCTTGAGGATGTTTTCGCCGAGCTTGACGTCGCTGGTGTACTCGACGCCCGAGACCCAAAGGCGAACGACGTCGGCACCGTACTCCGTACAGAGCGTATCGGGGTCGAGAGCGTTCATCAGCCGCTTCGACATCTTACGGCCCTCCTCATCGAGGGTGAACCCGTGGGTGAGCACCTGTTTGTAGGGGGCGGAGCCCCGCGTCACAGTGCCGATGATGAGCGACGTGTTGAACCAGCCTCGATGCTGGTCGGAACCCTCTAGATAGAGATCGGCCGGCCACGGCTCACGCCATTGGGGCTCGACACGCCCTTCGAGAACGCAAAGCGAGGTGGCCCCGCTGTCGAACCATACGTCGAAGACGTCGGTCTCCTTCCGGAACTCCGTCTCACCGGTCTCGGGATGCCGATAGCCTTCGGGCAGCATCGCCCTGGCCGGTTGGGTGAACCACGCGTCACTCCCTTCCTGTTCGATCAACAGTGCGACGCGTTCGATCAGAACCGGGTCGAGGACCGGCTTGCCGCTTTCGGCCCCGTAAAAGACCGGAATGCCGACGCCCCACGGCCGCTGCCGCGAGATACACCAATCGGGGCGATTCGCGATCATCGCCGTGATGCGCCCCTTGGCCGAGTCCGGAATCCACGAGACACGGTCGATCTCCTCAAGCATGCGCCTGCGGAGGTGGTCCTGATCCATCGAGATGAACCACTGCTCGGTCGCTCGGAAGATGACCGGCTTACCATCCCGCTCGGCATAGGGATAGCTGTGGACGTAGTCGCTCACCGCCAGCAGATTGCCGACCTCTTCCAGGCGGGCGACGACCCGACCGTCGCACTCGAGGTACGACATCCCCGCGAACTCGCCCGCCTCTTCGGTCATCATGCCGCGCGCGTCGACCGGACAGAGGACCGGCAAGCCGTACTTCACCCCGGTCATGAAGTCCTCGCGACCGTGCCCCGGAGCCGTGTGGACGACACCCGTGCCATCTTCCGTGGTGACATAGTCGGCAAGAACCGCGACGGAGTCGCGGTCGAAGATCGGATGCTTGAACACCGAGTGCTCGAGGCTGAGACCGAGCAACTCCTCGACGATTTCGTACTCGTCGAAGCCGATCGCCGCCATCGTCTTCTCGACGAGGTCGCGGAGCAGGAGGTAGTGGTCGTGGCCGACCCGGACGACGGCGTAGTTCAGCATCGGGTGGAACGCGACCGCCAGGTTCGCGGGAATCGTCCAGGGCGTCGTCGTCCAGATGATCGTGGAGACGTTCTCGCGGCCCTGCGACCAGCCGTTGAAGTCCTCCCTCAGCGGGAACCGAACGGTGATCGCTTTGCTGACATGGCCTTCCTGGTAGACGATCTCGGTGTCGGCAAGAGCGGTCTGCGAAGTCGGGCTCCACATGACCGGCCGAAGACCTCGATACACGACGCCCTGCTCGACCATCCGCTTGAACACACGAACGATCTCGGCCTCATACCGAAAGTCCATCGTCGCATAGGGTCGCTCCCAAAGGCCGAAGATGCCGAGGCGCTGAAACTGCTGGGTCTGGATGTCGATGTACTTTCGAGCGTGTTCGCGGCACGCCTTGCGCAGGGTGTCGACATCGGGCTTCTCGCCCTTCTCGTGGAACACCTTCATCACAGCCTGCTCGATCGGCAACCCGTGGTTGTCGTAGCCGGGCACGTACGGGGCTCGGTAGCCCATCAGCGAGCGCGACTTGACCACGAAGTCCTTGAGGATCTTGTTCATCGCCGTCCCAATATGGATCGGGCTGTTCGTGTACGGGGGACCGTCGTGAAGTACGAACGTCGGCGAGTCCTTCCTCGCCTCGAGAATCGCGTGATAGATCTTGGCCTCGCCCCAATCCGAAAGAATGCTCGGCTCGCGGGTGCCGAGATCGGCCTTCATCGGAATCGTGAAGTCCGAATCAGGCAAGTTGAGGGTGCTTTTGAGGTCCAACTCGAGGTTCATGGGAATTCACAGTTTACCGGGGTCGGGGGGTCCCAGCCGGGCAGGACCGGGCACGGTCGAACGCGAATGGATTCGGCATATGAAACACATTTCTCGCGGGATCGCTCTCCTCGCCCTCGCCGGCGGGATCGCCATCGTTCGGGCCGATGAGGCTAAGGACATGACGAAGCGCGTCCAGGCCGGCATGAACGACTTCACTAAAGCGGTCATGCGGAAGGACTACACCCAGGCCGAAAGCGTGCTGAAAGCTAACTTCTCACCCAAGTTCGTCTACACCCGGGCCAACGGTGAGACGATGAAGCTCAATGACTGGCTCGCGCAGATGAAGGTCCAGTTCGCGATGCTCAAGTCCGTCTCGAAGATGTCGATGACGATCTCGAACGTGAAGGTGACGGGCAACAAGGCCACCTCGAAGGAGACCTTCGTGATGGTGGCGACCATGCCCAACATGCAGGATCCCAAGAAGACGTCGAAGCTCGAAGTGAACTCCACCAGCAGCTCGGTCTGGGAGAAGACCGCAAAAGGCTGGATGTGCATCTCGAGCAAGGACCTGAACGAGACCGTGAAGATCGACGGCAAGCCGATGAAGATGTAGGTTAGGCAACGGCCAAGGCGATGCGCCGGAGCCAGCGTTCGAGTTTCTCGCTCCGTTGGCGGTAGGCCTCCGCAGCCTCGCCTTGGCTCACGGTCTGAAAGCGAACGGCATGGCCCGGCGTCAAGTGGGCCAAGCGATCGAGATCGGCGGTGATGACGACGGCGGCCACCGGATAGCCACCGATCGTGGGGCCGTCCGGGCCGAGCACGATCGGTGTTCCGGCGTGGGTGATCTGGATCGAGCCGAACGTGACCGGAAAACTCGGGAGGTCCTCGAGACGACCGAGGTCGGGGCCATCGAGACGGATCCCCAGCCGGTCCGAAACCGGATTCACGGCGTAGGTCGCATCGTCGACCGAGGCCTCATACTCGGCCGCGTGGGGGCCGCGGACAACGCGAATCGGTCCGTCGTCGCGCCATGGCGCGATGGCGTCGTCATCGATGGCGAGGCGCATGGGCCCCCGGTCGCGCTCGGCTCGTTGCGCGTCCAGCCGAACACCGCGGGCCAGGACCTCTCCGCACACACTGCCGAGGACCAGCCGCCCGCGGAACCCGCCCTCGACCGCGATCTGCGTGCGGGCCCCGTACGCCGGTCCGGCGATCCGAAGCGTGCTACCGGGACCGATCGTCAACGCGGTCCGGGCGGGGAACGCGAGGTCGTCGACCCAAACCCGCTCGGCCGCACCGACGACTCCGACGCGGTGGTGTTCGGTCGACTCGAGGGCGATCTCGCCGAACGCGAGTTCGATCGCGGCAAGGGGCTCGCCGTTGCCGACGACGGCGTTCGCCAGTTGCCAAGCGACGCGGTCGAAAGGACCCGATTCGGGTACCCCCACGTGACGCCGGCCGCGCCGCCCCGCATCCTGAAGGGCCGCATGGCCCCACAGCTCTCGGATGATCAGGGCCACGTCCCCTCAAGCGCGCTCAACCTCGCGCGCACCCGGCGGGCAAACTCGACGCACCCGGGGTTGTCGCCGTGAAGGCAGATCGAATCGACCTGGTCGGCGAGCCGCGCCACCTGGGCCTCGATCGCGGCCGGGTCTTCGAGGACCGCACCCGGTTCTCCGCGGGACACGAGTGTGCCGTCGGCTTGGTACGCCCGATCGGCAAATCCCTCCGCAATGACGCCGACCCCGATCTCCGCTGCCAGATAGGCGGACGGAGTCCCCTCGATCGTCATCAAAGGCAGACGGGTCGATTCGAGGACCGCGCACAGCGCGGCGAGAGCCGCGTCTCGCGCCTGCGACCGGGGGTCCATCCCCATCGTGTAGAACGCGCCGTGGGGTTTGACGTAGGCGGCTTCGGGTGCGATCGCGAGGAACCGTTCGACCTGCTCGACGAGGCTCGACTGGGCGTACTCGACCTCTTCGGCGGACAGGACCCGCCGCCCCATCGAGGCGCGATCAGGAAACCCGGGATGGATCCCGATCCGAACCCCGTGCGCCCGGCAAAGCTCGATCGTGGCGATCGTCAGGTCCCACGATCCGGCATGGACGCCGCAGGCGATGTTCGCGCTCGTCGCGATTTCAAGGAGAGCCCCGTCGAACGGTAAGCCCTCTCCGATATCGACGTTGAGATCGCGGCACCTCATGCGAGCGCCTCACCCTGAAGACGCTCGAACTCGTTGCGGTCGATCGAGCGGAACCGGATGCGGTCCCCGGGCGACAGGGGAAACCAAGCGCGCCCCACATCCACGATCGAGTACGGAGTACGACCGATGAGCGCCCAACCCCCAGGGCACGCCTCGGGGTAAATCCCGGTTTGATCCCGTGCGATCCCGATCGAGCCCGCCGGAACTCGCGGACGCGGACTCGGTCGACGAGCGACCCCGGCCAATTCCGGCGGCAAATAGCCCAGGTAGGGGAACCCCGGTCGGAAACCAATGGCCTGAACCTCATACTCGGTACCCGTGTGGAACGCGATCACTTCGGTCGCGGTCCGTCCGAGTTCACCGGCGACGGCATCGAGGTCCTCCCCCAACTCGTAGCACACGGGCACCTCGAATCGGCGAGCCCCATGGGAAGCGGCTCCCCCGGCACCGATCGCCAACATGACCGCGGCCTGACGCTCCGCCTCGTCACCCGGCTCCTCGAAGAGGACGGCGACGGTCGCGAACGACGACACCACCTCGATGGCCCCAGGGATCGCCGCCGCGCGCAAACAGGCGGCCGCCTGCCAAGGGCGAAGCTCTGCCGGAAGCTCGCGAAGCAGCAGCGCCCGATCGCCGAGGTTCTCGATGACCATGGCGAAGTATGGGCCGATCCCGAGACATACTGATGCCATGCAGCGTTCTCTCCTCGTGCTTGCTCTGGCGTGCCTTGCCGGACCTGTGTTCTCTCAGTCCGCATCCGATCGAACCATCGTCCCCGGGGTTCGGGTCGGACTCATCAAGAAGGGAATGACGCCGGCTGCACTCAAGAAAGCCTACGGGGCCACCAGCGTCGAAGACGGGACGATTCCAGGACCGGAGGGGACGACCCTCGACGGAGCGACCGTCTTCCCGAACGACCCGCGCAACCGCGTCGAAGTGATCTGGAAGGTCGTCAAGGGCCGCAAGACCGTCGAGGCCGTTCGCATCCGGGAGGCGAAGAGCCGCTGGCGCACCGCCAAAGGCATCGGGATGGGGACGTCCCTGGAAACGCTCGAGCGGCTGAACGGGCGCGCTTTCACGATGAGCGGTTTCGGTTGGGATTACGGCGGCTACATTCAGAGTTGGCGCAAGGGCAATTTGCAGCGTGGCATGGCGCGGACGTCGGTCCGGTTGGATCCGAGCCGAGTCGAGGCGGTCGGTAACTTTGCCGCCATCTCCGGCGAGCGAACGATCTCAAGCGACAATTCCCTCGTCCGCAAGGCCAAGCCGATCGTCTCGGAGATCCTCGTGAACTTGGACGGTTCCTGACGTGGCCGTCTTCGACCCGAGGGTGATCGACCCGAATCTGATTCTTTCTCGGCGTGTCGGCGTGATCGGGTTCGGCAGCCAGGGCCATGCCCATGCGCTGAATCTGCGAGACAGCGGGGTCGAGGTCCGCATCGGCCTCTATGCGGGCAGCCCGAGCCGGACACGGGCCGAAGCGATGGGATTCGAGGTCTTGCCCGTCCCCGAAGTCGCCGGCTGGGCCGACGTGATCGTCCTCGCCGTGCCGGACGTCCCGATGGCGGCGATCTTCAGCCGGGAGATCGCTCCTGCGCTCCGCGCGCGGCAGGCGCTCGTCTTCATTCACGGCTTCAACATCCGGTACGGGACGATCGTCGCTCCCCGAGACGTCGACGTCCTGCTCGTCTCGCCGAAGGGGCCAGGACCCCGCCTCCGCGCCGAGTACGAAGCGGGAAGCGGACTGGCCGCCTTGATCGGACTCCACCAGGATGCCGGCGGAGGGGGCCTCGACCTTGCGCTCAGCTACGCGTGGGGAATCGGGTCCGCGCGTGCGCTCCTCCTCGCGACGTCGTTTCGCGAGGAGACCGAGACCGATCTCTTCGGCGAGCAAGCCGTCCTCTGTGGGGGCATCCCCGAGTTGGTCAAAGCCGGCTACGACACCTTGGTCGAAGCCGGCTACCATCCGGAGGTCGCCTACTTCGAGTGTCTCCATGAAGCGAAACTGATCACGGACCTGCTCTACGAGCGCGGACTGGCGGGAATGCGGAGCGCGATCAGCGAAACGGCGGCGTGGGGGGGCCTGACGGCGGGACCGAAAGTGATCGGGCCGGAGGCCCGCGCTTCGATGCGCGAGCTCCTTCGCGCCATCCAGGACGGCTCTTTCGCGCGGGACTGGATCGCCGAGAACGCAGCAGGACTCCCGCACATGCAGCGACTGGAGGCCGAAGAGGCCGCCCACGGCTCGGGCGCGATCGGGGCGGAAATCCGCCGGGAGCTCGGAATAGACCCTGAAAATGAACAACACCGCAAAATTGCGTCACAAACCGATCCTTAACAAGGAATAACCTCTAGGCGGCGAGCGTCCCACCCAATCCGTCGCCGGTACGCGTCTTCTTCGAAAGGGGTCCCACCAGTTCCTCATTTCGCCCACGGCCGATCCGCAACCCTCCTCGCGGATCGGCCTTCTTGTGAGTAAGGGTGGGTACAACCATGCGGTGGTGCGTCTCGCGATCCTCGTCGGCCCGAACAGCCGCGGCTCGAACATGGAGTCGATCGCGCTCGCCTGCTCCCGAGGAGCATTGCATGCCGAAGTCGCTGTCGTCGTGGCTCCGCGCGAGGGTTGCCCGGCGGCGCAGCGGGCCGGCGAACTCGGGCTCGACACCATAGCGCTCGATCCCACCCATACGGGCTACGCGGACGCTCTCTTGAACCTGTTCGAGGAAGAGCGCGTCGACGCCGTCTGCCTCGCCGGGTTCCTCCGCCTGCTCCCAATCCGCGTCGTCCGGGTTTACGCCGGGCGGATCGTCAACATCCACCCCGCGCTCCTACCAAGGCATGGCGGTAAAGGGATGTTCGGGCGTCATGTGCACGAGGCTGTACTCGCCGCCGGCGATCAGGAATCCGGATGTACCGTCCACTTCGTGACCGAAGCCTACGACGAAGGTGCGATCCTGCTCCAGTGCACATGTCCTGTTGAGCCCGACGACACCCCGGAATCACTCGCCGAACGGGTCCACAAACTCGAGCGCAAAGCCTATCCCGAAGCGCTGCGGAAACTCCTGGATCACCGATTCGCGAAAGTGTGACAGGTAGGAATACGGGTTTTACCGCAATCGTCACCGATTGGCGTCTCCACTTTGCTACACTCATCGTCACGTTGAGCGCGGAGTTTCGCGGTCTCGGATGAGTGGATAGAGAGAGGTTTTCAATGACTTGGACGAAATCGGTGGGTGTGGTCGGATTGCTCGCAGTGGCGAGCGCGTCCTTCGCGATTGTGGACTCCTTTGTTCTCAACCACAACGGCGCAACCTACAGCGAAGGGAACCTCCGGTTGCCAGGTACGAACAGCAACAACGGGCTCGCCAACTTCAGCACCTCCAACGGGATCGACAATCTCGCCCAGAACTGGTGGTGGTTCCGATTCACCGGTGACGGTCGCGAATTCGCCCTTTCGAACCAAGTCTTCTCGCAGCAGGACAGCCCGAGCACGATCCGTCTCGTCTATCGCGAGCGCGACGTCATCTTCGATCTTCAATACACCCTGACCGCCCTGAACCCAAATCATGCCCGTGTCCAGATCGGCTTCAAGATCGAGAACCTGCGCAACACCCCGGTCGGCGTGGACTTCTTCTCGTACACTGACTACGATCTGAACAACACCGCCGGCGACGACACCGGCCAGTTCGTCGGCCCCAACTACATGACGGTCACCGACGGCGCCTCGCCGACGTGGGGCACCTTGACCGCCTCTGCTGGAAGCCTCATCGGCTGGGAGATGCGTGACTACCCGAATCTGGTGGGGCGCCTTTCCAACAATCAGATCACGAACCTCAACAACGGAGCCGACGCGGGTCCCAACGATTGGACCGGTGCGTTCCAATGGCGCGTCGACCTCACGCCGCCCTCCACCGGCGGCTTCGGCAATCAGTTTGTGGGATCTCTCGTGAAAGAGATCTACAATCCCGTCCCCGAGCCGGCGTCGCTTCTGGCTCTGGCGGGCGGTCTCGGTCTCCTCGTCGCACGCCGTCGTCGCAAATAGTCGGCAAAGCGATCCTGACCCAAGGCAAAACACTGAATACAAGGCGGCCCCTCCGGGGCCCGCCTCTTTTTTTGCGTCCGCATCTCACCCGGCTCGGTGCGCTCTCGAACCCTGGGTCGCGATCGAAGCCCTTCTCCTCCATGGAGGAGAAGTCGGTGAGGCCGCAGCCCGAACCGGTTGAGTAGGCCGGTCCGGTACGGAGTACTTCTCCTCCATGGAGGAGAAGTCGGTGAGGGCGCAGCCCGAACCGGTTGAGGAGGCCGGTACGGTACGGAGTACTTCTCCTCCATTGGAGGAGAAGTCGGTGAGGGCGCAGCCCGAACCGGTTGAGGAGGCCGGTACGGTACGGAGTACTTCTCCCCCAAGGGCGGAAAGGTTCCCTTTGGCCGCCGAATGCTCCAACGACACTCACTTCCGGCCAAGGAATGAAGGAAAATCAACCCAGGCCTGTGAGGAAGATCGACACGACCCAGATGACGCGGGTGGACCCAACCTCGGACTTCGACCCGAGAATCGGCGTAGCGGCCGAGCGAGCCAGCCGTTTTCTCGCCGCCCACGACTGGTGTCAAGACATCCTTGGGGTCTGGTACGCGCGGTCCATGCAGAGCCTCGACGTACTCTATGTCCAGTTTCGCTCGGACGAAGCCGAGACCGATCACGCGTGGGTCGTCGTCGGTGACGTTCCGCCCGCGTACCTCGATGCCGACGACATCAAAAACGCTATTCAGGCGCTCCACGGCTATGCCGACGAAGTCCAACGATGGTGCGACAAGGTGCTGGGCACAGACTACGAAGACCCCGTGATGCCGCTGCGCGACCCCGCATCTTGGGAGCTTCTCCCCGAGACCGAAGAGAACGCGCGTCGACTGGAAGTGCTCGTGGGTCGCATCGTGGACTTCATCGCGGAGAACGCTGAGGACCTTGTCTGAGCGCTCTCCACAACCAGCCGGGGCGCGTGCGGCGACTACCGCTTCTCCCAGCGCTTGATCTCTGCTAGAAGATAGTCGATCTTCATGAACGGGTCACCGCCGGTGCGTTTCCAACGCACGCGACCTTCCTTGTCGATGAGAATCGTGGAATGCAGTTCCATCGATTCGAAATCATCATAAGAGGCAAAGCGACGGGCATTCTCGTGATCCTTATCGGAAATCAGCTTGATCTTGAACGACGAGAGGTCGTTGGCGTTGTTCTTTTCCGGCGTATCCGAGCTGCATGCCAGAACGACGGTGTTCTCGGCGTCGAATTCGCTCCACTTGTCATGGATCGCCGATAATTGCTCCACGCAATGGACGCACTTATCGGAGAGGTAAAATACTAAGAGTACGTTCTTTCCACGATAATCTTCGAGCGTAACGGGCTTACCGTCCACGCCGACGCCGACCAGCTTGGGTGCCGCGAAAGGCTTCCAGTTGCTGGGGCCCAGCTTATCGAGCGCGGACGGCTCGTAGGTTCTTTCTGGCCGGAGGGTCTTGGGAAAAGGTTGAGGGTTCAGTTTCAGCGCCAGGACCTTTTCCATCGGCCGCAGGCCTTTGTCTGCGCCGCTCCAAACCGCCATCAATCGACCTGCATACTCGCGCGCCTTCGCGCGATCCCCCAAAGCGATCCACGATTGGGCCAGGCCGGCGAGACACCACCCGTCGTTCGGTTCCTGCGCGAGCGCTTTCTCGTACGCGTCGATCGCTGCGCGATGATCGCCACCCTCGGCGAACACGTCCGCCACGATTCTGAGCACCGGCCAAGGATCGAAGGGCGGATCGTTGGCGTACTCGCCCCGTTCGCGCGCCTTGCGCTCTTGCTCCGCGGCCGACATCAGGACCGCCAAGCCACCCAGCCGGTCGCCATCGGCGATGCGGACCTTGGCCTGTGCTACCTTGATCAGTAAGGGAAGCCGCTCATCCGCTCCCGCCTTATCGTCTTTGGATCCCTGCTCGCGCAAACCCGCGAGTTGGCTCTCGAGAAGACGGTTCCTCTCCCGAGCCTCGGGTCGCTTTCCCGTCTCCAGGAGGGCGATCACCTCTGCGGCCGTGCGCATGGCGTTCATCTCGGGGCCTTGCATCGGGCGTAGCGTCTTACCGTCCAAGATCTCGCCCCATCGTTCGAACTTCACCAACGCCCGCATGAGCGGGAACTGCGTCCACTCGGTGTCCGCCGGATTGACCTCGGGGTCTTGCGGCGCGGCGATTAGGTCCTTGGCGCCCCGAATGCTATCGTTTCCGCGCCCCAACTGCTCTTGGATATAGCATAAGTAGTCCCGGTTGTGTGCATAGTTCCAGGTCTCGTAAGGCAACGCCAGCCGGTTGTTCATATAGCTGAGCTCGACCCGAGTGGCGCTGTCCATCGCCAATGCCGCTTCATGCCACATGCCGACCTTGGCATAGATGTGACCCGGCATATGGAGCGAATGCCCGACCCCCGGGGCCGCCTTGCCGTACAGCTCGCAGCTGGCGATTGCCTGCTCGGACCCGAGCCCATCCCAGTTGTGGATCCGTGCATGGTGCGCACCGGGGTGCATCGGCGCAACCCTCAGGACATCTTGGAGAAGGGCGTCATTCGCCACCGGGCTGCCTTGCCGAATGTTGAAGAGTCCGAGCAGCGCTTTGGCCTCGATATCGTCGGGGTACTTCATGCAGACCGCGCTCAGCTTCTGCACGATCACTTCCGTCGGCTTGACCCCCGGCTGCAGGCATGCCGCCTCCCAAGCTTCGATGTACATCCGCTCGCGCTCCGGGAGACCATCCTTGCGCTTCACCGCTTCGACGAGAAAGTCGCGGTAGCGCTTCAGATTCTCGGCTCCGGGTTGGGACATCGTGAACCAGTTGAGACCGCAGCGCGCGAGGCCCCAGTAGACCATCGCGTTGTCGGGCTCGAGCTTGTGGCACCACCGGAGCGACCGCTCAGCTTCCTCGAACCAGAAGCTGTGAAGGAGCGCATTGGCTTGGTCGAACCAGCCCTGAACCTCGGGGTGCTGGGTGGTGATTCGGAAAGGCGCATGGCCCGCTCCCTCGATCTTCCAGGGCCGCGAGCGAAGCCCGGCGTCGAACGCAGTCCCGTGCTTCGAGTGCCCGAATTTTCCGTCGTCGGCGGGGGCGGACAGGGCGACGGCTGCGACGAAAACGGTGCAAAGGAAGGGTCTCATGGTGATGGGCTCCGATTGATTTTGACATAAGGGAAGACCGGGCCAACCCCACGCGCGATGGCTCGGGACATACTCAAAGCGCATCGATGCGCAACGTCTACGAGGCGTCGGATTACGCGGCAGGGTATGCCGAGTTGGGTTGGGACGGCACCTATCAGTTGGTGCGACGGGATTTACCGTCGTTGCTCCAGCGGTGCGTCCCGCGCGGGCGAGCCCTCGACTTCGGGTGCGGGGCAGGGCGCAGCACCCGCCTCCTTGCCGATCTTGGCTATGACGCCGAGGGCGTCGACGTGGCCACTTCGATGGTGGAGCGGGCACGCACCCTGAACCCAGATCTGACCTTCCGCACGATCGAACATGGAGACTTCTCGGCCTATGCGCCCCGGAGCTTCGACCTCGTACTCGCATGTTTCCCCTTCGACAACATCGCCGGGCAGGACCGCAAAGTCGCGCTGTTCAGCGCTTTGCGGAGCCTGCTTCGTCCGGCGGGAATCCTGGTCAACGTCGTCTCGTCCGCCGATATCTACATCCACGAGTGGGTCAGCTTCACGACCACGGCCTTTCCTGAGAATCGCGTCGCCGGCAACGAGGACGTCGTCCGGATCGTCACGCGTACCTTCAAGGACGCCCCGGTCTGCGAAGACATCCGTTGCGACGACGGCGGATATGAGGCGATCTATGCCGCCGCCGGTCTTCACGTGCGCGAGCGCCACCGTCCCTTGGGGCGAAACGACGACGGAGTGGCATGGATCTCGGAGCGCGAGATCTCACCCTGGGTGCTCTGGGTACTCACCGCATCGGAGTGACGAAGATCCCCGGCGGCCGGCGCTTCAGAACCGGTACGTGTATTGCGCGAAGAGCCAGAACTGGTTGCGCGCCGTGCCGTCGTTCATGTTCTTCACGAAATTGCCCGGCAGAAAGACGCCACAGCCGAAGCGCCAAATCTGGTTCTTCACCGGCGTGTAGAACGCCTCGATGCTGACTTCGGTGCCGAGATCACGACCGCTGTCGCCGGTCGGATCGATGAAGAAGCCGCCTCGACGTCGGTTGAGCGCTCCGTTTTCGTCGTACCAGCCGTCGGTCTTGTCGTACAGCCAGAAGTGGCTGGCTCGACCGACCACGCGCCACTGCGGGTTTACGGTGACCTCTCCGGTCAGGCCCGCATGGATGACGTTGCGGAATCCCTGCATATCGGTGATGCCCATCTGGTCGTGGTTCGCGTAAGCGAGATCGTCGAAGAGACGCGTCGTCGACTCCCCGCTCCCGCCGCTCGCGACTTCGAGAACCCCCGAAGCCTTGAACCGGGGGCTCAGCGCCCACGTCGCCTTCACCGCGCCCGACCACGCGAGCAGGTCCTTTCCCTCGCTGCGGCCAAACTGGACCGCACCCTCATAGCCCAGAGTCCACTTGTCCTTGGAGAGCGTGCCGTTATGGATGAGGGTGCCGATGTTGACGTCACCGCCCGACAACTTGTCGTGCTTGTAGACGACCGAGGTCTCGGATTTGCCGTGCTTCGCTACCACCGCGGCCAAGTACTGGTCTTTCATTCCCCGCCTCCCGACCGCCAACTTGCCTGCGAACGCGTCGACCTTCGGCCCCACGAAGCGGACCATGTCCCAACTGGAGCCCTTGTTGCCCCAGTCGCGGGAACCGAGCAGCCGCTGGTCGAAGTAACCGAATCGCTGACGTCCTAACGTCAGCTTGCCATCCGCCACGGGCATCTCGACGTTCGCGAGGAAGACGTCGTAGCCCTGGGTGCTCGCGTTCCGCCCTGGCGTCCAGAACTGATTGATGAACGCCTGCACTTGGAGCGTGATCTTGACGCCCTTCGGCCCAGTGAGGACGACGCCCGGCCGAAAACGCCAGAACAGATCGCTCCGATTGTCGTTGGCGTCGTCGAGGAAATCCTTGTCGACTCGACGCTCATAGCGGAGCCGAACTTCACCCGAAGGCGCGATCTTCCAATCTTGGGAAACGTCGAGAGGGGCGTCGGTCAGCATCGTCTTGTTAAGACGAATTGAGGCCCATCCGGGCCGCGGATGATGTAGCGGAAAATGGGGACTCCGCGTGCTACCCTCTGGACGTGCCCGCTCGCGAAGAACTCCTCAAGGTCGCCGACGTCGTCCTCGACGCGCGATCAGGCGGCACAGAGGCGCGGTACACGTACCTCGCCGGCGATGCCGAACTCGGGCAGGCTCGGTTTGTCCCTCTTGGCGGCCGTTCGACCCTCGGGTTCGTCTTTCGCATCCGCGACGTCACCCCCGAGGAGCTCGGCTTCGATCCTGGACGACTCCGGCCACTCGGCCCTCGCATCGTCGGGGCAGAGATCCCTCCCCCGACCCTCGATCTCCTCGAGCGCATCGCGAGCGACACGCTCACGCCCCTTCCCACCGTGCTCAGCCTCGCGATCGCCCCTGGGGCTCGACAACGGATCGTCACCGAGTGGAGACTGATCCCGAACGCCGAGACCGGACTGCCCCTCAGCGCGGCCCAAGGCGAGGCACTCGCCGTGCTCCGCGAGTCCAAAGGCCGGCTGCTCGAAGCGGCAGGCAAGCCCCTGGCGGCAGGTGCGAAGAAGGCCCTTCGCCATTTGGTGAGCAAGGGTCTGGTCGCGCAGGCGATGGCCCTCGACCTTAGACCCGACCGGCGCCGTCTCCCCGGGCTCTACCGACTCATCGCCGACGAAGCGAGAGTCGATCGCTTCCTCGTCGAAGCCAAACGCAAACCGGCCCAGTCGAAGGCGGTGCTCATGCTCCAAGGCGCAGGGCCGATTCAGTTCACCGCCTCGGAGATCAAGGCACTCAGCGACGTCACCGACCAGACGATCCGGGCGCTCGCCCAAGCGGGCATCCTCGAGCAGGTCGACGAAAACCGGATGCCGGAGCGAGGACACCCTCCCCAACCGAACCGTGCCCAACAGCAAGCGATCGACGCGATCACGGAAGGCGTGCGGGCGCGCCGCTTCGAGCCGTTCCTGCTCTTCGGCATCACCGGGAGCGGAAAAACGGAGGTGTATCTCCGATCGGCCGAGGAGGCGCTCCTTGAGGGCCGGCAAGTGCTCTATCTCGTTCCGGAGATCGCACTCACGGCGCAAGCGATCGGACAGCTCCGATCGCGCTTCGGCGCCGCCGTCGTCGTCCTCCACAGCAGCCTCCCACCGAGCGAGAGACTGGAGAACTGGAGCCGCATCAAAGCCGGAACCGCGTCGGTCGTCCTCGGCACTCGATCCGCCATCTTCGCTCCGTTCCGTGACCTCGGCCTGATCGTCATGGACGAGGAGCACGAAGCCGGCTACAAGCAGGAAAGCGCACCGCGCTATCACGCCAAAGCCCCAACCCGCTTCCTCGCCCGTCGTTTCGGCTGCCCGATCGTGCTCGGATCGGCAACGCCGAGCATCGAGACCTATTTCGAGGCGGAAAAGGGCCACTGGCAACTCCTCGAGCTCAGGGAGCGGGCCGCCCATGCGACCCTGCCGTCCGTGGCGATCGAGGACATGCGACCGCTCTTCAAAGTGGGACGCCCGGCCCTGTTCTGCGAAACGTTGCTCGACGCCATCGACGAGACCCTCGCGCGTGAGGAGCAGGTGATCCTCTTCCTGAATCGCCGCGCCTTCTCGGCTTCCCTCATGTGCCGCGAGTGCGGACACAGTTTTCGGTGCCCGTCCTGCGCGGTCACGCTCTCGTACCACCGGCGGGACGCCAAGCTACGGTGCCACCACTGCGGCTACCAAGAGAACGCGCCCGATGTCTGCCCCGCATGCGGCGGCACGAAGGTCGCCCCGATGGGAGCCGGTGTCGAGAAGGTCGAGGATCAGATCAAGGTCCTGTTTCCCGACGCGTCGGTGGCACGCCTCGATCGCGACATCGCCCGCAAGCGGGGTGCACTCGAGGAGACGATCGCGCTCTTCCGAGGCGGCGAAATCGACATCCTCGTCGGCACCCAGATGATCGCGAAGGGACTCGACTTTCCTCGCGTCACGTTGGTCGGGGTCATCGCCGCCGACCTCGCCCTCAGCATTCCCGACTTCCGCAGCTCCGAGAGGACTTTCCAGCTCCTCTCGCAGGTCGCTGGGCGGGCAGGCCGCGGCGATCGCCCAGGCCACGTCGTCATCCAGACCTTCTCGCCCGACAATATCGCGGTCCGGACCGCGCGGGAGCATGACTTTTCCGCCCTGTATCGCGAACTCCGAGCCGAGCGCGAACAGGCCCTCTATCCGCCTTTTGTCCGTTTGGTCAATCTCGTCTTTGCCGGCGAGAATCGGAGCGCGACCCTCCGGGCCTCCCAAGAAGCCCTGGCTCGACTTGAAGAGGGCCTGTCCGCAACGAACGCGGTGCTCCTCGGTCCTGTCGATTGCGCCCTTGAGCGGCTCCAAAACAAATGGCGACGCCATATCCTCATCAAGCTGCGCCGCCACGACCAGGTGCACCTCGTCGGGCGCGCGCTGGGCGATGCCGAGTGGAAGGGAGTCCAATTCACGATCGACGTCGACCCCTACTCGCTGCTCTGAATCCGCCGCGCTTTGCGCCACACCAGACGCAGTCCTGACCAAGTCTCGTCGACCGCGCACACCTTGTTGTCGACGAGTCCGAGCGGCAAGGCCACGTCACGGATCGTCTGCTCGACAAGGTCGGTCCGAATCCCGGATGCCCTCTTCGGCCAAACGATCCAGAGGCCGCCATTCGGGAAGATCCGCTCCGCAAGCTCGGGAAGCTCGCTCTCGAAGTCCGCGCGCACGCGGAAAAAGGCGACAAGAAGATCGACTGGACCGACCCGCTGGTTCGGCTCGGGAAGATCGCCGACCGGCCCCGGCGCGTGGCGGACGTCGAATCGGGATCCCGGCTTGAGGCCGAGCTTCACCGAAAGGAGTTTCCCGGAATACCCTGGAGTGCTCATGGTGCAAGTGCAAGAATCTCCGCCGCCGAAGAGGCGGCTTCGTTCTAGAATCGTGGCCTATGTACCTTGTCGTATCACGCTGGAACCTCAAGCCCGGGGGCCGCGAGGAGTTCGAGTCGCGCGGACGCGCCGTGCGGAACGTCCTGCGCTCGCTGCCGGGCATCGTCCTGACCGAAACCCTGATGTCGGATGAAGGCGATCATGGCCTGGCCATCATCGGCTACGCCGACGAGGCGACGTACCAAAACCTCATCCATGACCCCGCGGGTCCGTTCGCGCGAGCGCTCGCCGAGCATCGCCTGGAGGAGTTCGGCGAGTGGGTGTGGTCGGAACGAGGGGTCGCGGTTCAGGACTGATCACGTCTGTCCGACCCACTCGTCTGTGGCTACCTCGCGCCAGCGTGCACGGATCGCATCCTTTTCGGCTGGAGGCAAAGGGCCGCGCGCGACGATCGCGGCATTCTCACGCCAGCGGCCGTGACGCATCGTTCCGACGATCATCGTGCTCACCCCCGGCTGAGCGAGGGTGAATCGGAGGGCGGTCTCGAAGCCGGCTCCTGTGTCCGGCTCCAGGAACGGATAACGCAGGGCCATGAGCCGCTCCCAGTAGACTCGCCCGTACCGACGTGCCGGTGGCATCATGCCGTTGTGCCAGGCAACGTTGGCGACCGGACGCTTGACCACGACCCCCAGGTTTCTTGAGGCCGCCTCGGGCAGGAGCAGGTCGATCGCCTGCTGGTCGGCGAGGTTGACCGACGTTTGGAGGGCATCGAAAACTCCGGTCTGGATCGCCTCGAGCGCCTCTTCGCCATCCCCGGAGTAGCCGATGTAGCGCGCTTTGCCCGCCTGCTTCGCCTCCTGCACGATCTCGAGAACCTCCCCACGCCGGAGGACCTCGGCATTGCAGGAATGAACCTGGAGCAAGTCGACGCGATCCGTCCGGAGCCGGCGAAGGCTGTTGTCGATGCTGAGGCGAAGGAGTTCCGGACTCCAGTCGTCGAGTTCCGGCCCCCCGGCATACCGGTGCCCCAATTTGGTGAACAGCGCGTATTCCGAGCGGCGATGGCCGACCGCGCGGCCGATCTTCTCTTCCGCGTCCATGTAGCATTCGGCGGTGTCGATGACGTTGAGTCCGTCGTCGAGTGCCTGGTTGAGAAGCGTATCGACTTCCTCGGGGCTCGCCCCGAGGAAGCCGATCTCCGAACTGCCAAATCCGAGGACGCTGACGCTTAGGTCAGTCGCACCGAAACTCCGATACTCCATCCGATGGAGTGTGGCCGATCAGTGCTGCGCGCCGAACGACACCTTCCCCGAATCAAAGTCGTAATAGGCCGAAACCACCTTCACTTTCTTCGCAAGCTCACCGAGTTCCGCCTCGCGGCGAATGTGTTGGGCGACCAAGCCCGCGTTCTTGTGGATCGCGTTGTCGAGCCGGTTGCCGGGCGTCGAACGGGTCGCTTCCACCGCAGGCCGAATACCCTCCAGAAGCCTGCCGATGTGCCCGGGAGCCCCTTCGCCCGAGAGGGCCGCCTTGACCGCCCCGCAGTTCTCGTGACCCATCACCACGATGAGTCGGGAGCCGAGGTGTTCGACCGCGTACTCGATACTCGCCAACGCATAGGCGTCGGCGAGATTGCCCGCCGTCCGCACGATGAAGAGATCGCCAATGCCGGCGTCGAACACGATCTCAGGCGCACTCCGCGAGTCGGAGCATCCTACGATGATCGCATAGGGGTGCTGAGCCTTGGCCAACTCCAGCCGACGCGCGCGCGTCGGCTTGGGCGCAGTGCGCGCCGATTGGGCGAATCGGGCGTTGCCGGCCTTGAGGCGAGCCAGCGCGTCGGAAGCCGAAACCGACCCCCCCGGGCCCTTTCCGGTGGCGGGGGCTAAGCTTGCCGCGCCGATGACGAGAGATAGCACCAGAGTCCGAAAGTACAGCATGAGAGCATTATCGGCGAACGCACC
Source organism: Chthonomonas sp. UBA6659 (assembly GCA_002455425.1). Classification (GTDB taxonomy): domain Bacteria; phylum Armatimonadota; class Fimbriimonadia; order Fimbriimonadales; family Fimbriimonadaceae; genus UBA6659. The sequence continues at coordinate 15,575 of DKKT01000092.1, read as the reverse complement.
GTCCGATTGCTGAAACCACGGTGTCGGATGGGCGGCACCTGGCTCGAAGCCCTCGCCTGTCGATCTTGAGCCGGCGCTCGAAACCAGAGTCAGAACCGACACCGGGATGCGCTCTCGCCCGAACCACGAGTCGGCGCGAGTAGACTTCCGGATCATGCGGGCTGAACTCAAGGAGCTGTGGCGCTTTCGCGAGCTCCTCTGGTGCATGGTCGAGCGCGAGCTGAGGATTCGGTACAAAAACAGCGTCCTCGGCTTCTTCTGGTCGCTCCTGAACCCCCTCATCGTCGTGATCGTGATGACGCTCGTGTTCAAGAACGTCCTCAACAACACGACTCCGAACCTCAGCGCCTATGTCCTCGCCGCGTACCTGCCCTACATGTTCTTCCAGTTGACGCTCTTGGACTCGGCCCAGTCGATTCTCAGCGCGTTGCCGGTCGTGCGGAAGGTCTACTTTCCGCGCGAGATCTTGCCCCTTGCCGGCATCGTCAGCAACTTCATCCACTTCCTCCTCGCCCTGCTCGTCCTGTTTCTCTACCTGCTCACGGCCTGGATTCGCGATCCCCAGGTCTCACCGTTTACGGGCGCGATCCTCTGGCTCCCTCTCCTCGTGGTCGTCAACTTTGCCCTCGCCACCGGTCTCGCCCTCATCATCTCCGCTCTCAACACGTTCTATGAGGACGTGAAGTACATCGTGAGCGTCATCCTCTACGTCCTGTTCTTCCTCTGCCCGATCATGTACTTCAGCGAGAACGTGCGCTACTCGAAGGGCATCGCGAACGGCGACTTGGTCTACACCCTCTACCACCTCAACCCCGTCGCCACGCTCTGCACGGCCTATCGCAAGGTCCTCGTCGCTCCCCAGGACGTCAACGTGAACGGCCGACTCTACCCGCCGCTCCCGTTCGATTGGCCGCTCTTCGGGATCACGGCGGCGGTCTCCTTCCTCCTCCTCTTCGGCGGTTATGCCGTGTTCAATCGCGTGAAGTGGAAGTTCGTCGAGCGGCCGTGATCGACGCCCGCATCCGACTGGACGCTGCCGCAACCACCGGGCTGCATCCCGAGGCTCGTGAGGAGATGCTGGCGTGTCTCGAACCCGAATTCGGCAACCCAAGCAGCCTCTATCGCGAGGGACGGCGGGCAAAGGACGCGATCGACACCGCGCGAGAACGCCTCGCCGTTGCCCTGGACTCGCTTTTCGCCGAGAACCTCTTCACCTCGAGCGGTACCGAGGCCGCGAACCTGGCCCTTGTCGGGACCGCCTTAGCACACGAAGGGAGTCGGCGAAGAGTACTGATGAGCGCGATCGAGCATCACGCCGTGCTCCATACCCGCGGCCTGCTCGAGCGTCTCGGCTTCACGGTCGAGGTGATCCCGGTCGACGCCCAAGGTCTTGTTCGCCTCGACGCTCTTGAGGCGAGTCTCGACGAGAACGTGCTCCTCGTTTCGGTCATGCACGCGAACAACGAGATCGGCACGATTCAGCCGGTCCGCGAGGTCGCTCGGCTCACGGAGCGCTGGGGCACGCTCCTCCATGTCGACGCCGTGCAAACCTTTCTTGGCGACCCCGAAGCAACCGGCGGCTGGGCGGCTGGCGATCTCGGCGCGGATCTGATTTCGATCAGCGCTCACAAGATCCACGGTCCGAAGGGAGTCGGCGCGCTGTGGGTTCGTGCGGGGACGCCAATCGCGCCCCTACTTTCTGGAGGAGGACAGGAACGCGAGATGCGAGCCGGAACCGAGAACGTCGCCGCGATCGCTGGCTTTGGAGCCGCAATTGGCGTGCAGATCAAGTCTGTTCGTTCGCGAGAAGCACAGCGCCGGGGAGCACGTGACGCTTTCCTCAAGGAACTGGCACTCGCCACCCGGCCCTGGGAAGCCACTTTGCAAACCCAAACGCCTTGTCTGAGCGGCCACGCACACATCCGGTTCCCTGGCCTCTCCGCGGAATCGATGCTGATTGTCCTTGATCGCCTCCGGGTGTCGGCAAGCAGTGGCGCGGCATGTTCGAGCGGCAGCCTTGAGCCAAGTCACGTCCTCCTCGCCTGCGGCTGGACGGAAGAACAGGCTCGCGAAGGGCTTCGCTTCACCTTCGACGATACGATCGGCGAGGAGCTCGCCCGCGAGGGTGCCCGGCGAGTCATCAAGGCGGCTGACCAAGTCGGTCGATAACAGCCCGGGCCGGCTGGAGGAAGGGAGGGGATTCGAACCCCTGGGCGGTTGCCCGCCTCCTGTTTTCAAGACAGGCGCAATCGACCACTCTGCCACCCTTCCGCTCAGCCCAGGTTACCCGCGCCCATCCCGACCTTGGCCGAGTCCTGGGACGGGAGACTTTACACGCACCACACCGTTCGGTCTGCCAGTACAATCCAATCATGACGACCCCGACTGCGGTTCGCGCGCCGCGCGGCACCGAAATCAGCTGCAAGGGCTGGCAACAAGAGGCGGCTCTTCGCATGCTCATGAACAACCTCGACCCCGAGGTGGCCGAACGCCCGGACGATCTCATCGTCTACGGCGGGACCGGACGAGCGGCCCGAAGTTGGGAGGCGTTCGAAGCGATCGTGCGCGCGCTCCGTGAGCTTGAGAACGATGATACGCTCCTGATCCAATCGGGTAAGCCGGTCGGTGTCTTCCGCACCCACGTGGAAGCGCCCCGCGTCCTTCTCGCCAACTCGAACCTGGTCGGACGATGGTCGAACTGGGAGGTGTTCCACGAGCTTGAGCGTAAGGGACTGATGATGTACGGCCAGATGACGGCTGGGTCCTGGATCTACATCGGGAGCCAAGGCATCGTCCAAGGGACGTTCGAGACGTTCGCCGCCGCCGCCGATCGCGACTTTGGCGGCTCGCTCGACAAGCGGCTCGTCGTGAGCGGCGGCATGGGAGGGATGGGTGGCGCTCAGCCCCTTGCCGCGACGATGAACGGCGCGGCTTACCTCGGCATCGACGTCGATCCCGCCCGGATCGAGAAAAGGCTCAAGAGTGGCTACTGCGACCGGATCGCCTGGTCCCTCGATGAGGCTCTGCAGATCCTCGAAGGTCGCCCGAATATCAGCGTCGCACTCGTCGGGAACTGCGCGGACGTCCTGCCCGAAATGGTGCGCCGAGGCATCGTTCCCGATATCCTGACCGATCAGACCAGCGCTCACGACCCGCTTGAGGGCTACGTTCCCAACGGCATGTCCCTGGCCGAGGCCAATGCGCTCCGAAGCCGTGACCCGGAGGAGTATTCGCGCCGATCGATCGCCGCGATGGGGGTCCACGTCCAGGCGATGCTCGATCTCAAGCGGATGGGAGCCGTCACCTTCGACTATGGCAACAACATCCGCGCCTTCGCGGTGGAGGCGGGCGTGAAGAACGCCTTCGATATTCCCGGTTTCGTGCCCGAGTACATCCGTCCCCTCTTCTGCGAAGGCAAGGGCCCGTTCCGGTGGGCGGCGCTTTCGGGCGATCCGAATGATATCGCCGTGACCGACCGAGCCGTCCTCGAACTGTTCCCCGAGAACACGACCTTGGCCCGCTGGATGCGCAAGGCCCAGGAGAAGATCCAGTTTCAGGGTCTGCCCGCACGCATCTGCTGGCTCGGCTATAGCGAGCGGGCAAAGGCCGGGTTACGGTTCAACGAACTCGTAAGGAACGGGGACGTGTCGGCGCCGATCGTGATCGGGCGCGACCACCTCGATTGCGGTTCCGTCGCTTCACCGAATCGCGAGACCGAGGGGATGCGCGACGGTACGGACGCCGTCGCGGACTGGGCATTGCTGAACGCGATGCTCAACACCGCAGCGGGGGCGTCATGGGTCTCTCTCCACAACGGTGGGGGCGTCGGCATCGGCTACTCGCAGCACGCGGGAATGGTCGTGGTCGCGGACGGCAGCGAGATGATGGACCGGCGGCTCGCGCGGGTCCTGACGACCGACCCCGGGATGGGGGTCATCCGTCATGTCGACGCAGGCTATCCCGAGGCAGCCGAATTCGCGCGGACCCACGGGGTCCGCATCCCGATGGGCTAGCGCCCCCCGTCGCCGCGGGATCCGGACGAACTCCAGGCAACAGCGGGCTCGACCTTCGACCTTCGATAACGACCGATCAGCCCAAGAGGAGACGGAAACGATGCTCCCCGGTCGGGTTGCGGAGCATCAGCCCCGCCTCCGGCGTGAGGTGCGCGGTCAGCGCGTCGAAGGACTTTTCGCCGCTCGGGTCGACGGCGACGGCCCAAATCGGCTTGAGCGCCTCGATCGCCGCCTTGGGCGTAATCCCGGTCAGATCGAGGCTCGCGAGGCGCTCTTTGACCGCCGTCGCCGCATCTTCCGAGCCGACCAGGTACGCGACCTGACGCCGAATCATGAAGTCGCCGTCATAGTCGAGCAGGTAGTACTGGTCCTCCGCAGGTGAGTCGCCGACCTCGGCGAAGAGCGAACGCACGACGAACGGCACCGTGTTGAAGTCCGCGAAGGCCCGCTTGAGCGGTTGGCTCATCGCCATCACCACGCGCTGAATCGTCACGTCCGCTTCACTCCGCTGATAACCCTCTTGATGGGCGAAGTCGATCGCGGCCACACGAAGTGTTTCGGCGTCCGATTGCTGGCCGATGGCACTGTAAACGAGTCGGTCGTAGATCTCGAACAGCTTTCGCGCCTGACGCCTCACGGTTAGCGCGACGATGCCCGCGTCGAGCGAGACGGCCAGCACCGGCGTGCCCGTGGCGAGCCTCGACTCGACGTACTGCGCGCGGTGCCCGATCCCCTCTTGCCAGTCGTACGGTGTGAACATCCCGAAGGGTTATACACCCAGATCCGGAACCGGGTTCGCAAGTTCAATAGGCTTTGGCGAAGACGACCCGACGCGCACTCGGCTTGCCGGTCAGCACGCAGGTGCCGGGCTCGTCGTCCCCCGGGGCCAAAGGCGTCATCGGAATACAGCGAATCGTCGCCTTCGTCAGCTCGGCGATCTTCTCCTCGGTTTCGGCCGTTCCATCCCAATGGGCGACCGCGAAGCCGCCCGAGCCTTCACCGGTGAAGAGCGCCTGGAATTCGGCCCAGTTGTCGATGCGGTACGTGTGGGCGTCACGGAATCCGCGTGCCCGCTCCAACAGCGCTCCCTGCATCGAGGCGAGCTCGGCTTCGGCGTGGGCCGCGAAACCGTCGAGCGGCACCGTGACCTTCTCCCCCAGGTCGCGACGAACGACGACGCACGTTCCGGCCTCCAGGTCCCGAGGTCCGATTTCAACGCGCAGGCAAGCGCCCCGGAGCTCCCAATCGTTGAACTTGAAGCCCGGAGACTCCTTGTCGCGCTTGTCGACCTTGGTCCGAATGCGGCTGCCGTGCCACGAAAGGTGGCGGAGCGCATCGGCGAGGCGATCGGCGCACGCATACGTCTTGGTCCGGGTTTCTTCGTCGCGGCCGATCGGCACGAAGACGACTTGAATCGGCGCAAGGCGCGGCGGCAAGATCAGGCCGCGATCATCCGAATGGGCCATGATCAAGGTCCCGATCAGTCGTGTCGACACCCCCCAACTCGTCGCGTAGACGTACTCTTCCTTACCTTCCTGGCTCTGGAACTTGACATCGAAGGCCTTGGCGAAATTCTGGCCGAGATGGTGGCTGGTCCCCGCCTGGACGCACCGCCGATCCTGAACCATCGCTTCGATGCAGTAGGTGTGGTCGGCGCCGGCGAACTTCTCATTCTCGCTCTTGACGCCCGTCAAGACCGGAACCGCCATCCACTCTTCGGCGAAGCGGCGGTAGATGTCGAGGATGAGGAGTGCTTCCTCTTCGGCTTCACCATACGTCGCGTGGGCCGTATGGCCCTCCTGCCACAGAAACTCAGCGGTGCGGAGGAAGAGTCGAGTCCGCATCTCCCAGCGAACGACGTTCGCCCACTGGTTGATGAGAATGGGCAGATCTCGATAGCTCTGGATCCATTTCTTGTACGTATTCCAAATCACCGTCTCACTCGTCGGACGGATGATGAGCTCCTCTTCGAGCTTCGCCTCGGGGTCGACGACGACTCCGACGCCGTCCGGATCATTGATCAGACGGTAATGGGTGACGACCGCACATTCCTTCGCGAAGCCCTCGACGTGGGCGGCCTCGCGGGAGAGGAACGACTTGGGCACGAACAGCGGGAAATAGGCATTGACGTGGCCAGAGTCCTTGAACATATCGTCCAAGGCGCGCTGCATCAACTCCCAGATCGCGTAGCCATGGGGTTTGATGACCATACAGCCGCGCACGGCGCTGTGATCGGCCATGTCGGCTTTGACGACGAGGTCGTTGTACCATTCGCTGAAGCTCTCGCTTTGCGGTGTGATCCCGAGGTTGCTCACGGAGGGGGATTGTGACAGATCGCTCGACCGCAGGCTCGGGACGAATCCGACGCAATAACAGTGCATCATGCTCAGCGAGGCAAAGAAAAGGCCGGGCTCCAAGAGAGGTCAGAGCAAGCCCGGCGATCAGCTACGTACGCGTCTCCTGTGAACGCCTCTGCGGACGATTTCGGAGACACAACGGTCGATCGGTCATGAGACAGTGGGCGTCTCACCCGATCCTTACACCCTATTCCTCATTCAGCCCAGTTTCGTGACATCGATTCGCGAAAATTTACTGAGATGCCACGGAGTGAACCCGGTGCCTCAGCGGGGGGACGTCTCCTCCGTACTCTCTTCGGCGGCGGGCACGGGTGGTCCGTACGTCGCTTCCGGCCCCGTGTGATAGCGCTTGAACAGCAAGCGACCGAGCGCGTTCGACATGTCGTCGAAGATCGTGTAGGAGCAAGGGATCACGAGGAGCGTCAGGAGCGTCGAGAGCACGACACCGCCGATGATCGTGATGCCGATCGTCTCCCGAAACTCGGAACCGCGACCCACCGCCAGCGCGACCGGAAGCATGCCGAGAATGACGGCAAGGGTCGTCATCATGATCGGACGAAGCCGAACCGGTCCCGCCTCGACGAGCGCGTCGTGGCGGTCCCGGCCGCGACCCCGAAGGGTGTTCGTGTAGTCCACGAGCAGGATCGCGTTCTTACCCACGAGTCCCACGAGGGCGATGATGCCGACGAAGCCCACGATGTTGAGGGTCTTGTCGGTGATGATGAGGGCGAGGAGCGCACCGACCATCGCCTGGGGCTGGGCGAGCTGGATGATGAACGGATACAGGAGGTTGTCGTAAAGCGAAGCCAGCAGCATGTAGACCAAGACCAAGCCGAGGAGCAGGGCCCCGAACAGGTAGCCCGTCTCGCGTGCCTGCACGTCGGCCTGCCCGAGCGGTTTGAGCTTCACGCCCTCGGGAAGCAGATCCTCCTTGGCGAGCCAATCGTTGATCTCCTGCTGAACCGTCCCCGCGGCAAACCCCGGGAGCAGATCGGCCGTGATGCGGATCTCCTCCTCACGATTGCGGCGTTCGACCTTGTCGACACCGACGGCCGGGACGACCCGAGTGACTTCACTCAGGTACACAGGCTTGCCCTGCACGAACGTCACCGGGAGCTGGCTGACGATCTCGGGGTTGTTGCGATCGTCGAGGCTCATCATCACGCGGATGTCGTACTCTCGCCCGCGAACGCGGAACTTGGTGTCGTTGTTCCCCTCGTAGAGCACCCGCATCGAACCCGCCACGTCCTGAGCCGTCAGCCCTGCGTCCGCAAGACGCGCGCGGTCCGGCAAGGCCCGAATCTCGGGCTTGCCCGACTTCGACGAAATCTCCGGACTGACGACACCGCCGATGTCGCCGGCCAGGAGCCGCTCGTGGATCCGGTTGACGGTCTTGAGCAGCAACTCGCGGTCGTCCGAGGCGAACGACATCTGAATCGGGGCACCGAAGCCTTGCGCCCCGGCGACCGAAACCGTGACCGCCGCCCCCGGAACCTTCCCGATCGCCTCGAGCATGTCGGCGGCAACCGCCGTATCGGTTCTTGATCGGAGCGCTTCCTTATGTTTGACCCAGAACGCAAGGGAGTCGAGCAAGGCCTTCTTGTCGTTGAGGGTCACCGAGACCTGGCCGTAGTTGGCACCCTGGTCCGACGCCCCGAATCCGCCGGACCGCGTGCCTACGTTCGCGACCGTGTACTTGGCATCGGGGTGCTTCATGACCACCTGCTCGATTCGCTCGATCACCTTCTGCGTCTCGGCGAGCGACGCCCCCGGCGGAAGCTCCACACGGATGCTGATTTGGCCGGAGTCACTCGGCGGGAAGAATTGGAACTTGAAGATCGGTTCTTCCTTCCACTCGGCATACTTGAAACCCACGACGCTCGCGCCGACGAACACCATTCCGAAGAGGAATGCTCCCGCGATGAACCGAGTCTTGGTCAGAAGGTCCTGTATGCGGAATCCGCCCGGTGACCAGATGCCCCGAATCAGGTTCGCGATGTACGTCACAACCCCGATCACGACCGCAAACATGAGAAGGGGCATGCCGGTTTGGACCGCGCCCTGCACATCCTTGGCGAAGCTGCCCGCGATCATCATGAACACGGCGAACAGGGCGACAAAGCCGCTGATGAACACGAACCAGCGATGCTTGAGCGACCACTCCAGAGAGCGCCGATAGAGGTTCTCAAGTCGTCCGAACGCCTTTTCGAACCACCGTGCGAACCAACCGGTGGGATGTTCGACGTCCTCACCCTTCCGATACCAGCGCGAGGCGAGCATCGGTGTGACGGTGAACGAGACGAACAGCGAGAACATCACGCAGATCGCGAAGCCGACGCCGAGGGGCCGGAAGAACTGGCCGACGATACCGCCCATGAACGCGACGGGAATCCAGACGACGACGTCGGCGAGGGTGATCGCGATTGCGGCCAAGCCGATCTCGCCGCGACCGTTCAGGGCCGCGGTCTTCGGCTCCTCGCCGAGCTTGAGGTGCCGATAGATGTTCTCGAGCACGACGATCGCGTCGTCGACGAGCACGCCGATCGCAAGCGACAGCGCGAGCATCGTCATGTTGTTGATCGTGAACCCGAACGCCCACAGGACGACGAACGTCGCGAAGAGGCAGAGCGGGATCGCGATCCCCACAATAAGCGTTCCCCGAAGGTTGTGGAGAAAGACGTACACGATCGCCGTGACCAGGAAGATGCCGAAGAAGAGCGTGAAGTTGAGGTCGAAAAGCGACTCCTCGATGATCTTCGACTGATCGAACGTCACGATCATCTCAAGGCCATACTGCGTTTCGAGCTGGTCCTTGACCTTGAGCGCTTCGTGGGCGATCTTGACCGCGTTGCCCTCTTTGGCTTTCTGGATCGACAGCGACACCGCGTCGGAACCGTTCAATCGCGACGTGACGCGTCGCTCCTTCACCGAGTCCGTCACGTCGGCGATATCCCCGAGTCGGACCGGCGTGCTCGAGCCCTGACGCTTCGGGTCCTGGATGTTGACCCGGACTTCTTCGATCTCCTCGACGCTGCCGTAGTCCGCGACCATCCGGACGCTGTACTCGCGCTCATCGCTGACGATGCGTCCGCTCGGTAGGTTCAGCGCCGCGTTCTGGACCGCACGCCGCACCTCATCGATCCCGATGCCGTAGGCGAGGAGCTTGTCCTTGCGGACCTGAACCTGGATCTCGCGCTCGTCGCCGCCGGACACGATCACGCTCGCAACACCATCGATCGCCGCGAACCGATCTTTGAGCTTGTCGTCCGCAAGATCGCGAAGCTGTTGATTGTTGAGGTTCTTACTTCTCAGAATCAGGCGGAGGATCGGATCGGTCGTCGTGTCGAAGCGCTGGATTGTCGGCTTCTCGACCGCCCGCGGAAGACGGTTCAGAATGCCATCGACCTTGGCCCGCACGTCGTTGAGGGCGTTGTTCATGTCGGTGCCGACATTGAACTGGGCGCCGACGACAGAGACCCCTTCCTGCGACGTACTCGTCACCTCGAGAAGACCGTTGACGCCCGAAATCGCTTCCTCGATCTTGCGCGACACCAGCGTGTTGATTTCGTCGGGGCCGGCGCCCGGGTAGATCGTGACCACCGAAATGAACCCGAACTGGACGTCGGGGTTCTGCTCGACCCTCATGCTGCGGTACGCGATCGTCCCCATCAGGATCGACGCCAGCATCAACATGAAGATGAAGACTGGTCGGGTGATTGCGGTTTTGGTGAGACCCATACGTCCTCCGGGATGCCGCGCCTACGAGGCGTCGGCCTTACCCGCCTCCTTCGGCGGTTCGATCTGGATCGCCGAGCCGTCCACGACCTTCGATTGCCCCTCGACGATAACCTGCTGTCCGGCCTGAACGCCGTCCACTTGAGTCAAGTTCTTGTTGACGAGGCCAGGCGTGACTTTGACCCGCTGGGCCTTGCCGTCCCTCGCGACCATCACCCAGCTGTCGCCGCCCGAGCGCAGGATCGCGACCGACGGCACCACCGTCGCGCCCTCGACCCGACGCAGCGTCACCATGCCGCGCGCGAACATACCAGGCTTGATCCCGCTCGTATCCCCATCGATCTGGATCCGGACGTTGAACAGCCGACCGACGTCGGCCCCAAGCGGATTGACGGCGCTGACGCTGCCCGACCACGTCTTGCCAAGGGCGTCGATCGTCACCGCAACCTGCTTCCCGGGCGAGACGTCGCCAATCCGTCCTTCCGGCACTTGGCCCTCGAAGTACACGCCGCCCGATCCGACGATCCGGACGATCGGCGTGCCCGGGCCGACGTAGGTGCCGACCTGAATCGGCTTGCCCGCGACCCGGCCCGAGAACGGACTGCGGATTGCGGCATCCTCGACGGATTGGCGCGCGAGGGCAAGACCCTCTTCGGCCGACCGCAGATTGGCCCGCGCTCCCGAGATCCGCTCCTGATACTGGACGTCTAGCTTCTGGTTTGCCTTGTCGGCCTCCAACTGCTGCACGGCCGCCTGGACCTGCTGTTCCGCCGCGTCGATGTCCTCCGGGCGCGTCAGGTTTTGGACGATCGACTGGTCCTCGAGCGCTTTGTTGTAGCCGGCAAGGGCGCTCGTATAGGCGTTTTCAGCGCGCTCGAGGTCACTTCGGCTGATCGCACCCTGCTCGAAGAGCCGCTGCGCGCGATCGAGCGCGCTCTTCGCAGTCTCCATCGACTTCTTCGCGGCGTCCACCGCCCAGCGAGCTTGAGTGCGTTCCTCTTCGCGGGCACCGTTCCTGAGCTTCTGGAGTTGGGCCTGGGCCTGTTTGAGTCGCGCCTCCGACGCACGGACCGCCGCTGACGACCGGGAAGGTCCGACACGTGCATCGTTGAGGGCCTGCTGGACTTGGGCCCGGGCAGCATCGACCAACGCTTGCTGCTGGCGAACTCGGAGGGACCAGTCGCTCGTCTCCTGTTGGGCGATCACTTGCCCCGCCTTGACCGTGTCGCCATCCTTGACGTACACAGACACGAGGCGCCCCGCGTTCTTCGCCCCAACCTGAACGTCGTCGCCGGTGACGATCGAGCCGGTGATCTCCAAGTCTTCGGTCAGGGAACTCGTCTTGACGTCCGTAACCTTGACCGGAATCGTCGGGTCTTTGATCAGCGCTTCACTGCGCTTGGCTTGCTGCTGGGACGCGCGGTCGACGCATCCCGCGAGCAGAACGACGGCAAGCAGAGCGATGACAAGCTGTCTCATCGAGATCCTCCCAGAGCGGCATCGAGATCATCGGTGCCGACCGCAAACTGGAGGTCGGCGTAGGCGGCGAGATAATCGTAGCGAGCAGCGACCACCGCCTGCTTCGCTTGAGTGAGACTCAGCTGGGCATCCGTGATGTCGAGGAGGATCCCCTCACCGGCCTCATAGCGGACTTCGGCGATGCGGAGCGCTTCCGAAGCCTGCTCGACGGTCTTCCGAGCGACCTCGAGGGTCTGCTGGGCGTTTTCGAGCCGCACCAGCGCCTGCCGAACCTGAAGTCCGACCGCGAGCCCGATCTGCTCCACGGCAAGCTGAGCTTGGCGTTCGTCCTCCTTCGCGGCCGCAACCCGGGCTCGGGTGATCCCCGAATCGAAGATCGGGAAGCTCAGGAATGCCGTCGCCGTCGTGCTCTTGTCGCGCTGGTTCACACTCGGGTCGAGGGTCCGGGTGTGGGTGGCGCTGAGACTGAGCGAAGGCAACGTGCCCCGCCGTTCGGTTTCGCTGATGAAGTTCAGGAACTTGGTACGGTCCTCGGCCGACCGCAGGTCGGGTCGGGTCTTCAGGGCGACCGCGATGTACCGATCGGGTTCGGCGACCGCCCGGCTCATCTGATCGACCTCGACCGGATCGAATTCCGTATCGATCGGGCGGCCGAGCGTGTTGTTGAGGGCGTTCTTGGCGAGGCGCAAGCCGTTCGTCGCGTTGATGACGTCGGCTTCGGCACGGGTGGATTCCGTCTCGAACCGTAGGACGTCGAACTTGGCGATCGCCCCCGCCTCGAATCGAACCCTGGCCTTGGCCAGGCGATCCCGGGCCGCATCGCGGGCCTCGACGACCACCTTCAACAGGTCGGCGGCACGGAGAACGCCGTAGTAGCCCGAGCGGACCGCATTCTTGATCCCACTGGTTTCGGCGTCGATGGTGGCCGCGGCCGCGCGCTCGTTCCACTGAGCACCCCGAATGCCCCGGCGGCCGACCCCGGCGATGTCCAGCGGGTAACTCACCGTCATCGACAAGGTCTTGTTGTCGATCGAGCCCAGGATCGGGTCACCGGCAGCCGTCGTACCGAACTGCGATCGCTGGTCGAACCGAGTGTAGTTGCCCTCGAAGGTGAGCTTCCAGCCGAGTGCGCCACGGGCCTGGCGCGTTTGCTGAGACGCCTTCTCGAATCCCGCCTTCGCCGAGCGGATCGAGAACGCGTTCTCGAGCGCGATCCGTTCGGCATCGCTAAGGGTCATCGGGCCCTGACCGTGGGCTCCGACGACGGCGGCCAAAGCCGCGCTGACGAAGAGCTTCCTCACGAATCCTCCTCCTGAAGATCGGCACGGACATCCTTGAACCGCTCGGCGTGCCGATAGAACTCCTCGTAGTAGCCTTGAACCGCTTCGAACTTCGCGATCATCAGGCCCGCAAACACCGGGTGACGCATGACGAGGAGCTTGTCTCCGGCTTTGATGCCCAGTTCGGCACGCGCATCGGCGGGAATCACGATTTGACCTCGCTCCCCGACCGTGACGGAGCCGAAAAAGCACTCATCGATGCCGCCCGGACATGGACCCTGAGAATCTGGCATGGGTAACTGAATGACGAATCATACTTTTCATACGATTCCCGGCGAGAATAGACGATCGCGACCTTCCAGCGCTACGAACACTGGGACCTCTGGGCGATACTGCGAACGATGAGTGCAAAGACCCGAAATGAGGCCTACGCGCTGCTCTGCGCACATACCGACAGCGATAGCCTGCGACGACATGGGCTGTGCGTCGAGGCCGCCCTGCGCACCTACGCCGAGCGCCTTGGCGAGGACGTCGAGCTATGGGGCATGACCGGGCTCCTCCACGATTTCGACTACGAAAAACACCCTGAGGACCACCCCGCTTGGGGCTTGAGGCTCCTTGAGACCGAAGGCTGGGATCCCGTCCTCATCCGGGCGATCGGCTCGCACAACGACGCCCTCGGCATCCCCCGAGAGTCCGCGTTAGAGCGTCACTTGTTCGCCTGCGACGAGATCGCCGGCTTCGTGGTCGCAGTCGCCTACGTCCGCCCGAGCAAAAGCGTCCACGACGTCGAGGTCTCGAGTGTGCTGAAGAAACTCAAGCAACCCGCCTTCGCCGCCGGGGTCCATCGCGAAGAGGTCTATGCGGGAGCGGTCGGGATCGGTCTCCCTCTTGAGGACCACATCGGCAACGTCATTGGCGCCCTTCGCGCCCACTCGGCAGAACTCGGACTCTAGGCCGGCTCGGCGGAAAGCGCCGGGTAAGTCTCCAACCGCGGCACGTCGTCCACACCGACCCAGAGCGGAAAGTCGCCAAGCGTACTGGCCGCCCCATACGACCCGTCCCGACCCAGAGCGAAAACGACGCAAGGGAATTCGCGACTCCGAGGCTGGCGCCGCAGCATATGGCGCACCGTGTCGTTGCAGGCCTCTTGAGGGGTGTATCCACGGCGGAGATTCTCGACGGTCCGGAACGACGCGCACGCCTTCCAAAGCTCTTCGCCCATGCCGGTCGCTCCGGCGCAGCCGACTTCGTCGTCGGCGTAGATCCCGGCCCCGACGATCGGACTATCCCCGACTCGGCCAGGAAGCTTGAACGCGAGACCGGACGTCGAACTCGCCGCGACGCAATGAGGTCCTTCGGGGGTGCTTTCGACGGCGAGCATCGTGACCGTATCGTGGCTCTCCTCGATCGCGTGCACGTATTCCCGCTCCAACGAGCGGTCGTGCCGCCAAGCCTCGTACCGTTCGATCGCCGCCGGTGTCATCAGGTTCTCCGGGCGGAAGCCCTCGGCGATGGCGAAGCGACGCGCCTGTTCGCCGGCGAGCATCACGTGAGGTGTCCGCTCCATCACCCTGCGGGCGACCGAAATGACAGGCACGATCCCGCGCACCGCACACACAGCCCCGGCATTCAGCGTCCGCCCATCCATCATCGATGCGTCGAGTTCGAGCTCGCCGTCGGCGTTGGGGAGTGATCCGAGGCCGATCGCAACGAGGGTCGGGTCTTTCTCCGCCGCAGCCAAACCGGCTTCGAGGCAGGAGATCAAGTCTGCTCCTCTCCTGCGCGCCGCCCACGCGGCTTCGATCGCTACCTTGCCCGGCTCGTTCCACGTTGCCAAGATCGTCGTCATCGACCCAAAGGTACCTAAACGACACTCTGACAGCGGGGAGGCGTCAGCTCGCCTGCTTGAGCTGGTCCTTGGTGAGGAGAACCGGGGGCTTCTCTTCCGTCAGGACCCCTTCGAGCACGATGACCTTCTTGATGTCCTCGTTGCTGGGAACCTCGTACATCACCTCGAGCATCACGTGCTCGATGATCCCGCGGAGAGCGCGGGCTCCGGTCTTCCGGCGCAAGGCCTCCTGGGCGATTTCGGTGAGCGCACCGGGTTCGACCTCCAACTCGACGCCGTCGAGTTGGAAGAACTTCGCATATTGCTTCAGGATCGCGTTGCGCGGCTCGGTGAGAATCCGAACAAGGGCCTCCTCGTCGAGCTGATCGAGGGTGGCGATCACGGGCAACCGTCCAATGAACTCGGGGATGAGCCCGAATTTGAGCAGATCCTCGGGGAGCACCTTGCGGAGGATCTCCTTGTTCCGCTCCTTCTTGCTTTGGGGCTCGGAGCGGAACCCCATCGTATTCTCGCGCTGGCGTCGCAGGATGATGTCCTCGACTCCGTCGAACGCGCCGCCGCACACGAAGAGCACGTTGCGCGTGTCGATCTGGATGTACTCCTGCTGGGGATGCTTGCGGCCGCCCTGGGGCGGAACGTTGGCGACCGTCCCTTCGAGGATCTTGAGGAGCGCCTGCTGCACGCCTTCCCCACTGACGTCGCGCGTGATCGAAGGGTTGTCGCCTTTGCGGGCGATCTTGTCGATCTCGTCGACGTAGATGATGCCGCGCTCGGTGAGCTCCTTCGCCCGCTTCGGGTCCATCGCCTCCGCTGCTTGATAGAGCTTCAGCAGGATGTTCTCGACGTCCTCGCCGACGTA
>DKKT01000073.1 GCA_002455425.1 Chthonomonas sp. UBA6659 | reverse complement strand
GGCGTGGCCTCTGGGCCGGCGCGACTACGACGCGCGCGCCGACGGCCGGTGCTCGGAAAGGACAGAGCGCACGTTCCAATGATGGCTCTCCAGCAGTTCGAGCGCCTCCGTCGCGGTCACGCCGGTCAGCTCCCGAACGATCCGGATGCACCGGTCCTTGAGCTTGTGGTTCTTGGCCTGCACGTCGACCATCAGGTTCTCGATCACCTTGCCGCTCAATACCATCGCGGCCGTCGAAATCCGGTTCAGGGCGAGCTTCTGGGCCGTCCCCGCCTTCAGGCGGGTCGAACCGGTAAGGACTTCGGGGCCGGTGTCGAGCAGGATCGGCAGATCGACGACCTCGAGCAACGCGCTCTTCTTCGCGTTCGCGATGCCGCAGGTCCAAACCCCTTTCGCATGCGCGTGTCGGCACGCCGCCACCACGAACGGCGTGTTGCCACTCGCAGCCAGCCCGATCACGATGTCCTTTCGGTTCAATTCGAGATCGTTGATCGCCTCGATGCCGGCGGTCTCGTCGTCTTCGACGTCCTCGGCAGCCTTGTCCATCACGCCGTCGCCACCGGCCATGATCGCGATGAATCGGCCAGGGTCGGTGCCGAAGGTCGGGGGCATTTCGGCCGCGTCCGCCTTCGCGATCCGGCCGCTGGTTCCCGCGCCGACATAAACCACCCGGCCGCCGGCCAAGTAGTTTTCGGCAACTTTCGTCGCGGCGCTTGCGAGGCTGTGCTCGGCGTGGACTAAGGCCCGCAGAACAATCTGCTCCTCTTCGTTCATCAAGCGAACGATCTCTTCCGCAGACATCTTGTCGAGACCAAACGATCGGGGATTCCGTGACTCCGTGCTCATAGGCTCCATTGCCGGGCTAGGCGCACCGCCCCAAGAACGGGTGGGTGCCTCAGCCGGTCTATTATGCAACCCTCCGCGATCCGATGCTCCCGATCGATGCGCAAGCGCATCGCAATCCGGAATTCGTCCTCGTACCTTGGCGAGGCCTCCCACAGGCCGCCGACGAGCACGAGGGCCGGGGGCCCCACGGGCGCCGAACCGCGCTTGACCCTCCAAGGCGTCCGCCGATGCGCCAGCTGGGACCATTCGACGCGCGAACGCAAATGGGTCCAGACGGTCTCCGCAAGCCGGTCGGCGACGACTCGGACGATCGCCTCCGACTCCGGGCCGCCCGCCCGCAGCGCCAAACTGCCGATCTCCGCGACCCGACTCGGCACGGACGAACTCCGATAGATCTCCGCGATCCACTCATCGAGCCGGTCGGCATCGCCCATCACCGCGCGACGCCACCCTTCATCCGGTCGTCCCTCACCGACTGTCTTGATCGCTTCCCGGCCGAGGTCGACCATCGATCCCTCGTCGCCGAGGAGCGGCCCCCGACCGCCCGACTTGAGGACGCAGCCATTCTCCGTGGCCGACACGACGATCGAGCCGGTCCCGGAAAGGACGAGGATCGGATCGCCGGGCCCGTCGTAGGCAGCCCAGGCCGCCACATAGTCCGGGAAGGCCGTGATCCGTGCCCCCGGAAACCGGTCATGAAGGGCGCGCGCCACCTCGCCCGCGTCCTGCTCGGTTAGGAGCCCGGCTAAACAGACGGCGACGTGGTCAGCTTTCGGCGCTCCCCTGGCGGCATCTTCCAGATGGTGGAGCAACTCGCCCCGAGGTGTCGAGGCCCAGTTGGCCGGGCCTCCCCGACCCTCGAAGAGCACTGCGCCGGAAGCATCCTCCGCACGTGCCGCGACCTTCGTCCCGCCCCCGTCGAAGCCCAAGAACACTGCCACGCCGGCAGGTTACCGGGCAAGCGCAGGGATATCCACCGAATCGGCGATCCGGCGGTTTCCGTCACCCGACTCGGATCGAACGTATTCCAGCGTTACCTTGGCCGGGTCCACCGTGACCCGGATGTGTCCAGAGGAACCAAGAATCTTCCCGGACTTGTAGCCATACTCCTCGGCGCTGGATGTTTGATCGCCTCGCCGGTGACTTGGTTGCGGAACCTCAAGGTACACGATCCCGTCGCGCTCCTGGCGGACATACAGGTGATCGTGCCCGTGGAAGAGCGCCGTCACCTCGTGCCGCTTCATCAGAGCGTGAATCGGTGCGGCCCAGCCGATACGATGCTGTCCAAACCGTTCGTGATCGCCCCACTCGAACCGGTCGGAAGCCTCGACGCCACCCCGCGCCTCCTTTCCGAACCCTCCGACCAAGTGGTGGATGAAGACGAATTTGAAACGTGAGGTCGACTGCTTGAGGATCTCCTCGAACCACTTGAACTGAGTTTCGCCGAGCGTCCAGTTCCAGCCGTCTTCGTCGGTTCGGGCCTTGCGCGTGGTCGCCACGAACGGATCGAGAACGATGAACTGGGCATCGCCCCACACCCACGCGTAGTAGAGGCCTTTCGTCGGCGCTCCGGAATAGAAGCCGTTCTCCCGGATGGTCGGAAAGAACTTCTCCCGCTGCTCCCGAGCCCAGATCGCGCTCGACTCCCCGTCGCGTGCCGGCCAGCCCACTTCGCCATCGTGGTTTCCGAGGCAGAGAAACACCGACAGCTCGGACCCGATTCGAGAGAACCAATACCGCTGCGCACGATACTGCTTCAACGCGTCCTTCGGATCCGGGTACTTGTCGACCATGAAAGTGTCGCCCAAGTCGACGAGAAAATCGGGTCTGTCCGCCCTCACATTGGCAAGCGTTCGCTCGTAGACTCTCTCATCGCTGTTGCCATCGAGGTGCGAATCCGCCTGGATCGCAAACACGAAACGCTCGCCCACCTTACGGGCGGTCGAGAAACGGCCCTCGACTTTCTGATCGCCCTGACGAAGGACGTACGGGACCGACGTCCCGGGAGGCAGTTTCTCGATCAGCAGCGGACAGGGCACTTCGGCTTCCAGCTTTACCTTCTCGGTTCTGACCGAGCCTCCCGGAAGGGTGAGCGACACCTCGGCACTTCCGGACGTCCGGCTGAGGATGCTCAGAATCACGCTCGAAGAGGTCGGCGCTCCCGCGATCACGTTCAGTTCGCTCACGGGAACCTCGGTTCGATACACGGCCGGAGAACCACCGGGACGCCGCTCCTGGCCCTGAACGAAGGGCCACGTCAGAAGAGCCGAAAGGACGCCCCCTGCGAGGATCAGCCGCTTCAACCCTCAAGCTCCCGACCCGAAAGTTTGCCGTCTCCGTCTCGGTCTTGCTTGTCGAACATACGCATCATCGAATCGATGAGCTCCTTTTCCGTGATCGATCCGTCGCCGTTTTGATCGAGCTCCTTTGCGTGGACCTTGACGAAACCGCCGATCGCGTTGCGCACCGTCGGTCGATCCTGCAGCGCCGCAAGCTTGATCGCCGTGGCCTCCCCTGCGTATCCTTTGAACGCTTCACGGCACTGATCGGAGAGTTCAGACTTCGACACCTCGCCATTTCGATCGGCATCGAGCTCTTTGGCGTGGTCGACAAGCCACGGTTTCCGGGGACCTGGAGGAGGCCCCAGCCCATCCGGGCGGGACCCCCCGCCCCGACCTCCGCGACCTCCTCGACGATCGCCGCCGGAGTACGTCTCCTTGGTGGACCTTCCTTGGCCGTCCACAAACTCGAACGTCACGCCACCGTCCTTGTCGACGGTGTAGTTCACTTTTCGGGTTTCTCCCGCGAGCGTGTACGTCACCGAGTAAGAGCCTGGCTTGACCGTTTCGAAGCCGACGATCTTTGCGCCGCGAAGCGGACGGGTCGGAGGCCGCGGGCTCGAGGCACGCGGCTGAGGGTGGACCTGCCCTTCTTGCTCGACCACTTCACCATGAAACCCCCCGTTGAGATACGGGTAGGTCAGAGAGCCGTGATAGTGGTATCCAAGGGCTGCCGTCGTGTGGCCGTTGAATCGATCCAGGCCCTTCACCGCCGATCCGTCCGGCTCCGTCAGCCCGAAGATCGGGTAGCCGTCGAGCGCGTACGCAACCGGCAGGCCCTTGCCGATCGCCTTCTCCAAGTGCATAGGAAGGATGTGGTAGTGGTAATCGTCGCCTTGCCCGCTGTGACCCCCGAACTCGTCGAGTTCACCCGCGAGAAAGGTGTCGGTCCGCCCATCGTTCTTGATCGGGTTGAAAATCGGGACGCCGTTCGCGGCGATTGCGATCGCACCTCGGAAGAAGTGTTCTTTCGCGCTCAGCGGCTCCTTGGCCGGCGTCGGAAACAGTGGAAACTGCCAGGCGTTGTTTCCGGTGTACTTCTGCGGCAGGGGGACTTGCTGCTGCCACGCCTTGATCCCCACCATCATCTTGTGGGCGGGCATTCCATCTGATTCGACGAAGAAGTGCTCGTGGTCGGCGTGGGTCTTCACCGCAGGGGCGAACTTCGCGAAAGGCCTCGCGATCGTGGCAGCCCGCTCCACGGCGTGGTCGGTCCGAGGTTTCGACCGGGTGGTGTAGGCCGTCGTACCGACGGCAATGATGCCGATGAGGATCAGGCCCCAGATTCGTTGAGATTTCACTTGCCGCTCCTTGCGCCTTTGGGCTTGACTTCATATCGGTGGGCGACTTCACCATGCCGATGCCCCTCCTTTTCGGCGTCCGGAAGGAACGATCGACGGAACTCCACCGTGACTTTCTCCGGCGACACCCCGACACGGACCAATCCCGCCCCGACGACCTTGTCGCCCGATCGGTAGGCATCGCCGTTGATCAACTCATTTGAGCCATCCGCGGGAACAGGTGTCGATTGATAGATCACCCCGTCCAACTCCTGGCGGCAGAAGATGTGATCGTGCCCTTGGAAGAAAATCGTCACCCCCGTCTTCACGAAGAGCTGATGGATGGGCAGCGCCCATCCGGGCCGTTTCGCCTTGAATTCGTCCGCGCCGTCGCGACCCTTACCGCCCCACTCGAAATAGGGAGCATTCTCCACGCCGCCCCTGCCCGTTCCGTGGACGTGGTGAGCAAACACGAATTTGTACTTCGCTTGGCTCTCCTCCAGGGTCTTCGTGAGCCACCGATACTGGCGCTCGCCCAACGTGACGTTCCAAAGGTCACGGTTGCGTTTGCCGCCGCCGTCGCTCCTCGGGCCCTTGCCGACGGCATTGTCCACGGCGACCTCCGAGTGCCAGTAGGGGTCGATCACGACGAACAGGGCATCGCCCCAAGTCCAGGCGAAGTAATTCCGGAGATGACCGATGTGTTTCAGCTCCTCAGGGTTTCCCGAGTAGAACCCATCGGGAGCCGGCTGGGCGAAGTTCCGGTTTCGTGCGTTCTGCACCAGGACACCAAGGCTTGCGGCCGTCCCGTCGTAGTTTGCTTTCGACGCCTGTTCATGGTTGCCGTTCACCAGGAACAGCGGCGACGAGTGCGCCACGAGGCCAAGGTAGGGCACCTGTTTTCGGTACACGCCCTCGATCGTTCCCGCAGTCCGCTCATGAAGCGTATCGACACTGAAGTCGTCCCCCATGCACACGAAGAAGTCCGGCTGTTCTTCGGCGGCGGTCTCCAAGGTTCTCTGATAAAGGGCAGGTATGTTCATCTTCGGATTTCGCTCGGGGTGGGAGTCACCCTGAACGAAGAAGCTGAAACTCTCTCCCTGAGCGCGCTGGGTCTGAATCCGATACTCGGGACTCTGGGCCTCACTCTCGGTGTTTCGAATCGTGAGACGATAGCGATAGCTCGTGTCCGGTCGGAGACCGTTCAGCGTGATCCGGCTTGGCTTTCCCGCCTTCAACCCGAAGGAGGGAGATCGCTCCGAGAGCGTGGCTGTGCCGTACGCGATCGTCCCTGTGCCGTCCATCTTCGGATGGATCACGATCTCGATCGAGCGATCGGTCGGATTCCCCAAGAGAATCGTGCCCTGCTCCCAGCCGCGCGTGGGTGGAGGGTAGACGCGCCCTGCGCCCCCTGGTTGCCGCTGCATTGCCCATGAAATCGCCATGACCGCGGCGAACGCCGGCGAGGTCAGGAGTAGGAGAGCTCGGTTCGTCATCCCGGGGCGGAGACGTAACGGGCTCTCCCATGTTCGGTTCAGTGGTCGGAAATCACGTCGCCGACCAGCATGCGCACCCGTGCGACCGCCCGCATCGCTTCCAGGTCGTAGTTCGCGAGCGCGACGAACGTGTAGCCCGACCCCGGATAGATGATCAGTTCGCCGCTGATCCCGGGAAAGCCGCCACCGTGGCCGTAAGCCATGCCACCGCTCGGAAGCGGCCGAAGCTGGAACCCCAGCCCATAGTCCGGAAAGCCCTGGCTTAGCGTCGTCATGGTGCGCAAGGTCGCAGGCCTCACCAGCTTGCCCGATCGAAGACCCGTCGCGAACTTGAGCAGGTCGGGAACCGTCGAGAACGAACCCCCGGCCGGACTCCCTTTCGCGATGTGCATGAAAAGGTTGTTGTACGGTTCGCCCAAGGTCACGGACCCATCGAGCGGCTCGTTCGTGTAGCCGAAAGCGAGGTTCGGAGTGTCGCGGTCCATTTCGAATGCACCGGTGTCCTTCATCCCGAGCGGATCGAAGACCTGCTCCTCAAGGAATCTCCAGTACTCTTGGCCGGACACCTTTTCGATCACCTTGCCGAGGAGAACGTAGCCGGCGTTACTGTAGGACTGACCCTTGCCGGGCTCGAACCGCAGCGGCTCGTCCTGGAAGAGCGGCAGCACTGAGTCGACCGTCTTCCAGCGGTCCTTCGAGCCCTCGACAAACGCCGGGGTGAACATGTCGCCAAGCCCGGACGAATGGCTGAGGAGCATGCGGAGCGTCACCTGATCGCGGACGGTGGCATTCGGATAGTCGGGCAGAATCTCTCCGATCTTCGTGTCGAATCTGAGCTTTCCGGCATCCACCAAACGGCCGATCGCGATCGCGGTGAACATCTTCCCCATCGAAGCGAGATTGAACTTCGTATCGAACCGGTTCTTCACCCCGAAGCCCCGGTGAGCCAATCCGAACGCGCCTTTCGCCAAAACGACGTCGCCTTCGGCCAACGCATAGGCCCCACTGAAACGCCCGGCACGGGCGAGCCCCTGGATGTACGCTTGAACCCGGGACGGCAAGGTCTCCCGGGTCGCCACCGGGACCTCCTTGAGAAGGAGCGCCCGCGGCGGAGACGTGACGCTGGGTTCGAGGGCGCCCTCGGCGTTCTTTCCGATGGCGAAAATCCGGTAGTCGTCGATCAGCTTGGCCCGAACCAGAACTTCGGTCCGGCCCTCGCGATCGGGCAGGTCGCGCACTCGGGTGAATCCGCCGGTCCGCCGGAACAGGGCGAAGCTCTGTTCCGCGACCTCGTCCGCCTTCGCAGGCCACGGCGCTCGCCGATGGAAGACGCGACAGGCCTCGAGAGAACCTGCATTCAGGGAGGTGAGCCACTCTTCGATCAGGGTCGATGGCGAGGGTTGAACGGTAGCGGCCAGAGCCGCGATCGTGGAAAGGAAGGTCATGGTTCTACTCCTGGGTCTGAGTGGGCAAATCGCGATTCGGTAGGCTGCCGAAGATCAGGGTTCGTCGCCGTCGACCGCTGGCGGGGCGATCATCGAACGATTCGATCAACACCTGAAGGCCGGATAGAAGCTCGCGCTCTTCTTCCTCGCTGAGCGTCAGCACGGTCCCCAGCAACCGCCAGTCTCCCGGCGAGATCGAAGGGTCGCGGATCGCGTTGGCGTAACCCGCCATCTGCCGCGCGAAGAACGTGTCGACGAGATGCCGATTCTCGTCGACATCCTCGGGATCGATCGCCGAGCGGTCGAGGCGGCCGGCTCCGTCACTGAGGGCGAGCAACCGGGTCGACCGCCCGCGCCGGCGCAGTTCGGAAACGACCTGGATCTGCCCACCCTCGACCAGCAACGCGATGTGCCGATAGAGCGACGGGCGCGGGATGTCGTCGAGAATCTGGCCCAACTGCTCCGCCGTGAGCTCGCGCCCGGCGAGCGCGCCGAGAATGCTCAGGCGCACCGGATGGGCGATCAGCTCATTGCGGGAGAGCTTTGTTCTCATTATTGAGAATGATACTGAAAAAACAAACCCGCACGCAAGGGGGCCTGGGACCAAGCGAGGCCTTCAGGGCACGAGCGTGAATGAGACGCTCGTCGGTATTCCGTTTGAACCCATGATCGTGCAGTCGAGTTGAAAGTGCGTTCTCGCGCTCACGACTTTCGTGCGCAGGAGCCACCGCCGCGCATCCTCGACGTCGGTGAATCCGAGGCGACGGAAGTTCGCGCGCATGTCCGCGTTCAGTCCGGCCTGCATTTCCGGGGTTAGAGCGCTGAATGCCTCTCCGGCCTGGGGCTCTTTCGCGCCGAGACGATCCTTCAGCGTCGCCGCCACATTCTCGAATTCGGCTAAGGCTTGCGCCGACTCCTGTTCCTTCTTGGTGACATAGACGACAATGAGGCGCGACCTGGAGGTGACCCCGCTACCCATTCTGGCCGAAACAAATCGGGTTTCGAAGAGGGAGTTATCCACCTCGTCCACGACGGCCTTACTTCGATTTTCGCGGATTGCCACATCAGGAAGCTTGACCGGATCGGGAGAAGGCCCCGACGGCGGCGAAATGAAGTTGAACGTCGCAAACGACTTCCCTTCTCCTTCAATCTTGATGGCAGCGCCCCACTGGAACCGCACAGGGGTCTTGTCCGAATCTCCAATCCCACGGTAATCCGGGTTTGCTGAGTAAGCTGAGAGCTGTCGTCTCATCTCCTCACGTGCGTCGGTTCCGAGATCGCCGAGACGGATCGTGCCGTTACTATCAGCGAGCGCACGGAGGATCGCGCATCGCGCACGACGCCGATCGACCCCGAGCGGATCTCCGATCTCGACGACGACTCCCTCTGAGAACTCAACGATCGAATAGCCTCGCTCCTCCGCAATTCGCTTCAGCTCGGGGCGGTCGGCGCTGACGAGTGCTTTCAGGTCGGACACCGAATTCGAACCACCAATGGCGAAGACCACGGCGGGAGTTGCCTGGCTCAATAACCAGGCGACCGAACAGGAGATGGCAACCATCAGTCCGGATTACCTCCACCGCCCACGGGCCACGTGATCAGCTTGCCCTGTTCAACCATCGTGTACTTCAGCATGTTGCGCGTCCGGACAACGCCATTTTGCACCCAAGTCTCCGTGCCTTCATCGACCGAAAAGACATCCCATACTTTTCCGCCGAGTTGGGGACCCAGTGTCTTGCACTTTCGACGCTCTGAAAAGGCTTTCGGGGTGAAGAGCGACGACCAAGCAGATTAGCATTCGCTTCATGAGGAGATTGTAACAGGGCTCAATCGAGGGGGGGATACATTGGGAGTTTTCCACAGGTTTCCCACCGGCCGTTCTTCAAAGAAGATCGCGTGGTTTGACGCCTTTCTTGAAACCGTCGAATCCAAACGGCGACGCGTCATAGCGACCCACGAAATCGACACTCGCGCTCTTGGGCACATCCAGTCCGAGGAGCCAGTAGGTGCCGTTGACCAGCAGTCGGCGGAATCCGGGGTCGAGAAGGTCGGTGGCAGCCCCCATCGTCGTCACGAGGATCTCGTTTTGCTTCCCGGCCGGGTTTGTGGGCCGGCGGTACCAAACGATCGGCATGGCCGGCTCGTTCACCGGTTGCTCGATGCCTTGGACCGTTTTCTTCCGATCGGTGGCGGCGGAGCTTGTCCGCTCCATCCCGGTGAGGACCTGGCCGCGCATCAGGATCGTCGCGTCGGCGGGCAGGGAGACTTCGTAGACGTCGGTCGGGCCAAAGACCTCGGTCACGCCACGCAGTACGGGGTGCAGGCGCTGCGAAGGCTCGACGACGCCGAGGGTTGCCTGGGATCCGTGGTTGCCCCAGTGGCTGACCCAGTTCTCGCCGAGCGCTTGCTTGCCAAAGCCGCCCGGCCAGTCTTTGCTCTGAAAGCCGTAGGCTCGGTAAGCGCTCGTCGACTCGGGCGGGTACGAAAAGGCGTGGGTGCTCGTCCGGAGGGCAAGGATCGGCTTGCCCGACCGATAGTAGTCGACGAAGTGCTTCATCTGCGCATCCGGCCATTGACGAAAGCGGAGCTGCATGACGCAAAGGTCCGCGCGATCGAGCGCCTCGATGCCGGGCTGGTGGGTCTGGACATTGGGGTCGATCTCGCCGCGAGCGTTCAGCGAGAAGACGACGGTACACGTGAACCCGTGTCGCTCGGCGAGGATCTTAGCGAGTTGGGGAAACGCCTCTTCCGAACGGTACTCCTCGTCGCCGGCGAGGAGGACGATGTGCTTGCCCTTTCCTGGCCCGGCTTTGCCGACGATGGTCAGGACATCTTGGGGAGAAAGGAACATGGCAGCCGCCAGGGCCAGAGCAGACATTCGCGGAGCTTACCGGGGCGTGGTGCTCCGTCCGCCAGATGTTGGCCTCCTACGCATCGGGGGGCCCGCTCCCGCGGGACGGGACGACCCCACCCGGTTCGCTTCGCTCACCGACCTCCCCGATGCCGGGCACAAACCATCCCGGAATCAGGGAGGTATCTTCCAATGATCTTCACAAACCGGAATCAGGGAGGTATCTCACGGCGTTTTCACAAAGGTCCTCCCCTGATTCGGCGATGAGTCGTGCGCGCAATTTCTTGGGAAGATCCTCCCCTGATTCGGCGATGAGTCGTGCGCCGCATCGGGGGAGGTGG
>DKKT01000094.1 GCA_002455425.1 Chthonomonas sp. UBA6659 | reverse complement strand
GCTCCAAGGAGCGAACCGATGGCCCCCAGGGGCCGGTTTCGCGCTGACCTCAACCGGAAGGGGCAAGGCTGTCTGCGTCGGCGGACGCCGACTCACCTTGCATGACACGAGCGACCGACTCGTCGACGGTCGGCGTGCCTTCGATGCGGAGCACGGGGCAGGGGAGGATCGCGAGCCACTCTTCGTGCACCCGACGGCTGCGTCCCCCGAAATCACCCGACTCATAGTGCCGCGCCCACGACAGGAACGCCTGGACCGACTCGTGCATGTCACCTCCCGGCAGCATCCGATCGCCATAGCGCTCCTCTTCCCTTCGCTTCAGGCGTGCCATGCGCTCCGAGTCGGGAACGGAGAGAAAGACCACCCGCGTGAAGTACGGCACCAACGGGGCGCCCCACGACACGAGGGAGCCGCTCAGGACCCACTGCTCGCGTCGACCGAACTCGTCGAGCAGCATCGCCACGCGCTCGGGAATCGGCCGCTTCTCGCGAAACGGCGGGTCCGTGGGGAGCCAATAGAACGCGTCGGTGTCGAGGTGTTCGATCCCTAGCCTTCGACCAAGGGCCGCGCCTAAGGTCGTGGTCCCCGACCCCGACGCCCCCACCACGTGGATGCGCATGTTGCCATCTTGGACGATCCGACGATCCACGCCGCGGCGATTCCCACACAGACCCAAAGGAACCAATCGCCCCAAGCCCGGTACAGAGTCCAGTGGGAGCCGGACGCCAGTCGGCGCACGAGAGGGCCTTCCCTTCCGGTCGGGGTCAAGCCGAGAATGCGTCCGCGAGCATCGACGATCATCGACCACGCCGTGGTTTCGGCCCGCACGATCGGAACCCCGAGTTCGGCCGCCCGAAACGGCGTGAACGCCGCGTGGACCGCCTGAATGAACCCGTTCGGAGACGCCGGATCCAAGGTCGGAAGCGCGATCACATCGGCGCCGGCCAGCGCCGTCTCCCTCATGATCCGTGGGAAACAGGAGTCGAAGCAGATGTTCAGTCCGACATGCTCGCGCACGACGGCGACGGTCAGCGGGCGCGTGCCGGCTTGAGTGGTCTCGGACTCGGCGGCGAACAGCTTGCGCTTGTCGTAGGGTTCCGAGATGCCCCGAGCATCGATGACCACCGCGCTGTTGCGATGAGTGCCACCTTCGACTCGGTGGTAGCTGGTGACGATGGGAAACCCATGCGGGCCCGCCGCAAACGTTTGGATCGCTTCCAATTCGGACTGAGCCACGGCAAGTTCGGGCCAGACGCCGAGCCGGGGACGATCGCGGACGCCTTCGAGTTGCCGGCTGAGCAGCTCATCCACGCTGTCGCCGCGAGACTGGAGCGCGAGAGCTCCACCCACCCCGCTCTCGACCGGGATCGCCGAGTCGGCTCGACGCAGGGTATCCAGCGAGAGCCCAAGCGTACCGAGGACCAAAGCAGCGACCGCGACGGACGTGGCTCGACGAGGGCGTTCGAGCAGGATCGTGAAGTTGGCCGCCCAGACAAACCAGCTCACGAGCCAGATGCCGCCGATGCTCGCGACAGCCATCATCGGCATCGAGGCAAATTGGGTCAAGCCCAGGTGAGCCGGAAGTCGGACGAAGGTGATCAGCTCTGCGAGAACGGCGAGTGACGCCATGCCGAAGACCGCTCTCCAGTTCCAGGTTCTGACTTCGGCGGCAAGGCCCATAACAAGCGCGATCACGAGGCCATAGAGACCGAATCCGACGAAGTTCCAGCCGATCGTCCCATCTTCGATCACGGCCGGCCCCACAAGTGGCGTGACGCTCAGCAACGCACCCACCGTCGCCGTGAGGACACCGCCCGCGAACCCGACAAGAAAGGAGGTCCTTCGCGTCGACCAAAGCACCGGCATCATGCAAATCCAGCCCAAGCCGCCCCATGCCACCGGCGGTAAGGCCACCACGAAGAGCGAGCCGGCCGCGATGGCCCCGACCGTCATCCTGATCCACTTCCTCATGCCGTGGGGACGATCCGCGTTCCGCAAGACGTTCTCCGCGAGGGTCTTGGTTTTCCGGGACCGAAAATCAGCCATGCTCAAGGGCGATGCGGGTGTTGGCGATCCCCCAATGGTCGTTCGGACGCGACAAAGGCCTCCTGCGCGAGTTCGGCGAAATCCTCGACGCGTTTGGGCTTCGCATCCACGATCTCCGGTCCGACGTCGACCAGAATCGGACGATCTCCGCCTTCAGCGGTGATCCCGTCCGGGTGTTCGAGGCTCTCGAAAGGCTCGGCGTGGCGGCCTTGCCCCGGATCGATCTCCAGCGACACCACGGCTCCTATCCGCGGATCGGCGCCCTCGACTCGTGTCCGCTCATCCGGGTTCCCGATGCCGACGGCATCCTCCCCGACGTGGTCCTCGAACGGTACATCGACCGCCTCGCGTGGGTGCTGGCGGAGGTCTACGGACTCCCGGTGTTCCTGTGCGAACGGTCCGATCGCGGCCGACGCGAAGGCGAGATTCCCGATTTGTTCCGCCAGGGATTCGGGATGCTCCTGGAGCGTTCGATCGAACCCGATTACGGGCCCAAATCCGCCCATCGCCACCTGGGCGTGGCGGTGATCGGGGAACGCGACTGGGTCCTTCAGGCTTCGGTTCGGCTCGGCACGCCGGACCTGGCCACGGCGAAGACCGTGACCAAGTTGATCCGCGAGCTTCGGCGCGAGGGCGACCCGAGGTTCCTCGGAGTCAGTGCCCTCGCCGTGTCGCTGGCGAGCCGCGACCAGACCCAGGTAAGCATGATCCTCACGCTTCCGGACCTGACGACGTTCGATCCGATCCTCGAATGGATGCGGATCGAGGTCAGTAAGCTCGAAGTGAGCATGGCCGGAGCCGAGCTCGTGGGACCGATCCGGGAGCGGGACGTGAGCGGTGCGGCGCGACTCGCGATCCGGCCGGAGCAAATCGTGGATGGAGGGGCAGATGACGTTCGAGTTTGACTTGGGGATTCTGGGAGGCGGCCAGCTCGGACGCATGTCCATCATGGCCGCTCAGCGCATGGGCCTCGCCTGCCTGTCCCTCGACCCCGCCGGCGGCGGACCGGCAGCCCAGGTCGGGCCTGCGATGCAGGCCGCCTTCACCGATGTCGACGCGCTCAAACACCTGTTCTCCGTCTGCGCCCGCGTCACGTTCGAGAACGAATTCGTCCCGGCGACGGCCGTGCGCGAAGCCCTCGAGCAGCTCGGGCGTCCACCCGAGTTTCTGATGCCGGGACTCGACTGTCTCGCGACCGTCCAGGACAAGCTCCACCAGCGTGAAGCGTACGTTAGAGCCGGGGTGCCCAGCCCGAAGGCGGTCGCGATTGCGGACGACGGCGCCGCCGCGATCGCAACGATCGGCTTTCCCATGGTCCTCAAAGCCCGATTTGGCGGTTATGACGGTCGGGGGACACGGACCGCTCGCAATGCCCAGGAGTTTGAGGACTACAAGACGATCTGGGCGGACGGCGGGTGGCTCGCAGAGGAGTTCGTCGAGTTCAAGCGCGAATTGGCAGTGATGGTCATGCGGCGGCGATATGGCGACGAATGGCTCCAGGCTTGCTTTCCGACGATGGAGACGGTCCAGGCCAACCACCAATGCGACCTCGTCTTCCCTGCGGAGGCCGATGCGACGGAGATCGCTCTGCGTGCGGTCGAGGCGGTGGGCGGTGAGGGGCTGTTCGGTGTCGAGCTCTTCGAGAAGGCGGACGGATCGCTCGTCGTGAACGAAATCGCACCCCGACCCCACAACAGCGGCCACTACACGCTCGACTGGGGCGGACCGAGTCAGTTCGAGCAGCATGTCCGACTCGCCCTCAATCTCCCCCCGGCTCCGCTCGACGGGGTCCCCACGTGCATGGCCAACTTGATCGGACAACCCCACGTCGGGGACTTTCGCAGCGGCCTCGTCGCCGCGATCTTCTCCGACTTCGGCGTCCGCGTCCACTGGTACGGCAAACAACCCCGTCCGGGGCGAAAGCTCGGGCACATCAATGCGGTCGGGGGCGACATCGTCGATCGTGCAGTCCGAGCCCGGGAAGCGTTCTACAACGCGTGGAGATTGGACCCGGAGCCTGATGATCTCGTGGAGCCCTAAGTGCCCGGCATCAGCGTCATCGTGGTCAGCTACAACACGCGCGACCTGCTCCGGCGTTGCCTTCGCAGCCTCGACGCCGGTTGCGAGACGATCGTCGTCGACAACGCCTCCTCAGATGGATCCGCGGAGATGGTGGCGACCGAGTTCCCCGACGCCACGCTGATTCGCAATGCCGAGAACCGCGGTTTTGGGGCCGCGAACAACCAGGGGCTCGCCGTCGCCCGAGGCAAGCTCGTCCTCCTGCTCAACAGCGATGCCGCCGCCGATCCGGGAGCGGTCGCGACTCTGGCCCAAGCCTTCGACGACCCGAACGTCGTCGCCGCCGGCGGACGCCTTCATGGATCGGACGGGCGCACCCAGCTCTCGACCGCGAACCGCCTGACCCTTTGGGCCGTGTTCTGCGAGCAAACCGCGCTCGAGAAGGTGTTCCCCGGTTCGCGGTGGTTCTCACCCTATTGGAACACCGAACGACTCCTCGCCGAACGCAAGGCAAGCGCCCTGACTGAGCAAGTCATGGGAGCGTGTCTCATGATGCGGCCGATCGAGCGATTCGATGAGCGCTTCTTCCTCTATTGCGAAGACACCGAACTCTGCCGTCGACTTCGCCGGCACGGCGAGATCGTCTTCGTACCCGCCGCGGGTTTCGTGCACGAACTTGGCGCGAGCAGTGGGGGTTCGGCCCGGTGGCGATCGGTCGCTCGCTACAACCGGGGCAAGGAACTGTACTTCTCTATCCACGGAGGACCGATTGCCGCCGCCACGGCCTGGGCGCTGAACCGAATGGGAGCGTTGCTGCGCCTCCTGATCGCCGGCGTTGCCTGCCTCCTCACCTTGGGCGTCGCCCGCCGCCCACGGGATCGCGCAGCGCTCTTTGCCAAGGTTCTCTTCGCCCCGATCGATGGTCCCTAGCTCCATTGGCATGAGCCTTGCCGAAAATGTTCTGACCACGGATCGTGGGCTTTCTGCGACGATGTGGAAGAAGAGTACCGGAGGTAGGTTTTGCGTCGAAGAGGATTTACACTCGTCGAGATCATGATCGTGGTGCTGATCATCGGCATATTGCTGGCGATCGCCACGCCCCAGTGGATCAAGGCCCGGGAGAGCGCGCGTCAGAAATCGTGCCTTGAGAACCTCCGCCAGATCGCCCACGCAAAGGAGACGTTTGCGATGGAGAATCGCAAGAACACGGGCGACGCGGTCGTCCAAGCCGACCTGTGGCCCGTGTACATCAAGGGCTCCGCGTTCCCGTCGTGTCCATCCGGGGGCACCTACACCATCGGCAACGTCGGCGACGCCCCCACATGCTCACAGCACGGCAGCTACTGAGCCGCTGACTCCCGTCGCCCTCGGTCGCGAAGCATCGTGCTCCAACGGTCGAGGGCGACGGCGAGCACGATCGCGCACCCGATGACGATCTGCTCGTAGTTCTGGTCGAAGTGCAGGGTCCGGATCGACTGGCGCATCAGCGCAATCAGGAAGGCCCCGAGCAAAGCCCCCCAGGCCGTGCCGCGACCCCCGCTCAGGCTGACACCCCCTACGACTGCCGAAGCGATCACATAGAGTTCGTACCCGGCGGCATCGCCGGAGGACGCAGAACCGTAGTAGCTGTTCCCGACGAACGCCGCCAAACCCGCGGCAAGCCCCGCCAGACCGTAGACGCCGACCAGGATGCGAGTTATCGGTAAGCCCGAGTAGCGGCAAGCCAGGCTGTTGCCACCGACCGCGAAGATCCGCCGTCCTGGAGCCGTCCGCTTCAAGTAGATCGAACCGAGGGCCGCGATCGCCAGCATCGTGACCAGGGGCACCGGGGTCACCCCGGTGCCGAAGCCGAGTGAGCTCTTGGCAACCTGAGTCAGGGGTTCGGGGAGGAGCACACTCTCGGCTCGCGAACTCACAAACGCGATCCCACGATACACCCACATCGCGCCCAGCGTGACCACGAAAGGATGGACGCCCAGAGCGCAGATCAGACTCCCGTTCAGGAGGCCGCACCCAAGTCCGACCGCGACGGCGATCGTCAGACCGACGAGGACGGCGGCAGGACCGGTCGACTCCGTGTTGCGAAGGACCAACGCCATCGCGACACCGGCCAACGCATAGACCGAACCGACGGAGAGATCGATCCCACGCAAGACCATCACCAGCGTCGCCCCGATCGCCATGATCGCAAAGAAGCTCGCATCGGTCGCGATTTGGAGGAGGGTGTTGGCGTTCAGGAAGTTGTTCACGGTGGCCCCAGTTGTTCGGTCGACGTGGGTGCCGGCGAAGAGCGTCAAGACCACGCTGAGGAGGACGATGACGACGACGATCCCAAACAGCGGGGACTTGAGGAGAACGGCCAACCGTCCGGACATGGATCCGAGTTCGACTTGGGTCGAGTCACTCCTTCGCGGCGGGGGCGCGCGGTCCGTGTGCGGTAAGCTCCCGGAGCCCTATGGACCCGTTCTCAGACGAGCGTCACGAGCTCACCGGCGTTCTCATTTCCATGGAGTTCGGTCCTGGTGGACGGATCGTGCAGCTTTGGGCCGCCGATCCGATGCTCCCGGACGAAGGTGAGGACTTCCAGTTCGTCCTCCCCCCTCTTTCGTTCGGCGAGGAGAACGCCGAGGATCTGTATCCAGGGACGATCCTGCTCTCGGCCCGAACCGACCCCAACGGCCCGTGGATTTCCAGTCGCAACCAATCGGCGGAGCCGCTCCTCGACCTCGACCGCGAAGAGGCGTTCGAAGCCGATAAGGTTTCGTTCGAGTACGAGTTTCCGTTCTTGGAGGACGTCCAATCGACCGGGCGCTTTTACGAGGTTCCCGGTGCCGTGCCCCATGTCGTCTGGGACCTTGAGCTGCGCAACCGCGGCCGCGTGACCGTCGAGATCGGGGAATTGGGGTTTCCGCTTGCGCTCAACTGTTTCTACGACGGCTTCGGTTGGAGCGACGAACAGCTCAAGCGTCTTTGGAACAGCCGACTCTACATCCACAAGTTCATCGGCGGTGCCGCAAGCTGGGTGTTCGCGCAGCGGATGACCGCGGAGCCGCCCGGGCTGCTCATCATCCCAGGTGACCAAACCGGATGGGAGTTCTTCAACCACATCCCCGCTTCCCTCTCGACCCCTCACCAATGGGAGGGGATCCCGGTGGTTTACGCACACAGCCGGGCGACGATGGAGCGTGAAGGTTGGGAGAGCTGGGCGAACGAACACACCTCGCTGATTCTTGAGCCCGGGGACACGCGCTCGTTCCAAATGCGGTTCATTCCGACCGAGCGTGACAAACAGGACACCATCTTCCAAACCTTGTCCCTGTTGCGCCGCCCGGCGATCAAGCTCTTGCCGAGCGCGGTCGCTCCCGTCGACGTCGGAATCGCGGTCGAGGTGGCAGGAGTCGCTCCAGCGCGTTTCTTCGTCAGCCGGGACGCCACGGTCGAGACCGATTTCGACGAAGAGGGTGGCTTCTGCTTTGTTCGCCCTCGGGAGCCTGGACCGCTCCGCGTGACGATCGAAGACCGGGAGGGACGGCTAAGCCACGCTCACCTGATGTTCACCGAGCCGATCGAGTCGCTGATCCGGAAGCGCGCGGACTACATCCTGCGCAATCAGGTCCATCGCCTCGAAGGTCGGTTCGACAAGGCGATCCTCCTGACCAACATCGTCGATCATGAGCAGGTGACCGAGGCGGACGAGTACGAAGGGGCCTCGGGAATCGAGTGCAGCCTCGCGGATGCGCTCTTTCTCGCGGAGAAGAACGCGAACTACCCCGATCGGATCCAGATCCGGACCCTCGACGAGTACATCGAGGACTTCCTCCTCGAACAGGTGCAGAACCCCGGCGATATGTCGGTCGCGAGCGCGCTCGGCGACGGCACAAGCCTGGGCGTGTATGCCGGGCGGCCGCTGACCTACCCTGACGTCGTCAGCCTCTACCATGCGATGTACCGCATCGCCTCGACCTATGGCGAGACACTTCACGCCCCCAAGGTGTATCTCGACCGAGCGGTGCGTACCGTCCTCGCGATGTTTCGCTTCGGGTGGCGGCACTACGTTCGCACGGTCGGCCTGCTGGGCTATGCGCGGGTCTACTCCCTGCTCGGTGATCTCCGCCGCGAGGGCCTCCATGAGGACGCCGATCGCTTGCAGCCCCTGATCGACATGAAGGCGCGGGAAATCGTCAAGCAGCAGTACCCCTATGCGGGCGAATCGGTGCTCGACACCTCCGGTTTCGAGGAGGTCTTCCACGCCGCGCTTTACCTCGACAACGACGAGCACCTGGAGCGGACCATGCGATGCGCCTACGCCGCCCGCTCGCTCGCCCCGAGTTGGTGGTGGTATGGGAGCGACAAACGGAGTTGGGACGGAGCTGATTCGACCCCGATCCGAGCGCTCGTCGACCGTGGGGAAGCCTGTTTGGCTCACACGACGATGCCGAATTCGCTCCTGTTTCTGGAGTCGCTCGACCGGGACTACCTCGCGATTCCGGACGCCTACATGCGGCTTGCCTTCGGCGGGATGATGGGTCCGTGGGCGCTGATCCGACAGGACGGCGGTGCGTCGATGTGCTTCTGTCCAGACTTGAGTTCGAAGCACTATGGCTACAACGCCTTCACCGGCGCTTCGGGGCTCGGGTACTTCCACTACTTACGGGGAGCGGGGTCGTACGTCCTGCCGAACAAGGGCATGGGAGTCTTCGCGTTCGGGTGCCACCTCGCCCATGACAACGGCATCCTCACCGTTCGCCCCTGGGACGGCATCGGGCGAAGAATCATCTTGCGCCAGATCGGAGCCGAGTTCGAGCTCGGCTTCGGAAAGTTCATCGAGTTCAAGATGGACGCACGCAAACGGTGGGTGACGGCCACGATCCAAAACCCGTCGGACAAGGATATTCGCACCGAGTGGGTGATGCGCGGACTGTGGGGCTCGCAGGTCCAATCGCAAGGTAAGGTCTGGGAAAGCCACGAAGGCGAGGTGCGCGTCGCGCTTCTCCTTCCGGCGAACGAAACGATCGAGGTCGAAGCGAAGGTGGTCAGGTAGTGCCGGCTCCGGAGAATTGGTATTGGGTCACGGGCATCGCAGCCGGGATGTTCATCCTGGTCATGATCGGAACGCTGGCGCTCCTTGCCGTCCTCATTCGGGTCTTGCTCGACCTCCAAGCTCGGATCAAGTCGCTGACGGCTCGCATCGAAAAGGTCTCCGATCGGGTGGAAGAGGTGGCGATCCAAGCCAAAGACCTCACCCAGTCCGTCGGCGGCCGCGTCAAGAGCATCGCCGGCACGGTCGATGACGCCACCCAAAGGATCGCTCAGCGAGTCGAACTCGCCTCGACCGTGCTGTTGATCGCTACCACCGCCGCGAAGATGATCGGCCGCAAGCCCAAGCGCGGCAAGTCCCGTTGACGCTTGTCGGGTCCTAGCCCAGGAACCTCGTTAGGAAATCGATGCGTACCCCTTTCGAAAGCACTCTGTCTGAGGAGGTACGTACCTTTATGACGAATACCGTGAAATGGATAGCGGTCCCCAGCGTCGTCGGCCTGCTAGCGATTGGACTGTTTGCTCAACAATCGACGACACCCGGTTCGCTTGATCGCCGGCTCACCGGCAGCTTCGAGAATGCCACGCTCAAGGATGTGCTCAAGTGGCTCTCCCAACAGGGAGTGAGCTTCGTCGCCCGGGCCGACGCCGATGGCAACGCCCGGCTCAGCCTCAGCATCCAAGACCAGCCGATTCAAGACGTCATGGACGCGATCGCGTCCGCGTTCGACACGCAGTGGGAGAAGAAGGGTAACACCTACATCCTCAAGCAGTCGCCGCGCGTCATCGTGGAGGGAGTGCCCCTTCGGGATCTGGCACCGATACCCGGCACCAAGCGGATCGAGGAGCTCGTCCTTCCGCCCGGCCTGAAGTCTCTGGAGGGCTTTGAGGTTCTGCCCCCACAGGTGTTTGGCGAGGTGTTTAAGGAAGGGGTACCGCTTCCGCCGATGTTCTTCGAAAAGAGCGGGGAGCAAGATCCGAAGGCGAAAGCCGAGTGGGAGCGCTACGCCAAGGAAGCCGAGAAGCGAGCCAAGGAATTCGAAAAGAAGTTCAGCGATCCGAAGTTCAAGGCCGAAATGGAACGGCACATGAAGGACGCCGAGAAGTGGTCCCGTGAAGCCGAGAAGCAAGCCAAGGAACTCGAAAAGAAATTCGACGATCCGAAATTCAAGGCCGAAATGGAGCGGCACATGAAGGACGCCGAGAAGTGGTCCCGTGAAGCCGAGAAGCAAGCCAAGGAATTCGAAAAGAAGTTCAACGATCCGAAGTTCAAGGCGGAAATGGAGAAACGTGCGGCCGAGCTGGAGAAGAAGCTGGCCGATCCCAAGTTCCGCGAGGGCATGAGGACCGAGGTGTTCGTAGCTCCAGAAATCGGCGAGCTCAAGTCGCTCGAACGTCTGAAAGACAGCGGTCGACTCCGGGTCTTCACCTCGACGCCGATCAAGAAGCTCATCGAGACGATCACGAAGGCCCAGTGGGAGAAGCACGCCAAGCAGGGCCACCTCAAGTACGCCGACCTCACCCCGGCTCAAAAGGAGATGGTGAAGGGATTCGTCGACGGCGGATCGTGGAACTTTTCGTTCGTTCTCGACGGTAAGAAGTTCAACTTGCGAAGCAAATAAGTCTTTGACCCTTGCGACACTCTGGGCCCACCGGTACCCCTCCGGTCGGGCCCTTTCTTCAACAACGCGGAGGCCCCGCTCGCCTTGCGAGCGGAGGCCTCCGCGTTCCTTCCGCCGCCGGGTTACGGGCGGGCGCGCACTTCGTCCATCGAGACGAAACCGCTATTCGGAAAGCCCATGACTTCGACCCGACGAATCGGAGCGAACAGCCAGTACCCGTGCCACGTGAAGCTCGAGTTGTTGATCGGCAAGACCGGCGTCGTGTACCACAGGGTGTTGCTCACGGTGTAGAACTTCATTCTCATCCCCGTGATCCCGTTGCCGTTCACGATCTTGAAGAAGCCGCCGAATCGCTTGATGTTGATGACGAACTGCCAGTTGGCATCGACGAGATCGCCGAACATCGAGTTGGGAGGATTTAGGAATCCGGACAGCGGGTTCCCGATGACGAGGGCCCCGAATCCATTGAACATGGAGCAGTTTGACCAGCCGGACATGGTCGGGACCGTCGTCCAGACGGATGGCGTGAAACTGTCGAAGTTCTCGATCATCCACGTGTTGAACGGTCCGATCGGAACTTGGGCGGAGGCGGCTCCGCCGACGGCGATGGCAGCAAGCACAGTCAGTTTCTTCATGGCATTCACCTTTTCGAGCAGGATTTGACTATGACTTCAGGATAACACCGCTTGACGACAGTTCTGTGGCTCAAGGATCGGAAAAACGTCTCGGTCGAGCGATACGTCATAGTCTGGTAGATGCTCGTTGCCGCACTCAGCCTCGCTCTCCAACCGCTCGAACCCATTCGTCTGACGCCCTTCGCCGAAGGTGCTCCGATTCCGGGCGGCAGCGCCATACCACGGCGGATCGAACTCTCTCCCGAAGCCCCGACCGCGGTCAAGCGAGTCACCGCCGACCTCATCAAGCCGGCCTATGGGGTCATGGATTTCGGTCCCGCAGAAAACCGGCGAGCCATCCTGATCGCGATCGATCGCCCGGCCACGGTCGGCGAGCGCCTGTGGGTGGACGCGAACGGGGACGGCGACCTGACGAACGATCCCAGGATCGAATGGGAGCGGACCGAATTCCTGATCCAAGGCGCGACCCAGATTCGGTACTCGGCATCCGTGTGGATCGAGAGCGGTTACCACGGCCCTCTCGCGAAGGTGAAGATCAAGTTTTACCGCCAGCAACGGTTCGCACCCGGCGGTCTCCCCCAAGATCCGACGGCGGTTTTGGCGGCGGGAGAGTATGGTTACGCCGGCAAAATCACCCTTTCGGGCCTCGAGATGAAGGCGGCTCTCCGCGACGAGTTGACCGCCGGCGACTTCCGACCGGGTGCGGACTCGCGAAGCGTGCAGCTCTACCTCGATGTGAACGGCAATGGGCGGTTCGAGGGTGTCGGGGAGCGGTTCGACGCGGGACGACCGTTCACCCTCGTGGGCACGACCTACCAGATCGCCTCTATCACGCCCTCCGGAGACTCTTTCGTGCTGGCAAAGAGCGCGGACGCCGTACCCGAAGTTCTGCCCCCGCCGAACCTCGATCCCGGGGCGGTCTTCCCTCCCTTCACCGCCAAGACGATCGACGGTCACAACGTCTCTTTCCCCTCGGGAATGCCCGGCAAGGTCGCGCTACTTGTGTTCTGGGCAACGTGGGATGCCGCCTCGGTGACGGAAACGGCCAACTGGCTCAGGGCCTATGAGGAGTTCCGGGGCGATGGCCTGTCCATTCTCGGTGTCAGCCTCGATCCCGCCGAAAGTGAAGCCAAACTCCAGGCGACGATTGCGGAGAAGAAGATCGCATGGCCTCAGGTGTTCGAGGGCAGGTTCTGGGAATCGCCACTGGCCAAGCGATACGGTGTCGTAACCCTGCCGTTCGCCGTCCTCGTCGATCGCGCGACCGGCAAGGTCATCGCGTCCGGAGACGCGCTCCGCGCAGGCGCGATCCCACGAACGTATGCCAAAGGCGAGACCCGTCTTCTGAGCCGTCTCGAGGTCGTGATCGAGCGAGTGCTTGGGAAGAGGCTGGAGCCATGAAAAGGACGTGGCTCGTTGCCGCCGTCGTGCTCCCTACGATCACATGCGCGGACATTGAGTACGGGGTCACGCCCTTACCGGCGAAGAAACAGGTGGCCGTCTCGATGACCGTGCCGGTCCCCGAGGGATCGTCGACCATGACCTTCCGGATTCCGCAGTGGTGCCCCGGTTTCTACCGACTGATTCCCTATCATCAGAAGATCGTCGAGTTGAGTATCGCAGACGAATCCGGCCGCGCGATTTCCCTTGAGACACCGACCACCGCGGGTGCCTGGACGGTCAAGCCCGGATCGGCCAAGGCCCTGACCGTTCGCTATGCGATCGTGGGAGACGACCCCGGGCTGGGGTTTTTCGGTGTCAATGTACGCGACCACACCGCATTCATCAACGGCCCAGCGGCATTCCTCTACGTCGACGGACTGAAGGGTGAGAAGACCAAGATTCAGTTCACGCTTCCCGATGGCTGGAACGTCGCAACCGCGATGGATCGGGACCCGGAAGGGCGCTACGTCAATGCCGATTACGATGAGCTGATCGATCATCCGATCCGGCTCGGTCGGTTCGAGCGGCGGCGATTCGATGTCAACGGAGTTCCGTTCGAGAGCGTTTGGGTTTCAGCGAACGAGAAGTACCGCCCCGACTTCGAAGCGGAGAACGCGATGCTCGAAAAAGTGAGCCGCGCGACGATGGACCTCTTCGGCGGCAAGCCGCCGTTCAAGCGATACCTCTACTTCATCCACCTCGGGGTCGGCGACTTTGCCGGCGGTCTCGAACACCGTTCGAGCACCGTCATCGCCCTCCCGAACTCGAAGCCGATGGGGATGGAGACGCTTGCCGCCCACGAGTTCTTCCATGCCTGGAACGTCAAACAGATACGCCCGCAGGTGCTTGGTCCGTTCGACTACACCCAGCCGAATCGAACCGGCAACCTCTGGTTTTCCGAAGGCGTGACGGACTACTACGCCCAAATCATGTGCTACCGAGCCGGTTTGTTCGAAGAGCAGTGGCTCCTCGGCGCGCTCGCCGACGAGATCAACAGCCTTCAGCGGAGCGGTATGCGCCTCAAGAAAACCATCGAAGAGGTGAGCCGCGAGACCTGGGAGCATGGTGGCTTCGGCGTCGGCAACCTGAGTTACTACACGAAGGGCCTCGTGATCGGGCTTCTGTTGGACGCCCAGATCCGCAGCGCGACCCGGGGCACCAAATCGCTCGACGACGTGATGCGCCTCCTCGATCAGCGCCACCGCCTTCCCAAGCCTGGCTTTGAAGAAGATGGGATCAGGAAGGCGATCAATGAGGTCGCCGGCAAGGACCTCACCGCCTCATACAACCGGATGGTCCGCTCGACCCAGGAGCTGCCGTACGAGGACTTGGCCGCCCTTGGACTCAAGGCGATTCCGCCCGGTGTGCCGTCCCGCCGACTCGGCTTCGTCCTGCGGGGTTCGCAAATCGTGTCGGTCGAACCGGCACTCGCCGAACTCGGTATCCGGGAAGGCGACTCGCTCATCATGGTGAACGGTGAACCGTCGCTGCTTGGCCTCGGGAAGGTCCGGGACGGGTACTCCGCCGTCGTATCGCGCCGCGGGGAACGG
The DNA here is from genome assembly GCA_002455425.1 of Chthonomonas sp. UBA6659. Lineage (GTDB taxonomy): Bacteria > Armatimonadota > Fimbriimonadia > Fimbriimonadales > Fimbriimonadaceae > UBA6659. Next base: position 31,018 of record DKKT01000094.1, on the reverse strand, counting down.
ATGGACTTCCGCCTCCCGGTCCTCACGACGTCTTCTCCTCGCTGGCGCCTGGAGATCGACCCGTTCGCTTCACCCGAAGCGCAACGCCTCCTGCGGGGCTTTCTGGCCCGCCCATCCCGCCCCGACTGAGCGCCGGCAGTTGTCCCAGACCTTGCGTGGCGGTGCTCCGTTGCGTTGCGAAGCTGCACGGGTGCCGTGAAGTAGCCTGCTTCGATCACGCTCCGCCCGTCACAAGACGAGGGCAGCGGCAACCCGCGCGTGCGTCGTCGGAGTGAAAATACGAATTCCCTGAGACCTTCGGCATCAGTTTGTCGTCATATCTGGTCAGAGGGCTATTAGACCAGGCAATTGTCGGGGGAGGGTCAGGCGTCACGGTCTGAGAAAACCAACTGAGTTAGCGGTGCCTTAACATTGGCTCCGCAAACTCGATTGAGGGCTCGAGAGGCTCATGAAGTCCACGTCTGTTGTCGTGATCAGGGACCATACGATGATTGATGTTCTTGCGGTCATCGACAGCATAAGCCGGTGGGTGGGTAGGCCCCTATGAAGCCCGCAAGGCTCCAGCCGCCCGAGGTTGCCGAGCTCCAGGGGTTTGTCCGGGAGGCGGTCACTGCCGTACAGGAAGGTGCGGACCTGACGCATTGGGCCACCGTTGAGTTCGGTCGCTACGAGATCCTCAGATCGAGCATCGAGGCAAGTGACACGGTGTCTGAGGTTCCGGCAAAAGTGTGGCGATGCAGGACCCTCGATCAACTCATAGGCATGATCAAGGCCCACTCGGACACCGACCTGTGGCCGTGGAAGACGTACTCAGCGGAAGACAAGGTGAAGCGAATCCAGACTCGCTTCGACAACAGGTTCTCGAATCCTCGAAGCTGGCCGTCTCGGCGGGCTGGGCCAGGCCTTTGCTTTGGGGCGTGGCGAGGTTTGCAAAACCCACGAATCACTTGTACCGCTGTCGCAGCCTGTCTGCTACTCGGTGTGGTCGCCAATGCCCTCGGCGTGTTCGGGCACTTCTCCCAACGTGGCCCCGAGCCGCCGCCAGGGAACATGGGGGGGCAACCTCCCGCGCCTCCCCCTGGCGCAGGGGCGAACGTCGACCCGGGTCAAAGGGGGCCGGTGAGTGCACCCCTAGCGAGGCCCGACTTGACGCTCAACATAGTTCGGCAAGATGACGAGCACCTCGATCACGGCGTTCAGCACGACGCCATCTTGGAAGCTCAAGTCCTCGGCGGCGAGTTCGACAAGGACATCTCGTTCCGGGTAGCGACGTCCGACGACGTCGTCACGGCGGCTACGCCTCTCATCGTTCGGCCGAACCTTGAACGCCAAGTCTACGAGATTAGGCCGGTTGGCGGCGACTTCAAGGCGGGCGGCTACCGACTCGTCGCGATCAAGGATCGCCGGGACATGGGCATCGCTCCCGCGTACTTCAACGTCGAGCTCGAGCCGGCTTGGCATGAGATGGTCGAGGGAACGCACCCGCAGACTTCGAAACTCGAGCGGGATGGCGCGGTTGCCGTCCGCGAGTACAGGACGCAAGACGGCAACCTAAAGCCCCGCGCGTTGCTGGACCCTAAGCCGGGCTCTTCGGCCAGCATCGGCTTCCCCACGGAGATCGTGTTCGCAACCGTACGCCCGGCCTGCGTCTGGTACGAACTAGTGTTCGTCGAAGGACCGCGGTCCGGCAAACTCATCCTTAACGGGCCGTTCGATTTGTCGTGCGTATTCGACTGGTCCGAGCAGACCGTTAGCCTTCTCCACGGAGGCAACATCGTAACGCGAGGCGAAGCTTTGGCCAAGTTCAAGCTCCCCGAAAATGTCTTCGAGGGACCGAAGCTTCGAGTCGGGTTAGCATTCGACGGGATGTCGAACGCCGTCATCGCCCTGGGAAAGCCGAAAACGCCGCGGGTCGTCGCGACTGTTCGGCTGCACCACGCTCCGGTGATCGGCCCGGATCAGCGGATCGGCGTCCAGACGGTCAGCGACCCGGTCTTCGTGCTCCACACGTATGGCAGCGCGTTCCCGAAGCAACTGAACGAGGTTAACGCGCTCAATATCATGCGGTAGGCGACTCAGTGGCGCAACGTTGGGCCGAGGCCACGTGCGCCGCGTCCAGCTCCGGCCCGAGGGCGAGGAGGGTGGCGATGCGGCGGGCGGTGGCGGTGAAGTGGCGGATCTCCTCGGGGGTCAGCGGGCGGCCGAGGACGTCCTTCTCGCGGTAGCTGAGCCACTTCTTCAGGACCTGGTAGCCGCCGAGCTTGTACTCCCAGACGGCTTGAGGCACGCCGCGCCAGACGGCGCGATCGTTGAGGGCGACGTCGACGGTTTCGGGACCCAGGGGGCTCTCAGGGTCGGGGACGCCGCCCATGAGGCGGCCCGTCGCGGGCATCACGACCCCGCCTTGACCCCGATAGCCCCAGTGGGCAGTCACCTCGAAGTCGCTCGCCATGGGTGGGGAGCCGTCGAGAATGGTCCAAACGGCGATGCGACGGAGGGCGGGCTCGAGGGCGCCGGTCGTGATGCCGGGGACGGGGGTCTCGGGATCGAGGAGCGCGGCGACCCGGCGGCCGAGTTCGGCGCTGGCTTCGAGAGCAGCGCGCATGGCCTCGGTGCCTGGGGCGTCGGCGGCAGGCTCTCCCTCCCCCTGCTCCCTCCCTCTCGCAAGCGAAAGGGAGGGGAGGCTTGGCCACGGAACGCGGGGCCAGTCTTGGCGAAGGGCGCCGGCGTTGGCCTCGCGGTAGGCGGGGCTGTGGAGGGTGGCGAGGACGTGGTAGAAGACGACGCTGGGATCGTCGATCCCCAACCCCTCCAGCCCGGCCCAGGCCCTCTCCGAGAGGTTCCACGCGGTGCGAGCTCGATCCTCGTCGGAGAGCGCGGCGGCGAAGAGGTGCTCGGCCTCGGGCGGGTTAAGCCTGAGGGGGAAAATGAGGCTCACTGACTCGATCAGGTGATATGAGCCGAGAGCAGTAACACAAAGCGGAGGATCGAATCCCTTCCGGGTCCGTTGAGCCAGGACGATTTGGGGACAAAGAGTGGGCAAGGCGTCTACATACTCTGCTCGATTTCTGTCCAAGAGCTTGGTGCTGCGCTCCCAGTAGAGCCAGCGACGATCGAATGGACGGTAGTCGTAGGGCAAGACAGAGCCGGATCCAATTCCTTGGGACTGAAGCTTCTCCCTCGTGCGATCTGCATCGAAGCCTACCGTGTCGATGAGAGCCACAGGGCACGTTCTTGCGAGCGAATCGTGAGGCAAGCTAGGGTCAAAGTAGCCCTGCATTCTGGTCTCCAGAGCTTGCCTTTCAATGTCGACCAGCAATGAATCACGCGCTGTCTTGATCCCAGAGTGCGATTCACGGAACAAGTCCGTGGCAGGCACCCATGAGAGGTAGGCCTCTTCGACGGTTCGGGGCTTGAAGGGGTAGCCGAGGCGCAGGTCGGGGGCGAGGCGGGTGTACTTCGCCTCAAGCTCGGGGTCCTGCAGGCTGCGGAGCAAGTCCCGCCGCTTGGCCGTTCCCCACAGGTCTCGGTAGCGCACGGACGTTTCGACGGGGTCCTCCCCCATTTGCGAAGCCAATGGGGGAGGTGGCCGAAGGCCGGAGGGGGCCTCCGAGCGTCCGGATNNGGTTCGCTCCGCTCACCGACCTCCCCCGTTGCGCACCGCGAAACGGGGGAGGACCGGACGGCTCTCCGAACCATCGTGGCGATCGCTGTGCCGACCTGGATGCCGACCGGGTCGCCTTCAGTGCTGAACACGCTGGGGTCGGGGAGGCCGTCAGGGGTGGTCTTGCCGGTGGCGTACTTGTCGCCGTTCAGATTGTCCACCCAGACCCGATCGAAGGCTTGGAGGTAGCGCTCCCCATGCCCGGGCAGGAGAGGCTGTCGAGCCAGGAGTAGTTGCTGATGAAGCTGACGATGCCGTGGCCGGGTTGGCCCTCGGTGATGCGCCGCTCGGCCATGCGGAAGAAGCGGACGTAGAGGTCGTTCAGCCCCTGGCCCTGGGGGGTGGGGCCGGAGCGAACCGTGCGGTAATCCTCGCTCAGCCGCCGCTCTTCCTCGCTCTGGGTGACGCCTGCGTAGCCGTTGTAGGGCGGATTGCCGAGGATGACGAGGATCGGCTGGTCGCGCTTGACGGCCCGGGCCTTCTCGTAGTCGGGCTGGAAGATGTAGAGGTTCAGCTGGCGCTTGCCGTCCTCGGCGGGGTCCCAACCGGTGAGGGCGTTGGTGAGGAAGACGCCGGCACGCTGCTCCCCCTTGAGCGGGGCGTGACCCCGGGCGAGGAGGAGCCCGAGCTGGAGATGGGAGACCACGTAGGGCGCGGGCAGAAGCTCGAAGCCGAAGATGCGCTCGGTGGCGGCTTTGCGGAGCAACCCAGGGGCGAGCGCCTCGCCGTGGGTTTCGGTCAGGCGAGTCTGGATGAGCCGGAGGGTCTCGACGAGGTAGGCGCCAGTGCCACAACAGGGGTCGAGGACGACGACGCGCTCATCGGCCAGCCCATCGGGGAGATTCAGTTCGGTGCGGAGGACCTGGTCGACGCGCCCGACCATGTAGCGGACGATCTCGATGGGCGTATACCAAACGCCGAGTTGCTTGCGGAGGTCGGGGTCGAACGCCTCGAGGAACGGTTCATAGAAGTACTGGACGGCGCCCTCGGTTTCGAACGACGCGAAGAACGCGGGGCGGTCGACTCGGTCGAGGACGCGGACGCCCCGTTCGAGGTGCTTGCGGAGCCCGAGCTGGTCCATGGCGGAGCCGGTGAGGTTGCCTAGAAGCCCACTGAGCATCGGAAGCCGGAAGTACTGGTAGATGTCGTTGAGGCGAAAGGAGTCGCCGAGCCGCGGCTTGCCCTCGTGCCAGAGGACCCACGCGGAAAACAGGCCGTAGAAGAGGGTCTGGACGAGGGTGCTGTGGAAGAAGTGGCGGCCCTCTTCTTCGTTGAACGTGATGCCGAGTGCGTCCTCGAGGGGTTTGCGGACTTGGGTCAGGGCGGCGTCGTCGGGCGCGGCCTCGATCGTGGTGAGAGCGTCGCGGGCGTGGGATGCGAGGAACTCGGCGACGATCTTGGGCCGATCGAGCGGGGCGGAGGCCATGCAGACCCGTCGAAGGAACTCGGCGAGAGCGGGGCCGCGCTCGCGTGCGGCCTTCGCGGGCCGCGACGCCAGTTCCCAGAAGTGGTCGGCGTCGTCCGCGAGTCGGAACTCGTCGAGCAACTCGGGGGCGCCGTCCCGGAGTTGGTAGAGGGCGAAGTGCCAGTAGTTCGTGATGAGGAGAAGACCGAACTGGCGCAGATACCTCAGGGCCTGCTCGCTTTGGGCCGTTTGCGCGACGGCTTCCGTTGCGGGTTTGACCTCGACGGCGCCGCGGTCGGGTTGGGGGGAGAGGGTCTTACGCTTCTCGTACAGGCCCCCATCCGGGAGGCTGCCGCGTTGTTGAGCCGGGTGGATGACGTACGTGATCTTGGGCTGGACTTGGGCGCCGACGGAATCGACGAGGGCCTTCAGGGCCGCATATCCACTGGTTTCCGCGGTGCCCACACCACGGCTCTGGCTCAGGCTCTCCAGATACGCGCGCACGGCGTCCATCGGCAGGTTTTACCTTGCCCCAAGGACCACGCTCCAACTCGACGCACGGCCTGCCGAGCCTTCACCCCCTCAGCAACGCACACGGAGGAAGAGGGTGAACTGCACCGACGGTTCCACGCTCGCCGGATTGATCACGGCGTCGAAGTCCTTCGCCGAGAACCCGTTCCAGAAGAACGTTCGTGGCTTGCGTGCGCGTACGATGGTGAGTTCGGTGCGATACCCGAACACCTCCTCCGACTCCTGCGCCACATACTGGTCGTACAGTTCGACCGGGAAGTACGTCCCCGTCGCGAGCGTCATGACTTGCTGAGGCTTACCGGGTCGGATCCCGAGCATGCTCGCTTCTTCGGCGAGTTTCGCTTTCACGATTCGCGACGCCTCTTCAATAAGCCGCCTCCGGATCGCATCGAGATCGTCGACGATGTAATCCACTTTGACGAGGTCGTACACCCCGACTTGCCCTGCACTGAGCGTAATCCGATCCAACATCGCCTTCTCGCGATACCGTACGACGACGTTCTTCTTCACTTCGAAGCCGTCGACCACTTCCTTGGCGAAGTTCCCTTCGACCTGGAACGCGTATAGACGATTTTGCGAGACAAAGTCGACGAAGAGGGCGTCTGCACCGACCCCGAGACCCTTGAAGCGTTCGACGAGGGCGGCGACCGTTTCGTCGGCCGACTTCTGAGCGGCTTCCAGCGTCTTCCCTTCGCGGCTGACGGCAAAGGTCGCGATGTAGCGATCGGCCTCCGCATTGAGCAAGACCGAGGCCTCCACATAACGTCCCGTCAGGCCTTCGGGGAGGACGCGTTTGGCTAGCTCGGCCGCGCGGGCGGCGTCGAGCTTCGAGCGGCCCTGTGAAAATGCGGCGCTTCCCCCACCGACTTGGGCAAGTGCTCCCGGAACCGCGAGCAAGAGAGCGACAACACAAAACAAAGGGTGGCGGATTGGTTTCATCGCATGGCAATGGACGCGGATCGGCACCGCCGGCGTTACGTCGCGTGCTCCGGAACCGTCCGCGGCCCGAGAGGGTTGAAGAATCAGAGCGGCTCGCTGGAGCCGTCGTCCATGGGGATGGGGACTCGCCTCGCCGTTGCTTCCGGGCCGAGCATGACGGTTGATTCGAGGAATGTCGCATGTTTGAACTGTGGATGATCTACTTCATTGCCCTCCCCTGCTGCCTGTTTGGGCTGATTGCCAGCCTCCGGTGGTACGGCCCCATCACGGAGATCGATTCCGTCAAGCGGCGTCTCATGCGGTGGCGGTCCGCGATCCTCTTTGCACCCTTTGTTCCACTCCTCCTTGGCACCGGTCTTGAGATCACGTCCTCCACGGCGAGCGGGGCCGCCGCCACCCTCATCGCAGCAATGGCCACCATTGGAGCGCTGATCGGCGTCACGTACTGGGTCGAGCAAGCCGTCCTGTGCCGGACGCTCGACCTTCAGCTGCCGAAGGGCACGACCTTGGGATCGCTGCTCGTGTCCTATATCCCGATGATGACCTGCGCGCCGCTCGTCGCCGCGCTGGGAAGCTAGCTCAGGCCGATTGGTTGATGACCTCGACCATGTACTCGTGGGTGTTCGCGCGCCCGCCGAGATCGACCGTGAGGCACTTGCCATCCGAACAGACCCGCATCACCGAGTTCACGATGCGACTCGCCTGATCATGGAGGCCCAGGTGGTGGAGCATCATCACGGCGCTCAGCAGGAGTGCCGTCGGGTTGGCGACACCTCGTCCCGCGATGTCCGGCGCGGAGCCGTGGACCGCCTCGAAAACCGCGCAATGCTCACCGATGTTCGCGCCCGGGGCGAGTCCGAGGCCGCCGACGAGTCCTGCACAGAGGTCGCTCACGATGTCCCCGTAGAGGTTCTCGGTCACGAGGACATCGAACTGCTCAGGCCGAGTGACCAGCTGCATGCAGCAGTTGTCGACGATGACGTCATCCGCCTGAAATTCGGGGTAGTCGGCCGCCGCCTTGTAGAACTCCTCGAGAAACATGCCGTCGGTGAGCTTCATGATGTTGGCCTTGTGGACGGCGGTGACGCGCTTGCGCCCCTGCTCGCGCGCCATCTCGAAGCCGTATCGGACAAGCCGGGCGCAACCGGGCCGGGTGATGACCTTGATCGCCTGGGCGACGTCGGGATGGGGCTGGTACTCGATCCCCGCGTAGAGATCCTCGGTGTTCTCGCGTACGATGATCATGTCGAGGTGGATATGCGCGAACGCACCCTTCACACCCGGCAACGTCCGAGCGGGCCGCACGTTGGCGAACAGGTCGAGGGCTTGACGCAGTTGCACGTTCGCGCTCTTGTGACCCTTGCCGCTCGGGGTCGTGGTCGGCCCTTTCAGGGCGGTGCCGATCTCGCGGATCGCGTCGATCGTCTCCGGCGGTACGGCCGGCTTTCCTTTTTCGATCGCCGCAAGGCCGGCGTCGAGTTCCACCCACTCCGCCTCGAGTCCGGTCGCCTCAAGAATCGCGATCGTCGCCTGCATGATCTCGGGGCCGATCCCATCTCCGGGGATGACCGCAATTCGTGTCTTCGCCATATGCTGTTCATCATGGCCCGGAAAGGCCCATTCCTCAAGGGGGGCCGGCTTCGACAAGTCGACGAAGTCCGTCGAGGAGCGCGCTTCCGCTTGGGTTGCGGCGCACACCGGAGGGCTGGATCCCCAGCCCGCCGAACGGTCGGAGCGTCGTGATCCAGCCCCCTTGCCGCGTGCGCACGAGGATCGGGCGCTCGACATAGGTGCGGGTGTCGATGCGCACAATCTCGGCGCTCCAGCCCGGAGCATGGGCGTCGAGCCACGCCGGATCGAGGACGGTGTCGCCGGAGATAGCGAGCAGCCGTTCCCACGCCTCCGCGAACCCGAGACCGGCAACCGTGGGCCCGAAGGTCTGGATGCACTCCCGCCAGAACGGCGCCGGCAAGGTTTCGGGCCCTGTAAGGCCAAGGATGCCGCGACCGTCCCAATCGGACGGCATCGCCGAACCGAGCGTGGGTCCGTCACCCGAGGCGTCGATGCCCTCGAACAAGCCGTACGGATCATGGAGCGCCCAGCCGCTCCATGCTGTGGCTTCGAAGCCTGGCTCGACCCCGAGCGGCCAACGGTTCTCGGCATCGCCGAATCGAGCGACGAGCACGTATCGGCCGGGCGGCGCCTGCTCCCACACGACTTCGCCGACCTCGATCGTCGAGAGGGGACCGATCGGGATGCTCGGCGCCGTCCCTTGCGCCACGACGTCTTCGGTTTCGACCGATCGGATTTGCCAACGGAGGGTGCCCAGAACTCCCGGCACCGAGTGGACGGCGAGACGAATCCGAACCGTACCGGCGAAGAAGTTGCTCGCGTCCTGCCAGCCGGGACGGTTGCCGCCCCGCACCCACGGCGGACGCCGGAGAGGAACCCGAATCAGGGCATGGTCACCATTCCACGGCTCAATCTCATCGCGGCTGAATCGAGGCTGGTCCCAGTCGTCGAAGAACCCTGACGTCGAGATCGGAGTATCCCGAATCCCGGTGATGACATAGCCTGAGATCGACTCGCGTTCGCGCACTGCCTCATGGACCGTCTTCCGAATGAAGCGAGCTTTGCCTCGCGACGACTCCGCGAGCGCCGCCTGCTCGGGGCGGTCCTCCGCCCACGGCGTCAGGGGCAGAAAGCCGGGCAGATCGTGCTGCCATCGCACGCCGACATCGTTGAGCGCGGGATCGGTGGAGGTCCAGTAGGGCGCTTCCCGCCGGAGACGGGGAAGGTCGCGATGGACGTCATAGTCGTCGAATTCGCCGAGCAGAATCGGGATCGCCCGCCGCGCACCCGGCAACAGCGTATCGAGGACCGGAGCATAGAACGGCGTGTCGCAATAGGGGTGAAAGTCGTCGAAGGATCCGAACTCCTGTGGGTCTCCTCCGTACATCTCGGCCCCACCGGAGTTGTCTTTGACGAGAGGGCAACCCGTCTCCCGCTGGACGAGTTCGACCAGCCGTCGCCGAAAGTCGGGAGGCGTGGCGTGGCTGAGTTCGCATCCCACCGTCCACATCACGATGTTGGCGTGCCGCCGGTACTGCCGAACGATGCCCGCGATCTCGGCCTCCATCGCCGATAGCCGATCGGGATCGGGTGACGGATCCCAAAGTGGGAGTTCGAGCCAGGCTTCGAGGCCACGCTCGGCCATCGCTTCGAGCATCCGATGGGGCGGCACCCAAAGGCAGAACTTCACGAGGTTCATCCCGAGCGTCTGGACCGCATCGAGTTCGCGCACGATCGTCTCGTCGTCGGGATGGGTGTGCCCGATCTCGGGATACCACCCCCAATGCAGCAGCCCGCGCGCATAGAACGGCTTGTCCTCGATGAAGATCCGACCACCTTCGACCCTGACGCGCGTCGGGGGTGCCGGAGGAAGGTCCTCAAGCGGATTCGATCCCGGCACGAACTCGACGGGACGGAAGATGCCTCCGAAGGTCTGGAAGACATAGGGCAGAAAACCACTGAGGACATCGCGGACGGGAAACGTCGGCCCACCACCCTTCGTCACGCGGACCTCGATCGGGACCGGTGCTCTTGCCCAGGGCGTCAGGTCGATCCAGAACGCATCCCAGATTCCCTCGTGGACAAGGCGAAGCTCACCGTCGACAAAGACCTCCGCTCGGTACGAAACGCCTTCGAAGCATAGGCCGCCAGGCTCGACCACCTCGACGACGGATCGGTAAACTGCCGGGCCTTCCCAGCGAACATCGACGTCCTGTCGCCAGGCGTGAGGAACTTGGCAGGGCTGGGGACCGTGGCCGTAGTCCACGGTCCACTCGATCGGACTCACCTCGGGCGGCGGCGATACTTCTCGTAGAGCCGAGTTTGGCGACTCTCGAAGCTCACCGGACGTCCAGCGACCCATGCCTGCAGCACCCGTGTCGAGGCCTCCGGCATCGGACCGTCACAGAGGATCAGCGTCCCTTCGTAGCCCGGCGCGATGACCCCCAGGCGGGATCCCATGCCGAGTATCTCCGCCGGCCACTGGGTGACCGCGCGCATCGCATCCTCGCGCGACATCCCGTTCGCCGACGCGAACCCGGCGAGGTCCCGCAGCCAACGTACGTCGCGCGCGCTCCCCGTCGAAAGGCAGAACTTGACTCCCGCCCTCTGGAGCCGTGCGGGAAGCGTGTAGTTGAGGTCGTAGGGGTTCTCACCCCCGGGCACGCCGAAGATCGAGCCGAGAATCACGGGCACCTGCTTCGCGGCCAACCAATCGGCGATCTCGGCCGCGCCCGTCGCGCCGAAGATGCGAATCGGCACCTTCTCTTTGTCCGACCAGGCCACAGCGGATCGGATCGACGCGGCGGAGTTGAGACCGAGGAGCACCGGCAACTTGCCGTCCACCACGTCGAGCATCGACTCGTACCGCGCATCGAAGGCGCGCTCGCCCTTCGCTCGGGCGGTCCGATACTCTCGGGCGTTGTTGAGCTGGGCGGTGAGGTCGCGCAACCCGGGTTCGGCGTCCTCGGGCTGGGGTTCGCCGCGACCGGGCTGGGCCGCCCCGGATCGCTCGTTCTCGTCCCACCAGTCTTCGCATCGGCACCGGTCGTCATCGTCGTTGTGATCGTGGCCGAAGCCTCCGAATCCGCCGCCGGCGCTGACGTTGAGCGCAAATCCCGCGTTGATGGCAAGGTCTTCCCACGTATAGCCGTCTGTGTGGATCAGTGCGGCTTGCCCGAGGATGCCCGAGCCACCCGACGGACGCGAGACCGCAGTAAGCACGCCCTGTGCTCGCGCCACCGGGAACGCCTCGCTGTCGGGGAAGATCGCCCGCGCAACCCGGTAATCAGGATGGAAGCCGCCGCGCTCCGAGGTATCGACGCTGACCGCAACCTGGTCGATCTCGACGAGGCCGAGCGTCGTGTTGGCATCGATGAGGCCGGGATAGAGGTGCTTTCCGCGTCCGTCGACGCGCACTGCTCCCCGCGGAGCGGAGACGCGCCCGACCGCCGCGATCTTGCCATCCGTGCCGATCAGGACGTCGCCCTTGAATGGGTCGCCCTTCATCGGATGCACGGTCGCCCCGCTGATCACAACGGGAACGCGCGGATATCGCATGCTCCCGGCGAGGCCGGCCTGTTCGGGGAACGCCGGTCCCGCAAACGGCTCGACCTTCTCCGGCTCCTTCTGTTCGGCCGGCTTGAAGTCAGGGTTGAGGATCGCGCGGGCTTGTTTGAGTTCAGCCTCCCGCTCTGCCCGCTGTTTGAGATCGTCGTCGCGGTCGAAGCGCTTGACCCCATCGACATAGGTCTCCAGGCAGACGCTCTCGATGCCGAGCGGGTCTCCCGACCAGACGACGAAGTCGGCATCTTTGCCCGGGTCGAGCGACCCGGTCCACCGATCGATGCCCAGCTGCTTCGCCGGGTTGATCGTCACCATCGCGAGCGCGGCTTCCGGCGCGGTTCCTCCATAGCGAACGGCTTTCGCCGCCTCCTGCTGGAGACGGCGGGCCTGGTTGTTGCTGTCGCTGTTGATGCTGACGACGACCCCGCGCTCGGCCATCAGCGACGGGCTCTCGGGGATGGCATCGTACGCTTCGAGCTTGAATCCCCACCAGTCGAGGAAGCTCGATCCGCCGATTCCGGCCTGCGCCATCTCATCGGCGATCTTGTATCCGTCGAGGATGTGCTGGAAGGTCGCGATCTTGGCCCCGAACGTCTGCGCCACCCGCATCAGGGTCAAGAATTCATCCTGTCGATACCCGTGGCTATGGATGAAGCGGGTCCCACCCGCGATCTCGGCGAGGCCCTCCAGCTGCAGGTCCCGTCTAGGCTCGATCGTCGTCTTGCCGGCCCGGTAGTCGGCCCACTTCTGCGCGTACTCACTGCCGAGGGTCAGAGCCCGGCGGATCGCTTCTTCGACTCCCATGCGCGTTCGCGGTCGGAAGGTCAGCAAGGTCCCTCCGACCGGTTGCTGCTGTTGTCCGAAGCCGCCGGAGTCTTCTCGGATCGGGTTTTCGCCGAGCGCGAACTTCACTCCGCCTGGTGCTCCCTGAACGGGAAAGTCGCCAGGTCGTAGACCCCATCGCCACTTTGAAACGCACGTCTGGCCGCCGATCGCATTGGCGGAGCCGTGAAGTTGCTGCCCACCGACCGTGCCGCCGGCAAGCTGCCGGTAGACGTTCAAGTCGCGATGGTTGACGACATCGCCGATTCGACACTCGACGGTCACCATGTTGGTCCCTTCGTTCACGTTTCCGAGGATCGCAGTGTGGCTGTGGGCATCCCAGATCCCGGGCGAAATGTGCTTGCCCTCGGCGTCCACGACTTCACAGCCGGCCGGTGCGACGAGGTTCCGACCCACGGCCACGACTTTGCCACCGCGAACCAAGAGGTCGGCACCCACCTGCTTGCCCCCGCGACCCTGAGTCCAGATCGTCGCATTGCGGTACATGCGGAACGCGGGAGTCGTCTCCGCGGGGTGCGGAAACGACGCGTAGTTCGGGACCATCGCTTTGAGCGGCCCATCCGCCTTGAGGTCAACCGGGTCTTTTTTCGCGGGCATCCCGAACGGGACCCGCTTCCCTTCGACCCAGGCTGCCATCGTTTGCGACGACGTGTCGAACAGGTCACCCTGCATCAGAACCAGGTTGGCCATCTTCCCCTTCTCGACGGTGCCGACCCGAGCTTCCAGTCCCAGCAGCTTGGCTGGGCGTGTCGTCATCGCGGCGAGGGCGACGTCTCGTGACAAACCGGCACGGACATACGTGCGGATGCCGGCGAGCGGATCGGACTCGTTCTCCGGCGCGTAGCAGAACTCGATGCCTCGCCGATCGAGTTCGGCTGCCGCCGCAAGCTCGTTGAAGTACGCCCGCGTCGCGTTGACCGACGCCTGGCTCAAGTCCTCACCGACCGTCGGCTTCGGTGGAATCGTGCCTTCGAGCAGGACCGTGCTCCGTCCAAGCAAATCCGCGAGCGCGCCGGCCCCACGATCGAAGTTCAAGATCGGTCGCAGTCCGAATTCGCGCACCATCGCGAGCGCCTGAAGGCCCGATGATTCGGTCAGGTTGTTGAAAATGGCGTATTCAGCACCCGCTGCAACCCGGCTCAGCGAGTCCAGTACGGGGTCGAACGGAACTCGTTCAACCGCTCCCGGATTCGCCGCGTATCGGCGCATGCGCCGGCCGTACCAGCCACCATCGGCGAACGCCTGCCGCGCGATCGCGATGGCACCCATCGTGGACGACGGGTACCCGGAGAAACCGCGCGTCTGAAACGAAACCGTCACACCGAGCGACGGACCAAAGAGGGTTCCGGGTCCGATCTCGGGGCTCACGAGGCTGTAGCAGGCGGTTTGGGGCCCAACGACGCCGGCGTCCATCGCGACATGGGCGACCCCGTACCCGTTCGAGGCGAGGTCTCCGAACTCGGTGACCGACGCCTGCTTGGCGTCGGCGAGCCTCTTCGAAACGAGGAGATTGGTGCCCAGACCGAACGGATCTGCGTCCCGAGCGGCCTGGTTGACCGGCGTCCCCGGGGCTGGAGGCGTCGGAGCGATCCCATCGATCGTGAGGCGCGCCATCGGATGGACGAATCCCGCGTACAGCGTCAGTCCCGCACCATCGATCTTCTCGGCACCTTCGACCGCGATCGAAGGTCCGATATCGGCGATGACGCCATTCTTGATCAACACGTCGGCCTGTTCGATCACGTGGCCAGGACGGTCCACGATCCGAACGTTGTCGATGAGGATCGGCTTGGGAGCCTGGGCGGCGACAAGAACCGTCACGACAAGCAACATGCGTCTCACCTTCGACACGAGGTGCCGGGTCTCCTTTGACCCTGAGCGCACGTAGAACGAGACGATGCCGACCAAACGGTATGAAATCGTCGTCGATGCGCCCCAAGAGGCGGTCTGGCGCTTCCACGCCTCCGCCGACGCTCTGCGGGTGCTCACGCCCCCGGGGAGGAAGGTCGAGCTTCTTAGCGAAGACCTTGCCGTCCGAGACGGCGCGATTCACCGCATCCGCGTGCGACAGTTCGGGTTACCACTCACCTGGGTCGCCCGGATCTCCGACGTGCGGCCTCCGGAGGAGTTCGTCGACACGGCCGAGCAAAGCCCGTTTCGTTCGTGGCGTCATCGGCATCGATTCGAGAGCGTCGACGCCGCCCGCACACGGGTGATCGATACGATCGAGTACTCGCTGCCGCTCGGCCCTCTCGGAGCCCTTGCCGACCGACTCTTCGTGTCCCGAGATCTTGATCACCTCTTTGCGTTCCGGCATGAGGCGACCCGCCGCGCCCTCGATCGCCTGAAGGAATTGACAGTACCCTAACAATGGCCGAGGTTCGGCGAACAATCCGTGTCACAATGAGGTCGTTACTGTTTGGCGTGCTCGGCACGCTTTTTGCGGGATGCGAGGGACTGGAAAGGATGACCCACGCATGCCCAGTCAAGGACCCCGAATCGATGCGCAGCTTATCAGCCAGGAGGCTCGCGAAGGAGAGCGCGCGACCATGATCGAGAGCTTCGGAAGCGAGGCTCCAAAAGCGGGTGCCACCGAGACCCTCCCGAAGGATCATGCCCGGCGGATGCCGAACTGCATGCATCTCAAGCCGGTTGAGGTCACCTATTTCAAGCGCAAGCTGATTCTTGACCGACTCGGCTCGCTGATCCTTATCCTGCTTCTATCCCCGGTCTTCTTGGTGCTCATGCTCCTCGTGAAGCTCACGAGCAAGGGGCCGATCTTCTATGTCTCGACCCGGGTCGGTCTTTGCGGCCGCAAGTTCGGCTTCATCAAGTTCCGCTCCATGTACCAGGATGCCGATCAGCGCTTAGCGGAACTGCAGGCGCAAAACGAGAAGGACGGACCGATCTTCAAGATGAAGAACGATCCCCGAGTGACGCCCCTCGGTCGATTCCTCCGCAAGTTCAGTCTCGACGAATTGCCCCAACTCTTCAACGTGCTCAAGGGCGACATGAGCCTGGTCGGTCCGCGGCCGCCGATCCCCCACGAAGTCGAGAAGTACGACGAGCGATGTCTCCAACGATTGACCGTGAAACCGGGGATCACCTGCTTCTGGCAGATCATGGGCCGGAGCAACCTCTCCTTCGACGAGTGGATCGACCTCGACCAAAAGTACATCCGCGAGATGTCGATTCTGCTCGACCTGAAGATCCTGGTCCTCACCCCTGCCGCGGTGCTTCGAGGCGAGGGCGCCTACTGACGCGAGCCGACGAGACGTTCGACGTACTTCGCGATCAGGTCGTACTCAACATGGACCTCCATCCCCTCGATGAGGTCGTCCAGCGTCGTGTGAGCCAGAGTGTGGGGGATGATCCAGACGTCGAACTCTCCCTCGGACGGTCGGACAACGGTCAAGCTGATGCCGTCGATCGCGATCGAGCCCTTGTCGATCAGATACCGTTCCTCGCCGGATCCGAGCTGAAACCGGAAAACGGTTCCCTCGCTCGCCTTCGTGCGGCCCACGCAGAGCGCGGTGCCGTCGACGTGCCCCTGGACGATGTGGCCGCCGAAGCGATCGGTCGGGCGCATCGCCCGTTCGAGGTTCAGCCGGCTGCCCACATCGAGCCGACCGAGCGTCGTTCGTCGGAGCGTTTCCTCGCTCAGATCGAAGCGGAGGGATTCGATCGACGAGCCGGGGACCGCGGTGAGGCAGCAACCGGAGACGCTGATGCTCTCGCCCGCTAGGATGGTGTCGGAAGCGGGCCAGGCTGAGCCACCGTCGACGACCAAGCGCGCGCCTGAGCGGTCGCGCACCGTGCCGATGCCCTGAATGATCCCCGTGAACACGGCACGAGGCTACCCAGAAACAAAAAAAGTCCCGAACTGGAAGGAGAGGACAAAACCAGTTCGGGAATCGTTGCTTCGTCTCTTTGCTATGTGGTTGCTGAAAGGTGATGTCGATGGCGTAGTTCGAAGGCAGCACCTACAAGAACTCTCGGCACCCTGGCACGATTTCTGGAGAGGGTCCCGAGAAATGAAAGGCCCGGCACGAGAAGACTCGTGCCGGGCACCCTCAGCCAGGACGTTGGCTCAGCGTCTTCGACGGCGGCGCGCGGCGATCGCCAGAAGGCCCGCACCGAGTGCGGCCACCGAAGCAGGCTCCGGCACGACGGCCAAGTCGCGCACCAGGAGCGCGGTGCCTCCGATCGGAGCCACCGGCGCCAACACGCCGGTCGACAGGTCGATCCGGCCAAGCCAGCTCCGGAAGTCGCCGTCCCGCACGACCGCCGCATACGCGGTGCCGGTCGCACCCGAGATGTCGAATCCTGCCAGGCTGGAGATGTCCATCCCCAACGATCCGACGGTGTTGAGCCCGCCCGCATTGGGCGGCGTCTGCCTCACGAGGATGTCGAGTCGGCTGTCGAGGTTGTAGAGCGTCGTGGTCGTGGCCCCCGGGAAGTTGTTGGTGTAGGCCGAAGCCACGACCCGTGGGGCCTGGCCGAAGTTCGGATCACCGGCAACGTAGTTGAGCGCGCCATCGACCGCGACGACCTGACCGGTGACCGGGTGGAGACGGAGGTTTTGGCCGTTGTCGCTCGTCATGCGGATCCGATCCACGGTTGGGTTGAAGTCGAAACCGAATTCGACTCCGCTGAGCGCGGGACTGAAAGCAGCCCCGACGGCGGTCGCGGCACCGGTTCCTGAGTTCAGCTTGTAGAGGATGTTGGAGCTGCCGACGGCATACAGTTCGCCGGTTGCCGGACGGAAGTCGATGCCCAACGCCAGTTCGAACGGCGTCATGCCGGTGATCGCATGGCTGCTCATCAACACGGTCGGATTGGCCGTGTCGAACCGCACGAGTCGGTTGTCGACCGTGATGCCGAAAGCGACCTCGGCGTGCGCCGCGGGGATGATCGCGGCGAAGGCGAGACCGCAAAGGGTGCCTCTGATCATGATGAATCTCCTCTCGATAGACTTGGCTTCGGATGATTCCGAAGCAACATCGATGCTACAGGTCGAGGATTGAGCTACCCTGACGTCTTCCTGAAGCCCACCTGAACAAGGCGACTCGCGAAGCCCATGCCTATCGTCCTGGGCTCCGTTCAGCCATAATGGAGTTGGCGCGGAGTGGTGTCCGAGTGGTCGAAGGAGCGCGACTGGAAATCGCGTACTCGGCGAAAGTCGGGTCGTGGGTTCGAATCCCACCCGCTCCGCCAGCTTTCTTCTCCATGATCCAGCCGACACCCGAAGCCATCGAACGGCGAGACGCCGTCATAAACGCGGTGCTCGGGTCGATCCGCGCCGGCACGCCGATTCGTCTGACGCGTCCGTTGCTCGATGCAAGCCCATCCCAGCCGCGCTTCGCTCTGCTCGACGTCGCGCGCGAGCCTGGTCCGTACGCCGGCGCCGTGGGGGAGTTCCTCTACCAGTTCGAGGGCGAGGAGGACTTGCTCCACCTCTTCATCGTGCGCGAGGATGGCGCCGAGCTCTCGGTCGACGAAGCCCGCCAAGTCGTGTCCTTTCTGCTTCCGACCGTCAGCCCCGGACTCGTCTGGCTCAAGCCAGGCTCCGTCTCACAGCACTTCTTCCTCGGGCATGACGTGCTCGTCGGCGGGTTCTGAGGTCCGCCTCGATCGAACTCGAAGGAAAGCCTCCCACGTCTCCGTCACCATGAATGCGGCAAGCACACCGCAACTCCAGCCAAGGAGAACCTGCGTCGGATAGTGGACCCCGACGTAGATTCGCGAGAGCCCGGTCATCAGAGCGACGACGATCCAGGGGATGCCCCAAACGCCGAAGGTGCGCGTAAAAACGTAGGCGACCGCCGCCATGTTCGCGCTGTGGGCGGATGCGGTCCCGAAGCTGGTCAGGCGATCGACACGAATGATCGCGTCCGCCAATTCGACCGATGGACGAAGGCCCTGAAATCCCGCCTTGAGGACGTCCGTGATCCCATTCGCGAGAGGCCACGACGCCATCGCCAGCAACGCCCCTTGACGGGTTCGAGGTCGAAAAACAAGCACCAGGAAGAGCCCGAGCAGGAAGATTCGCACCGGCCACCACTTGTTGCCCTCGCTGAAAAATCGGAAGATCGGGTCGAGACCTTCGGGCCAGCGGTTGATCCACCGAAAAATTGCGTGATCGACTGACGTCACTGGTGCGCAGTAAACCTCCGGACGGCAGAGCGGCGCCTCGGTGCGTCACAATGATGCCCAGCTACACCCCCGCAAGGAAGCTTCGTCGAGGATGTATTTCACCAAGAACCCCCACCCGGCCAACTTTGTGTTCGCGACTGCCTACGACCCCAAGACGGGCAAGGTGGAATGCGGCAAGGGCGGTCCCGCTCTCGACGTTCAGGTCCGCGCCTTCGAAGGCGACGTCTACCATGTCCACGCCGCGCGATCCGATCGACCCACCCACGACCTCCGACTCGTCGAACTCACGCCTCCCGATGCCATCCACGGCAACGGCAGGCTGAAAGTCACGAAGAAGCTCGAGCTCGAACTCATGGGTAAGGGCGACAAAGCAGTCCTCCGGAGCGTGCTCGGCGAGGCGTTCGGCGTCTCCGGCGGGGCTACCATCTTCCAGTTCGAAAACCCGAAGTCAGCCCGCTACTTCGGCCTCGGCGAAAAGACGTTCGGACGGCTCGAACTCAAGGGGCTTCGCTCCAAGTTTTGGAACACCGACGTATGGGCCGATTTCCACTTTGCCCAGTGGCTTGAGCACCCGGCCGATCCGTACTACCTGTCTGTCCCGTACGTGATCGTCCGAGTCGGGCAAGAGTACGTAGGGTTGCTCCTTGAGAATCCGTGCGCGCCCTGGATCGAGACCGGTGCTCGCACCACCATCCCAACGAAGTACGTCGAACCCGAACCCCTCATCCTCGGCTCCGAGGACGGGCCTGCCTCGCTGTGGATTCTCTACGGTCCGACCCTGCCCGAGCTCACCTGCAAACTCCAGAAGCTCGTCGGCGTGACCCCACTGCCCCCCATCTGGGCACTCGGCTATCACCAGAGCCGGTGGGGCTACGGAAGTGGCGCCGATCTCCTCAGGCTCGACCGCGAGTTCACTCGCCACGAAATCCCCGTCGATGGCCTCTGGCTCGATATCGACTACATGGACGGTTACCGCGTCTTCACCTACGACGACAAGCGGTTCCCGAAAGGCCCCGCGGCGGCCGTCGCCGCCGTCGAGGCGAACGGGAGGGTCGTTGTCCCGATCATCGACCCCGGCGTGAAGCGCGAACCCGGCTACGCCGTCTACGACGATGGCCGGAAGAGGGGACACTTCTGCAAAAACATCGAGGGCAATGAGTTCGTCGGGATGGTCTGGCCGGGCCGGACGGTCTTCCCCGACTTCTCCAGCGCCGAGGCCCGCGCGTGGTGGGCGGGATACGCGAAGTCGTTCCGGCAACAGGGATTTGCCGGGGCTTGGGTCGACATGAACGATCCTTCGACGGGCTCGGTCGATCCCCAAGGCATGCTGTTCCAAAACGGTGCCGTACCCCATCTCTTCTTCCACAACCAGTACGCCCTCGGCATGCAGATGGCGACCCGGGATGGCTTCCTCGCCGCCGAGCCGAACCGACGTCCTTTCCTGCTGACCCGCAGTGGCTGGATCGGGACGAGTCGCTATTCCGCGGTTTGGACCGGTGATAACGTCTCGAATCGGTTCTACTTGCGCGGGTGCATCCCCACGACCTTGGGCCTTTCCCTGAGCGGGATTCCGTTCAACGGTCCGGACGTGGGCGGCTTCGGGGGCGACTCGGATGAGGCCCTGATGCTCGACTGGGTGAAGTGTTGCTTCCTCTTCCCGTTCATGCGGAACCACTCGAGTCTCGGCACCCGAGAACAAGAGCCGTGGCGCTACTCGGCCAAGGCGCTCAAGGCGATCGCGCGCTACATCCGTCTCCGTTACAAGCTCCTTCCCTACCTCTACAATCTGTTCGTCGAACAGGAGGAAGTCGGCCACCCCATTCTTCGGCCATTGATGTATCACTTCACCGACCCGAAGGCGACCCACGATCAGTTCCTCGTCGGGCCTTCGCTCCTCCAAGCCCCCTTCCTCGACGAGCCTCTCCCTGGGGACGAAGCCACCACCCGCACCCTTCTCCTGCCCGGCAAAGACCCTTGGTTCGATCTCTGCACCGGCCTGTGGATGGAGCCGGGCGAGCACGAAGCCACCGCGCAGCTCGACTGGACGCCTCTCTTCGCCCGTCACGGATCGATCATCCCAACCTTCTTCGGAGAGCGCAAGACGAACGAGAAGCCTCTCGACGAGGTCGAGTTCCATGTGTTTGTGCGCAAGGGCAAGGCGACGACGACGTACGCGTACGACGACGGCGACACCTTCGCGTACCAGAAGGGCAAGCGGAGCCGGTTCGAGATCGAGGTCACCAAGCGCGGCGACCAAGTCGAGATCTCGACGCGCGTCCTCGCGTGCGACTACCGGCCGCTCAAGTACAAGGTCTTCCTCTACGGCGAGGTCGGCGAAGTCACGCTCGATGGCGTCACCGTGAAACCAAGCCGGGCAAAGGTGAAGTGGTCGGGAGGCGCGCTCGACGCGCGCGTCGTCACTCCTCCGCTGCCGTAGGTTCGGCGCGGTTGTATTCGTAGTTCCCGCATCCGCCCTTCCCGTCGGGCCGGATGTGGGGGCTGTGAATCTCGGTCACGCCCTTCCAGGCATATGGGTCGTCCCCGCACACCATCAGGATGTCGCGGTGATCGAGCCCAGCCACGCCGCCCGCATGGCCTTCCTCCCAGATCCAGGGCAAAAGTGACTCGGCGCTCATCATGTGGTTCACGAGCGCCCGCCGATAGCCAGACTTCGCGGTATTCGGCAGGCTCCGATGGAGCAAGTAGCCATTGAAGACGACCATGGAGCCGGCTTTCACTTCGACTGGCACGGCGTCATCGTTCGTGTACGGGAATCGCCGGGCTTCCCAGGCACAGTCGAACCGGGGATCGCCATGCCACTCCTGGTAGTACAGCACGCCGTTCCGATGGGAGCCTGGGATCACCCAGAGGCACCCGTTCTCGACCGTCGCATCGTCAAGGGCGATCCAGACGCCGGTGAGGGAACGGTCGCGGGTGGGAATGTAGATCTCGTCTTGATGCCAAGCCTGCCCGGGTTTGCCCGCGGCCTTCACGAAGAGCATCGATTGCATACACTTCACGTTCGGACCGATCGCGAGCCGCAGAACTTCCACTGCGGACGGGTGGCAGACCGCGTCGGTCATCGGGAGGCTGACCTTGTGAGGGAAATGGATGCAGAGAACCCGGGCCAACACCTCCTCGTCGGTGTCACCGGGACGGGTCTCCGGCGCCCCACGAATCTCGCCCCGCTCACCCCGGCAGAGCGCAAGGGTCTCGGAACGGAGAGCCTCGACTTCGTCGGGTCCCAGCGCGCCTTCGACAACCAGAAAGCCATGGTCTCGGTAGAACGCCCCCGCCTCCGGCCCGAGCGGCCGGTCGAACCAGCCCTTGGGTTTCCCCTCGGCCCATGAACTCCAGGCGGTGAGTTCGCGGCGCTCGGCACGGGCATTCAGACTTATCGACACTTCCGGTGCGGCCATAGCATAAGGATAGTCGAAACCGCCTCGATCTGGAGCCTCACGTGTATACTTGATCCAGGTCACGCTTTTCGTTCTTGCCCCTTGCGGGCGACCTCAAAGGAGCCTCCATGAAACTGCCTTTCGTCTTTGCTTCCCTGCTCGTCGCCGGTGTGGCCCATGCCGCCTCGTTCAATCTCGAGGGCTTCGCCAC
Organism: Chthonomonas sp. UBA6659; assembly: GCA_002455425.1. Classification (GTDB taxonomy): domain Bacteria; phylum Armatimonadota; class Fimbriimonadia; order Fimbriimonadales; family Fimbriimonadaceae; genus UBA6659. The sequence goes on along the minus strand of DKKT01000094.1, from coordinate 8,735 downwards.
CGGATTTCACGCGACCGGAAGCCTCTCACAAACCAATAGCGGGTTGACCGCGACCTTTTCGACCGACGGCTTTCCGGCCGGATTCCTCTACGTCGGGGATCGTTCGGCCCAGACGCCGCCGTTCCAGACTCGCTCCCTTCTCGGCTCCAAGATCGCGAACTTCGCGTCGGGCCAGTACGCCCCGGTGCGAATCACCTTCTCGTCGCTCGTCGACTTCGTCTCGCTCCAAGTTGCGGACGGCGGGGGCGACAACGACGGGAACGGCGAGCTCCGCGCCTACGATGCCGCGAACAACCTCCTCGGCATGTCCTCATTGCCCCTGGCGAATGGCTCCGTGATCACCACCTTATCGGTCGCGGACCCGAGCATCCAGTACGTGGTCTTCTCAACCACCAGCGTTGAAGAGCCGCACAGCGTCTTCCTCGATAACATCCAGGCGAATCCGGTGCCCGAGCCGGCCACAGTGCTCGCCCTTGGCGCCGGTCTCGCGCTCGTCGTCCGGCGTCGCCGCGCGACTAGCTCTCGCTGAAGAGACCGGGGCTTTCGACAACGGTGCGCTCGGGCGGCTGAAGTCCAAGATGCCGATAGGCGTGAAGGGTCGCCGCGCGTCCCCGCGGCGTCCGCTGGATGAGCCCTCTCTGAAGCAGATAGGGCTCATACACGTCCTCGATCGTTCCCGAGTCTTCGCCCGTCGTCGCGGCGAGGGTCTCGAGGCCGACCGGACCACCCGCGTACTTCTCGATGATCGCGGAGAGGATCATCCGATCGACGCGATCCAGCCCGAGGTCGTCGACTTCCAGAGCCAAAAGTGCCTTGTCCGCGATGCCTTTCTCGATCGTGTCGAGGCCATCGACCTGAGCGAAGTCGCGGACGCGGCGAAGTAGCCGGTTGGCGACACGGGGCGTCCCACGCGAGCGACGGGCGATCTCGTGGGCGCCGCTCGCGTCGATGCGATAGCCCAGAATCCCGGCGGAGCGCACGATGATCTCCTCGAGAGCAGGCACGTCGTAGTAGCTAAAGTGGGAAACGATGCCGAAGCGATCGCGGAGCGGTCCCGTCAGCAGTCCTTGCCGCGTCGTCGCCCCGATCACCGTGAATCGCGGCACCTCAAGCCGGATCGAGCGAGCCGCAGGGCCCTTGCCGATCATGATGTCGACTTTGCAGTCTTCCATCGCCGGATAAAGAATCTCCTCGACCGTACGACTCAGCCGATGGATCTCGTCGATGAAGAGCACCGCCCCCGCCTCAAGATTGGTGAGAACCCCGACGAGGTCGCCCGGCCGTTCGATCGCGGGTCCGCTGGTCACATGGAGGGACGTCTCCATTTCAAGGGCGACGATGTGTGCGACGGTGGTCTTGCCAAGGCCCGGAGGGCCGTAGAGGAGCAAATGGTCGAGTGCTTCGCCTCGTTGGCGCGCGGCTTCGAGGAAGATCCGCAGGTTCGCCTTCAAGGTCTCCTGCCCGATGAACTCGGCAAGCCGTTTGGGGCGAAGTGAGAGTTCGAAGCGGCCCTCTTCGACCTTGCGCTCGGGATCGAGGGCGTTCTCCCGGCTCATCGACTCAGACTCCGCAACGCGATCTTGAGCTGATCTTCTACGGTCGCGGCTTGCTCACGCGCCTCGGACGCGGCACTCTCCGCCTCGGTCCGTCGATATCCAAGCGCGAGAAGCGCGTCGACCAGTTCGTCATCCGGTGGCCCTCCACGGCGGCTTCTCACGCCCGCGCGGTCGGTAAGTTTCTGGGTCAGCATCTCGTGCTGAACCTGATCGCGCAACTCGACGATGATCCGCTCCGCAAGACGGGGACCGACCCCGCTTGCCTTGGTGAGGGTCCGGGTGTCTTGTCCCGCAATCGCGCCCGCCGTGGTCTCCTCGCCGAGCGAACCGATCACGCCGAGGCTCGTCTTCGGACCACAGCCCTTGACACCGTTGAGGAGATCGAACAGACGCCGCTGAAAGGCCGTTTCAAAGCCATAGAGCGTCACCCCGTCCTCCCGGAAGATCTGTCGAGTTTGAAGATCGACGCGCTCCCCGATCGCGGGCATCGCGACAAGGACCGACTCCGGGACCAGGACCTCGTATCCCAACCCGCCGGCGTCGACGACGACCCGCCCGTCCCCGGTCTCTAAGAGTTCGCCTCGTATCCGCGCGATCATGCCCGGGAGGTTACCGCATGTCTACGGGTTTTCGAGTTTTTGAACGCGGACCCTAAGGGAATCCCGAGAACCTGGCAATTACCTGAGTATGCATCGGCGTCCCGCTGGACTCCTCTCGTGAGAGGCGGACCGATGCACGGCCGCCTGGAACAGTAATGACGCGGGCAACGACCCGCTCGGGTGGCAACACGAGGTCATGAGCGCCTCGTGCTGAGGTCGGAGGAGTGACGTGCGCATATTCAGAAGCGTTCGGTCGGGCTGCGCCTGGCTGACTGAAACAGAGCGTTCTACCGGGTGGCACGATCTTGGCCCGTGGAACGTTAGCACCATGAAGCGTATGTTGGTGCACGTATTGGCTCTCGCTTGCTTCGGCGTGGCGTCGGCCGACGGTTACCCGATTGTTTCGCGGGTGGAGCTCCTGAATCAGTCCGCGATGGCGCAGGATGGCTATTTGCGCACCCAAGGTGCGACGGTGACCGGCGTCCAAGTGGGCGCGACCGGCGTCGAGTACACGGCTCAGTTCTCCGGCTTTCGCACGTGGGTCTTCCAGAACTTCGAAACCGCGCAGAACTGGTCGAACGCGGAAATGCTCACCTGCGTGATGACGAACTTCGAGAGCCGCCCCGTGCGAATCGGGTTCATGGCTCAGACCCGTCAGGACCTGACCGACTATACGAATTCCTACGCGACCGATATCGATCTGCCGGCCAATACGACGCGACGGGTCATCCTACGCTTCCAGGACCCCGCCGGTAACCCGTGGGGCACGCGCGAGATGCCGAAGGCCTTCGACGAGGAAGTGATCATCCGACGCGTCGGATCGACGTTCGACAACGCCCATGTGTGGCACTGGCGCTTCTCGTCCCAGGAGACGCTGCCGACCAGCGTCAAGGTCAGCGACTTTTCCCTCGTGACGACGACGTCGGACATTCGGGGAATCTCCGATGAGTTCTTCCAGTACTCGTTCCGCGATTGGCCGGGCAAGATCCAGTCCGTCGGAGACCTCTTCGCCGCTCGCGACCAAGAAGCACTTGATCTGGCCGCCAATCCCGGCCCAGGCGGGCTCGACGGAACGACTTCCCTACCAAACCAGGGCGCGAGTTCGCGCTGGCGGATCGCCACGATCAACGGCAAGAAGTACTTCGTCCATCCCAGCGGCAAGCCGTTTTGGAGCCTGAGCATCCAGGCTGCTCATGACTGGATGACCACGTGGGTCGACAACCGACGTGAGCTCTTCCAATACTTGCCTTCTGAGTCGGGCACTTTCAGTGACCTTTATGTGAACCAGACCCGGATCCGGTCGGGCATGGAAGGCACCGTCCGTGCGTTCCTCCCGGTGCGCTACAACCTCCGCCTCAAGTACGGGGAGAACTACCTCAATCCGTGGTTGAACGTGATGCGCCAGCGGCTCCGCTCGTGGGGCATGAACACGGTCGGCGCCTTCTCGCATTCGTTCCTCTACGACAACGCGATGCCGTACACCATCGGTCTGGATACGACCGCCTACCCGACCCGGCTCGACACTCCGGTGGTCGGCTGGCTCCGACTTCCCGACCCCTACGCCTCCGACTTCCAGACCTGGATGACGAACCGATTCCGGACCGACCTCGGGGTCCACGCGACCCGCTCGAACCTGATCGGAGTCATGGTCGACAACGAGATGTCCTGGGGCAACACCTACGACGGAACGAACACGGCCCGATATTCGGTGGCCGTCGGGACCCTCAACGCGCCGAGTACGCAGCCGGCGAAGGTCGCCCTCATCAACTTCCTCAAGTCGCGCTACCAGACCATCAGCCGACTCAACAGCGCGTGGGGCACGCGGTACAGTTCCTGGGGCGCGATGCAGTCTAACCGGAGCTTCTCGCTTGGGTCGAACATGCGAACCGCTCTGACCAGTGATTTCAGGACCTTCACCCAGCGCTTCGCCTCGACCTATTTCACGAAAGTGCGCAACGCTCTGAACGGCGCGGGCTTCACGGGCCTCTATCTCGGTTGCCGCTTCAGCACGAACAACACGCCGGAAGTCGTGACCTCGGCCGCAGCCAGCGTCGATGTCCTAACCTTCAACTGGTACGGAGCGAACGCACAGACCCCCTGGTCGTACTGGTCGAGCCTGGGCAAGCCCGTCATGATCTCGGAGTGGAGCGTCCCGATCAACTCCAGGGGTTCCCTCGGATTCAATCTCCTCACCCCGAACTCCAAACGACAAGAAATGACCGCGTTCCTGACCTCGGCCATTCGGAATCCCAACATCGTCGGGCTCCAGTGGTTCGAAACCTACGATCAGCCGGTGACCGGTCGTGGCGTCGACGGTGAGAACCGTGGATTCGGCGCCCTAGAGATCACCGACACGCCGAATCCCGATGTCATCGCCACCATGCGGCAGATCGGCAACCAGCTCTATTCGCTCCGACGGTAGGTCGACCGCGGAACGAAAGAAGGGCCCCGCTGGATTCCAGCGGGGCCCTTTCCATGACCGGGGTGAGTCGGTTACGGATTGATGTAGAGGAAGGCCGAGACGCGCTGCGTCCTTCCCTGGATCTGGCAGATGATCTCGACCGCGATCGGTCGGGACACGGCATTCGCCTTGATCGGGAACGACGCCGTCATGCGACCACCGGAGATGTTGATCGACGAGGGGATCTGGACCAACGCGGGCAGATTCGCCGAGATGCGCACCGTGAGGCCGCCGGCAGGAGCGATCTGATCGAGGGTCAAGAAGCCCGTCGCCGTCCCGTTGCTCCGAACCGAGTTCGGTGAGATGGTCAGCGATGCCAATGCTGGTGCCGTGACCAAGAGGGTCGTCGACGCCGATTGGTTCCCACGTCGGGCTGTGATCGTCACGGAAGTGTCGTTCTTCACGATGTTGGTCGTGAAGTCGAACGTGGCTTCCGTCTGCCCGGCCGGAATCGTCACCGAAGCCGGAACCTGGCAGGCCGTCGTATTGCTGCTCGTGAGGTTGATGATCAGGTCATCCACCCGCGGACCGACGATTTCGACGATCCCGATGCCTCCGAAGCCACCGACCACCGTTCCCGGCGAGAGCGAGATCTGCAAGCCGAGGGTCGGCTCGATGACGAGCAGGGAGCCCGTCCGCGAGGCATAGCCTGGCTTGCTGGCCGTAATGACCATCGTCTGCGTCTGCGTGACCGAGAAGGTCTGAATGTTGAACTCCTCGGACGTCGTCGCTCCCGGAGGAACGAGAACCGTCGTACGATCGAGCGCACCCGCCACCGGGTTGTTGTTCGCAAGATTGATCACCATCCCGCTCGCAGCAGCCGGTCGAGACAGGTTGACCCTACCGACCGCCGTACCACCGCCGATGACGGAGGTCGGGTTGATGATCACGCCGGTGATCTGGTTCGTGTCGATTCCGAGCGTTCCGTCGATCGTCCCACCGGGGCCGATCGCTCGGAGGCGGACGGTCCCGCTCGCTGGAACAAATCCCGTCTGGACGTCGAATTCGACGAACGACGCGTTAGCCGGGATCGTGACCGTACTCGGGAACGTCACGTTCGTGAAGCCGGCGACGCGCACGATCTGGAGAACCGTGGAGGTCGGGACGGCACCGGACATCGTGATTCGGGCGCGCGATTTCTCGCCGCCGGTCACGCGGACCGGAGTGAACGTGAAGTTGCGGAACTGGGCCGGCAGAACGTTGATGATCTGCGAGCGAGCCATTCCGAGGTACATCGCCGTCAGCTGCACTTGCGTGAGCACGGCAACACCTCGCGTTTGGATGTCGAAGATCGCGGTGCGCGTTCCCTCCGGCACCGTGACCGACTCCGGCATCACGACGATGTTCGGATCACCGCTGAAGAGGGCCACTTCGGCCCCACCCGCAGGTGCTTCCTGGAACAAAGTCACGCGTCCGGTGATCGAGTTGCCTCCGATCACGTTGATGTTGGAAACGGTGAGCGCGCTCAGGTAGGGCGCGACGACCAGCGGCGCTTGAAGCTTGCGGGCTTCGAAGGTCGCTTCGATGACCGTCGTGATGGTCTCGAGCACTGGATTCGTCGTGGCCTCGAACGTGACCGTCGTGTCTCCCTCGGGAATCAGTACGGTGTCCGGCACCTGGCTCACGTCGGGGTCGCTGCTCTTGAGGTGAATCAAGGCACCGCCCGCACTGGCCGGACCGCTGAGCACGATCGTACCGGTGGACGATTGGGAGCCTGCGACATCGCGTGGCACAAACGTCAAGGACTCCATGACGATCGGAACGCGGATGTGCAACTTCACCAGGAACGCATCTGCCCACGCCTTCGGCGGATCAAAGAAGGGTGGCGGACGATCGTTGATCATGAACTCGCGGAACGCACCGGTCGTGGTTGGGAAGGCAACCTTGCTTCCTTCGCGCCAGGAGTTCGTGAGACCCGCGATGTAGAGACTGCGAGACGGGTCGAGGGCGCAACCGATGGCTTGGTCGCCTTCTTCGCCGCCGATGTACGATCCATAGAGGATGTTCGACCCGGAATCGTTGTACGCCTGAATGAAGGCGTCACCGATGTAAAGGTCGTCGTTGAAGGGTGGATCCGGACCTTCGAACGTGTCGTCGAATCCATCCGTCGTCGTCGCGAGACCGCCGAAGATCGACGTTCCGACGATGTAGGCCACGCCGGTGTCGTCGACGACGAGCGCATTCGGATATTGATCCGGAGCCGAACCGCACAGGGTGCTGTAGACGAGCCTCGCGCCATCCCGGAAGATACGCGTGACGAACATGTCGGCACCGTTGTTGTACTGTCGATCGAACGCGGCGATCGTCGTCGGGTAGTTCGTCGAGAACGTGTTGCCGGTGATGTAGACGTCACCGAACGGATCGACGTCCACGTCGATGCCGAAGTCGTCGTCGTTTCCACCGACCACCGTCGCCCACGTGCGGGAGAGGCCCGACGTCGGGAGCTTCAGGACCCACGCATCGTTGTTGATGACGGTGCGGTCGAAGGCGCCTGGGGTCGTGACGAATACGCCGGGAGGCACGCTGCCATCGGGCAGCGGTCCACCCGTCGAGAGCGTCGTGCCGGTGGCATAGATGTTGCCGTCCGGATCGATCGCGACACCGGTGCAGTCGTCGTTGTTTCGACCGCCCATGTAGGTCGAGAACACGAGCGTCGTGGCGTCTTGGTCGATCTTCGTGATGAAGCCATCCGTGCCGGGGTTCACACCGAACGGCGCGAACGGGTTCGGCGGCTGCTGGAACGGACCGTCGAAAACGGGTTCGAGCGCTCCGGCCGTCACCGGGAACGACGTCGAGCGGGTCCAACCCACGACGACAGCGTTGCCATTGCTGTCCACGGCGATGTCGAACGCCTGCTCAGACGCAGCCGGGTTGACGATCGGATCCGGTCGGTTGAACTGCCACTGCGACTCCTGACCACCCAAGTAGGAGCCGTAGACCATCGCCGAGCCGGTCGCATTCAGTTTGAACACGAACGCGTCGGTCGGGCGATAGTTCGCGTCCTTCGGGTTGAAGCCCATCGCGTTGTTCGGCTGGAACGGCGGAACGCCGACGATGGCCGAACCGGTCGGGAACGGCAGGGGATCGCTATTGTCGGAGTTCGTGATGCCGCAGATGTAGGCGTTGCCCTGCGGGTCGAGGGCAATGCCGGTGCCGGTCTCACTGCCCGTTCCGCCGATGAACGTCGAATAGACCAGGTCGACGGCGTCGGTCGTGAACTTCGTCACAAAAGCGTCGCGGTTCGCGATGAATTCGTCGAACGCGCCGAACGTCGTGGGGAAGGCCGCGGCCACGGTCGTACCCGTGATGTAGGCGAAACCCAGATTGTCGGCGGCGCAGTCCCAGCCCTGGTCGTCACCGATGGTGCCGAGCAGCGTGCTGTAGACGAGCGGATCGATGATCAGCGGCTTGGTCCGGTCGTACTGGCCCACTTCATAGCCGATGAAGCCGCCGCGCTTGACGAAGCGGGCGACGACGGATCGCTTGACGTTGCCGATTTGCTGATAGACCTTGAGACCGGTCACGCGTAGGTCGCCGAACCGGGTGCCGATGGCAAGCGTATCGTTCGAGACGACGCGCACCGAATTCGAACCGGGGAAGTCGGTCCGAATCACGTTCGGATCGGTCCCGGGGGCGACGATCAAATCGTAGCGGGGCACACCCTGATCGAAATACAGCCGGGCATCGACCCCAGGGTAGATGCCGCGCATGCTGACTTCATTGAAGCGCCGCGCGCCGCTCACCGTGTTGCGGCCCTGGATGTAGTTGTAGACACCCTTGATCGGCTGGACGCCGGTCTCGGCGGGATTGGTCTGGCCGCCGACGAAAGTCATGCCGATGTTCTGTCCCCATCGGACGATGTCGGGGGTGGGACGGAGGCGGTTCCGGAGTCGGTTGTCTGCCCAGTCCTTCTGCCGCATCTCGTCGCGGTAGAGGCTGTAGACAAGCCCGCTGTCGGTCACCCAGATGTCCATCCCTGGCATCCCGGAATAAAACGTCGCCCGGCTGTCCCACTGTCCCTTGTTCTCCACGAAATGTGGAGGCTGTTTGGGGACGGTCTGGCTCACGGCCTTCGATCCGGCAGCGAATGCTGCCCCCGCCGCCAAACCCGAGCGCAGG
>DKKT01000049.1 GCA_002455425.1 Chthonomonas sp. UBA6659 | reverse complement strand
ACGGAGGGGGTCTGAGACGACCGACAAACCAGAACCCCACCCGGTTCGCGATGCTCACCGACCTCCCCGATGCCGGGCGCAAGACATCCCGGAATCAGGGAGGTTCTCCAGACACTCATGGAATTCACCGAACACTCCGGGGGTGAGGGAACGCCTCCGTGAAGCCGACTCTCTTGGGTACAGAATCCGCAAGAAACCAAAGCAGGTACAAATAGCCTTCGATGCCAGCCGTATTCGTCGCCGCGATACTAGGAGGGTTGGTCGGCGCTCAGACTGACGCCGTCCGGTCCGTCGTCGTGCGCCCCGAGACGAGCCGCTTCGAGACGGTCGCCCCTTTGCCCTCCCTACCCAGCCTCCTGATGGATGTGAAGGGCAACGGCATCGGGCTCGCTCAACAAACCGCACGGAGCAAGAACCTCCAGGCCCGCATCCTCTGGATCGACGCGACCGCCAACCTCGAGCGGATGAGCAGTGACGATCGGATCGAGCGGGTCGTCGACAAGGCCAAGGATCTCGGCTTCAACGCGATCATCTTCGACGTCAAACCGATCGTCGGCTACACGCTCTATCCCAGTAAGCTGACCGACAAACTCACCGAGTGGCGCGACCAGAAACTCCCGATCGGATACGATCCGCTCGCCGCGATGGTCCGAATCTGTCGGGCCAAGGGAATGCCCCTCTACGCGGGCCTGAACGCCTTTTCCGAAGGACACCGACTCACCCGCTCGGGTCCCGGATACGCCAATCCTGATCAGCAGACCGTTCAGTACGAGGCCAAGCCGATCATCCGGGGCCCGTGGCCGACTTCCGCCAACTTCCCCCTGACGGCGGGCACGAACTGGGATGTCCCGAAGAACGACGCGATCGAAGTCTTCGGATCGATCCCGGCCGGATCCAGGCTGCCGGTCGACACCTTCGCCGTCGTCATCGACGCGGATTACCAAGTGCGCGATCGTGTCGGCTTCACCGACACCCGGCCGCTCGCGCTCCCGTCCGGCGGCTCGATCCTGATCGGCAAGGGAGCGGGCGCGAAGTTCCTCAAAGACTGGGCCCGGACCGGCGCGACCGTCAAGTTCGACTCGGAAACCGCGTACGTCCGCATCGCGAATCGCCAAACCCAGTGGCCGCTCATGATGAACCCCCATCACCCAGAGGTCCAGAAGCGAGCGATGGCGTTCGTCGAAGAGGTGCTCCGGAACTACAACGTCGACGGCATCGTCTACGACGATCGCCTCCGGTTCGGAGGGCTCAACGCCGACTTCAGCGACCTGAGCAAGCGGGCGTTCGAGGCGCACATCGGCCAAAAGATCCAATGGCCGGACGACGTGTACAAGATCACCTACTCGGCAAAGCTCGAGGAGGGCCTGCGACCCGGTCGCTGGTTCGATGCCTGGCTGTCCTGGCGGGCGATGACGATGCGCAACTGGGTCGCCGACGTGCGCACCATGATCGATCGCGTCAAACCCGGAGCCCAGTTCGGCGTCTACGCCGGGTCCTGGTTCGGGGAGTACCAGAAGTTCGGCAACCACTACGGCTCGCCGGATTTCGAAGCCGGCTTTCCCTTCCTCACCCGCGAGTATCGCAAGACGGGCTACGCGCCGTTCCTCGACTTCCTGATCACCGGATGCTACTACCGAACCGCGACCATCGCGGAAGCGATGGAAAAGAACGTTCCTCCGGGGTACACCGTCGAAGCCGCCGGACAACTCTCGAATCGGGTTGCCCGTGACGACACCTGGGTCTATGCCGGGATCAAACTCGACGACTTCTATGGCAATCCCCGCGGGCTCGTCCGTGCGCTCCAGGCTGCCGCCGGCTCGACCCAAGGGATCATGGTCTTCGATCTCTCCCACAAGTTCGAGACCTTCTACAGCGTCTTCGACCAGGCGTTCCGCCAATCGACGAAAGCCCCGAACACCGTGCCTGGACTCCTCCAGGACGTTCGTCGCCGCCGGATGTTCGTGGACAAAATGGGCGTCAAAGATCCCCCCGTGTCGATCTACGAAGGCGCCGCCGGCACCGGTTTCTGAGCGATTTTTGGATCAATCGTGATCTTTTGAGGCCCGAACATAGTCTTTTTCCCGGGGGATCGCACGACGCGATCCGCAATAATTCGAGTGGCAACGATGCCACGCAGGAAAATGAACCAATGATGTTTCGCAAACTTTACTGGGTCACGGAGCAACTCGACGCCGAAGGTCGCTCCGCCATCACTGGAGTCTTCACCTCCGCGCCCGACCTCATCGGCAAGGGCCTCGTCTGGTGCGATTGCACCGAAAAGCGAGCCGGCTTCCGCCTCACCTTGATCGCCCTCGATCGAGCCGGTAAGCCGCTCGGCACGTGGACCGGCCCCGATTTCGCCGGCATGAGCGAGGACCTCAAGGCCTTCGTCGACACCGGCGAGTTCTCGGTCGAAGAGTACGGCGAACTCTGCCAGTCCGTCGATCACTTCGCCAAGGCCACGGCCTAACCCCGCGGCATCCGCCATGCTTTGAGCTCGACCTCGTTCGCGAACCGCTCCAACGGAAACCGAATGGGGTCGCTCTTGCGCTTGGGCGATACGTCGGCATGCGTCGTCACCCACTCCAAGGTCGGCACCTGTCGGCGGAGCAGTCCGATCAGCTCGACCGCCGCCCGCCACTGAGCGTCGGTGATCTTCTCCTTGCCGTCGTTGAGGTTGCAGAACGAGATCCCGATCGAAACCGCGTTCACGCTGCACCCCGCGACGAACTTATGGACCCGCCCCGCGGCTCGGTTCGCCGCCGTGTTCGGGTATTGCCGCCGGTCGACGCCGGCCGCCGCTTCATTGGGGCCGTAGCTGCTTCCGGCGTGGGCCGTCTGCCGTCCGACCGGACAACCCCGGTGAACGGTCCCATCCCGCTCGATCAAGAAATGGTAGCCGTACCCGAATTCGCGCAACACCGCGATCGAGCCGTCGATCCCGTCTCCTGCCGTCGCATGGAGCACGATCAAGGTCGTCGCGCCGACGGGGCGAACGCGCGAGCGAAAAGCGGGACGGATCGTGAGGATTTTCATACTCTCTGGGAGTTTCTGCGCGCATTTGGCAACTTATCCGGTGGTTGGAGTATGGTGCAACCCATGAACCGGTGGTCGCTCGGCGTCGTCGCGGGCCTTCTCATGCTCGGATCCGGCGTCGCTGGGGCTCAGGACGGGCCGGCCGCGCCCACCCTTCAGGAAATCCAAGACACCCCGATCGATCCGGCCAAGCTCTCGCTCCAGAGCATCCCGTGGCTCACGCTTCTCGAAGACCCCGCCCTTCGCGCCATCCTCGCGAAATGGGCCCACGCCGCCCTCCCCGAATCATTGCGCGAACGCGTCACCGTCGAGCAGATCGCCGACGGCCTCGGCACCGTCGTCGACAAAGTCCGCGCCATGCCTCAGAACGCAACCGATCTTCAACGCGCCGGGGTCGTAGCGAAGACCATTCTCGATCTCGTCGCTCCGAACGCGCTCAAGGAGATCGAAGACGCGGTCACCCGTACGCTCGATACCCTGCAGAAGCTCGTTCGCAAGGAAGGCGACACGTATGTCGTCGTCCTTCCCAGGGCCGGTGCACTCAAAATCCTCTACGAACAGCCCCTCGGACCGGCGGAATCGACCCTCTTCGGCCCGGACCGGCGGGTGCGTCGCGACGCGATCAAGCTCCAAGCGGAGAACATCCAAATCACGTTCGACCAGAAGCTCCTCGACGCGCGGGGGAACGTCGAACTGTTCGACCGCGCAACGTCGCTGCGTGCGAACGGGCTCCGGTGGGACACGACCCTGAACATGCTCCGGGCCGACACCTTCGATCTCCGGTTGCCTTCCTTCCGCGTCCAGGCCGACCAGATCGAAACGAACCTCACCGAAACCAGCGCCACGAACCTCCGGGCGCAGGCCACGGTCGTCGGTATCCCTGTCGTCAGGGCTCGGGCCGGCTCCCTCGACGTGGGTCAGGTCGAAGGGACGTTCCGCAACGCCGAACTCGACATCTTCGGAATCCGCGCGTACCGGAAAGAGCTCCAGACCTTCAGCATGGTCTCGACCGGGGCCACCGGGGGGCCTTCGATCTTCGAGCGTATCGAGCGCTTCGAGGACCTCGCCAAACTTCTCAAGCCCCCGACCGTCAACTTCCTGGGACGAAGTCCGTCCATCGGCTACGACAACAGCTATCAGTTCCAGAATCGTGCCCTCGTCGCCCTCTCGTTCTCGGCCACCCGCGGCAACGCATTCGAGTCGCGGACCCTGCTCACCTACAACCTGAGTGGGCGTGCGGAGTCGGCCCCCGCGGTCATCGACACGGAGTCTCTGCGCAGCGATTTCCTCGGCGGTTATGTGCAGAACGCCGGCATCCGCAACATGGTCGACTTCATCGGAACCTACCGCCGACCGCGTCTGAGCCTCCTCGCCGGATTCCATTACAACGACCGTGTCGAGCTCCGGGGTGAAGAGGACATCGCTTCCCAACCGTTCAAGATCGGCTTCGAGTTCGGCGGACCGATCGGCTCCTTCGGAGGGGTCGGCCAGGTTCGCTGGGAGGAGGCGAAGTCGCAGCTCAACGGCCGCGAGCAGCGCGCCAGCCTCCTCGGAAGTCTCGGACTCCTCGCGATGCCGCTCGGTCGAGGACTGTCGATGAACGCACGCCTCGACGGCGCCGCCTACAAGCCCAGCGGCGAGGGCTACGCTTGGATCCGACCCGTGGTGACCCTTCAGGCGCGCCTGATCCCGGAAATCACGCTTTCCGGCTCCTATGTCAACGGTCGCGAGTTCGGGAGGCCGTTCTCGATCGCCGACACCTACCTCGCCGGCCCTGAGTACCACGTTCGGTTCGACTTCCGGATCGGGCCGACCCAGCTCACCTACGCCAACCGCTACTCGGCTCGGACGCGGCAGTGGTACCGCTCGCAGGTCTATTTCTCGCAGGATATCGACGCGTTCCGGCTCGTCGTCCAAACCGACCAGAGCCTGCGCCAACTGACGTTCGGCTTCTTTCTTCGAGTCGACGAGATCGTCGACGAACTGCGATCCCGCCGCTACCGGGGCGTCGCATTCGACGTCGACAAGTAGCAAGGCCGATGCGCGGAAGTCCGTGGGTCTTGGGCGGTCCATCGGGTACCTTGCGGCGAAAGGGCCCGTAGCTCAGAGGTTAGAGCGGGCGGCTCATAACCGCTTGGTCGTGGGTTCGATTCCCACCGGGCCCACCACGAGCCGTTGTCGGCGACAACCCTCGAACGGGTATCGTTCACCAACGATGGGAACCCGGCGAACCGGGCACGATACGGAGGTTGTCAACGGATGAGCGGAAAAAACAGATTCACGTCGGTTGCTGGAGCGGCGGCCGGACTCTTCGCGATGGCGGCGATCGGATACGCGCAGGGCGTGCCGAATCCCCGCATGCACATCGCCTACCCCCCGACTGACGCCAAGGTCGTCGACGGAAACGGCACCAGCTTGCCGGTGGTCGACGGCATGCCGATCCAGGACGGCTACACGCTCGTCAACGGACGACGGGCGTTGATGGAGGTCTTCATCGACGGCGTCGGCCGCATCCTCCTCGACTGGGGCGCGGTCGTCAAGATCAACGTCGGCATGGCCCCGAAGCCCGCCAAGCGGTTCTTCCAGTACACCCTCACCCTCGAAAAGGGTTGGGTCTACTGCGACCTGCGGGGCATGACGATGAACGAGTCGAGCGTCACCCTCAACTCCAAGGGCGTCACCATGAAGGTCACCGGAACCACCTTCGCTGCGGAACAGCGCCGGGGCGTCACCACCGCCATCGTCGCCGACGGTCGCCTCGACGTCTGGCGATCGAGCGAGTCGATGGGCACCCGCCAGAAGGTCCTCGCCGGCCAACAGATCGTGATCGACCCGCGGAACGCCGTCGGACTGCCGACCCAGGTGAGCAACCGCAACCAGAAGTACCTCTCGGAACTCAACGACCTGTTCTGACGCCCTCTCGGTCTTTTCCCCTCGCCCCGTGATTGACGGGGAGAGGGGGCAGGGGGTGAGGGGTATCACCTCTCCGCCCCCGGGGGAGAGGTCGGTGAGCGTAGCGAACCGGGTGAGGTGGTCCGTTTCCCATGAA
>DKKT01000014.1 GCA_002455425.1 Chthonomonas sp. UBA6659 | reverse complement strand
TGGATGGAGCAGGAGCAGGAGCGGGGGATCACCATCACCTCGGCGGCCACGTCGTGCTTCTGGCGCGGGTCCAAGCAGGACAAACCCGAGCACAAGATCAACATCATCGACACTCCCGGCCACGTCGACTTCACGGTTGAAGTCGAGCGATCGCTCCGCGTCCTCGATGGGTGCGTCGCCGTCTTCTGTGCGGTCGGCGGGGTCCAGCCCCAGTCCGAAACGGTGTGGCGACAAGCCAACAAGTACGGCGTCCCGCGAGTCATCTACATCAACAAGATGGATCGCCTCGGGGCTGACTTCTTCAGCGTCGTCGACCGCATCAAGGCTCGACTCGGCGCGAACGGGGCGCCGATCCAGATTCCGATCGGGGCGGAGAGCCAGTACCGCGGCTACGTCGACCTCATCACGATGAAGGCAACGCTCTACACCTCGGATGACGGCAAGCAGTTCGAAGAAGTCGATGTCCCCGCCGACCTGATGCCCCTCGCAGCCGAATGGCGTGAGAAGATGATCGAGGCGATTGCCGACTTCGATGATTCGATCATGGAGCGGTTCCTCGAGGGCCAGGAGATCACCGAGGCTGAAATCCGGGACGCGTTGCGTCGAGGCACGATCGCGAACAAGATCGTGCCGATCATCTCTGGCTCCTCGTTCAAGAACAAGGGTGTGCAGGCCATGATCGATGCGGTCATCGACTACCTGCCGTCGCCGCTCGATGTCGGTGCCGTGAAGGGTGTGAATCCGCAGACGGAAGAAGAGCTTGAGCGCGGTCCCGACGACAAGGCACCGTTCAGCGCCTTGGCGTTCAAGATCATGAGCGACAAGTATGTGGGTCGTCTCACCTTCCTGCGACTCTACTCGGGCGTCCTCAAGAAGGGAAGTCCGGTGGCGGTCTGCTATCGCGACCCCCAAACCAACGCCTTCCGCATCCGGAACGAGCGCGTCGGGCGCATCCTCGAGATGCACGCCAACGACCGCAAGGATATCGACGAGGCGTTTGCCGGCGACATCGTCGGCGTCATCGGCTTGGGCGACGTCAACACCGGTCACACGGTCTGCGACGAATCCAACTCGATCGCGCTTGAGAGCATCAAGTTCCCCGAGCCGGTCATTCAGATTGCGGTCGAACCGAAGTCGAAGGCGGACCAAGAGAAGCTGGGTACGAGCCTGCAGCGACTGGCTCAAGAGGACCCGACGTTCCGCGTCCAAACCGACGCGGAGACCGGTCAGACGATCATCTCCGGGATGGGCGAACTTCACCTCGAGATCATCGTCGACCGACTCAATCGCGAGTTCGGCGTCCAGGCCAACCAGGGCAAGCCGCAGGTTGCTTACCGCGAAACGGTGCGAACCCGAGCTAAGGCCGAGGGCCGCTTCGTCCGACAGACGGGTGGTTCGGGCCAGTACGGCCACTGCTGGATCGAAGTCGAGCCACTGCCGGCCGGAACCGGTTTCATCTTCGAAAACAAGGTCGTTGGCGGCTCGGTGCCGAAGGAGTACATCCCTGCGATCGAAAAGGGCGTCCGTGAGGCCATGCTGAGTGGCATCATCGCCGGCTATCCGGTCGTGGATGTCAAGGTGATGGTCGTCGACGGGAGCTACCACGAAGTCGACTCGAACGAGAACGCCTTCAAGCAGGCCGGTCGCATCGCGTTCCAGGAAGGCATGAAGAAGGCGAATCCGGTCCTCAAGGAGCCGATCATGCACGTCGAGGTGACGACGCCCGAGAACCACGTCGGCGACGTCGTAGGCGACCTCAACGGTCGACGCGGTCGAATCGAGAGCATGGAGCCAGGCCTGGGCGGGACGACGATCGTCAACTCGCACGTGCCGCTCTCCGAAATGTTCGGCTACGTGACGACCCTGCGCTCGCTGACGCAGGGCCGCGCGACCCCCAACGTGACCCCGTCGCATTACGAAGAAGTACCGCAGAACATTGCGACGGAGATCATCGCCAAGGCCCAGAGCGGACGCTAGCGACGCCGCGAGAAGCCCAGGCCCGAAACGGGGCCTGGGCTTCTTTTCTTTGGGGTCCTTGAGGACCCGGTGAAGAGTCGCGGGTCCAGGGAGACGCCATTCGGCCCTGTCTTCGTTGATCCGCGGGAAGGAGTTTGCCATCAGGTCGTCCAAGCAGAAGGCATGTACGGGCTCCTTTGTTTCGCCCTTCTGAACGTCGCTCGGCCGGTCGATGATCTTGCCGCTCTCGCCCAGCCGCAATCGGGCCGGAGCCGCCGGGCGACGTCCACGTTTCGACAAGGCGCGGATGGCAGGTACGATCGCGGCGCGGACCCGAAAGGCGACCTTGAGGAGCGAAGCAACTTCGACAACTTCCGTGTTCAGCCCGGGAAGACCCATCTGCTTCTCGACGCGAAGGGGCCGGGCGTCATCACCCACATCTGGATGACGTTCCTCGGGCCTGAGCCGCAGGGATGGGCGAAGGAGGGATCGGCGACCCACCAAGACATGCTGCTGCGAATCACGTGGGATGGCGCGAGTCGACCCGGAGTTGAGGCTCCCGTCGGCGATTTCTTCGCCAACTGCTTCGGGCGGAGGAGTCCAGTGATCAGCGCTCCCGTCGTCGTCGAAGATGCGGACAGTTACAACTGCTTCTGGCATATGCCGTTTCGGAAATCGGCGAAGGTCGAGATCGTGAATCAGGGCACGAAACCGATCAACTTGCTCTACTACAACATCGACTGGATCGAGAAGGACTCGCTTCCTTCGGACACCCCGTACTTCTATGCCCAGTACCGCCAGGAGTATCCGGTCCGAGCGGGCCAGGATTACGTTGTGCTCGATACGAAAGGGAAGGGACACTATGTCGGCACCGTGCTTGGCGTGCGCACACGCAGCCCCTCGTGGTTCGGAGAGGGAGACGAGAAGATCTTCATCGACGGCGAAGCCAAGCCGTCGATCTGGGGCACGGGAACCGAGGACTACTTCCTTTCGGCGTGGGGATTGAAGAGGACGAGCACGCCCTACTTCGGCGTGCCCTACTTCGATCAATGGGGCATTGTCGGCGGCCACACCAGCGCGTATCGGTGGCACGTCCAAGATCCGATCGTGTTCGAGAAGGGGATCAAGGTGACGTTCGAGCACTTCGGTTGGATTTCCCCCGATGAGAACCCGGATGGGAAGTCGATGAGCTGGAACGAGCGGGAAGACGACTACTCGAGCGTCGCCTTCTGGTATCAGACCGGAGCACCGACCTTCACGGCGCGAGCACCATGGGGCTCGCAACGTCGCCTGCCGAGTTTGGAGCGCGCGAAATCGTATGCGGCGGACTTTCGCGGCGCTCCGTCCCATGGCGCAGGAGACGTGGTTGCCCAGGCGCTGGGTATTTTCGAGCGCCCCCAGGCCCTCTACATGCCGAAGACGGCCGAGAACGCGTGGTTCGAAGTGCCGATCGAAGTCCGCGCGCGCGAGCCGCTCCGACTGGTGCTGAAACTGGCCAAATCATACGACTTCGGAATCTATCAAGCGACGTTGATCGCTCCACCTCGCTCGGGTTCAGGGACGCCCATTCGATTGAAGCTGGGCGCACCGATCGATCTCTATAGTGCCACGATCGAGGATGTCGAGGCGCATCTGCTCGACTTCTGGCCCGAGCCAGGGCGATACGTCGTCCGGCTCGAATGTGTGGGCAAGCATCCCCTTTCCTCTGGGTACTTTCTAGGCTGGGAGTCGGTGCGGCTGCGCGAACGTCGGCCTCGCGTCCAGGCTTACGGATTCGATCGTGATCGGGACTGGCGTTCGAACCCGGTGCTTTACGAATGATGTTCGTCGCCGTCCCCGCTCGCGCGGCTATTCGTGGCGCATCGCGACGACGGGGTCCTTGCGAGCGGCGTTGACCGCGGGAAGGAGTCCGAACGTGCTGCCGACCCCGATGCTCACTCCGAGGCAAAGGAGCACCGTATCCGTGGTGACGAGAGGCTTGATCGGCGTCCAAAGATACAGAGCGACACAAGCGATCCAGCTTACAAGAAGTCCGAGTCCGACTCCGACAATGGCGAGGATCACGGCTTCACAGAGAAACTGCTGGAAGATGTCCCGGCGGCGTGCGCCGACCGTTTTTCGGATTCCGATTTCCTTTGAGCGCTCGTTCACCGACATCAGCATCACCGTCATGATGCCGACTCCTCCGACGAACAGGGCGATCGACGTCAGGCCGGTCAGGAGCCAGGTCAAGATCCCCATCAGCTTGTACACCAGCTTGAGGAGGTCATCGACGGTTTGGACCGAGTACGTTTCGCGCTCCAGGCGCTCGCCAAGAGCCGACTCCACCGCTTGGCGTAGGGCTTTCGGTTCTCGGTCGGGTTCGGTTTGGACCATGATGCGATGCAGCTGTGGCTCATCGGATTCGGCCCGGAAGTTCCCGTATGGGATGTAGGCGATGTTCTCGAAACTGCCCATCGAGAAGAGGCTCCCCTCGCTCTCCTTGTCCTCGGTGACTCCGATCACGCGGTACTGCTTGCCGTTGATCGTCACCGACCGTCCGACGGCCGACCCGTCGCCGAACAGGTTCTTCTTTGCGATCGAGCCGATCACCGCCACCCTTCCCGTTTCCTCCGGGGTATACGCTCGGCCTTCCTGCATGGTCACCGGTCGGATGCGGAACCACTCAGGACCTGCCGCGATGATGAACGTTTGGGGGCTCTGGTTCGACCCGGCCCGAATGCCGCCGCCGACGAAGACGAGGGGGGCGGCCCGGCGAACGCCCGCAATCTTCCGCACGCGCTCGAGGTCTTCGATCCGGAGGTAGCTCAAGCCGGCCGCGTTCGGCATGAACATCGAGCCCTCCTCGACTCGGAACGGGAGGACGACGAGGAGATTCACGCCGAGGTCGTTGACCTGCTGGGTGATGTCCTTCCGGACACCCTGAGCGATGCTGATGAGCAGAACGATCGCGATCGCGCCGACCATGATGCCGATCGCGCTGAGGACGGCCCGTGCCCGCTGCTCCGCGAGACTGTGGATCGCGGCGAGGAGATTCAATTTGTTCACGCTTCGGCGGCAGGGACTTCCGCGTCAGCCTCGACCGCCTTCGGCTTGCGGAACCGATAGACGAGGAAGCGGACCAAGAGGAATGCGAGCCCGGCCAGAACGATGTAGTCGAGCCAGTGCATGTAGTTGGACACTTCCGTCCAATTCTGTCCAAGTTTGAAGCCGATCCATGCCCAAAGATAGGCCCACGGCAGCGAACCGATGAGACTGTAGAGCATGAAGATGCCGAAGTGGGATTTGTAGATGCCTGCAGGCAGAGAGATGAACGTTCGGGCAATCGGAACGATACGGAAGTACAGCGTCGCCTTCAAGCCATACTTCGCGAACCACCGCTCGGCAAGATAGATCTCTTTGGGGCGCAAGAGGACGTACTTGCCGTACTTCAGGAAGAACTCCTTGCCGAACAGCGCTCCAAGCCAGTACGAGATCGCGCTGCCCACCACCGAGCCGAGGGTACCTGCGATGGCGACCCCGTGGAGATTGAGCTTGCCTTCCGAGGCAAGCATCCCGCCGAACGGCATGATGACCTCGCTCGGGATCGGGATGTTCGCCGAGTCCAGCATCATCATCAGGAAGACGCCCGGATAGCCGAGGCTTCCGATCGTATGCTCCGCCCACTGCTTGAGGGGCTCGATGAGTTCGCTGATCATGCGTTCGCGGGGGACTGCCTATTGTGACCGGCTCAGGCGAGGGCCGCGAGGACCTCGCTCACATGGCCGTCGGGCTTGACCTTCCGCCAGACTCGAACGACGGTTCCATTGTCGACGAGATAGGTCGTGCGCTCGATCCCCATGTACTTCTTGCCGTACATGGACTTTTCGACCCAGATTCCGCAGGCCGTCGCAAGCTTCTGCTCGACATCGGCCAGGAGCGGGAAGTTGAGCTGGTATTTGTCGGCAAACTTGCGGTGCGATTTTGCCGAGTCGGGACTCACCCCGAGCACCGGAACGCCCTTGAACTGACTCAGTTCGTCGCGGAAGCCGCACGCCTCCACCGTGCATCCGGACGTGTCGTCCTTCGGATAGAAGTAAACGACTACGGTCTTGCCCTGGAGCTCGGCTTCCGTGTGGGTGACGCCGTCCTGATCTTCGAGCGTGAATGCGGGAAAAGGGTGACCTTCTTCAATCATCGATTTGCTCCTGCTCCCCGCAGTTCCTACCCCGTCTGAGGGCACGGCGTTAGCAGCGGGCAACGACGGGCCTACACGGGTCGGCACCTGCGCGAATCAATCCCCGTACACGGCGATCATCTCGATTTCGACGTCGACGCCGCGGGGGAGCCCGGCGACGGCCACGGTCGAACGGGCTGGGGGATGATCGCCGACGTGCGAGCCGTAGATCTCGTTGACCGCCGCGAAATGGTCCATGGAGCTGAGGAAAATCGTCGTTTTCACCACGTTCGCAAAGGTCAGACCTGCGGATTCCAGGACGCCTCGCAGGTTCTTCATCACCTGTTCGGTTTGGGTCTTCACGTCCCCGCCGACCAATTCCCCCGTGGGAGTGAGCGGGATCTGGCCACTTAGGAAGAGGAGGTTCCCGGCGGCACGGATGGCTTGACTGTAGGGCCCGATCGCGCCGGGAGCGCGATCGGTCGAGTGGGTCTGCCTGATCATCGGCGAGAGATTACCGCGGTCACACGAGGTCTGCCAGCGCGGCGCGAAGGGTCGGGAACTCGAAGGGAAAGTCATGGGCCAGGGCGATCTGGGGCACGACCCGTTGGCTCGCGAGAGCGAGTGTCGGCTCGGTGCCCATCAGTTTCGCTCCGATCCGCACGGCCAAGGCGGGCGCGGGCGGCGACCATGGTCTGCGCATCGCGCGGCGGAGTTCGGCCATCAGGACCGCGTTCGGGACCGGGTTGGGGGCCGTTGCGTTCACCGGGCCGGCCACATTGTGGGTCTCGATCGCCCACTCCGTCAGCCGCAACAGGTCGCGGAGGTGGATCCAGCTCACGAACTGGGTGCCGCGCCCGGCCGATCCTCCGAGGAAGAGACGCGTCATCCGACCGAGCTTCTCGAGAATGCCACTGCCTCGTCCAAGCACGACGCCGATCCGCAGTCTCACCTTGCGGACGGGCGAGGGGAACTCATCGACGGCCGCCTCCCACTCGCGACAGGTTTCGGCCAAGAAGCCAGAGCCGGCCGGGGATGCTTCGCTCACTTCATGGGAACCGGTGTCGCCGTAGTAGCCGATCGCACTGGCGTTGATCCAGACCGGCGGCGGATCGACGCACGCGTTGAGGGCCCGACCGATGGCGCGCGTCGCGTCGACCCGCGAATCCCGAATCTCACGCCGGTTTTGCTCGTCCCAGACGCAGTCGACGGACCGTCCGGCGAGGTTGACGATCGCCGCCGCGCCCTCGAGCTCTTCGGCCCACGCGCCCACGCGCTTCCCATCCCACGCCACGAACCGCACCTCGCTCTCGCGCGAGCCGCTGCGCGAAAGGACGACGACTTCGTGCCCGGCGCCGAGGAACTCGGTCATCAGCCCTTTGCCGACGAACCCCGACCCGCCTGCGAGGACGATGCGGCCCGGATTCATTGCTTCCCGTTCGATGGCTTCTCCTCGTCGTCGAACTCCCAGTCTTCGTCGAGCCCGGCGCCGAAAAAGAAGTCGTTGTCGAAAACCGGCGAGAGGTCCACCATCACCCCCAGAGCCCCCAACCGACGCAGGGTTTCGGGCTGGAGGACGGGGTTGCTGGTGCCGTCGATGTTGCAGAGCCACTGGAGGTCGATCACGGCGTGACCTCCGCCCGTGACGACGGCCCGAAGGACATCTCCCTTCGGCTCGAGGACGTCGATCAGGTTGAGAAGGTGTTGTTCCGCATCGAGTTCGACCTGATCCGGCTCAAGGGCAAAGACCCATCCCGGCTGCTCGGCGGCGTCCTCGAGGTCCGAGTCGGCATCGCCTTCGGCCCAGGTGTGAATCGGCTCAAGGCCCAGGTCGAGGGTGAGCTTCGCAGTATCCAGGTCGGGGGCGCTGACGATCAGCACGGCCCTCGGCTGCATCGGATCGTCGTCGAGGTTGAGGTCTTGCTCCGGCATGCTTCAGTTTGGCATGGGCGCGCCCCGTGCCCTCACGCCGTCGGGTCGGAGGCGTAGGTCCTGCTATACTCAGCGAAGAGGGTCACCGGACCCGGGCGGAACCCATGATTGCTGTTGGAATTGCCTGTTCCCTCCTTCTCGCGCCCGCGCGCGGCATCGACATCACCTACCGCGACGGGGCGTTCTTCATGAGTGACCCTCAAGGTCGCCGCAAGGTCCTGATCGATCCGCCGGCCGCTCACAAAGAGGTGTTCGCGCTCAAGCACCGGAACACATGGATGGTTTGGGATACCCGGGGCCTCACCGTGCGCACCGGCGATAAGGTGAGCAGCAGTCGGTTCCCCTTCATTCCGACCTCGCCCAAGGTCCTCTCGAAAGAGCAGATTCTGGAGACGATCAACAAGCTGGACCAGGGCGTTCGCCAGCGAGAAGCCTCCGGTCTGTCCGGCGCCCAGCTCGTGGGCGACATGGTCTACTTTCTTGTTCGATGGGAGGAGGGCGACGGGCGCCCCTGGCTCGAGGTCCTGATTTCCGTGGACACGGCGGCGGCGGACCCCAAGCCGGTGTTCGCGGCGAAGATGCCGGGAACGACGCGAGCCAAAGGCGAAGTGTCCGACGACCTCGCGCTCGTCGGCAAGAAGCTCGCTTGCTTCCAAACCCTCACGGGCCGGTGGGGAATCAGTTCCTTCGACCCGGGTGACAGTGCCACCCTCTTCGCCCCCTACGGAACCAATCTCGTCGGCGCGACGATCAGCGAGGATGGCGCCAAAGTGCTCTTCGCCGAAAAGACCGGCTATGGGACCGTCATCGCGGGCTCGCTCGATGTTGCCGGCGGTTCCCGCACGCAGTTCGCCGAAACCCGAGGCAAAGTCTCGTTCGTCGCCGCCAATCCGGGCGTCGTGCGCATCGACGAGGGCAAGCAGTCGACTCTGATCAACGCCGATACCGGGGCGATGGTCGAAGTGCCGTCGGAGTCGAGTGCCCGGATGACGGGGCTCGGACTTCTGACCTGGTCGCCCAAGTCGGCACCGACGCGGGCCCGCCTCCTCGAGCCGAGCCGCTGGGTACCGGTGGCGACGTGGGCGGGGAAGGCCGAACCCAACCCGGAACCTCCGGTTCCGTCCGAGTCGAAAGCGGTCACCGCCGCGAAGCCCACTGCGGCAACCAAGCCGGCACCCTCGGGTAAGCCGACGGCCAAGGTCTCGGCAGCGGCGCTCGCGGCGGAAGCGGCGAAGGCCAAGCCGACGGCCACAGGTAAGTCGCCCACGAAGCCGACGCCGAAGTCGGAGCCAGGGCCCGCGACCACAGCCAAGAAGCCTCCCGCCACCGCCAAAGCCACCGAGAAACCGAAGAAGAAGACGAAGGCCAAACCCGAAGTGGAAGTCTCTGTACGACGCCGAGGCGGCTGATTGGGTCCCGACGCCGCGCCAGCCCGCGATGCCGTCGCGCGCGTCCTCCGCGAAGAAGCGGAAGCGATTCGTGTGGTCGCCGACCGTCTCGACCGGCCTTTCGATCACGCCATCGATTGGATTCTCGAGTGCCGCGGCCGGGTCGTCACGTGCGGGATCGGGAAGTCCGGTCACATCGCCCGCAAGACCGCCGGCACCTTGAGCAGTACAGGGACTCCGAGCTTCTTCCTCCATGCCGCCGAGGCAGTCCACGGGGACTTGGGGATGGTCACGGCCGACGATATCGTCCTCCTGTACACCTACAGCGGCGAGACCGACGAGCTCGTTCGACTCTTTCCCTCGTTTCAGCGAGCGGGTGCGAAGACGGTGTTGCTCACAGGACGGCCGTCAAGCTCGGCGGGAAGAGCCGCAGACCTGGTGCTCGACGTCTCCGTCGATCGCGAGGCGTGCCCCAACAACCTCGCCCCGACGACAAGCACCACGGTGATGCTCGCCGTCAGCGACGCCCTTGCCGTCGCAGTGATGGAACGTCGAGGATTTCAGAGCGAGGATTTCGCCATCTTCCATCCGAGTGGTTCGCTCGGAAAGCGGTTGCTGCTTCGGGTCGCCGACGTGATGCGGGCTGGGCCAGACCTCGCTCTCGCCGAGCCCGGGACCCCGATCCTGGACGTCATGCGAGCGATCACGACTGCGGGCGCGGGGGCAGCCTGCATTCTCGACCCCGACGGTCGCCTCGTCGGCTTCGTCTCGGATGGCGATCTCCGGCGGCACATGCTCAGCGCGACACCTCCTTACGCAGGCACAGCGCAGGAGATGATGACCCAAGGGGTGACCACGATCTCCGAGGAGCTCCTCGCGGCCGAGGCGCTCGAGATGTTTCAGAATCTGCCGAAGAAGATCGGAGAGATGCCGGTCGTCGATCGGGATGGACGCGTCGTCGGCCTCCTCATGCTCAAAGACTTGCTCCGAAGTGGCATCGTCTGATTCACAATCGAACACGATGAGCGTCGTCCCCATGCGCTGGGCCGAAGACGGACTTCTCCTTCTCGATCAGCGCTGCCTACCGCTGGAAACCACCTGGCTCACCCTGAACGATTGGCAGGGTGTTCGCGACGCCATTCGCGACATGGCCGTTCGCGGAGCGCCTGCGATCGGCATCGCGGCGGCCTATGGCATGGCGCTCGCTGCTCGGTCCAAGGTCGAGCGAAGCGAGGCCGCGACCGGCCTCGCCGCGTCGCGTCCGACCGCCGTGAATCTGTTCTGGGCGATCGACCGGATCATGGCGCTCGACACCTGGGATTACGGCACCGTTCTCCGCGAGGCTCAGGCGATCGAAGCAGAAGATCGGGCGTGCAACGAACGCATCGGCGCCCACGGAGCAGGCCTCGTCCCCGACCGAGCCCGTATCCTCACCATCTGCAACACGGGCAGCCTTGCGACAGGAGGCCACGGCACCGCGCTTGGCATCATCAGAACGGCGCACGCGCAAGGCAAGGTCGTCCAGGTCTACGCTTGCGAAACCCGGCCGCGCCAACAGGGTTTGCGACTCACGGCGTGGGAGCTCCTCCAGGATCAGATTCCGTTTGCGTGCATCGCTGATGGAGCCGCCGGCTCCCTGATGCGAGCGCGGGAGGTCGACCTTGTCGTCGCGGGTGCGGATCGGATCGCCGCGAACGGGGATACCGCGAACAAGCTCGGCACGTACACGCTCGCCGTCCTCGCACGGAGCCATGGGATTCCGTTCGTGATCGCGGCTCCCGAGTCGACGCTCGATCCCAAGACCGAAAACGGCGCACTGATCCCGATCGAAGAACGGGATCCGACCGAGCTTCTCGAGGTGGGGGGCGTGCGCGTGGGCCCGATCGGTTGCCCCGTGTTCAACCCCGCGTTCGACCTCACGCCCGGGAAGCTGATCGACGCGATCGTCACAGAACAGGGCGTCCATCGTGCTCCGTATCGATTCCGGTAGACCTGTCGAACGTTGCGCCGAGCTTCGGGTTCGTGCGACACTCGAAGGCGTGCGTCTTCCCATCCTCGCCCTCGTACTGTTGAGCTTGGTTTGGGGTGCTGCGTGCACGTCCTCGAAGCCGGAAGAGGCGAAACGGGCGGAGGCCAATAACCAACTCCCGACCCAAACCGCCACCGAATTCCTGAAGTGGAGCATGCAGCAACACCAGCGTCTGCGGGGCTATGAAGCGACGGGCACGGTCGGCTTATGGGTCAACGACGTCGCCATCACGGGAGCGAAGCGCACGGTCGAGTATCGTGCCCCGAATCGGTTCAAGATCGAATCCACTCAACTCAGTGACGGCATCAGTTCAACGGCGATTTGCGATGGCGATCGGCTCATCGAGACCTCGTCGACAGGACGCATCATTCGGTCCTATCCGGTGCCGTCGGAGATCTGTCTGGTATCGACGATCCTTCTCAGCGATCCGCTCCTTTCGGGGAGTCTTCTCTATCAGTTTTTCGGCGGGGCCGTGAACTTCGACCATCTTGTGAACCCGCGCATCTCCAACGTCGAGTACGGGCCTTTGGAGCCGCTCGGGGAGGGCAAGATCGGGGTCGTCGTGAGGTTTCAGGCGCCGGACCCCTATGGACCCTGTGAGGCTCTGATCGACAAGGAGTCCGGCCTTGTCCACCGACTTCGTTACTCGGGGAACTTCCCCGATCCCTCGGGCAAAGCCGCGAAGAAGGTCCGGATCGATGAGGTCTACACGAAGGTCCGGAAGGACCCCGTGCTGACGGATGCCCTGTTTGCGATCCGCATCCCGGAGGGCGCCCAGGTGATCGAGATGCCCTCCTCCGAGCGCCAGGCCGCCCCGGTCGCGTTTGGCACCCCGGCCCCCAACTTCGTCGTTTACGACGGAACGAATGCCGAGGTCGAATTGGCGTCCCTGAAAGGAAAGGTCGTTCTCCTCGAGTTCTGGGCGACATGGTGCGAACCTTGTCGACAGTCTTTGCCGATCGTTCAGGCCCTGCATGACCAGTACAAAGCTCGTGACCTCGCCGTCATGGCGATCAGTCGCGAGGAGCCCGAGGTGGTCGGGCCGTTTGTGAAGAGTCAGAAGGTGACGGTCCCGGTTTATCTCGACCGAACGCTGGACGCGTGGGACGCCTACCGTATCGCATCGCTCCCGACGTTCGTGGTCATCGACCGCGAAGGCCGCCTGATCGACTATTTGATCGGTCCCCAGCCTGAGAGCAAGCTCCTCGACTCGCTTCGCAAGGCGGGTCTCGCCCGGGAGTCGGCGCGCCAATGAACCGGGGTCCGCAGGCTGCCGGGGGCGGGGGACGGCTCGATCGGTTCGTCGCCTCCCTGATGCTCGGACTTCTCATCCTTGCCGCAGGTTTGATCGTGAGTGGACTCTTGCTCCATGGCCGCTACGTGCCGACGGTGGCGGGGGCACACAGCAGCGTCGCCGCCCTTCACGAAGGCGGTCTCATCGGGTGGATCGCCCGATTCCATGAGTGGGGCACGGCCCTGTTTCTCCTTGTCGGGGGCGGCTTGATCGGCCTGATCGTGTTCACGAGCGGCTACAAGTCCCCCAACGAGTGGCGTTGGTGGAGCCTGGTCGCGCTCGTCGCCGCCGTCTTCGGGCTCCAAGTCACCGGGCATCTTCTTCCATTCGATCGACACGGCGTCCAAACCGCGGCGATCGAGGCCGGCGTGGGGGGACGGATTCCCTTTCTCGGATCGACGATCCGGGAGGCCATGCTGCAGGGGGCGGAAGTTTCGGGTTCGACCCTCGAAGCCTGGTACCTCGTGCATCGGTGGTTGCTTCCCCTCGTCGTGGTCGCGGCGGTCATCTCTGGGATCGTCGCGCTCGCCCGTCGGCGCGAAACCAAACCGATGGTATGGATCGGCATCGCGCCCCTGGTCGTCGCCTCGATCGTGGCGGTCTTTCTCCCGCCCGCGTTCGGGTCCGCTGCGTCGCAGGCCGATTTCGCTGCCTACAACGCCCTCCCGAACTGGTACACATGGCCCCTCCATGGGGCTCTCAAGCTTACGGAGCGGATCGGGCCGGCTTGGAGTTGGATCGGGGTCGCGCTAGTGCCCGGTCTGCTGATCGGGTTTCTTGCGGCCCTGCCCTGGATCGCCCGTAAGCTCGCCCCGTTCTTCATCGGAACGATCTTCACGCTATTCATCGGGTTCTTCGCGACGGCAGGCGTCCTTTGCGCGGGAGCGATCGCGTCCCCGTTCGGTAACCAAGATCCGGTCGCCGTCCCGATCGAGGAGCCATCCGGCGCGTTGCAGCCGATTCGGGTCGAGTTGGCGTCCGAGGGAGAGCGCATCTTCACGCGTGAAGGTTGTAGCGGCTGCCACACCCTGGACCAGTTCACGGGGACGGGCGGTCCGAATCTGAACCGCGAGTTCGTGAAGCGCCCGAACCCGCAGTGGCTGATCCGTTTCATCAAAGACCCGAGCTCGGTACGGCCGTCGAGCACGATGCCGTCGTTCCCACACCTTTCGCGCACCGATCTCGAGGCGCTTGCCGAGTACATCCGAAAGCCGAGGCCTTAGGCGCTGCGCCGGCGGCGCGACGAGAGTAGCTTCGTGCGATCCCGGTACTTGTTGACGGTTCGTCGCGCCACGACCACGCCCCGCTCGGCAAGCATCTGGGCGATACGCTCATCGGAGAGCGGCGAGTTCGGATTCTCGTGAGCGAGAATCTCCTCGATCATCTTTTGGACCCGGAGCGCGGGCTTGAAAAAGACCTCGAATGGGACGACCTCTCCGTTCGCGATTTGCACGAACTTGCCCATCGTCGCCCGACTGATCGTGCTCTCGTGGAGATCGAGCGCGCGTGCGAGTTGTGTTCGTGTCATCGACGTGAGGAATCGGTACTCGCCGGTTTCGATGAACCCGCTCTGGCGCTCCAACAGATACTGCCCGACGCGCCCCATCGTGATTCGGCGCTGTTCAAGCGCCCCGATGAACCGCTGGGCACGTTCGACGTATTCGTTGACGTGGGCCTTTTCGTCGCGGGGGGCATTCGCCATCGCCGTGAGTCGCTGTTGGCGCTCCAGATAGGCCCGACTCACGAAGAGGGTGGTCGCATCGACACCGAGGATGGTGATCTCCCATCCGTTCTCGCTTCGTCGAAACGCGATGTCCGGCCGAGCCGCGGACCCCCGCGGGTCGCGAACCGAACCCGCGTGGGTCCGATAGCCCTCTGCGGGGAACGGAGTCAGGGCGAGAATCAGCCCGAACGCCTCCTCGACGACGTCGGGCAAGACTCGGTAGTGTCGCATGATCGGCCGCACGCTGCGGTCGCGGAAATCCTCGAAGTGGTTTCTGAGGATCGCGCGGGCGAGCTTTCCCTCGAGCGAGTCGTCGTGGCGAAGCTGGAGGATCAAGCACTCTTGGAGGCTCGTCGCCCCGACGCCGGCCGGCTCGCAGGCTTGAAGCAGGGCGAGGGCGGCTTGGGCCTCCTCAAGGCTGCAGCCACAGTCGAGCGCGGTTTCTTCGATCGTCGCCGTCAAGTATCCACGCTCGTCGAGGCTCCCGATGAGGTATTCGCCGATGCCTCGCTGTTCCGGCGGGAGTTGCGTGAGGAGCTGGGCGCGAAGGTGATCGGCGAGCGAGTCTTCGCCGGAGGCAAAGTCGGTCCAGTCGGTGTCGTTCGAGTCGTTCGGGAGGGACTTGAGGAACTCGCGATCGTCGCTGCTCGGCCCGAGCTCTCGGGGAGCGAGGGTACGGAGGATCGTCTCCCGCGTCAGTTCGTCACTCTCTTCGCCGAGGCGTTCGAGCGCGGGATTCTCCATGAGCTCGTTCTCGATTGCCGCTTCCAATTCGGGATGAGCGAGCTGAAGAAGCTGACTGCTGAGAATGACCCGCGGATCGATCCGGAGGGTCTGTTGTGTTTCCTGTCTGAGTCCGTTCTGATGGCGCACGATGGATTCCCTTCCCATGGGAATCGTCGGCGCATGGAGCAGACCCGATCACGGAAGAAGTGCTTGAGTTTCCGTGACCGCGTCCGCGACTTTGCGTGGGCAATGTGCCTCCATGCAGGCCCCGGTGCAGTGGCGTGGATGCCGTTCCGGACATGGACAAGGCTCCTGGAGCAGTCGATGCCCTTCACCCCAAGGCCCGGTGTGTTCGGGGTAGGCGGGGCCGTAGAGTGCGACGACGCGCGTGCCCATCGTCGCGGCCAGATGCATCGGACCGGTATCGCCGCAGACAAGGGTATCGAGGCCGCTGGTCAGACTCGCGAAAGACAGGACCGTCAATTGGGACCTGATCCGTGACGGCATTGTGCCGGCTCCGGCCTGGATCGCGTCGGCTAGCGCGCCGTCCCCCGGCCCCTCCAGGAGCAGGACGCGGAGCCCGCGATCGTGGAGGGCGTCGACGAGGGCGCACCACTTCTCGATCGGCCAGCGTCGCTTCGGCTCGCTCGCGCCGGGGTGGACGCCGATCCAGGGCCCCTCCCCGAGATCTCGGAGTGCGGCGTCGGCCGCGGCACGATCGGCTTCGGAAGGAAACAGCCGGGGGCGGTAGCCGCTGACATCACAACCCATCATCTCGAGCAGCTCGCGGATGTGGTCCCGAAGTTCGTGCTTTTTCCGGACGAAGGGCACGTAGGCACAGAACAGCTCCTCGTACTTCACGCCTCGCCAGATGCCAAGCCGGATCGGAACCCCGCCGAGCTTCGCGTGCAGCACGAGGTCGTTCGTGTCGTCGAACAGCAGGGCGAGATCGAAGTGGGCACGCTTGATCTCTCGGACGCGACGGAGTTTGCCCAACGCCCCTTGGTGAGTCGGTCGTGGCCAGACTTCGTCGATGCCCGGGAAGTTCTCGAGCACGGCTGCGGCGCGCTCCCCGATCTCCACGACGACCCGCGCATGCGGAAAGCTCTTGCGAACCACGGCGATGCCGGGCGTGGTGTTGACGACGTCCCCGATATGCTCGCGGCCCATAATGAGGATCCGGCGGGGTGGGGCGACCTGAAGCAACCGCTGGACGCGGCGAGCGGCTTCCGGACCGGTGCGTACAAAGGGAACGCTCACAAGACGGAATGGGGCGGATAATGGGACTTGAACCCACGATCTCCTCGGCCACAGCGAGGCGCTTTAACCACTAAGCTATACCCGCCAAGTTCAGGCTCATTATGGACGGCCCACACTCGGGGCGTCAACCGAGGGGACCTTTGGCCGTTCACAATAGGGCCGTGTTCAAGCGCCTGATGCAGACCTTCGACCGCCTCATGGGTCGCGGCGTCATCGACGACCAGCTTTATGAGGAGCTTGAGGAAGCGCTTCTCCAGGCAGACACCCACGTCCAAACCACCGGCGAGATCCTCGAAGAGCTCCGGAAAGCGGTTCGCAACGAGAAGATCACGCAGCCCGAGGCGATGCGCGAACGCCTGAAGCAGGCGATCGCGGCTCGTTTCACCCAGGAAGGGACGATGCGCCTCGCCCAGGGCCCGTCGTCCCCGACCGTCTATCTCTTCGTCGGCGTCAACGGAGTCGGCAAGACGACAACGATCGCCAAGCTGGCGCAGCGGCTCCAACACCAAGGTAAGCGTGTGCTTCTCGCCGCAGGCGACACCTTTCGAGCCGCAGCCATCGAGCAACTTGAGATTTGGGCGCAGCGCACGGGCGCCGATATCGTTCGCACCCAGCCCGGAGCGGATTCGGCCGCGGTGATCTTCGATGCGATCCAAGCCGGGAAGGCTCGCGGCGTCGACTACGTGCTCGCCGACACGGCCGGCCGCCAGCACAGCAAAGACAACTTGATGGCGGAGCTCGCCAAGGTCGCGGCGGTCAGCGAGAAAGCACTCGGCCGCAGGCCGGATGAGGTCCTCCTCGTGATTGACGCCAACACCGGCCAGAATGCGATTCGCCAAGCCGAGGAGTTCATCAAGGTCGCCGGGGTGACCGGACTCGTGCTGACCAAACTCGACGGTACCGCTCGTGGCGGCGCCCTGATCGGGGTCTATGAGCGGTTTCGGGTTCCTGTGAAGCTGATCGGGGTCGGAGAGAAGGCCGAGGACCTGCGCGATTTCGACTCATCCGAGTTCGCGAGTCAGCTGTTCGCTTAGGGCGATTTCGAAGAAGTCACCGCCCCTTCGGATTCGTCCTTGTCGTCGTCGGTTGCCGGGGCGTTGCCTTGCAGGGCATGCAGAGAGGCGTGCCCGGAGTGATGTGCCACACTTCCGGCGTGCGCGAGAGGTTCCAGGAGCACCTCGAGGCGAGCGGCCTCATCCCGCCCGGGATGCGTGTGCTCGTCGGCTACAGCGGGGGTGCCGACAGCACCGCCCTTCTCCATCTCCTGCACGCCTGCCGCGTCGATCTGGTCGCCGGGCATCTCAACCATGGACAGCGCGCGGAGGCGGACGAAGAGGAGGCGAAGTGCGAGGCGTTCGCGAACGAACTCGGAGTCCCGTTCGTGTCGGGTCGGGCGGATGTGCCTCTGATCGCCGAGCGCTTCAAGATCGGCTTCGAGGAAGCGGGGCGTCAAGCGCGGTACGAGTTCTTTCGTCAGGCAGCGGCCGGGCTCGAGTGCCCCCTCATCGCCACCGCCCACACGCGCGACGACCATGTCGAGACGGTGCTCATGCATCTGACCCGGGGGGCCGGCGTGGCCGGGCTCGCCGGCATTCCGGAGCGGAACGAGGCAGTGATCCGCCCGCTGCTCCCGTTCGCGCGGACGGAGACGAGGGAGTACTGCGAAGCGCTCGGGTTCTGGTTTCACGACGACCCTGCGAACGAGGACCTGTCCTTCGCAAGGACGCGCGTGCGGCTCCGCGTACTACCCGAGCTTCGGATCCTGAACCCCGAAGCGGACGCGGCGATCGCTCGGTTGGCGTCGATGGCGGACGAGGAGTCCCGATTGATCGATGGCTTCGCGGCCGCGGCGCTCGAACACGCGGAAATCAAGCTGAACGGGCCGTTGCGCTTCTTGACCTTGGACTGTGAGGCCGCCTTCCAGCGCGAGCTGCTTGCGCTCACGCCGTTCGCGTTGCTGCGTCGGGCCGTTCGGCTCGTCGCGCGGGTTCTGGGGGCGACGCTCGATCACGAGCAGACCACGGCCGTGGCGACCGGACTCGTGGCCGGAACCATCGGCTCGGTGACCGCCGAAGGCGGACGCGTCGTCCTCGAATGGGACCTCGAGAAGCTGCATGGGCGCGACCTCCAACCGGTCGAGCCGTTTCGCTACCCGTTGACGGTGCCGGGAGAGGTCGAGAGTCCCGAGTTCGGATGGCGCTTGTGTGCGGGGCCGACCGATCCCGCCGCATACGAGCGCCCGCCGCGGAGCCTCGACGTGGTCGTCGATGCGGCAAGCGTCAAGGGCCCCCCATTCTTCCGCAGCATGGCCGACGGGGACGCGATGACGCCGCTCGGCTTTGCCGGGACGCGCAAGGTCGCGGCGATCTTGGGCGAAGCGGGCTTGACCCCGGCAGCGAAGCGGCGACTTCCTGTCGTCTGCGATCTGGTCGGACCGTTCTGGCTTCCGGGCCTGTGCTTGGCCGAACGAGTGAAGGTGTCCCCGCAGACTTCCCAGGCTCTCAGGCTCGTGCTCGAACCCATTCGAACCGAAGTAAGGTAAGTACAATAGGGAAACGGGAGGGAGCATTCAAGCGTAACCCTGATTCGGGGACCGCCCGTTTGGAGTCGATTTGAACAAAGCTGCTCGTACGCTCATCGTCACCCTGCT
The DNA here is from genome assembly GCA_002455425.1 of Chthonomonas sp. UBA6659. Classification (GTDB taxonomy): domain Bacteria; phylum Armatimonadota; class Fimbriimonadia; order Fimbriimonadales; family Fimbriimonadaceae; genus UBA6659. The sequence continues at coordinate 41,017 of DKKT01000014.1, read as the reverse complement.
CATCGTCGTCTGCGCGATCATCCTGATGAATGCGCTGAACAGCAATGGTATCGGTCGCAGCGGTTCGACGGTCGTGGAACTCAACTACGGGGAGTTCCGCGAAAAGGTCGATACCACGCAGGTGCTCAAGGCCAGCTGGCAAGGGACGGAGATCACGGGTGAACTGACCGGGAAGCAGGCGTTCAAGGCCACGGTTCCCGACCTCAATAGCGAAGCTGCGGGCAATCTCATCAAGTTGATGGATGAGAAGAAGGTCAATTGGCAGCCCGAACGAGCCCCGGTCGGAGCCACGCTCCTGAATCTGCTCGCGATGTTCGCGATGCCGATCCTGATCGTCATCCTGCTTTGGTTCTTCCTCATTCGACCGGCTCAGGCGGGGGGCAACCAGGCACTCAACTTCGGGAGGAGCCGGGCCAAGCGGGTCGGCGAGACCGGGCCGCGGATCACGTTCGAGGACGTGGCGGGCATCGACGAGGCCAAGCAGGAACTGTTCGAGATCGTCGACTTCCTGAAGAACACGAAGAAGTACGTTGCCCTCGGGGCGAAGATCCCGAAGGGCATCCTCCTCACAGGCCCCCCCGGCGTGGGCAAGACCCATCTGGCGCGCGCGATCGCGGGCGAGGCGGGGGTTCCGTTCTTTCACATCAGCGGCTCGGACTTCGTCGAGATGTTCGTCGGCGTGGGTGCCGCCCGTGTTCGCGACCTCTTCGAGACGGCGAAAGCCCATCGGCCGTGCCTGATCTTCGTCGACGAAATCGACGCAGTCGGCCGCCAGCGCGGCGCCGGCCTCGGCGGCGGACACGACGAGCGGGAGCAGACGCTCAACCAATTGCTCGTCGAGATGGATGGCTTCGACCCGAACAGCGGCGTGATCTTGATCGCCGCCACGAACCGTCCCGACGTTCTCGATCCCGCCCTCCTCCGTCCGGGACGCTTCGATCGCCAGTTGGTCGTCGATCCGCCCGACGTGAAGGGCCGCGAGGCGATCCTGAAGATCCACGCCAAGGGCAAGCCGTTCGAAACCGACGTGAACATGGAGATCATCGCCAAGCGAACTCCGGGGTTCACCGGCGCGGATCTGGCCAACGCCCTCAACGAATCGGCGATCCTTGCGGCACGGGGCAACAAGACGAAGGTGTCGATGTCGGACATCGAGGAAGCCCTAGATCGGGTCATGGCCGGACCGCAGCGGAAGAGCCGGGTGATCGACGAGCGCGAGCGCGAGGTCATCGCCTATCACGAAGCCGGCCATGCTCTCGTCGGCGAGTTGCTTGAGGAGTGCGATCCGGTTCATAAGGTCACGATTCTGCCGCGGGGCATGTCGCTCGGCTCGACCTGGTCGTTGCCAGAGCAGGACAAGTTCCTGGTCAGCGAGCAAGAGCTGCTCGACGACATCGCGATGACCCTCGGCGGACGCGTCGCCGAAGAGATCGTTTACGGACAAGTGTGGACGGGCGCGAGCAGTGACCTGGATCGCGTTTCGCGCATCGCTCGGGCGATGGTCTGCGAATACGGGATGAGCGATCGACTCGGGACCCGCGCCGTCGGTCGAAGGAGTCGCAACCCGTTCCTCGGACGGGACTACGCCCACGACGAGCGCGACTACAGCGAGGACGTGGCGAAACTCATCGACGAGGAGATCCACATGATCGTCGAAGGGCAGCACCAACGGGCGACACAAGTGCTGAACGACAATCGCGAGGCCCTCGACCGAGTGGTGCTGGCACTCCTCGAGCGGGAGACCCTGAATCGCGAGGAGTTCCTTGCCGTGCTCAAGGGCGAAGAATTGCCCGCGTACAGAACGCCGTCCGATACCGACCGCGGGACGCCGGAGTCGACGTCGGAGGCCGAGCCCGAGGAGAAGTCCTCCCAGCAGCGATTAGGACCGCCTCGCTTCGAGCCGGCATAGCGGTTCCGCTTGTCGCACACCTCGAGCTCGTCCTGGTCCTAGGTCGCTTCCGAGGCAGCCATCATACTCGAAGGCGATGCTCGTTTTCGTCTCAGACCTCGATGTCGTGGCGCCCGGTGTCGATCCATCCTGCGTCGCTCGGGTGCGTTCCGCCGCGAAGCTCGGCATCGAGCGTGTCGAAGCGTTCCTGGGGACACCGTTCGCAAAGCCGTTTCGGATCGTCATCGCGAGGGACCGCGCGACGTTCGACGCCGAGCTCGCCGCGCGCTGGAAGTTGCCTCCGACGGAGAAGTGGATGGTCGGGGCCGGAGGAGCCGATGCGCTGGTGGTTCTCAGTCCCGATCGGTGGAAAGCCGAAGCCGTCGAGCACGACGGGAACAGCAAACGGGAGCTCGAAGAAATCGTCGCGCATGAACTCAGCCACGTTTATCACGCTCAGCGCTGCCCGAAACCGGATTTCGACGGAATGGACGATATGGGGTGGTTCATCGAGGGCCTCGCCGTCGTGGTCTCAGGCCAACTGGAGAGTGCCCATCGGACGGCGGCCAAGCGTGCGAAGGAGGCGGACAAGCTGCCGACGAAGCTCGCCGACTGCTGGTCGGGGCCGTTCCGGTACGGAGTGTCTGGGTCGCTGGTCCGGTACGTCGAGGCTTGGAAGGGCAAGGCGACGATCGTACGCCTGCTGAGCGCGACCAGCAACGCCGAGGCCATGGCGATCCTGGGGATCACCGAAGATGCCCTTCTGCGCGATTGGGCCGGGTCCATTGGACCCTAGGTCAGCGGAAGAGCTCGATCACGCGAGGATTCTGGCCCGCGTCGGCCCCGATGAGGAGCCAGAGGGAGTCTTCCCACGACACCCCGACTCCGGGGAGCGACGCACTCGGGCGTCCGATATCCGCCACGGCGAGGCCGTACTCGAGCGACTTGGGGTCGAACCAGATGCCGGAGCGGATGCGGCCCGCGGAGAGTAGGGCCGCTCCCAGCCAGATCCGCTCCTGATCGGTGCCGGCGGCCTCGAAGAGGGTCGTGATCGGTCCACGCGCGGCACCGCCGCTCTCGAGAGCGAAGCCGTCGGCGGTCGCGAGGAACTTCAAGAGCTTCATGACCCGATACCGCAGGTTTTGGCTCGCACGGCCAGTGGCCCGGAGCGCGAGCGCACGGACGGCGGGATGGCCCGCAGCCGCTTTGAGCCGAGCCGCGACGCGGTCGGCGTCACGAGGTTCCAAGGGACGGGCGACGTCGCGATCGAAATCCCGCTTCTCCACCACATAGGCGACTTGGATCAGTCCTTCCGGCTGGAGGCTCCCATCGGGAGGAGCGGGCGCTTCGAACGACATCCGCTGAAACGCGGCATCGAGCAGCGCATCGGTGCCGGCGGCCTCTCGGGCCACGTCTTCGAGCGCCTTCTGGTCGATGTCGGCAAGGGGCACCGCATCGGATGGTAACTGGGCCGACGCAGCGGCGAGCGCGTCCGGTTCGGCTCCGGTCTTCTTTCTGTTCAGGAGCCGGCCGAAAGGCATGCCGACGAAGACGGCAAAGATCGGTAACCCGGCCGCAAGCACGGCGTACGTTTGCCGGTGCTGGGAGAGGGCGTAGACACCGGCGACCGCGATCGCCGCCACGAAGAGAAGATCGTAGGCGCGGAAGAACCCTTTCCGGCGTGCACTCTCGGGGACCGACGACCAGCGCGGGTCGTCGATCCGGGCCATCGCGCGGAAGCCGAACGCGACCGCGTAGGAGGCCGCCCAGAGGATCGCGCAGAGTGCGGCGAAGGCCATGTTCGTCGGCATCCCCAGCCACTTCGATGCTTGGGCGTGCAGGAGTTCGACAAGGGGCTCGGACCCGGTAGGAATCAGGAACAGGACCAGCAGGTAGATCAGGAGCGCGAGGCTATGCACTCGGGTCCTCCTTGGCTCCGATGGCCCGCATCGCGGCTTCCCGACCGGGGAACAAGTAGAGGCCGATCGCGAGGGCCGCGTCGGCTTCGGCCTCTTCGACCCGTGCGGGTTGGCCCATCGCCAGCCAGCTTTGGGTCGCTCGGGCGATCGAGTTCTCCGGGAGTCCGCCTTCACCCTGGAGGGTGACATTCTTGACGATCTCGATCCGTCGACGCCACTGGAGACCGGCGGGAACCGCAAACAGGAGTTGTCTTGGGTCTCGCCGCATCGGGTCCAGATCCAGTCGGAGGGCCAAAGGAACGGCGCGAAGCGCCATTCGATCGAGTCGGTGGGTGAACCAGCGGGCTCGGTCGCGGGGTTCGGTGACTCCGGCCAGGTCGAGAAGCTTTTCGCGGAACTGCCCGACGTCGATCACGCCCCGCTCGTAGGGAGGAAGTCGTCGGGCGCGCGCCTCCTGGGTGCAGCGGGCGACGACGGTGCCGAGCGACGGGGCTCGCCAACCGTCGAAGAGCTGCTCGCCGGACAAGAGGCTCTCGGCGAGGCCGCGAAGGGCAGGGTCCCGATCGGGGTAGCGCACAGCTTCGTAGAGGTGGGTGACGTCTTCGGCATCGAGAAGATCATGCTCGGGGACGTAGCCGTTCGGCCAACGCTCGCTCATCCGAAGTCGCTCGATCGTCGCGGTCCGGGCGTCGTCGAAGCCGTCGACATGGGGTAGTTCCCAGTGCTCGATGTAGCGCCAAACGGCCGGGATCAGGCCGAATCGGACCTCGCCCGTCTCCTCGTCGAGATCGGTGTGTCCGATGAGGCGCTGGACATGATCATAGAGACGCCGGCCGAATCGGGCTCCAACCCGGGCCAGCACATAGTCGCGAAGGGCCAACAGCCGACGGTAGGCCAGTAGCCACGGCACGAGGCACACGAGCCCGCCGACCAGCATGCCGATCAAACCGATGAGCCAAGTGCCCGTGAGGGCGGCGGTCGCCGCTCCGATCAGGGATCCGACCGCGACACTCCGCGAAACCGCGGCGAGGAAACCCGGGAGCGCCTGGCACCGCTGATCGAAGGCCTGGAACAACGCCTTCTCGTCGAGCGAGCCGTACGCCTCGATGCCTGGAGGCGGGATGGGGTCTCGAAAGGTCGGGGGTGCTCCGCTCGATTGATCCGGGGCCGCCTTCGCCGGGTTCTTCTTCTCAGCCGCCTGGAGTGCCGTTCGCTCCCCAGGGGCGAGGGTCGCGAGGCAGTCACGCTGGGCGGCCTCCAGCATCGTCCGGGCGAGATCGATGCCCCCGAGTCGTGTCTTCACCAGCCGATCGGAGAGCCGGACGATGTTGCCGACGATGTCATCGGCGAGGCCTTGAGGGGCATTGCCGACACTCTGCTCAGCTTTGAGATACTCAGCCTCCGAACGCCCGACGACGTCCTCAAGATAGGCCGGCCAATGCTGGAAGTCTCGGGGGAAGTCGCCGTGCTCACTCAGCGCCATCGTCACCGTGATCGAGGCTGGAGCCGGGTGCGTCGTTTGGGGGCTGCCCTCGATCGCCTCTTCTATCTCGCCGTAGAGCGATGAGTCCGGCTTGGGAACGGGACCGGGACGATCGATCTGAAAGCGCTTCGTGCTTCGCTCGATGATCGCCGCGAGCAGATCGGCCCGGCTCGGGACCGGATGGGGAACGTCGGGATCTTTGCCTCGGCGGCCGGTTTCCTCGAGGATGTCGGCGGCGATCCGCTCGGCAACGCTGCTTAGGAGGAGTTCGCGCGGGAAGACGGCGCTCGCGCCACCCAGCGCGCCATACTGCACGGGTTTCGCGTCGAGGGCGGAGAGGCAGGAGTGACACGCCCCGGGCGCCATGTGTGCTTCCAGGACGCGCGCGATCAGTTCCTCGAATTCGTCGGGAGCGTCGTGGTCGATCGCCTGAAACGGGGGCGCGACGTCATAGCGCTTGCGCTCGAGGCGGCTTCCGTCGGTGCGGTGGGGGTGGGCGAGGAAAACCCGGATCGAAGGGGCCGATCCCCACTCGGACCGCATCGCGTCGGCGACCCGATCGAGACGTTCATCGAGGCGTGACAGGAAGGCGGAAAGTCCGGTGGCGGCCCGGTCGGGATCGGATCGGTTTGCCGCGTCGAGGACGATCGCGACTTCGAGGCCGACTGGGTTGTGGGCGATGCCGCCGACCAATCCCATCGCGCGCTCCCACGCTTCGGGGGCCTCGGCGGCCTCCTCGACCGACGCGACGAGGACGATCCGGAGTCGCAAGGTTCGCGGATCGGGCTCACGCAGGTCGTGTGTGGCTTCGGCTCGGGTCACCCGCGACTGGTAGGTGAGCCGACGAAGTTGTTCGCGAAGTGTCGGTTCGTCGACGTCGACAGCGTTCGGCACGACGGAGAGCACATCGTCGGTAAGAGTCTTCGCGTTGCGGATTCGGTCGGCAAGCAAGGTCACGATTCGCGACCCGACCGGGCCGATCGCGATGAGGATGGTCGGCCAAACGTCGGGGCGTTCGTCGCGCTCGGGCCCGTTCGTCACGCTGCCGCCTTCGTGCTCAGACCCCCTCGCGCAGTCCGAGGCGTCCGGTCTTGCGAAGCGTCTCGATCACTTTCTGGAGGCAGGACACTTCAAGCTGAATCTGCGCCTGCATCTCCTCGTCGGCGGGGCGGGCGTTCTCAAGCGCACCCAAGTAGCCTTCAAGCTCTTGGAGGACGGCCGACTTGCCCCTGGCCTGGACGTAGGATTCGAGGAAGTAGCCGATGCCCTCCTCGATGTCTTGGCAGTCTTCGACCCGATCGCCGACAAACGCCTGCATCGCCACGGAACGACCAACCCCGAGGAGATCCCTCGGGTTGCGCGTAGTTTTTCGGAATTCGGGCTGGGTCGCGCCGGCGAAGGTGTAGGCGGGGGGAATCGTCGTGCTCCCGACCTTCTGCTCGGTCGGCCCGATGCAAAGGGCACCGAACCACGCGAGGGGATCGCCTCCCCCGCGGACGGTGGCGATCAGCTTCTCAAGGTCGACCTCGTAGGCGTCATGGGGTCTCTTTCCGACGGCGTCTTCGACCTGCGCTGAAACCAGGTTGACGTAGTATCGCGTCGCTTTGACCGCGATGAGGCCATAAGCGATACCCAGAGTGAACGCAACCTCGCGCGAGTGTCGGAATCCGGTACCCGGGCCGGCATAGCTTTGCCACTTCGCGTCGACCTCGATGAACGGCGCAAGCGGGAGTTGCGTCTTGTAGTAGTTCCGAAGCTCCTTGAGGACGGGCAGTGTTCGATCGTTGAGGGCGAACGCCTGTGCCCAGAGCCCGAGCAGGAGTCGGTTCGGTTTACCAGGAGTGAGTTCGGCGTTGGCCGACGCGTTGCCCAGGACCTGGTTGATCGTGCTCTTGAACGAGACGAGGAAGTCGCTTTGGGCCGGGTGAGGCGAGCCATCCGTATCGACCGGGCAGAGCGCGATCGCGTAATCGTAGAGCAGATTGTCGGGCGTCGTCCGCAGGAGCATCATCGGCGACAACTGCGGCACAACCTTCTTCAGTGCGGTTGAGAAGACGTTGGGCCAGTCGATGCTTTCGACTCGATAGTCGGCTTTCTTGTGGGCTTGAGCGAGAATGTCGTAGAGGTGGTGGTGGGTTTCCTCTTCAAGCTGCCCGCCGGCAAGACGGGTCAGTTCATCGGCGAGGGCTTTTCCAGGCACCGCAAGGCGGGCGAAGCGCGTGCATACGGCCTGGACTCGCGAGCCCTGGGTCGCGGCATCGAGCCGTTCCGAAGGCCCGGCGAGGTTGGCGAACGCCTCCCTCAGCACCCCGCCGAGGTGTTCGCTGTTGGGGCAGAGGGCCTCGAGTTCGCTGACCGGAACGGCATCGAAAATGAGCTTGGACAGCTCCATGACGTTCCGATTCGATCGGGTTTCGCGGCTGCGGTTGTCGAGGACCGTGCGCGCTTCTTCGAGGGCATGGACGCAGCGCTCCAGTGTGGTCTGGGCATCGGCGAGCTGGCGCGCGATGCCCTTCTCGCCGAGGAGCGCCTGATCGCGGAGTGCCTTGGCCGCTTCGCGCTGCAGTTCGCGGTTGACGTAGGCGTTGAACGCCTCGACCGCGCCCTCTTTCGTTTCCGTGACGCTCGACGGATTGAGGAGCGTCTGGAGTCCACCGGTGTTGAGGAGCGCGTCGATTTCGTCGTCGACCGCACTTCGGCCGGTGTCCCCGGCGGGCGTGTCGCCTTGGTTGATCGTGGCGACCAAGTCTTCCACCATCTCACGCATACGGCGCACGATCGCGAGCGCAGGACGGGCCCCGTGCTCCCACACCGCCTGGTCGATGGCGAGCCCGAGGCCCTGACGATAGCGCCTGCTCTCGGCGGTCTTGCCGACGGCCCGAGGACCGCCTTCCTGGCCGAGATGGAACGCGGCATCGGAAACCAACCGAGCCCGGAACTTCGCGCCGGAAAAGGCTTGCTTGAGATCACGGAGCTGCGCCCCGAGGCGCTTCGGCTTCCAGGGGGTGAGGTCCTCGGTGAAACGGACTTCGCTCGCCATATCCCCGATGAGGTCCTGGATCGCCTGACTGGCCAGGCCGTCCTTGAACGGCTGAAGCGCGTTTTGAGCTTGGCCGTTCGTCCACTCGGTCGGGACGGTCGGAGCCCCGAGGAGGCTGTCGACCAGGCGCGTACCGACCATCGCCGAAAAGCGGGCATGCATCGATTCGAGGTCGTAGTCGATCCCGCAAAGACCGAAGGTCGAGAAGTGCCGCTTGCCGCCGGCCGGGTCGGGCTGCCCGATCATCCCTGCATTGTTCTCCGTCGAGCGATGGCTGCGACCCATCGGGGTGCCGATCATGCCGTAGACGTTGGTGGCGATCATCCGGAACAGTTCGACGTTGTCCATGCTCCCGAACTTGCCGTGGCTGTCGATGAGGTAGACGTTGTCGAGAAACGGCCCTTCGACGCTGTACTCGCCTTCGGTGTGGTAGGAGAAGCGCCGAATCTCGGGATCGTTGGTGTTGAGGAGCAGTTCGAGGTCTTTGAGGCAGGCGTAGGCGGTGGCCCGGTTGATGGGCCGGTTTGTCACGTGGGCGACGTTCTCGAACGCCTGGGGCAGGACGAACACGCCGTGGATCGCGCGCCGGAATCCGGGGGCGGACTGATCGCAGAGCATGTGGCAGGTGGCGACCGCGTCGAGGAACGTCCCCGAGCCGGTTCCGCCGGCGAAGGAGCCGATCACGAAGATCTCGATCTGTGGCAGCCGTTCGAATTCGACCCCGGACCACTCTTCGAGCGGATTGTCGGTCAGGGCGACGAGCTCCTTGATTTCGTTCTTGAGGGCTTGAAACTGGAACGGGGCGAAGTAGTGGTAGGCGAATCGCCCGAGGAGACGCTTGCCTCCCGCGCCTTGTCCGGCGGCGAGATGGCTCGGGTCGATCGCGGGCTTGCCGGTCCGAGTCTTCGGCATCCAGGAGCGGAGGAGTGTCGCCGCGTCGCCTTCGTCATGGTCGGAGAGCTCGGCTTTGCCGGCAAGCTCGATGAACGCGTCGAGGGTCTCCATGCCGTCACCACCCTCCTTGGCGACCAAGTCGGTGTCGATCCCGACGAACCGCATCGCCACCTTGCGGCGGTCGTCCGGGTGGACCTGCTCATAGACGATCCGTTTGACCATCTTGGCGATGGAACATCCGGTGCCGCCAACCCCGACGATCAGCGTTGGAATGATCTGAATCTTTGCGGAAGCCATATGCGATCCCCTGGTTGCGCGAACCCTCGGAGTGTTACCCGAAAGGCCGCGCCGGGGTTGCGCCGGTTGGTCCGGCGGCCTCCCGTGACGGCTGGTAAACTGACTTGTCCCATGAAGCGTCACGACCTGCTGGACCTCAACGACGCCCTCCAGCACCCCGGTCGGAAGATTGGCGTCGATCTCTCGACCGAACTTCCGGAGGAGGAGGACCTTGACTTGGTGCGCCCCGTCGAGGGGTATCTCGAAGCCGTCAGCACCGGCAACCTGCTCTTGATCGAGGGTGAATTCAAGACGCGCTGCGTCGTCGAGTGTGCGCGCTGCGGCGCGCCGCTCGAACTCGACGTCGAGTTCCGGATGGACGAGCAGTTTCCCGTCGAAGGAACCGCGAGCGTCTACGCCAAGGATGAATATGCGCACGTCGAGGCCGAGGAGGACTTCCCGCTGTTCGAGGGCAACAACCTCATGGTCGAGAACCTGATTCGTCAGGGACTGATCGTGAATCTGCCGGTCCAACCCTTGTGCCGGCACGGCTGGGACGGCGAGTGCCCGGAGGCGCGAAAACGGGGCATCGAACTCACCCCGGAAGATGTCCACCCCGGGTTCGGCGATCTGGCGAAGCTGAAGGGCCTGATCGGTGACGGCGAAGGAGCCGGGGCTTGAATCTCGCCCTCGACGCCATGGGCGGGGATCACGCACCCGCCGAAATCGTCGCCGGAGCGATCCTCGCCGCACCCCTCATCCACCACACGATCACTTTGGTGGGAGACCCGAAGGCCATCTCCCAGCACCTGCCTACGCCTTGCCCGGCAAACATCCAAATCCACCCGGCCTCTCAGATCATCGGGATGGAGGACAAGCCGCTCGATGCGATCCGCAAGAAAAAGGATTCAAGTTTGGTGGTGGCAGCGAATCTCGTCAAAGACGGCGTGGCCGCAGCGATGATCTCGGCCGGGAACACCGGAGCCGCCACCGCGGCTTCACTCCTGAGTTGGCGCCAAATGTCGGGGGTGCATCGTCCGGCGATCGCAAGCATGATGCCGAACAAGTACGGGGGCTTCGTGCTTCTGGACGCAGGGGCGAGCCCGGACGTGGACCCGGAGCACCTCGTCGAGTTCGCGATGATGGGCAAGGCCTACGCGGGCAAGGTGCTGGGTCGCCCAAACCCGCGGGTTCACCTTCTCAACATCGGCGAGGAGGAGGGAAAAGGGAACGCCTTCGCCAAGCAGACGTACAGTTTGCTTGCCCGCCACGACTGGTTCAGCGGGAACATCGAGGGCAAGGACGTGTTCCGCCAGCGGTGCGACGTCGTAGTGTGCGATGCGTTCGTGGGGAACATCGTCCTCAAGACCAGCGAGGGCGTCGCCGAGTTCATCATGGCGACGATTCGGGAGCAGGTACCGACCAGTCCGCTAGCCAAGCTGATCTACGCACCGCTCCGGAAGCTCTTGGCTCCCCTGAAGAAGCAAATGGATTACGCCGAGTACGGAGGCTCGCCCCTCTTGGGCTTGAACGGGGTGTGCATCATCTGTCACGGAAGGAGCAACGCGAAGGCGATCAAGAACGCGCTTTTGCAGGCTCAAACCGCGGTCGACAACGACCTCGTCGGAACGATCGGCGAGAGCTTCGTGGGGGCCGCTTAGGAGATTCCATGTCGACACGCGCAGTCATCGAAGGTATCGGCCATTCCGTTCCGGATCGCGTTCTGACGAACGACGACCTCATGAAGATGGTCGACACGACCGACGAGTGGATCGTTCAGCGGACAGGCATCCGGGAACGGCGAATCTCCAGCCCGGAGGAGACCACGTCCGTGCTCTCCATTCGTGCCGCGAAGAAGGCGATGGCGATGGCCGACGCCGATCCCGGGGAGATCGAGTTGGTGATCTGTGGGACCGTCACGGGAGACATGCCGTTTCCGTCGACCTCGTGTCTGATCCAGGAGGGTATCGGAGCGAAAGGCGCTGGTGCGTTCGACGTCGGCGCGGCTTGCGCGGGCTTTATCTACGCGTTGAGCGTCGCGGGGGCGATGATCGAAGGGGGACAGGCAAAGACGATTCTCGTCGTCGGGGCGGATACGCTCACGAAGTTTGTGGACTGGACGGACCGTTCGACGTGCGTCTTGTTCGGGGACGGGGCCGCGGCGGTCGTCGTTCGGGCTCGTCAGAACACGGACCGTGGGCTCGTGAAAACGGTGCTTCTCGCGGATGGCGAGGGCGCGAAACACATCGACCTCCAAGTCGGCGGCTCGCTCCATCCGGTGTCCGATCCGGCCTCGGCCTCTTGCCGATCCACGATCTACATGGCCGGTGCCGAAGTGTATCGGTTCGCCGTGAACGCGATGGGGGATGCCTGCTGTCGGGCGCTCGAGCTTGCCGGGATGGATTCAACCGATGTCGACCTCTTCGTGCCCCACCAGGCAAACCTGCGAATCATCGAGTCCGCGAAAGCGCGGCTCGGTCTTCCCGATGAAAAGGTCTTCATCAATGTCGAGCGCTTCGGCAATACAAGCGGCGCGAGCATTCCGATCGGCCTCAGCGAAGCGGTCGCGCAGGGACGCTTGAAGCCCGGAATGCTGGTGATGACGGTGGGCTTTGGAGCCGGGCTCGTTTGGGGCGCGAACCTCATCCGCTGGTAGCGCGGGCACCGTGCGGTGCCGCCGAAGCGTACAATGAGTCAGTGCCGGGAACTCTTGCAGCCGAGGACGGCTTGAAGAGTCGGCACCCGCGAGCCCAGCATGAAAAAGCTCCTCACGTTCCTCCTGATTCTGATCATGGCCGCTTGCGCGTCGGCGCAAGACACACCCCCCAAGGTCGAGATCAAACTCGGCAAAGCGACGGCCAAGCCCGGAGCGACCCTCAAGGCAACCGTCAAGATCACGTTTTCGCCAGGCCTCCATGGCTATGCCAACCCTCCGAGCGAAGAGGGACTGATCCCGGTCAAGGTGACCTCGGGGACCAAAGAAACCACGCTGACGAAGGTCGAGTATCCGGCCGGGATCGAGATGCGCGTGGCCGGGGCCGAGAAGCCGGTCCGCGTCTATGAAGGCGTGACCGAGATCCCGGTGACCTTCAAACTGCCCGCCAAGGGTAAAGAGGCGGTCCTCAAGATCGTCGTCGAGTACCAGCAGTGTACGGACGAGAACTGCTTCCGACCGAACAGTGTCGCCGCCTCGGCGAAGGTGAAGTTGGACCCAAAAGCCGCGACGGACGGCCCCGAGGACGAGCCCAGCGATAGCGCGGCCGTCACCCAGACTCCGGAGGGACCCGATACTCCGGTGTCGTCGGACTCGGAGCCGTCCGTCACCCTGACCAAGAATGAGCCGACCCCCGCCGGCACTGAGCCGGCCAACGCCGAGTCGGCGAAGCCCGACAAGGGGTTCGTCGCCAATATCCTCGAGGACGGCTTCAAGAACGGCAACTACGTCTTGATCCTGCTCGCGTGCCTTCTGACTGGCCTGGCCTTGACCCTCACGCCATGCGTCTACCCGGTGATTCCGATCACGATCAGCTTCTTCTCCGGCCAGACTTCGGGGAGCCGGGCCGGGCGCGTCGGCCTTGGCCTTATGTACATGCTCGGCATCGCTATCATGTACGGAGCCGTGGGTGGCGTCGCCGCGGCGCTTGGCGGTGCCGTCGGCGATTTGTTCAAGAAACCCTGGTTCTTGTTTGCGTTAGCCGGGATGATGGTTGCGCTGGCGCTGTCGATGTTCGATGTCTACCAAATCGGCATTCCGGGCCCGATCGCCCGGCAGATCAAGGGTCGGGCCGGTGCGGTCGGCGCGTTGATCATGGGCCTCCTTGTCGGGGTCGCGGCGGCGCCGTGTGCGGGCGCGCTCGTGAGCAGTCTCGCGATCGAGGTCGCGCGCATAGGCGTCGTGCCGCTCGGCATCCTCGTCTTCACGATGGTCGGCGTCGGGATCGGACTTCCGTTTGTGGCGATCGGAGCGCTTTCGACGGGCGCGAAGGCGCTCCCCAAGTCAGGCGGCTGGCTGAAGGCCGTCAAAGCCGTACTCGGAATGGTCGTCCTGTACATTGCCGTGGACTATCTGTTCCAGGGCCTCGGCTGGAAGGCCGATGAGCCGCGAACCCAAATCGGTTGGGTCGTCTTCTACGCCGCTGCCGCCGCCTACCTGTTCCTGTTCGAAAAGACGGAGCCGAACCGGCTCATCGTCGGGATCAAGGGGGCCGCGATTCTCGGGCTCGGGCTCTTTGCGGGGCAATCTTGGTCCACCTACAAGCAGGTCGTTCAGGAGCGCGAGCTTCTCGCCCTGAGCCAGAAGAGCGGCGGCGAAGGGGTACCGACCGCGATCCCCACGAAGATCGCGTGGCAGAAGTTCACTCCGGAGGCGTTCGAAGCCGCGAAGCAAACCGGAAAGCCGATCTTGATCGACGGGACGGCAGACTGGTGCAAGGTCTGCAAGGAGATCGACGAGGCGGTGTTCAAGAAGCCGGCTGCCATCGTCGCGATGCGCGACGTGATCGCGCTCAAGATCGACCTGAGCACCGGTGTCGATCCCGCCTACGATGAAGCCGTGCGGAAGCAGTTCAACATCGTCGGACTGCCGCACATCATGTTGTTCGACGGGTCGGGCAAGGAAGTCGCGAAGTTCATGGATATCGACGAACTGCCGAATCCGGAGGTCTTGATCGACAACCTCAAGAAGGCGGGCGCCGCTCTTTGACGCCTTTCCGCGTCGGTGATTGCGAAGTCGGGTCGGGTCGCCCGGTCCTCATCGCCGGGCCGTGCCTGGCTGAGTCGCTCGATCTGTGCCTCGAAGTGGCCGAGACCGTCGCCCCGATCGCCGAGCGCCTCGGATTCGGATATGTTTTCAAGGCATCCTTCGACAAAGCCAACCGGACTTCGGGGGCCTCGACCCGTGGAGCGGGGCTCGATCCGGGCCTGTCGATTCTGGCCACGGTAAAGGCCCGCACCGGGCTGCCCGTGACGACCGACATTCACCTGCCCGATCAGGCCGACCCGGTCGCCGAGGTCGTCGATTTGCTCCAAATCCCGGCTTTCCTGTGCCGGCAGACCGACTTGCTCGAAGCGGCGGCGAACACCGGCCGAGCGGTCAACGTCAAGAAGGGCCAGTTCTTGGCTCCGTGGGATGCCAAGAACATCGTCGACAAGCTTCGCGCGTTCGATGCGGCCGGGATCATGCTGACGGAGCGGGGAACGACCTTCGGCTACAACAGCTTGATCGTCGACATGCCCGGGCTCGAGATCATGCGAAGCTTCGGGGTTCCGGTCTGCTTCGATGCGACCCACAGCGCTCAGCGACCCGGTGGGGCGGGGACGGCCACCGGCGGGGTACGCGAGTCGATCCCGGCGATGGTGCGAGCGGCTTGCGCCGTGGGGATCGATGCCCTGTTTCTCGAGGTTCATCCTCACCCGGAGGAGGCGCTTTCCGATGCGGCGACGCAGTGGCCGCTCGATCGAGCCGAAGCGCTGCTCGGCGAGGCCGCCGCGATCCTCCGAGCGCGCGACCTAAGACTCATTCCTTGAGGCAAACGTCTGGTCCCGCGCGAACGTCACCTACAATAGTGTTGGCAACGAGAGGATGAGCAGCCCCCCTACGACGCTCGGGAAGTACCAGATCATCCGCGAGATCGCGCGCTCGAACGACATCGTCTACGAGGCGTACGATCCGCTGATGAACCGACGCGTGGCGATCAAGGAGCTCGCGGTGCCGTCCGGGTCGACCCCCCAGCAAAGGGAGGAGCGGATCCGGCGGTTTCAGCGTGAGGTCAAGGCCGCCGGCTCGCTCGCCCACCCCCATATCGTCACGATCTACGAGGTTGGTGAGGATGCCGGTCGCCACTTCATGGCGATGGAGTACCTCGACGGTCGGACGCTCCGCAACGAGCTCGATACCCACGGATTCCTTCCGATCGAGCGTTCGTGCGAGATTGCCGTCGCCATTCTCGAAGCGCTCGACTTCGCCCACAAACATGGCGTCATTCACCGCGACATCAAGCCGGACAACATCCAACTGCTCGACAACGGGCAAATCAAGCTCACCGACTTCGGGATCGCGCGTCTCACGTTCGAACCGAATCTGACGATGGACGGCCAAGTGTTCGGCACGCCGAGTTACATGTCGCCGGAGCAGGTCGTGGGCAAGGACATCGATGCCCGGAGCGACCTTTTCGGGGTCGGGGTCGTGCTCTACGAGATGGTCGCAGGGCATAAGCCTTTTGCCGGCGACAATGTCGTGAGCATCACGTTCGCGATCACGAACAAGGAGCCCGATCCGCCCCCACAGGCCTCACCCGGTCTGTGGCGGACGATCAAGCAGGCTCTCGAGAAGACGCCCCACTTGCGCTGGGGGTCTGCCAAGGAGATGATCCAGGGGATCGAGTCGGCGCAGCGGAGCGACAGCGCCGTCGGCAGCGCGATGATGGGGGCACCGCCCATTTATGGGACGCCGTATCCATCACCCCCGCCCGGCTTGCCGCCCGTCTACAGCCCCGACCCCTATGGGTCCGTCCCGCCAGTCGGACCTAATCCATACGCTCCACCTCCGCCGAATCCAACGCCGCAGACTTACACTTACAACCCGTATCAACTGCCACCGGGCGGGGCAGCGATGCCGCCGGCTCCGATCTACTATCCGAAGCCGCCCCGGGGGCCCCTGGTCAAGCCGGAGACCAAGGTCTTCCTCTCGAGGTTGGTCCTCACGTTTCTCGTCCTTGGGTCGCTGATCGCGCTGATTCTCGTCGCGATCAACGCGATCAGCACCGCCCTCAGTCGCGAGCAGGCGAGTCGAATGGCTCCGCCGGCTCAGGCTCGCGACAGGAGTGCGACCCGCTCGATCACCGATAGGATCGAGCAGTTGGAAACGGAATTGCCGGCGATTCAGGATCAGGTGACGCGCTCCGACGCGGAGCGGAGGCTGGCGATCTGGTACGAAGAGCAGGCGTTCGAGCATCTGCGTCAGGGACTTCGCGAGCAGGCGGAAGCGGCGTTCAAGCGTGCGATCGAGCTCGATCCCACGAATCCGGCGTTCTTCAGCGACCTTGGCAAGCTGTATGCGGACGCGGCAGTCGACTCAAGCCTTGAGTCCCAGAGACTCCGCCTTTGGCTGTCGGCAGCCGAGAATTACACGCAAGCCTCCCATCTTTCTCTGGGCGAGAACCAATCTCTCTTTGCCCAAAGCGCCGCGACGTGCGCCCTCAATGCGGCGACGATTCTCCAAGCCGCGAATCGCCGTGCCGAAGCACGAGAGCTCCTGACCAACGTGCTGCGGCTACTCCCCGGTGATTCACCCTTCGCCGCCAACATTCGCGCGCGTCTCGCTGAACTTGGCGTCGCTGGAGGCTAGATCGCATGTCGCGACCGGACCATGATCGAAGAGACGCCGCGAATTGCGGTCCTGCTTGCGTACACAATAGGACATGATCGCCTGGGTTGCCTTCGCCGCCATCATCGCGACGTCCGCGGACGTCACTCTGACCCCCGTCGCCGACCTGTGGGTCTATCCCCACGCGACCGATCCCGAGCGCGATCCGTTCCTGCGGGTCTGGGGTTCGGGAGGGAAGGCGGTCGCGGAAAAGGGAGAGTCGACCCAGTCGCACAGCTACGCCTACCTCAAGTTCGATCTCGCGTCGACTCCGAAAGACGCCAAGCTAACAGCAGCCCGGCTGATCCTCACCCACACCCCCGATCCGACCTGGACGGCAGAGGAGCTCAAGGCGTCGCCTCTCGAGGCTCGGCTCATCGCATCCGACTTCGAGGAAAAGGACTGGAACTACGCGAATACGATCGAGAAGATCGTGCCACCGGCGGGAAAAAGCGACGTCCTCGGCACGGCCACGGCGGCGACGCGGCGCGAAGGCAAGGACTTCGTAGTGACGATCGACCTGATGCAGGGTCCGGCGAAGCTGAGTGCGGCCTGGTCGTCCGCTCGATCCCGAGGGGCCCTCGGTCTGGCCCTCACGAGCGCAATCGATCCCGAGGCACTCGGGATGAAATCGATCTTCAAGTTCTATTCGAAGGACGGGCAGAAGGAATTGCGGCCGAGCTTGGTCCTGGAGTTTGAGTCGGCGGCGGCGGTGGTGCGGACTCGGGAATAATGGCCTCCATGAAGCGTGCCGGACGCCTGAACTGGATCGCGATGGTCGGCGTCTTGGGGATCGCCGTGATCGGCTTCCTCATGTTCTTCGGGCAGAAGTCGTCGACGTCGAACGCGATCGCGTTCATGGAGGCGCTCGGGAACAAGGACGTCGACCGACTCGTGGAGCTCTCGTCCTGGGATGGCGACAAGGAGGACCTTCGGAAGAAGTGGGACTACTCGGTGAACACGGCCGGCAAGTACTATGTCTTCCGGTGGGAGGTCCTGAGCGAGAAGAAGGCGGATGATAACCACTCTGCGGTCAAACTCACGGTCTTTCGGAACGCCTTCCGCCCGCAGACGTTCCCGGAGAAGTTCGAACTCCCGATGGTGAGAGAAGGGGATGAATGGAAGGTCGACGTTCGAGGTCTGAGCCACCAGATCTTCCCGGCGACGCCACGCTGACGTATGGCCAGGCTGACTCTCGACGACGTCTTCTCACCCACGAGCCGGTTCCGTCCGAAGCCGTTCGGCGAACCGATCTGGGATCCGCTCGGTGGATTCGTCGTGGCGCAAGTCGAAGGTGGCGTCAGTCGTCTCGTGCGGTATCGCGGTCCGCAATGGGATCCGGTCGAGATCGTCGCGCTGGCGAAGCCGCCGTTCGATCTGGCCACGTTCCAGTTCGCGCCGAGCGGAGGATGGGGGATCGTGACGCGGTATGCCGAAGGGAACCGAATCTCACGTCCTTGCGGCGACATTTGGCGGCTCGATCTCACGACGAGCGAAGTCACTCGCTTGACCCAGACGCGAGCCGAGCATCGGCGACCGCTCATCAGTCCGGACGAGAGGTGGCTCGGGGTCGTGCGGAGCGATGGGCTGATCGCGATCGACCTCGCAACCGGGAACATCCGGACACTCGCCGAGGCTCGTGGCCCCGACCGCTACGTGGGTCGATTTGGCTGGATCTACGAAGAGGAGCTCGGTGTCCGTCAAGGGTGGCTCTGGCACGCGGACTCCGAGGGCGTCATCGCGTTCGAGCAGGATGAGTCGCAGGTGCCGGTTTCGATCATGGCCACGTTCGACGGACGCCATACCCGGGGCCAGAAGCTCCGGTACCCGAAGCCGGGCGACCGCAACCCGCGGACGCGGTTGACTTCGATCGGACTGGATGGACGGCTCGTAGCCGACATCCTCGACGCGGGGGAGACCCATTACATCGCCCATCTGAAGCCCGACGGCCAGGGCGCGTTCCTTCTCCAGCGGATGCCGAGGCTCCAGAACCAAGTCGAACTCCTCCGGATCGACCCGAAGACCATGCGGGCCGAGCCGATTTGGATGGAAGCGAACCCTGACGGCTGGGTCGACTTCTGCCCCGACGCGACCCCGTTGCCGGACGGAAGCGTGATTTGGCTGAGCGAGGCCAGCGGATTCCGGCATGTCGTTCGCGTTTCGAACGGTCGGGCGACGCCGCTCACGAGCGGGGACTGGGAGGTCGTTTCGATCGTCGGGTGCACCGAGACCGAGGTTCTGGTCGTGGCGGCTCTCCCCGATCCGACGCAGCGCCGGATTCTGCGCGTGCCCCTCGAGGGTGGCGATCCGATCCCATTTGACGACGACCGAGGGGTCCGCCAGGCTCACATGCACCCCAAGGGGTCGATCGTGATCCAGATGCGGAGTTCGCTCGTCGATCCGCCCCGACTCGAACTCAAGGACCCTACCGGAAACACGCTCTCGGTACTCCTGACCAACGAGCATCTCCGTCGCCCTGGTTGGCCGACGCCGACGATCGAGACGTTCGATGCCGAGGGCGAGACGTTCTACGCCTGGCTCCTGCCCCCACCGAACGCGACGAAGCCTGGACCGGTGTACATGACGAACTACGGAGGGCCTGGCTCGCAGGGTGTCCTGGACCAGTGGCACGGGGCCACGTTCTCGCGTTACCTCAACGACCGGGGCTACGGGATCGCGTCTGTCGACAACCGGGGTACCGGGGGAAGGGGGCGTGCTTGGCGGCAGGCGACCTACCTTCGGCTCAACGTCCTCGAAGCGGCGGACCAAGCGCGAGGGGCGGCGTTCGTGGCGTCGAAGCCATGGGCCGATCCGACACGGCTCGCGATCTTCGGTTGGTCTTACGGCGGCCTGATGGCGCTCTCCTGCCTCCTGCGGCATCCTGGCGTGTGGCGTTGCGGGATTTCGGTCGCGCCGAGCCTGGATTGGTCTCTCTACGACTCGATCTACACCGAGCGCTTCATGCGCACGCCGGAAGAGAACCCCGAGGGCTACGCCGAGACCTCGATGCTCGGACTCGCGGATCGTCTCGAAGACCGGCTTCTGATCGTCCATGGGACGAGCGATGACAACGTCCACCTCCAGAACACGATACGCTTCATCGAAGCGCTCCAAGTGCACGATAGGCCCTTCGAGATGATGCTGTACCCACACACGGGCCACGGCATCGAGGGTCGGCACAAGCACCTGTTCTCGACGATCGCGTCGTTCTTACGCCGGAGCCTTGCGTAGGCGATCGTTTGACGTTACCACTGGTCCGGTAATGCGGACAGACCAGGGCGCGCGTCACGGTACCCTGGGGTGACGTGCGACGAGTTCTGATTTCAGCGGGTGAGGCGTCAGGCGATCTGTATGCGGCGAGGCTGGTCGAATCGTGGCGGCGCGTCGACGCCGATCTATCCATCGAGGGGGTCGGGGGCCGGCGTCTCCGAGAGGCGGGAGTACCGCTGATCGCGGATTCTTCCCGCTGGGGGGCGATCGGGATCATCGAGGCGGTCAAGGTAGGACCGCGCGTGGTCGGGGGCTATCGGGCGACGAAGCGTGCCCTCGCGACCGGAGCACCAGGACTGTTTGTCCCGATCGACTTCGGTTACACCCATGTCCGCCTCGCCCGCTTTGCCAAGGAGCGCGGCTGGAAGGTCTTCTACTTCGTCCCGCCGGGTTCGTGGCGAAAACACAAACAGGGATCGGACCTCGCGTCCGTCACCGATGCGATCGCGACCCCATTTTCGTGGTCGGCGGAGATTCTCACGCAGATGGGAGCGAACGCGCGCTGGTTCGGTCATCCCCTGAAGGAACTCGTGGTCGGATCGGGCGTCGACTTGGCCGCGCCACGATCGACGATCGCGATCCTGCCCGGCAGTCGGGGCCATGAGGTCCAGCGCGTCCTTCCCGTTCTGAAAGCCGCGACCGAGAGTCGACCGGAGCCGGTCGAGGCCGCACTTGCTTCTTCCGTTTCGGCGGAGGCCGTGAGCCGGCTTTGGCCCGTCGGATTACGATTGACTCCAAACGACACGTACGGCGTGCTTGGTCGGGCGTGCGCGGCGCTGATCTGCTCGGGCACGGCCACGCTGGAGGCGGCCCTTTGCCGGACACCCTGTGTGGTCGTCTACCGGGGGTCGAAGTCGATGGAAATCGAGTATCGGATTCGGAAGCCGAAGTTCGACTTCATCTCGCTGCCCAACATCCTGCTCGGACGAGCGGTGCTGCCGGAACTGATTCAGTGGGATGCGACGCCGGAGCGGATCCGGGGAGAGCTCGACCGGCTTCTCGACGAAGGGGCTGCCCGCCAAGCCCAACTCGCTGCATTCGAGGAGCTGGATGCACTTCTCGGGCCGGCGGACGCGCTGTCGCAAGCGGCCCGCTGGGCGCTTGAATTCGTGTCCTGATCGGCCGTCGAGAATCCGTGGAAAACGGCTTGCCCGCGTGCGGCGTGGGGCCTTCTCGGTCCGTCACAATTCCTTGGGAGCCCCCACCTACGATGCCTTTCGTTCACGTCCACAACCACACCGAGTACAGCCTTCTCGACGGTGCCAACCGCATCCCGGAGATGGTCTCCCGCGCCGGGGAACTGGGCATGAACGCGCTCGCCATCAGCGACCACGGCGTGATGTTCGGGGTCATGGAGTTCTACTTCGAGTGCGTGAAGCAGGGCATCAAGCCGCTGATCGGGATGGAGGCGTACGTCGCGCCGGGAGGACGACATCATCGTGCCGGCCGCGAAGTGAAGCAGAACTATCACCTCCTGCTCCTGGCCAAGAACATCGAGGGGTACCGAAACCTCTGCAAGCTGCACTCGATCGCTGCTCTTGAAGGATTCTATTACAGTCCCCGGATCGACCACGACCTCCTGCGTCAGTACGGCAAGGGACTCATCGGGACAAGCGCATGTCTGGGCAGCGAAATCTGCCAGGAGCTCATGGAGGGGACCTATGACCGGGCTCAGTACATCGCCGGCATGTACAAGGAGATCTTCGACGAGGACAGCTTCTTCATCGAACTTCAAGACCATGGACTGCCCGATCAGGCCCGAATTCGCGAGCCGCTGATCAAGATCGCGGGCGAGTTGAGACTGCCCCTCGTCGCGACCAACGATGCCCACTACCTCTGCAAAGGAGACGCCGAGCCCCACGACGTGCTTCTGTGCATCGGCACCGGCTCTCTCCGCGACGAACCCGGGCGGATGAAGTTCGAATCCCAGGAGTTCTTCCTCAAGTCACCCGACGAGATGGAGGCGCTCTTCCGAGACCGCCCGGACGCGATCGAAAACACGCAGCGCATCGCGGAGATGTGCGATCTCGAGCTGGGCAAGCAGAAAGCTCTCATGCCTCTGCCCGATCTGCCGCCCGGGAGTGACTCCCGGAGTCACCTGCGAGCGTTGGCCGAGAAAGGCCTCTCGGACCGGATTCCAGGGGCGGACGACAGGGCTTGGGAACGCCTCCACTTCGAACTGGGTGTCATCGAAACAACCGGATTCGAGGACTACTTCCTCTTGGTCCGAGAGTTCTCCCAGTTTACACGAGAGCAAGGAATCTTCTTCGGCGTTCGTGGCTCGGCGGCAGGATCGCTCGTCAGCTATACGTTAGGCATCACCGACGTCGATCCCTTGGAATACGATCTCACGTTCGAACGCTTCTTGAATCCGGAGCGGGTCTCGATGCCCGATATCGACATGGACTTCGAGGACGCACGCCGCGACGAAGTCATCCGCTGGGTGATGGAGAAGTATGGGCAGGACCATGTCGCCCAAATCGTCACTTTCGGAACGCTCGGAGCGAAAGCCGCGATCAAGGATGCGGGGCGGGTAATGGGTTATGCCCCTGCCGATACCGACCGCATCTGCAAGGCGATTCCCAACGTACCGGGCATCACGCTGAAGAAGGTACTCGAAGACGTCAACGAGTTCAAAGCGATGGTCGCCCATGAGCCGAAAGTGCGTGAGTTGGTTGAAGTGGCGAGGAGCGTCGAGGGTTTGGCGCGGCACTGTGGCGTCCATGCTGCCGGGGTCGTGATCAGCCGAGACCCGCTCATGGATCACATCCCGCTCTATCGTGGCAACGATGGACAACCCGTCACGGCGTTCGAGATGGGAATTCTCGAGAAGATCGGGTTGCTCAAGATGGACTTTCTCGGTCTGAGTAACCTCACAGTCCTCGCGAAAACGATCGAAAACGTTACCCGAGCGACGGGCAGGGAATTCAGAATCCAGGACATTCCGCTCGATGATAAGAAGACATTCGACATGCTCTCGCGCGGCGAGACCGTCGGCGTCTTCCAGCTTGAGTCGGGCGGAATGCGCCGGAACATCATCGAACTGAAGCCACAGAGCATCCGCGAGCTTGCCGCGATGGTCGCGCTGTACCGTCCGGGACCGATGGACCACATCCCGACGTACATCGATAACAAGTTCGGTCGGTCACAGCCGGACTACCTCGACGCTCGGATGAAGCCCGTGCTCGAGGAGACGTACGGGGTGATCGTCTATCAGGACCAGGTGTTGAAGCTCGTGCAGGCATTGGCCGGGTTCTCGTTGGGGAAAGCCGACGTCCTTCGCCGAGCGATGGGTAAGAAAGATGCCAAAGCTATGGCCTCGATGAAGGTGGAGTTTTTGGAGGGCACCCAGGCGAATGGAATCTCGGCAGAGGTCGCCGATGCGGTGTGGACCAAGCTTGAGCCCTTTGCAGGCTATGCCTTCAACAAGGCTCATGCCGTGTGTTACGCATTCCTTGCGTACCAAACGGCTTATCTGAAGGCGAATTACCCCGTCGAATACATGGCCGGACTTCTTGCCGTGTATCGCTCGAAGGAAGACCGAGTCACAAACTTCATCGAAGAGTGTCGTCGACAGAGGATTCCGGTTCTGCCGCCAGATGTGAACCGCTCGATGGCGGACTTCATGATCGAATCGATGCAGTCGAACGGTCGAGGCGGGACCAAGGGTAAGTCGAAGTCGGTTCCGGCCATTCGGTTCGGGCTCGTTGCGATCAAGGGTGTGGGAGACGGTGTCGTCGCGGGGATTCTGTCCGAGCGTGAATCGGGTCCGTTTGCTCACTTGTATGAGTTTTGCGAACGGACGAAGCCGCATGGACTGAACAAGTCGGTCCTCGAAGCGCTGATCAAGGCAGGAGCGCTCGACAGTATCGATAAGAATCGCCGCAAGTTGCTCGACTTCACCGAAGCAGCGCTCTCGTTCGCCGACTCGCAGTTACGATCCAAACAAGCCGGACAGGAGTCGCTGTTCGGCGGGCCGGATGAGTCGCAGGACCTTGCCGCCCATTACCCTGTCTTGCCGGAGAGCGAAGGCATGTCGAGGTCCGATTCGCTTTCGGGGGAAAAGGAGGTGATGGGGATCTACATTTCCGATCACCCGCTCCGTGGATATGAAACCGCGATCACGCGAGCGGCAACTCAGCGCTGCGAAGCCGTGCCTGAGCTGGATGACGGCACACAAGTGCGTCTTGCAGGAATTCTCGCCGGCGTACGTCCGGTCACGACCAAGCGCGGTGAGAAGATGGCCCACATCGTGGTCGAAGACCTCTCGGGTCAGGCGGCGGGGATTGTGTTCCCTGGACCGTATGGGAAGCTCAAGGAGAAGCTCGACCGCGATCAGGTCGTCGTGGTGACCGGAGTGGTGATGCATCGGGAACGCCCGGGTTCGGGGGGCGAGAAGTCGGTCGAAATCCGGGTGGAGTCGATCGAGCCGGTGGCCGCCGCTGAGGAGACCGTCTTCGACGCTGACGATCCTTGCCTCGGGCGGCTCGTGGTGAAGATCCCTCCGTCGACACGCGAACAGCTGGTCAAGGTACGGGATCTGGTCGAGCAACATCCGGGCCCGTTCCGGTTGACCCTTCAGATCGAGCAGGGAAACGCCATCTACCCGATCGAGCTGTTGCGCACCGTGGACGGGGGATCGGAAGGATTCCGGAGTGCGATGAAGCGACTGCTGCCCGGTAGCCAATTGGAGCTGGTTCGTAACGTGTCGCTGGTCGACTTCGAAGACGCGCCGACGGCACCGGAAGCGGTCTAAGTTCGGACGATGACGGAGGGCGTCTTCGCACGAAGACGCCCTCCGCCGGCTTACGCCTTGAGCTCGGACGCGACCGCTTCGGCAAAGCCGCTGGTGGTCGCATCGCCACCAAGATCGTAGGTCTTGATTCCGCGGGCCAGCGTCGATTCGAGGGCGCCCTCGATGGCGACGCGCTTTTCGTGCATGTCGAGATGATCGAGCATCAGAGTCGCGGACAAGAGCAACGCCGTCGGGTTGACCTTGTTCATGCCGGTGTACTTGGGTGCCGAACCGTGGACGGCTTCGAACAGGGCACAGTTCGTCCCATAGTTGGCACCGGGGGCGACGCCAAGGCCCCCCATCATGCCGGCGGCGAGGTCGCTGACGATGTCGCCGTAGAGATTCGGCATGACCAGGACATCGTAGATCTTCCAGCGCGTCACCAACTGCATGCACTGGTTGTCGACGATGTTGTCCCAGAATTCGATCTCGGGGTAGTCCTGGGCGACCCTCTGGCACACGCGCAGGAACAGCCCGTCCGCGATCTTCATGATGTTGGCTTTGTGAACGGCCACGACCTTCTTGCGATCGTGCTTGCGAGCGTATTCGAACGCGGCCCGGGCGATCCGCTCCGAGCCGAAGTCGGAGATGAGCTTGATCGACTGGGCGACGTGGTCGGTCACCATGTACTCGATCTGAGCGTAGAGGTCCTCGGTGTTCTCCCGGAAGATCACCATGTCCAGGTCGTCGAACGGGGTTTTCACGCCTGGCAGCGAACGGACGGGCCGGACGCAGGCATACAGGTCGAGCTTCTTGCGCAGCGTGACGTTCGGGCTCACGCTACCCTTGCCGATCGGCGTCGTCATCGGGGCTTTGAGGCCGACGCCGACTTCCTTGATTTTGGCGATCGTTTCGTCGGGGACGATCGGCTTGCCCGCCTCGACGCACTTGAGGCCGGCTTCGACCTCCACCCAATCGATGTCGATGTTGGCGGCGCGGAAGATCGTCTCGACCGCGGCCACGAGTTCGGGGCCGGTACCGTCGCCCCGAATCAAACAGACTTGTCGTGCCATGTCTTTTCCTCCTTCGGGACTAGTAAGGCTCGCTGAACTGGTTCACGCCGTCCTTGATGAACAGCTTTTGACACTTCGACCACCGGAAGCCCTGGCTTGTGATCGTGCCGACGAGGGCGTCGACCTCGGCGTCGGTCACGGGGGTGTCGCTCAGATAGCGACATCGGGGCCAGTCGAGGAGGTCGATCTCGGGCGCGGGTCCAGGGTAGATCCGAGTTCCGCGGTTCGAAATCAGCTTGAGGGTGAATTTGCCGCATTCCTTCGGCACATCTGGGGTCGTGGCGCTCCAGATGTAGATGTCGACTCCGTGTAAATCCATGGTGTGAAGGCTCCTGGGCCGCGGGGCGGCCGGGCTCTCCTGGATTGTGGGACCCGGAGGGTCACGGTGTCAAACCCCCGCATTATCGGCAGACTCGGCCCGGGATACACCCCGTATTTCTACGGCTTTTTGTGGCCGTTGAACCTGAGCTTCGGGCGAGATGTGGACGTTTTTCCTATAATGGGTGTCACAGACGGAGCTTCTCACGCGAACAGTGTGTTAGGTGCCGTGCAGATGTTGGCGTCGCCAATTCGCTTGTTTGATCGAGAGGGATGGACATGGATCTTTGGGATGTTCCACCGAGTGGGGTGGATGAGGTTGAGAAAGGTTCTGATCTCGCGCGCCTGGCCGACAAGGCGACCGCGGGGGATCAGGAAGGCATCGATCGCTTCGTCCAGGAGCTGTATTCGCTGTTCGATCGTCGGCTGGCGCGCTACGGCGTACCCCCAGAGGAGAGGCAGGATCTAGCCCAAGACTGCGTGCTGCTGATCGTGAATCGCCTCAAGGAGTTCGACCCGAGCAAGGGCGAAATCGAGGCTTGGGCCAACGGCTTCGCCAAGATCCTCGTTCGTCGCTGGCACCAGCAGAAAACCACGCAGAGACTCCGCGAGGTCGGCGCCGAAGAGACGGCGGACATGCCCACGGCATTCCCGTTCCGGATCGAAGCCGACGTTTTGACGGCCGCGTTGCGCAACCTCGGCCTCATCGATCGCGAACTGCTTCACATGCGTTTCGTCCTCCAAATGACTTCCGACGAGATCGCCGCGAATACCGACATGAATGCGGCTCAGGTGCGGAAGCGAATTTCCCGCGCCGTCGAGCGGCTTCGCACCGATCCCGGCATCCGGTCCTACCTCCATCTTTGAACGGTGTCGATCGATGACGCCCGAGCCGCGATGAGCTCCTCATCGCGGCTCGCATCACTTTGGGAACTCGTCCGAACGATTCCGTTCGGTCGGGTGGCATCTTATGGCGCGGTGGGACGCGCCCTCGATCGACCGGTTTCGGGTCTTCTCGTGGGCAAGTGGATGACGGGGGCACCCGCCGACGTGCCTTGGTGGAGGGTCGTCGGGGCGGATGGGGCTCTGCCCATCGCGCGGCGCGGACCCGAGTTCGCCTTGCGCCAGCGAACCCTCCTCGAAGCCGAGGGAGTCCGGTTCGAGGGCGACCGGGTCGCGAGTGGCCAGCATTGGAGCCCGGACGAGCTCTAGCGACTGACCGCGAGCTCGCCGAGTTCGATCGCGAGTTCTCGGCGATCCTCCTCGCGCATCGGCCACATTTCGAACGGTCCACAGTTGAGCGGCGAGTCTCGCTCGCACCACATTCCGAAGATCATCGCCCCGTCCCACGTGCCGACGTAGTCGAACGGGACGTCGACATGGCCGTCGTGGAGATTCGAGACGGCATACCGACGCGTCAGTTGCACTTGACCGGTCGCGTCGAACGTGCCCTCGACCACAAAGGAGCCATCCTCATCCGAACCCGCACCGAGAATTCGACCGGGGCTGATCGTCAATTGCAGTGCTTCGTGGCACCGGCGTCTCCCTTGGATGGAGAGACCCGTCCACGGCCCGGAGAGCCGATTGAGGTCCTTCACGAGTTCATTGTACGAAACTACTTGGAAATCCGTTGCCCCAGCGTCTCGTTACCGTGAAAACGGGTAGCGTAGCCGGAGCGGCATGAGCGTAGTAGAGGTATCGGCGCGACTGCGTCAAGAAGTGGGGAAGGCCGTCGTCGGCCAAGAGAGAGCGATCGATCAGGTGCTGGTCGCGATTCTCGCGAACGGGCACATTCTGCTCGAAGGTGTTCCCGGAATCGCGAAGACGCTCCTCGTCCGGACGATGGCGAAGGCGCTCGCGCTCGACTTCACCCGCATCCAGTTCACACCCGACCTCATGCCGAGTGACGTCATCGGGACCAACGTCTTCGATCCCAAAACGACCGATTTCCGCCTGCGCAAAGGTCCCGTCTTCACCCAGATTTTGCTGGCGGACGAAATCAACCGCACGCCCCCGAAGACCCAGGCTGCCCTGCTCGAGGCGATGGAGGAGCGCCAGGTGACGATCGACGGTATTCGCTATCCGTTGCCGTCGCCGTTCCTCGTCTTCGCCACTCAAAACCCTATCGAGTTCGAGGGCACCTACCCCCTTCCCGAAGCCCAGCAGGATCGCTTCCTTCTCAAGGTCTTGCTCGAATACCCGCCCGGCAACGTCGAGGTCGAAGTGCTCAAGCGCTTCCATCTCGGGTTCCGAAGCCAGAACCTCGAGCAAGCCGGAGTCCAAGCGATCGTCGATCTGGACGGCCTCGCCTCGCTCCGCCAAGAGGTCGAGGCAGTGCAGATCGAAGAGCGGATCTTCCAGTACGTCTATGACTTGGTTGCGTCGACCCGCAAGGCCAACGACATCCTTGTGGGCGCCTCGCCGCGAGCCGGTCTCGCCCTCGTGGCGTGTTCCAAGGCGGTCGCGTCGCTGCGAGGCCGGAACTTCGTGATTCCCGATGACGTGAAGGAACTCGCGCTGCCGATTCTCCGCCATCGCGTCCTGTTGCGTCCCGAGGCGGAGGTCGAGGGCTTGACCGTCGACCGAGTCCTGACGAGCCTCGTCGATGCGCAGGTCGTGCCCCGATAGCCATGGCGACGACCGGTCGACTGGTGGTCGGGGTCACCGGCGCAAGCGGCGCGATCTACGCGCAGCGCTTCCTCCGCCAGGCGGCCCGGCATTACGCCGAGGTCTTTCTGACCCTATCCGAACAAGCGGTTCAGGTGGCCGCTACCGAGCTCGGGCTCACGATTTCGAAGCAGGACTTTTCGACGCAAGCATGGCTCGGCGAAGACCTCCCGAACATCCGCCTCCTCGACGACCGGAACTACTTCACGCCGCCCGCGAGTGGCTCGTTTCGCCATGACGGAATGGTCATCGTGCCTTGCTCGATGGGAACGGCGGGGCGGATCGCGAACGGGATCAGTAACGACCTCGTGACCCGAGCCGCCGATGTCTGCCTCAAGGAAGGAAGGAAGCTGATTCTCGTCCCCCGGGAAATGCCCTGGAATCTGATCATGCTCCGGAATCTGACCGCACTGGCCGAAGCCGGTGCCACGGTGTTGCCTGCCTGCCCTGCCTGGTACCAGTCGCCGAAGAGCCTCGAGGACCTTGCCGACACCGTGGTCGCCCGGATTCTTCAGCAATTGGGCGTCGATCAGCACCTGATGAAGGAGTGGATGGTCGAGTGACGCCCCGCCACTACGTCTGTCCGCGTGCCGATGAGCATTGGGAGACGGACGGGCGGCTCGACAAACCGATCTGGGAACGCGCGCCGTGGAGTGACGCGTTCGTCGATATCCACGAAGGCCCGATCCCCCGCCACGAGACGCGGGTGAAGATGCTGTGGAACTACGAGGGGCTTCATATCGGGGCCTGGCTCGAGGAGCCGCACCTGTGGGCGACCCTCACCGACCACGACTCGGTGATCTTCCAAGACAACGACTTCGAGGTCTTCCTCGATCCGGACGGCGATCACCACCTCTACTACGAAATCGAGGTCAACGCCCTCGGGACGGAGTGGGATCTTCTCCTCGTCAAGCCATATCGAGACGGGGGGCCGGCGATGAACGCGTGGGAGATCGAGGGGCTGCGGGTCGGGGTCCACCTCGACGGCACGCTGAACGACCCTTCCGATCAGGATCGGGGCTGGAGCGTCGAGATCGCGCTTCCGTGGGCGGTGCTGGGACAAGCGGCGGGAGTGCGCTGCCCGCCCGAGCCGGGCGACCAGTGGCGCATCAACTTCTCTCGCGTTCAGTGGACGCTCGACGTGATCGACGGCCGCTACGTCAAACGCCCCGGCCTCCCCGAGGACAACTGGGTCTGGACTCCCCAGGGCGCGATCGACATGCACCGCCCGGAGCGTTGGGGTTTCCTCCAGTTTGCCGAGGATGCGGACGCGCCCTTCGTCCTCGATCCGGACTGGGAGATTCGCGAGGCGCTGATCGCGGTCTACCATGCAGAACGCGCGCACCTCGCCGCGCACGGGTCTTGGAGCGATTCGCTCGTCGAACTCGGCTTGAGTCTTCCCGACATCGAGCTCCATACGTCGCCGGTCGGCTTCGTTGCCTTGGCCCCGTGCGCCTCCGGTGGTCGCCTCGCGATCCGGGAGGACTCGCGCCTGTGGCGAGAGGGCCGAGCTTGAAACATATTCGTAGTGATTTTTTGAAACTCTGACATATCAGCTTTCGTAAATGGGATTAGGAGCCTGTCTCCAGAGGAAAACCGACCCATGAAAATTATTCGAAAGCTCGCCGTCGCCGTCGCCGCCGCCGCCGCCCTTGCCCTACCGTCCGTCGCCCGCGCTCCCGAGGCCGACATCGTCGATGTCGCCGTCGGGGCCGGCTCGTTCAAGACGCTGGTTGAGCTGGTGCAGCAGGCCGGGCTCGTCGACGTCCTGAAGAGCAAGGGCCCGTTCACCGTCTTCGCACCGACCGACGACGCGTTCAAGAAGGTTCCCAAGGCGACCCTCGAGGCGCTCGGCAAGGACAAGAATCTGTTGAAGAGAGTTCTCACGTACCACGTGGTGTCGGGCAACGTCACCGCGGCCGACGTCGTGAAGTTGAAGAACGCGAAGACCGTCGCAGGTGCCCAGGTCAAGATCAAGGTCAAGAACGGGAAGGTCATGATCAATGACTCGAACGTCGTCAAAACCGACATCATGGCGAGCAACGGCGTGATCCACGTGATCGACACCGTTCTCCTCCCGCCGGCTCCCAAGAAAGGCCACTAAGTCTGCATAGGCCGCGCCTCCTTCGCGATGCGAAGGGGGCGTTATTGTTTCAGATGCGAAATTTTCTCCAATGGTCGATCACTCGGAACGAGTAGCTCAAGATGTTGAGACAATCGCGGTACAAGTCGGCCACGGCCTGCACCTCCTCGCCCTTGCGTCGCCGCGTAAGCAGCGCGGCAAGATCGTAAACCCAGAAGAAGAGAAACGCGGCCGCAGCCAGCGAGGTCCAGGCAACCCGAGCCGGCGGAATGCCTAGCCACCAGGCGAGCGGAATGGCCACCGGCAGCGTGGCCCCAAGGGCAAGGACATACTGCCCGAGGAAGCTGAAGTCTCGCCCGCAGAGGAAGGTGTAGAGGCCGGCGAAGCCGATGGCGAGGCCCAGCATCCAAACGGGCCACCCGAGTGCGGTGAGGGCATGAGTCAATGCCCCGAGCCCGCCAAGCAACGGTAAGGCGCAGAGCGCGATCGCCAGGAGATCGGCGCGCCCGTGGGGGGCGAGCTTACGGATGAGGCTCAGGATAAGGAGTGCCGCAACCACGGTGGCTCCGGAGATCGAGAGTGGCACCGGCTCGGAAAGGACGATCGGAAGGGCGGCCGGGATCACGAGCGAGCCAAGGTATCCCGCGACGACCGCTCGGATGAACCGGTGGCGCACGTCGTACCGATCGGCACCGATATTGTCGGAGACGGCGATCGGTTCGGGAAAGTAAGGTTGGACGTTCACGGTCGTACCGTAAGCGAGAAGCGGGAGATGGTCGGGATGAGAGGATTTGAACCTCCGACCTCTGCGTCCCGAACGCAGCGCTCTACCAAGCTGAGCCACATCCCGAGCCGAAGCCGTATTGTACCCCTGAATCTCCGCGTCTACGAGGACCCGTAGGCCGACCAGTCCCCGATGTAGAGCACTTCCTCTTCGAGGCGGACACCGTAGCGTTCGAACACCGCTCGAGCCCCGAGTTCGGCAAGTTCCCGGATCGCGGTCGCGGTCGCACCACCGGTGTTGACGATGAAGTTCGCGTGGCGACGCGAGAACATCGCGCCCTTGTGGCGCAGGCCGGCCAGTTCGGCGTCCTGGATCAGGAAGCCTGCGGGAACGACGCCGGCCGTCTTGAGTGCTTCCGGCAACCGTGGGAGTCGCATCGCGAGGATCGGATCGGCGACGTTCTTGAAGAAACTCCCGGCACTCGCGGGTGGAGGTTGCTTGGAGATCCGTTGGCGTTGATACTCCCGTGCCTCGTCGTAGATCGCCTTTCCCCGGCCCTTGGGTAGCCGAAACCGGACTCGGAGCAACGTCAGGGCGGGAGGCTCGTTCCGGCGCAACACCGAGTCCCGGTACGAGAAGTGCATGATCTCGGGGCCGGTCCACATCCGCCGCCCCTCGAGGACGACCTCGAGCTCCGTCAGGAACTCGGAGACGTTGCTCCGATAGGCCCCGGCATTGCTGACGAGTGCGCCGCCGAGCGTGCCGGGAATGCCGACCGCGAATTCGAGGCCGGCGAGCCCGGCCTGCGCGGTTTTGAGAAAGAGCTCTTGGAATCCGCATCCGGTATCGGCAACGACGTGGCCGTCGTCGCCGACCTCGATGCGGCGGGCCCGGTTGTGCACGACGAAGCCGGGCACTCCGGCGTCGGCAGGGAGGACGTTGCTCCCCCACCCGAGAACGGTCAGACGATCGCCGATTCCGTGGGCGGCCGCGGCGGCGCGCGCGAGTTGCTCGACGTCGCCGGCGACGGCAAAGCGCTCGGCCGCGCCTCCGGCCCGCAGCGTCGTGTAGGGGCGCAGGCTGACCGCGCGCAAGACCGCCATCGTCATGCTCGCTCCGCGGGATAGGGCTTTTTGGGGGGTGTGATGCTGGGTTCCAGCCGATACTCGGCGACCAGCTGCGCTGGCTCGCCCCAGGGCGCGGACCGCTCTCGGAGTCGCGTGGCGAGAGCCCAGTCGCTGGCTTTGGAAGCCATCGGGTACTCGGGCGTACTGAAGGCCGTGCCGTATCCGACGGCCTCGGCCGGCACCTGATCCGTGATCTCGATCTCGCCGCTCGGATGCCGGACAAAGTACTGGCCGCGGCGGCTCGGGATCGCGACGGGCCGATCACGGGCGATGAGGTCGAAACTGGAGACGCCGGCAACGAGGCGTCCGCAGGCTTGGCCGAGGACTTTGGCGAAGGTGACACCGGCCTTGACGCCGGCGAAACTCCCTGGACCGACGTCGGCGATGAAGCCGCGAACCTGGCTCAGCGGCACTCCATGAGCGGCCAGGAGGTCATCGAGTTCCAGAAACGTCCGGTTGACGGCGCCCTCGCCGTCGAACTCGCGTGAACCACAGCACTCGCCGGTCTCGGAAAAGAGGGCGAGGCCGATCCGAGGCGAAGACGTCGAGAATGCCAGGATCATGGAGCGAGTTCGACGAACGCGATGTCCAGGAGGTCCTGGATCGCGCCGCGTTCTCGGCGAGCGCTCCGCGGGTCGTCGGATCGATAATCGATGAGCCAGTAGTAATCGCCACAATCGCCGACGGCTTGTTGGATGATCAGCGGCTGATCGACGTTGAGGCCCTCGCGCCGAACCCACGTGACCATCGCGCCGGCCTTGTTGTAACTGGGGCGTGTTTCATCGCGTAGGGTCACCTTTGAGAATTCCCCCAGTGAGTTACCGGATAGCGCACTGAGTGCTCGCGCTGGGGGCGGTGAGTCGAGCGTACCGAGGACTTCGAGGCGGAGGCGCCCTTTGAACCCGCCGCGGGTCAGGACGAAGCCATCGCCGTCGGGCGTAGCGGTCCAGCCGCCGGGATACGTGAAGACGACATCGCGTCCCGCGGCCCGAGCGGGGAGCTTGGCGCGTCCCCGGACTTTGCGGGTCGGCTTTTCTTGGGTGGGGGGCTTGAGAACGGCCTGGTTCTTCGGCGTGGCCGGTTGGAGAACGGGATCGGGCGGCGGCTTGGAAGGGTCTTCGGCGTCGGGGAGTTTGCCGCTTATCGTTCGCAGGGATTGGAGCGCCGTTCTCCACTCCTGCTCGGCCTGTTCGAATCCCGCGGAGGGTGCGGTCAGGCGGAAGTTCATTTTCTTCGGGACGGCACCATAGAGGAGGCCGACGAGGGTCGCCATCGGCACGTCCTTTTGCGAGTAGTAGATCCGCGTCAGGAGCATCGGCACGCCGAGAATCTCCTCCTGCCACTGGCGATCGACGGTTCGCTTCAGGTTCTGGTTGGCGAGCGCTTGATACTCTTGCCACCGATCCGCAGGTTCGCGGAAGGAGACCGCGAAGATCTCCAGCGACGCTTTCACGCCTCCCTCGAGTGGCATCGTGATCTTCCACGCCTTGCTCCGATCGCGGCTGACTTGCCACGACTTGGGGTGCGTGAACGAAAGGCCGAGCTCGGGGTCGGTAATGGTCTTTTCACCCGACTGGGGTGCAGTCAGGATCGCGAATCCAGCGATGCAGGCAAGGGGGCTCATGGTCGCGTTCCCCCATTATGTCGCTTCGGGCCGGTCGGAGCTACGGCCAAGTTGCATGTGCAAGGAGAAGCGGTGTCTGGTGGGCCCAGCTAGATTCGAACTAGCGACCTCACCCTTATCAGGGGTGCGCTCTAACCAACTGAGCTATGAGCCCGACCAAAGCGGGATTCTACCCGAACCCTCAGACGTAGTGGGACCGCTGAGAGGGGCCGAGCCGCGGACGCAGATAGAGCTTGTACAGGAGCTTCGGTACGCCGTCCGAGTAGCCGATGACGATCCGTGGGAGCAGGAGTCGCTCGTCCCTCGGCGTGGCTGCGCGGGTCGAGAGAGCGAGGCCGATGCCGGCGCCGGTGGCCCGCAGCGCGGGCACGGTCTCGGCATTATGCCGGCCGTAGGGTAGGCAAACACTTCTGGGGTCGAAGCCATGGTCCCGTAGCAGGCGGTCGCCTTCGGCGATCGCCTGCGCCTGGTCGACAAGGCTCAGTTGCGATAGATCTTGGTGCGCCGAGGTGTGATTGCCGATTTCGCAGCCGGCGCGGAACGCATCGGCGAGTTGGGCCCAGGTCGCGAGGGAGCTGTCGATCCCTGTTCCCACGTCGAACAGCGCGCCTGCGGTCTTGCCGACACATCGTCCGCAGGCATAGATGCTGGCGGTCGCTTCCTCGCTCCGCAGAACCTCGAGGCCGTACGTAAGGGTCGACGCGAACGCGTCGTCGAAGGTGAGGCAGACCGCGCGGTCGGGCCAACCCTTGGCGAGGTCACACGCTCGAACCCAACGCATGCGTCGTCGTCGGAAGAAGTGGATGTGGGCACGCAGCGTTGCGGGAAGGACGTTTAGAAAACGGCCCTCCTCGGATTCAGGGCCGACTTTGTGATAGCAGAGGATCGGTAACTTCACGAACGAGGCGGAATCATCAGCTTCGCGAGCTGGAGTTCGAGGGCTTTGGCGAGGGTCTTCGAATTCGAGTCGCCGTCGATCGCGAGAACCTGGGAGCTGAGGTAGGCCTCGAACAGTCCTTGAAGCTGAATCAGCTTCATCGCTTGGGTGGCCTGGCCCTTTTGCGACTGCATCCAGCCCGTGAGGCCGGGTTGAAGCCGGCGGCTGTCGCCGAGGCTCTTTCCGAGGCGAGTCACGACCGTGCGCAGGTCGAGCTTCTTCGTCTCGAGATTGCGGACCGATTCGCGGGTGGCGGTGAACTCCCGTTCGAGAAAGGCCTTGTGCCGAGCGGGATCGTAAGTCGCCGGCTGGATCCCGACCAGGGCTGCATAGCAAACGAGAGAGGCGATCATGCTGGAATTATGTCTGGGAACCCGGCGGGTAGACTACCGACTCTTGCCGAACAGGCCCGCGCCGACGTATCCGGCAGGCAATCCGTAAGGAGATCCGAGAGGTATGGTTTCTAGCATGACGGAACAGGAAATTTTCGATAAGGTCAAGAAGGTGACGGTCGAAGAACTCGGCGTCAAAGAAGAGGAAGTGGTTCCGACTGCTTCGTTCCAAGAGGACCTCGGTGCCGACTCGCTTGACGTCGTCGAGCTCGTGATGGCGCTCGAGGAGGAGTTCGGTATCGACATCCCCGACGACGACGTCAACAATCTGAAGACCGTGCAGTCGGCCGTCGACTACATCAAGTCCAAGCTGCCCGCTTGATGACGGACAGGCCAGGCCCTTCTGGGCGGGTCGTCGTGACCGGCGTCGGGGCGGTGACCCCCCTCGGCACCGGCATTGCGACGTTCTGGCCGCGCCTGACGGCGGGCGAGAGTGCGGTCGATCGGATCACCTTGCTCGATCCCTCCGACTTCACCACGCACATCGCAGCCGAGGTCAAAGACTTCAATCCCGAAGACTGGCTGGACCGCAAGGAAGCCCGCCGGATCGATCGGTTTATCGCCTTTGCGGTCGCGGCGGCTCGGATGGCGATGGATGACAGCGGGCTCAAGCCGGAAGGTGAACTCGCCGAAGAAACCGGTGTCCTCATCGGTTCCGGCATCGGAGGCCTCACGTTCCTGGGGGAGCAGTTCCGACGCCAAATCGAAGGCGGTCCATCGAAGGTCTCGCCGTTCCTCGTCCCCTACATGATTCCGGATATGGCGTCGGGCTACGTCTCGATCCTCCAGGGGCTGAAAGGGCCGAACACGTGCGTCGTGACCGCTTGTTCGACCGGCGCGAACGCGATCGGTGACGCCTACCACATCATCAAGCGGGGCGACGCCGTGGCGATGCTTGCCGGAGGGACCGAGGCGCCGATCAATGAGATCGGCCTGGCCGGTTTCTGCTCGGCACGCGCAATGAGCACCCGCAACGACGATCCGCAACGGGCCTCACGCCCGTTCGATGTCGATCGCGACGGGTTCGTGATCGCCGAGGGTGCGGCGGTGCTCGTCCTCGAGGACTATGCGTTCGCCAAGGCTCGCGGTGCGAAGATAATCGCCGAAGTCGTCGGGTATGGCATGAGCGGCGACGCCTACCACATCACGGCGCCCGATCCCGAGGCGGACGGTGCGTATCGGTCGATGCGCATGGCGCTGCGTAGCGCCGGAATGCAGCCTGCTGACGTCGGCTACATCAACGCTCACGGCACATCGACTCAGCTCAACGACCGGCTCGAAACGAAAGCGATCAAGCGAGCCTTCGGCGAGCACGCGGCCCACATCCCGATCAGCAGCACGAAGTCCATGATCGGACACACGCTCGGTGCGGCGGGCGCCATCGAAGCCCTCATCTGCATCCTCGCGATGCGCGACGGGATCCTGCCCCCGACGATCAACCTCGAGAATCCCGATCCTGACTGTGACCTCGACTACATCCCGAACGTCGCTCGCAAGACCCCCGTCGATGTCACGTTGTCGAACTCGTTCGGCTTTGGCGGACACAATGTGTCGGTCATCTTCAAGGCCGTGGAGGCTTGATCGCGTCCGGAAGACGTTCAGAGTGAACCTCGCGCCCCATCAGGCGTCCTCCTTCCCATGACGACTCTCTTGCTCGCGTGTGCCGCGATCGCGTCGACCCAAGAACCGATGGTCACGGCCCGAGACGGTGGCATCGTGTGGTTCGGCGACCTCGTGGCGGGCTTGAACGAGGCCAAGCGCACCAACCGACCGGTGATGCTGATGTCCGCTGCGCCCCACTGCCACAACATCTCGGGCATCTGGTGACCCGGGAAACAGCAGACGGACAGGAGTTTCCTGCTCCAGAAACCAGTCGTCGAGGCGAGCCGCGACTACGTGTGCATCCGACTTGCGACCTATGAGGACCGGCGCGAAGCCGACTACCTGCGGGCCATCTTCGCGGGACGCGGTAACACGCTCGAGAACACCGTGTTTCTTCTCATGACGCCGGACGGCAAGACTCGTCTCACGCCGGGCGGGCGGACGCCCGATTGGGTTTGGGAGGACGCGAGCGCGATGGCCCAGGGCATGAAGGCGATCGCAGCCCGATACCGGCCGGGGGGCGAGATTCGGGGCGTGCCGTGCATGGCGACGTTTCGGCTGAGCCTCAACGTCGCAGCGTGCGACAGTCTGCCGCTCCTCGCCGCAGTAGGGGCCAAGGGAGAGGACGCTGCGGTTGCGGCCAAGAGCTTGGAGGCAATCGCCTGGGCGGAGGGGCTTCGAGGCCGAATCGCGTTCGCTCCGCCGACGAGCATCGCCGACCTTGCCGCTACCGGAATCAGGGTCGACAAGCCGGGCATCTACTTCATCGAGCCCGAAACCTACGGCATGACGGGCACCGCGAAGGGCTCGGTCGCCCTCGATGCGGAAACCGACGCGGTGCGTGAGTTCGCGAAGGCGCAACTCGGCCGGTTTGTGGTTCCGGTGAAGTCTGAACGGAGCCACATCGGACAGGGACGCGCCAAGGGGATCTTCTGGAAGACAGCGATCCCGGTCGAGGACACCAACGGGCGGCGGGGCGGAGGCTAGCCGGACGGGAGGATCGACTTCGGGGCCTTGCGCTTCTCGACCCAGTCGCCGGCGGGGAAGTCGGTCATCCCGAGGCCCCAGTCCAGAATCCGCCACTTGCCCTTCTCGCGCTTGAGAAGGGCCATCGCACCATCGTCGAACGCACCCGCTGCGATCGATTCCTTGTATCTGGTCTTCGTGTAGTCGATCGGCTTCCCGTTGCGCTGAAGAGGCCGACCCATGACGAACGCCCAGTCGCCAGAGACCCGAAGGACCGAGACCTCGAACTTCACTTTGACCTTGACCACTTTCTCGACTGGGATCCGAACGGCATCGAGAATCGAAGTTCGCTCGGCGGATCCCGCCTTCGGGGTTCGGACGGGCTGGGCCGCGGCCCAAGAGACGGCGACCCCGAGGAACAGAACGAGCGCGAAGCGCATGATCAGATCTCCCATCCCTTGCGCGCACTGGGGCGGATCAGCTCGTCGTACTCCGGCATCCCGCGCACCTGCATCTTGCGGGCATCCCACTCCAATCGGGGACCGTCGGCCCAAATCGCCAGGTTGCCGAGCAGGACCGTTTCGGTGAGTGGTCCTGCATAGTCGGGGAAGTTGGAGACTGCAGGCGGTCCCCCCATCGCGGCCCGGAAGAACTCGGCCATGTGGCCAGGCGACTCTTCGATCGCGATTTCCGGCATCGTGCCGCCGCCGATGAGCTTGAAATCCGTGTTATCGGCGCTCGGGCCGTAGACGGTACCTTTCTCGCATACGACAAGGACACCATTGCCTTCGTATTGGACGCCGGGGGCGAGGGACGGATCGGGAAGCTGGCCGCCGTCGTACCATGTCAGGGGAACGGCGCCACGATTGCCGCGCGGCCCGAATTCGTAGCGGACGATGGCCCAGGCGGGAAAGCTATCGCGGTTGTGGCC
Source organism: Chthonomonas sp. UBA6659 (assembly GCA_002455425.1). Lineage (GTDB taxonomy): Bacteria > Armatimonadota > Fimbriimonadia > Fimbriimonadales > Fimbriimonadaceae > UBA6659. Next base: position 1,705 of record DKKT01000014.1, on the reverse strand, counting down.
GCTTGTCTTCGCCTGAACGGCGATCGGATCGCGCAGGTCGAGGGCCATGAAGGGCATGTTGAAGATGTGACAGCCCATATCACCCAGGGATCCGGTTCCGAAATCCCACCAGCCTCGCCACGAGAAGGGATGGTATCCCTCAGCGTAAGGCCGTGACGGTCGCGGTCCCAACCACTGCTCGAAGTTCACGTGCTTCGGCTCGCGCCCCGGCGTTGGCCGTTCAACGCCCTGCGCCCACCACCCCTTCGCTCGGTCCGTCCAAAGATGGACCTCACGGACGGGGCCGAAGGCCCCGCTCCGGATCAGGGCGGCGGCCTTTCTCATGGCCGTGTTGGCCGTGCTCTGATTGCCCATTTGAGTCGCCACTTTCTTCTCGCGCGCGAGTCGCGCGACACGGCGCGCCTCGCTGATCGTTCTCGTGAGCGGCTTTTCGCAGTACACGTGGAGCCCGCCCTGGAGGGCGAGGATCGTGGCGGGGGCGTGGTGATGATCGGGGGTGCTGATGACGACTGCATCGAGGTGGCCCCGGAGCGCTTTGAGCATTTCGCGATAGTCGTCGAAACAGGCGGCCCTGGGGTATTCGAGCATCCCCTTGGAGCGCTCCTTGGCGTCGGTGTCGCAGATGGCGACGATATCGCCGTACTGCGCGGCGGCCTGCATGCCGCTCCATCCCTTGCCTCCGCAGCCGATGACGCCGACGCGCAGCCTCTCCGGCTTCGTGACGGTCGCATTGTCTGGGCCAACCTCGGGGGTGGCGGCACCGACGCGGGCGGCCGCGATGCCGACAGCAGTGGCGGCGGCGCCTTTCAGGATGTCTCTTCGGGTGAGTTCTTTGGCCATCGTTTTTGGGTCCTCGGAGTTCAGTTTAGCCTTGTCGATCGTCCTTTCGTACGTCGATTCATGCGCGGATGACGCACGGATCCTGTTCGGGGCGGCTTCGTGTCCCCGATTTTCCGAAATTCCCCGCCGGGGTCTTGACAGGCGCTTCGTGGCCTGGTATCATGTTCCTTCGCCGACGTCGCAGAATGCGCTCGCCGGCCTGCGAGAGAGCACTTTGACAGTTGCATATCGATAAGTGGAACACGCGTCGAACGCACCGAGTATTAAGCTCGAAAAATTGTTAAGCTACAAAGGGTGTGCGACGAATGCCTAGGGACAAGTTGCCGAAGAAGGACGCGTAAGCGGCGAAACGCCGCGGGGAGCTGCACAGAAGCGATGATCCGCGGATATCCGAATGGGGAAACCCACCGGGGGTAATGCCTCGGTACCCACGCCTGAATCCATAGGGCGTGAGGAGGGAACCGGGTGAACTGAAACATCTAAGTAACCCGAGGAAAAGAACTCGAAGAGACTCCGTAAGTAGCGGCGAGCGAACACGGAACAGCCTAAACCAGTCGGCATGCCAGCTGGGGTCGTGGGGCCACCACCAACTCCCTCAAATTCAGGGCTCAGACCTTGAGTTTGCGGGTGTTGGAAAAGAAGATCGATCTTGAGTTAGGAGAAGAAGCTGGAACGCTTCGCCATAGAGGGTGAGAGCCCCGTATTCAAAAACTCAAACGAATTCAGGTGGTACCCGAGTAGCGCGGATCACGAGGAATTCCGCGCGAATCTGTCCGGACCACCGGATAAGGCTAAGTACAACTTGTCACCGATAGAGCATCCAGTACCGTGAGGGAGAGGTGAAAAGAACCCCGGGAGGGGAGTG
>DKKT01000010.1 GCA_002455425.1 Chthonomonas sp. UBA6659 | reverse complement strand
TTCGCTTCGCTCACCGACCTCTCCCCCAGAGGTGGAGAGGTATGACCCCTCACCCCTACCCCTCTCCCCATCCTTCATGGGGCGAGGGGGAACACCGTCACCGACGAGAATCGTCCCCACCGAAAGGGACCCCAAGGATCAAGGAACGAGCTGATCGGCTCGGATCGGCACTGCGCAGAGCGCACGCAGAATCTGAAGGCCGTCCGTCGACCCGAGGAGCGCCTTGGTCGCCCGCTCGGGGTGCGGCATCAGGCCGAGGACGTTCCCGCCTTCATTGACGAGACCCGCGATGGAAGCCACCGATCCGTTCGGATTCGCGACCGCGTCGAGCTCCCCGTTCTCCGTCACGTAACGAAACGCGATCCGGTTCTCGGATTCAAGCCGGGCAAGGGTCTGCTCGTCGCACACATATCGCCCCTCGCCATGCGCGATCGGGATCCGCAGGATCTTCTCGACGCCCTGCGTCCAGAGGCTCGCTCGGTTTTCGACTCGAAGGAAGACATCCCGGCAGACGAACCGTTCCGACGCGTTCCGCAGCAGGGCACCGGGGAGAAGGCCGACCTCGCAGAGGATCTGGAAGCCGTTGCATGCACCGATCACCGGCATCCCGCCATGCGCCTCGCGGACAACCGCCTCCATGATCCGAGAGCGCGAGGCCATCGCCCCGCACCGGAGGTAGTCGCCATACGAGAATCCGCCGGGGATGAAGACGGCGTCGAAGCCGCGCAACGAAGTTTCCTCGTGCCAGACGTACTCCGCCTCAACCTGAACATCGTCGCGAAGCGCATAGAGCGCGTCCTGATCGCAGTTCGAGCCCGGGAACCGGAGGACCGCGACCCTCACCCAAGGACCTCGATCTGGTAGTCCTCGATCACGGGATTCGCGAGCAGCTTGTCGCACATCGCGCGGACTCGCGCCTCGTCGTACTCCTTCAGTCGCACCACGATCGCCTTCCCGATCCGAACGTCTTCAACCTCCGAGAAACCGAGGTTGTCGAGCGCGCCGGTCACAGTGCGCCCGGCGGAGTCGAGGAGCGAGGGTTTGAGGGTGACGAGAATCCGGACGTGAACCATCGGTCTCATCTCAGCCGTGCTTGGCGACGAACGCCTTCATGTACGCCGCCAGCGCCTCGCACCCTTCGACGGGAAACGCGTTGTAGATACTTGCACGCAACCCGCCGACCGATCGGTGACCTTTCAGTTCCTCCATCCCCTCGGCCTTCGCACCCTTGAGAAACATCTCCGTGAGTTCTTCGGTCGGCAGCGTCCACGTCACGTTCATCTTCGAACGACTTCCCTTCGCGGCGTGACCCCGATAGAAACCTTCGTGGGCGTCGATCGTGTCGTAGAGGAATCCGGCCTTCTTCTCGTTGATCGCCTCCATCGCCTCCAACCCGCCGAGGTCCTTGAGCCACTGGAACACTAGCCCGCAGACGTAGATCGACCAGCAGGGCGGCGTGTTGTAGAGGGAGGCGTTTTCGGCCTGGAGCCGATAGTCGAGCATCGGGTGCATCTTCTTGGGCACCTTCTCGATCATGTCGTCGCGGAGGATGACGACGGTCAAGCCCGCCGGCCCCATGTTCTTCTGAGCCCCGGCGTAGATCACCGAGTACTTCGTGACCTCGACCGGGCGGGAGAGGATGTTCGACGACATGTCGCAGATCACGGGCGCAGGAACGTTCAGAGGGTCCTTGTTGAAGTCGACACCCTGAATCGTCTCGTTGCTCGTGAAATGGACGTACGCCGGCTTCTCGCTGTACGAAAGTTGCGAGGGGCGCGGTGCGTGGTCGTAGTTCGTCGCTTTGCCGTCGAAAACGACGGTCACGCCGCCGACCAGCTGCGCGGCCTCGACCGCCTTCTTGCCCCACGTCCCGGTCACGATGTAGTCGGCGGCCTGACCGGACGGCAGGAAGCACATCGGGATCATCGAGAACTGCAGCGACGCCCCCCCTTGCAGGAAGAGCACCTTGTAGTTGTCCGGGATCGCCATCAGGGCCCGCAGATCGGCCTCCGCGGTTTGGATGATCGATTCGAACGCCTTGGATCGGTGGCTCATCTCCATCACGCTCATCCCCTTGCCTTGGTAGTTGAGGAGGTCGTCGCGCGCCTGCTCGAGGACGGGGACGGGGAGCGTGCACGGCCCAGCCGAGAAGTTGAAGACCCGATCGTAAGGCAGACTCATGCCCTCGGTTGTACCCGGGAGACGTTCACACGAGGGCGACCGCGAGCACGACCGGCTCAGGGGCCTTTCACGCCGAGGTGCTTCGATAGACGATCGAAGAACCGCTCCGCGTTCGGGCACTGACGTCTCACGGCCGAGGCGTCGACAGAACCGAGTAGCTCGAACGAGAGCTTTCCCTTTGCATACTTCTGAGCACAGGACTTCGTGGCCTGCTCGAGCGCGGTGAACACGCTCCCTTTGGAGACCTGTTCAAGAGGCCCGGACGGGAGCTTGCTTGGGTCGAAACCATTGCCGAATCGCCCCTTCAACGTGCGAGGATCGGAAACCAGCCAAGTCTCCATGCAGACAGCCATGAAGAAGAGATGCTCCTCGTCGGCACCGCCTGGCTTTGCGAGCGCGTTGCTTGGCCGGCCGGCCATGTGGTCCCAAAGGAGAGGTTTCGTGACGATCTCCTCACTATCGACGAGCAACAAGATGATCTCGTCCTGTTGGCGATCCGTAAGCGCAGTGCAGAATGCGTCATACGCGCTGTCTCGCCCTCCTCGAGCCACGAAGTGTACGCCATGACATCCCGCCTTTTCGGCCAGTTTGACAAAGCCCTGCCGGCACTGAGACCTAAGCAGCTCATTGTCTCGACCCCCACCTTCGACATACACTTTGATCTTCACCAGCGGTTACCTCCCAATTCCCCACTGGTCCACAGGTCTCCCAGCGAATACCGATCCAGCCATTTCTCAAGTCTCGTCCTCTCCAGTCGCTCGAATCGCGATTCCCCATCGCGCTTCTCGCAGACGACGACCGAATCGGGATCGTCGCCAAGCGCGTCGATCAAGACCCGCGAGTGGGTCGTCACCACGAGCTGCATCCGGGTTGAGGCCTGCTGTATGAGGTCGGCGATCTTGGGAATCACGTCCGGATGCAACCCAAGCTCTGGCTCCTCGATGACGATGACGCCCCCATCTTCGGGATGCAAGAGAATCGCGAGAAGGCACAAGTAGCGCAGGGTCCCGTCACTCAGCCTTGTCGCCGGAATCTGGCGTCCACCAGACTCGTCGAGGAACAGTTGTGCCGAGCCGTTGTCGATCACGATGTCGACATCCTCAATGCCCGCATAAAGGCATCTCAGGTTCTCGATGAGCTCTCGCTTAATCTTGGGCTTGATCTTCGAGATCACGAGGGCGAGATTTTCACCTCCTTCGGAGAGGAAGTCGTTTCTCTCTGCCGTATTGATCTCGCGGCGAAGACGGGCACTCGGACCAAACTGCCAGTTACGGAAGAGTTTAATGGACTCGTAGATTTTTTGAACTTGGCTGATCGCAGGGTATCGAAGGCCTGGGTCTTTGACTTGAGACAGGATCGACTCCTCGCGGATGATGTTGTCGACCGGTAAGCTCTCTTCGGCTTCCTTCGGACCTTTGAGCATCGGCCTTCCTCGACGGAAACTATAGAAGAAGTACGGTTCATCCTTCCCTGGGTAGGGCATCTCGTTCTCAATCTTCTCGTCGAAGACTTCAAAGCGATCGTCATGTCGGGTGAGTTCGATACGGTGGCGGAGCGTCGGTTGTTGGCCCTTTGGATTGTCGACAAGCACTTCTATCCTCGCATGGTCCTCGGCATCGTGGCCCTTCCAAAACCAACCGCGTACACCGCCCATTTCCTTGATCGGTGTCGGCAAACTGCGCGTGCTTGCTCGCAGCAGTGAGAGGATTTCGAGGAAGTTCGATTTCCCGGACCCGTTCGCCCCGATAAGCACGTTCAGCGGCCGCAACGGCAACTCTACGCCTTGAGGTCCAAAGGACAGCAAGCCACGGACAGCGAGGTTTTTGATGAGCATGTCTCTCTTGAGTCTAGCCGATCGTTTCGCACCCCTCAGGGTTTAGTCGCAGGCGAGGGCGACCGCGAGCACGTCGTCCAGGTGTTTCACCGGATGGAACGTAAGCCCCGTCCGCACCGACGCCGGGAGCTCGTCGAGGTCGGCGACATTCTCTTCCGGAAGGACGACGTGCTGGATCCCCGCTCGGTGGGCGGCGAGCACTTTCTCGCGCACGCCCCCAACCCCGAGAACGCGACCTCGCAGGGTGATCTCGCCGGTCATGGCGACGTCCTTCCGGACGGGGCGACCGGTGAACGCCGAGACGAGCGCGGTGGCAATCGTGACCCCGGCGCTCGGACCGTCCTTGGGGACCGCGCCTTCGGGCACGTGGACATGGACGTCGAACCGGAAATCGTGTTCGGAATCGTAGCGCGGCGCATTCGTCCGGACGAACGTCACCGCGGCTTGGGCCGACTCTTTCATGACGTCGCCCAAGCTCCCCGTCATCCGAAGCTGGGGTTGGTCGCCAAAAGGAGGCATGAGGCTGACTTCGATCGTGACGAGCTCACCGCCGAACTCGGTGTAGACAAGGCCGGTCGCAGTCCCAAGCTCATCCTGCTCCTCGGCGACGCCGAATCGGAATCGCGGGCGACCAAGCATCTCGCGGGCGACGGCAGGCGTCACTTTCACGCTCCGAAGACCATGCTCGGCCACTCGCCTCGCCACTTTCCGGCATACGGTCGCGATCTCGCGGTCGAGCGCACGGACTCCGGCCTCCCGCGTGTAGCTGCGAATCAATTCGCGCAGGACGGCCTCGCTGAACTTCGCTTGCCTCGCCGTCAAGCCGTGCTCTTCGAGCTTCCTCGGCACGAGGAAGCGCTCGGCGATCTCGAGCTTCTCGTCCTCGGTGTAGCTGGGGAAGCGAATCACCTCCATCCGATCTCGCAGGGGGTTCGGGATGTTCTCCAACAGGTTGGCGGTCATGATGAAGAACACGCCACTCAGATCGAACGGTGCCTCGATGTAGTGGTCGCTGAAGTGGCGGTTTTGCTCTGGATCCAGCGCTTCGAGCAGCGCTCCGGCGGGGTCGCCGCGAAAGTCCATGCTCATCTTGTCGATTTCATCGAGCATGAAAACGGGATTGCGAGTGCCGCAGGACCGAACACCCTGGATGATGCGGCCCGGCATCGATCCGATGTACGTGCGCCGGTGGCCACGCACTTCGGCTTCGTCGCGGATGCCGCCGAGGCTCACCCGCACAAACTGGCGACCGAGCGCCTCCGCGATCGAGCGGCCGATGCTCGTCTTGCCGACGCCCGGGGGCCCCACGAAGCACAAGATCGGACCGCGGAGTCCGGGACTGAGCTGGCGCACCGCGAGGAAGTCGAGAATCCGGTCTTTGACCTGGCTGAGCCCGAAGTGGCCCCGGTCAAGGATCTTGGCCGCGTCCTTCACGTCGAGCCGGTCGTCGCTCAGGGCGGCCCACGGCAGCGCGATCAGCCAGTCGAGATACGTGCGGATGACCATCCCCTCGGGTGACGAGCCGACGGTACGTTCGAGTCGCCTGAGCTCTCCGATCGCCCGCTCCCGCGTTTCCTCGGGCATCCCGCTCGCGAGGATGCGTTCGTGGATTTCGCGCCCCTCCTCGCTGAACTCGTCCGGACCGCTGAGCTCCTGCTGAATCGCGCGGAGCTGCTCCCGCAGGAAATACTCGCGTTGGGTCGCGCCGAGCTCCTCTTCCACCTTGCGCCGGATGTCGGATTGGAGTTCGAGGACTTGCCGCTCGCTCACAAGGATCGCAAGCAATTGGTGGAGCCGGCTGGCCGCACTCAGGTCTTCCAGAAGCGCCTGCTTCACGGACGGTTGGAGATTGAGGTGGTTCGCGATCAGGTCGGCGAGACGTCCTGGATCCGTGACGGCGGGCAGCATTTCGAGGGCTTCGGGTGGAATCTGCTTGCCAAGGGCGACGATCTCGAGGAACACCTCGACGGCCTCGCGCCGCATCGCCTCAAGCGTCGGTCCTGCCGCCGTCGTCTCGAGAAGGCTCGTCACATGCGCCACGTAGTAACCGCCCCGAAACGCGAGTTGGTCGATACGGGCCCGCACGACCCCCCGAAGCACGATCCTCATCGTCCCGTCCGGCATCGGCAGGACCTGCATCACTTCGCTGAGCGTTCCGGTCCGGTACAGATCGTCGCTTCGGGGTTCTTCGACGTTGAGGTCGCGCTGACCGACGACGAGCACGTGTCGGTCCCGCTTCATCGCGCTCCGCAATGCCTTGACCGACATGTCCCGACCGACGAGGAGGGTCGTGATCAGGTTCGGAAAGTGGACATTGTCGCGAACCGGAAGCACCGGCGCGGTGCGAGACGACGCCGGTTGTGGCAGGCGGGCGGCATGGCTCCGGCCCATGGAAGGACCTTACCTCGGAGTTCCTTCGATCGAACCCAGAAGAATTGGGAGAATTGACCCGTGATTCAGTGATGGCTCGTGCACTGAGTCCTATCCGGAAGATCCTCCCTGATTCGGCGATGGTCGTGCGACGCAAGTCCGGAAGATCCTCCCCTGATTCGGCGATGATTGTGCGCCGCAAGTCCGGAAGATCCTCCCCTGATTCGGCAATGAGTCGTGCGCCGCAAGTCCGGAAGATCCTCCCCTGATTCGGCGATGAGTCGTGCGCCGCATCGGGGGAGGTGGNNGCTCCACCCGAGATGGTGGAACGGCGAACCTTAGGAGCGAGGAACATGAAGCTTGAGCACTTCATTGCAACAACCGCCCAGACCGGAGCCCCACCCTGTTCGCAAAGCTCACCGACCTCCCCGATGCCGGGCACAAGACATCCCGGAATCAGGGAGGTATCTTCCTGGAGTAACGGGTCAGGGGTACAGAATGTACTCGCTCGATTTGAAGCCGCTTGGGCAACCCGAGGCGCGCCAAGAGTCAACCTCCCGACACGCATTTAGGGCCCACTTCGCGCACGCTTCCGGGCTTTCTAAGACGTCGATCGCGGAAATGCGTAACACACAGTAGCCCTTCGAGAGAAGGAACCTGTCCCGTTCCCGGTCGGCTTCCAACCGTTGGTCGTGCCAACGGCTATCGACCTCCACGTCAAGGCCGACCTTCGCGCAGAAGAAGTCCAGCACATACGGTTCGACTTGGTGTTGCCTGCGAAACTTGTACGTGCGCTCCTCCGCCTTGAGGGCAGTCCAGAGGAGTACTTCCGGCAGGCTCATTTGTTGCCGAAGTGCCTGGGCTCGGTGTATGTTCCCGACACTTCTCGTCCTTGGTTTTGGCACGCGTCGAATCTACCCCTGAGATGCTCTTTCACAAAGATCCTCCCCTGATTCGGCGATGATTGTGCGCCGCATCGGGGGAGGTNNCGCGGGACGGAGGGGGTCTGAGATTCCCTGCAACCTTCCGGACCAGAACCCCACCCGGTTCGCAAAGCTCACCGACCTCCCCAATGCCGGGCACAACCCATCCCGGAATCAGGGAGGTATCGGTCCAAACCCTGGTGAAATGAGAGATCCTCCCTGATTCGGCGATGATCGTGCGCTGCATCGGGGGAGGTGGCCCGCTCCCGCGGGACGGAGGGGGTCTCATCGCCGGAACCCCACCCGGTTCGCGGAG
>DKKT01000004.1 GCA_002455425.1 Chthonomonas sp. UBA6659 | reverse complement strand
CTTGGCCTCTGGGCCGGCGCGGCGACGTTACCCAGCCGGGGTGAAGGCCGCCAGCTCTTCCAGAGTCGACGGGACCTTGATCTCTCCGGATGAGATCTTGGTCTTCACGTCCTCCAGCTTCTGCATCGCATCGGCCGGGACCTTGTCCTTCGTATGCTCCATCGGCGAAAGGGTGACCCCGCCAGCCTTCAAATCATAAATCTTCTCGCCCGCGCTCCAGCTTCCATCCTTCAGGTCTTTGACCGTCTGATACACGGCCTCGTCGACGCGCTTGATCATGCTCGTGAGGACGAATCCGGGGGCCACCGCGTCTTGGTCGCTGTCCACTCCGATCGCGAGCTTGTCCTGCTCTTTCGCCGCGTCGATCACACCAAGCCCAGCCCGTCCGGCCGCGTGGTAGACGATGTCCGCTCCCTGGCTGAAGAGGGTGTTCGCGGCGGCCTTGGCGAGGTCGACGTTGTTCCAGTCCCCGGTGTACTTCGCCGGAAGGATTTCGACATTCGGATTCGCCATCTTCGCTCCTGCCGCGTAGCCGCTGTAGAACTTCTTGATCAGGTCGATCTCCATGCCGCCGACGAAGCCGATTTTGTTCGTCTTGGTCGTCAGACCGGCGAGGTACCCGGCAAGGAAGCTGCCTTCCTCCTCCTTGAACAGGAGCGAGCGGACGTTGGTGAGGTTCTTGCTCGGATCGGGCGTCGCGTCGACGATCGCGTACTTCTGATTCGGATTCTCCGCCGCGACCTTCTCGATTGCGTCCTTCATGTTGATGCCGATCGCGAAGACGATGTCGCAGCCCTGCTCGGTAAGCGTGACGAGGTTCGTTTCGACGTCCTTCATGCTCTTCGACTCGACGTGCTTCTCTTCGACACCGAAGTCTTTCATCGCCCGCTGGACGCCGGCCCACGCGCTGTCGTTGAACGACTTGTCTCCGAGCCCACCGCTATCGAAGACGACCCCGATCTTCAGCGCCTTGCCGCCCTCCGCGGTGCCCTTGGATCCCGTCGTGCCGGCCTCACCGGTTCCGCCGGTCGCCGCGTCGCCACCCTTGTTGCCACATCCCGCAACGCACACCGCAGCCACCACCGCCGCGACCAGGCTCCAAGCCTTCATCCTCGATCCGATCATGCCACTCATCCTCCGCGAGGTAAACTAGGCAAATTATGGCGTAGCGGCTGGGCCGCAGACCGCCTGAAGAGGAGCCCTTCCCCTTGATCGTTTGCCACCTGAACAAGCCTGAGTCCACCCTGGATGCCGTCCGCAAGGCCCATGCGAAGCTGAAGCCGACCGATGCCGCACTCATCGCGAGCAGCTTGGTCCTGTGCGGCCGCTACGCGATCGCCGTGTACGACGAGCAGGAGTATCACTGGCCCGACGATTCGCGCAAGCTCACGGACGCCCTCCGGATTCAGCTCAACCAGATTCAGGACACGCTTGAGACGCCGGTCAAGAAGACGAAGGCCGCTCTCGCCGCCGCCGAAGAAGAGACCGTCGAGGTGAAGATCGGGCTGAAGGCCAACTACTCGATGGGCGAGACGATCCTCGGCGAGCGTGAGGACCTCAAGACGCTGCTCAGCGACATCCTTGCCAAAGGCGTCGAGTTCCAGTTCGGACCGACCGACATCATTGGCTGGCAGTGGGCGATGGATCGCGCCAACTGGTCGACCCTGAGCGATGGCGAATTGACCCGCCGCATGAAGATCAAGGCCGTCTTCCAGGACTCGAGCGTCGGAGTCGAACTCGGTGCCTCGGGTGCGAAGAAGAAGACTTCCCGCGCCAAGGCTGTGGTCGAGGCGCCGGTCGAGCCGGAAGTCTTGGTCGAAGCGGTCGACGTCGAAGCCGAGCCCGAAGTCTAACGATCGCAAAGCAGGAGCGCGGCCGTCGCCGCGCCCGCCGTGTCGACGCGCAGCACGCGCGGGCCGAGCGTGACCCCGCGATCGCCGATCAGCCCCAACTCGCGAGGAGCCCAGCCGCCCTCCGGCCCGATGACGACCGTGACCGCCCCTTCTCGCGGCAGTGCGGCAACGGTCCTCGGCACACCCTCAGTCTCGCTCATCACCCACGCATCCGGGTTCTGGTCGAGGACCTCCTTGAGCCCGCTCGCCACGCCAAACTCGGGTAGGCGCATCCGGAACGACACCTCCGCCGCCTCCCGTGCGATCGTCTGCAGTCGCCGCAGGCGATCGTCGAGTTTGCGTGCGTCCCACCGGACGACCGTACGCTCCGAGGGGAAGAGGACGAACTTCGCGACGCCGAGTTCGGTCCCCATCCGTATGACTTCGTCCAGCTTGTCCCCTTTCGGGAGGGCCTGGGCGAGCGTCAATCGCAAAGCCGCCTCGGTCGCGGCGGTTTCGACCGCGAGCGGAACGGCTTGGCGACCCTCGAGTCGGCAGCGAACGACGGTCCCATCGTTAGGCAATACGGCAATGATCGCCCCCGTCGGGAGTCGAAGGACTTTGCGGAGCTTGTCGAGTTCCTCTTTGGGAAGCTCTTGCGCCCCCTCTTCGGGATCGAATCCGGGAACGAAGAGCCGCGGGAGCGCTCTCAGCGAATCAGGCTCGCGGCGACCCAATCGCCCTCCTCGCGCACGTCGTCGACCTGAAATCCGGCACGCTCAGCGGCGGCCGCGACGTCCGGCCAGTTGTTGCGAATGACGCCGCTCACGACCCAGCGGCCGCCCGGGCGCACCCGGCCCGAGGCCTCCGGCGCGAGCACGATCAGCGCCGCGGAGATGATGTTCGAGACGACGAGGTCATAGGTCGCCTCGGACGGCAACGGCTCGAATCCCTTGCCCGCGAGAACGTCGAACGACACCCCGTTCCGCGCCGCGTTCTCGGCCGAAGCTTCGACCGCTACGCCGTCGATGTCGACCCCCACGACTGATCGCGCTCCCAGCCGGCATGCCGCGACTGCGAGGATCCCGCTCCCGCAACCGATGTCGGCGACATCGAGCCCGTGAAGATCGAGGGCGTCGAGCAGTTCAAGACACATGCGCGTCGTCGGGTGGTCACCGGTGCCGAAGGCCTGCCCCGGATCGAGGACGATCACGATGTCGTCGGCTTCCGCTTCGAACGTCTCCCATTCCGGGCGGATCACCAGGCGCCGGCCTAGCCGCATCGGCTTGAAGAACTGCTTCCATGCCTCGGCCCAATCGACCTCGTCGATCGCTTCGCGCCAGATCGATTCGGCCCCCGCCGCGACGAGATCGTCGCACAGTGCGTTCAATCGCGCCTCATCGGTTTGGTTCTCGGCCAGATAGCCCGCGAGGCTCGGCGGGCTGTCCTCCTGGACCGTGCCCTCGATCCCGTGCTCGCGGAAGACCTCGATGAGGGGAGCCCAATCGGAAGGGGCCTCGCGCAGTTCGGCTCGTACCATGATCCAACGGCTCATCGTTTCTTCTTGAAGAGACCGCCCAGGAGTCCAGCCTGACCTTTGGGAGTCTCGTCGCCGCTCGCCTCGGCGAAGTCGCGAAGGAGCTTGGCCTGACCCTCATTGAGCCTCTCCGGTACGCGGACCGTCACATCGACATAGAGGTCGCCGCGGTGCGCGCCCCGAAGTCGCGGCAGGCCCGCTCCCCGCACTTTGAACCGCGTTCCGGGCTGGGTCCCGGCAGGAATCTCAAGTTCGACGTCCGTTTCGACGCCGTCGATCGTGATCGAGTCGCCGAGTGCCGCCTGGGGGAAACTGATCGCGACCGAGGTCAGCAGGTCCGGTCCCTGGCGGACGAAGCGGGAGTCGTCGGTGACGTTGAGAAAGACGTAGAGATCGCCCGGAACACCGCCCCCAACGGGATCACCGCCGCGGCCGGGAAAGTGCATGTGGGATCCATGCTCGACGCCGGGTGGGATGTCGACGGTGGCGACGGCGTCCTCGGCCTTGAGTCCCCGCCCTCGGCAGGATGGGCACTTGTCCTTGACGATCCTTCCTTCGCCACTGCACGTGGAACACGTGATCTGCGTTCGAACCTGACCGAGGAATGTGCTTTGGACTCGGATCACGACGCCTTGCCCCTGGCAGGACGGGCAGGTCTCGGGGGATGTTCCCGGGGCGGCTCCGGTCCCGGAACAGCTCGGGCAATGTCCCATCTTCCGGTACGTGACCTCCCGTTGAACGCCGGTGAGGACCTCAAGGAGGGTCAACTGGAGATCCACCCGGACGTCCTCCCCATCGCGACCGACGGTCCGGCGCTGAGCGCCTCCGGCCGTACCGAAGAACATCTCGAAGAGGTCGTTGATCGAGCCTTGGAAGAAGTCCCCCTGCATCCCGCCGGAGGGTATGTCGGTCGTCCCGAATCGGTCGTATTGCGCTCGCTTCTCGTCGTCCGAGAGGATGGCGTAGGCCTGGCTGACCTCTTTGAACCGCTCTTCGGCCGCAGTATTGCCGGGATTGACGTCGGGATGGAGTTCACGCGCGAGCTTGCGATACGCCGCCTTGATCTCTTCGGCCGACGCCGTCCGTGAGACGCCGAGAAGCTCGTACAGGTCCTTCACGCGCGTTGCCTTGGGGCGGTGGGCCTAGTCGTTGCCGTCCTCGTCGCCGTCCATGCTCTCTTCTTCTTCGGCGATATCGCTCAGCGACAGGGTGTCGTCGGCACCTGCAGCCGGCGAAGGCTCATCGGACTCTCCGTCACCGAGCAGATCGGAAAGCGTGCTCGGACTGGCGATATCGATCGCATCCGCCTCCGTCTCGTCCTCGTGGTCCTCGCCATGCTCTTCTTCGATCTTGGTGATGAGCTCAATCTCGCTATCCTCGAGAGCCGGCAGGAGCAAACCGAAGTCCCCGCTGAGGGTGTCTTCGACGATCGCTGCGGAGTCTTGGTCGACGATCGCCACACCGACATCTTCCTTACCGAGGATGGGACGGATCTTGCCGGCCGCGATCTCGGCCAACGCGATCGTCAGAGGGTGGTTCGATGGCACTCGCACGAGGGGCGGCGCACCTTCCTTCAGCTGCTTGGCCCGCTTGGCGGCCAGATTCGACAGCACGAAACGACCGTGCTCATAGTCGTTGAGAACGTCAGCAGAAGGCAGGATGGAACCGCTGGGGAGAGTCATAGAGCGAACTTTGATGATACCCCTTTTCCATCACCGAATTCTATTCGGCCCCAAGTCGCGAGAACTTCACTTCGGCGACCGTCCAACCGAGCACGTCCTTGAGCGAAAACGAGCCACCCAGGGCCCGGCTCAGGTTCGCGACGATCTGAAGACCGAGGTGCCCCTGCTCTTCGGCCGCGAATTCGGCGGGCAGCGGGTCGCCACAGTTCGACACCCAGAGTCCGATTTCGTCGTCCCGATCTTCCACGGTGATGTGGACGTCCCCGGTATCGGCGGCCTCGTATCCGTGCTCCACCGCGTTTTGGAGGAGCTCGTTCAGGATCAAGGCGACCTGCGTCGCCTGGGTCATGTTCAGGCGCACATCGTCGCCCCTCACGACGAACGCAATCTGCTTCCCCGGTGGTAGAAAAGACTGCTGCTGATGCTGGACCAGCGCCTCGGCGACCGATCGAATCCCGACGTGGTCGAGGTCCTCGCGGCTCAGCAAGTCGTGGACCGACGCGATGGCCAGGATGCGGGAAAGCGAGTCGTTGAGTGCCTCTTCCAGCGACTTGTAGTGGCTTTGGCGAAGCTGGAGGCGGAGCAGGGAGACGACTTGCTGCAGGTTGTTCTTGACCCGGTGATGCATCTCCTGCATCAGGGTGTGCCGCACCTGAAGTTTGGCGTGCTCGATGCTGATCGCGGCCTGGTTGGCGATCGTCTCGAGGGCGTGAATCTCATCCGCTGCGAATTCGCGTACTTCGCTCGTGTAACAGCTCATCACCCCGACCGGTCGATCCCGGATCGAGAGCGGCACGCAGATCATCGAGTGGAGGCCTTGCTCGACCGCTAGGTCGTGGCCGATGTAGTCGGCTTCTCGCTGGACGTCGGGCACCACGATCGTTCGCTTCTGGGCGATCGCGCGGCCCGCGATGGACTCACCGAGACGGATCGCTCGCTTACGCTGGTACGCCTTGACCGTCGATTGCGTCGCTCGGAGGACAAGTTCCTGGTGCTCTTCGTCCAGAAGTCGGACGGTGACCACCACGTAACCGAACTGCTGGGCGGTGATGTTGACCAGCAGCTGGAGGATCTCTTCGAGATAGGGGCTTCCGGTAAGGATGCGCGTGACCTCGGTGACGGCACCGAGTCGACTTCGCCGTGCTCCGATTTCGCAAGCACTGCGAAAGAGTCCGATCGCCAGTGCTGAGGCTCGAGCGGCTTCGTCGAGACCGTTGATCTCACCCTTGTCGGCGATCCAAGGCGTCGGGCGCCGCAGCATCGCGACGCCGAGGGTTCCGCCCTCATGGGCAAGCGGGAGAATGACGGCCGACTCGCTGCGCCCTTCGTCCAGGCCCGGATAGGCCCGAAACTGGGGGTGGTTGGTCAAGCCCTGCTCGATCAGGATCGGCCGCGACTGGGCCATCGCGGTGCCGCAGAGTCCGATTCCCTTGCCGATCCTGACTCGATGGGCCAACTCGGGGGCGAACGTGCTTGCCATCAGGACGAGGCTCTCACCCTCGCGCAACAGGAGGTCGCACTCGGCTGCCCCCGCCATGAGGCGGAGGCTCTGCGCGAGTTCCTGCATCAAGCTGTCTTCGCTACGCGCTGCGAGCGCGGCGTGCCAAATCCGCTCGGCTACCATCGACACGTTCGTCTTCGCCATGCCTATGAACCAGGATACGCGATGGGCCGATCTCGGGCCATTGGGGCCGTGTCACAATCGGCGCGATGAGCCCGCTACGCCCCGGTCAGAAGATCGCGATCTATATGGAAGGGGCGCTCGGCGACCCGAGCGGAAAGATGGGATACGGAGTCCTTCGATATTCCCCGAATCCGATCGTGTGCGTGATCGACTCACGACATACTGGCCGCGACACCGAAGCCGTCACCGGCATTCCCCGCCCGGTCCCGGTCGTCGCGGACGTCACCGAAGCTCGTGCGCTCGGAGCAGAGGTCTTTCTGCTCGGGATCGCTCCCGGAGGAGGACTCATCCCTCCCGACTGGTTCCCTGTCATCGACGAGGCCGTCGCCCTGGGAATGTCGGTCGTCAACGGACTGCACGATCGGCTCGGGCCGCGGTACGCGCTCCTCGAGGCGGGCCAGTTCGTTTGGGACATCCGAATCGAGCCTCAGGGCCTCGGAACCGGCACGGGCGCGGCGCGTGAACTTGAGAACCGCCGAGTTCTCCTGGTCGGCACCGACATGGCGGTGGGAAAAATGACGGCCGGCCTCGAGATGTGGACCACGGCGACCGCACAGGGGATCGACGCCCGCTTTGTGGCGACCGGGCAGATCGGAATCACGATCGTGGGACGCGGGGTACCGCTCGATGCGGTTCGCGTGGACTATGCCTCTGGGTCGATCGAAGCCGAAGTGATGGCACACTCCGCGGCCGGGTTGATCCTGATCGAAGGTCAGGGCTCACTGATCCACCCCGGGAGTACGGCGACGCTGCCCCTATTGAGGGGCTCTTGCCCGACCCATCTCGTCTTGTGTTTGCGAGCCGGACAAGAGCATCTGCTCCGGGTTCCGTGGGTGCGGATCCCCCCTCTCCGCCGCTTCATCTCCTTGATCGAAGACCTCGCGGAAGCATGTGGAACGTTCTCTCGTCCCACCACGGTTGCGGTCGCCGTCAATACGTTCGGGATGCCGGAAGGGGTCGCTCACGCGTGGGTCCGGAGGGTCACGGAAGAAACCGGTCTGGTGGCATGCGACCCGGTTCGGGATGGGGCCGATGCGTTGGTTCAGGCGGTAATGGGTTAGACCGCAGCCACCGAACCGTGCGACCCCGCCGTCGGCGTCATGGATTCGCGGGCACCTGCTACGGGGGGCACCCGTGGGATGATGCGTGTGGGCAGGCCCTCGCCCCTAGGTTCGGTTGAAACGGGCCTGCACCGGGTAGCGTTACCAGAGACAGAGCCTCTCCCGAAAGCGCATCATGGAATTCATGTGTCCGGTTTCGGTCCGGACACCCTATGAAGGAACACAGCGAAGTCCCCCGATTACGACTCATTCCCTTTGCCCTCGCGATCGGCGCGGAAATGTTCGCGGCACTCATCCTGTTCGCCTTCGCCTTTCCGAGCGCTTTCGGCGCTGAGGCCTCGCGTCCTTGGGGCATCGTCCTGTGGACGTTTCTCTTCGGACTGCCGCTGAGCCTGTTCGAGTACGTTTACCACCGCTACTTGCTCCACTCGGCTGTGCTCCCCTTCATGGCGGCCATGCACCGCGCGCATGCGACCCATCATGGCCTGACCTCGGTCAAGGCGCCGATCTCGCCCAAAGACCCGGGAAAGATGGTGACGGTCACGAGCGAATACCCGATCGAAGAGCCGCATCAGGAGGAGTCGATGATGTTTCCGCTGTGGTCGCTCCCGATCTTTCTCGCGGTCTTCATGATCCTTCTCGGCTTGCCGCTCAAGTGGCTGTTCCCCGATCAGCCGGTGATCACCGCGTTGATCTTCGCGGTCACGCTCTACTACGTGGCTTATGAGGCCTGGCACGCGGTGCTGCATCTCCCCTACGAACGCTTCTGGCAGCCGATGATGGAACGACGTTGGTCCCACCGCCTGTTCAAGCGACTTTATGGATTCCATCTGATGCACCACTGGCGGCCGAAGAGCAACCTCGCGATCGTCGGCTTCTGGGGTTTCGGGGCTTGGGACCACCTCTTCCGTACCCACCGTCGGCCCGAGCGGCTGCCGCTCGACGGGGCCGAAGTGAGCTCGGTTGATGCCCAACTGAATAAGCCGCTGTGGCCGATCTCGCTCTTCGACAAATGGCAGGGTGGGATGTACCGAGCGTCGAGAACGATCGAGCGCTTTTTGGCTCGCGTCTTTCTTCGTCGCAAGGCGGAATAGCGCGTCGACCGCTTCGCGCTCAGAGTGGCCCGAACCCGCCGGCCCTCCAGTTCCCGGTGCAATTGCCGAAACATCCAATAAGCCCCTCATGGGCTATCGGGAACATGGCGCAGCTGCAGAAGATCCTCAAGCACACCGACCTGCTCCTCGGCATCGGCCTCTTGATCGTGGTCGCGATGCTGATTCTTCCGTTGCCGCATTGGGTTCTCGATACGGGTCTCGTCGTCGCGATCGCGGCGAGCGTCATCATCCTGCTCTCGTCGGTCAACGTCGACGATCCCCTAAAATTCAGCGTCTTTCCCTCGCTCCTCCTGATCACCACCCTCTTTCGGCTTGCCCTCAGTATCGCGGCGACGAAGCTCATTCTCGGAACCGGCGAAGCCGGCCACGTCATCGAGACGTTCGGCAACTTCGTGATGGGGGGCGACTTCGTCGTCGGCTTCGTGGCCTTCCTGATCCTCGTCATCGTCCAGTTCATCGTCATCACGAACGGTGCCGGGCGCGTCTCCGAGGTTGTCGCACGCTTCACCTTGGACGCGATGCCCGGCAAGCAGATGGCGATCGACGCCGACCTTGCCGCCGGGCTGATCGATGAAGACACGGCCCGTGAGCGGCGCAAGCAGGTCAAGCAGGAAGCCGACTTCTATGGTGCGATGGACGGCGCGAGCAAGTTCGTCAAGGGCGACGCGATCGCCGCGATCCTGATCATCGTCGTCAACATCGTCGGCGGCTTCGTCGTCGGCTTCATGCGCGGCGGCGGCGATGCGATGACGATCCTCAAGACCTACGCCCTCCTCTCGGTCGGCGAAGGGTTGGTTTCGCAGATCCCGGCGCTGCTGATCTCGACCGCAAGCGGTCTCCTCGTCACCCGAGCGGGCCAAGAGCGCTCGATGGGCGGCGAGGTCATCGGCCAGTTTCTCGGTCAGCCCAAAGCGATCGGCACGGCCGCACTCGCCCTCGGCGCGTTCGCGTTCGTTCCGGGCTTCCCGACCCTCGTCTTTCTCGGCGTGGCGGGTGGCCTGTTCGCCGTCTATCGCGTCGTCGCGAAGAACCCGATCGCCGCACAACAGGCCGGCGGCAAACCCGCCGTCGCCACCCCGGGAAATCCAGAAGCGGCGAAGCCGGCCGCGACGGGGCCCGAAGCGGTACTCGGCTTGCTTGGCGTCGATCCGCTCGAAATCGAGATCGGCTACGGACTGACCCGGCTCGCCGATACGCGCGCCGGAGGCGACCTGCCCGAACGGGTCAGCTCGACCCGCCGCCAGCTCGCCGTCGAACTCGGCTTCGTGATGCCGACGGTCCGCATTCGCGACAGCGTCGGACTGAACTCGAACGAGTACTTGATCAAGGTTCGCGGCGAGGAGATCGCCCGGGGTGAGGCCCATGCCGGGCTCCTCCTCGCGATCTCTGGGGGCGGCGTGCTCCAGCCGGTGACCG
Organism: Chthonomonas sp. UBA6659; assembly: GCA_002455425.1. Taxonomy (GTDB): domain Bacteria; phylum Armatimonadota; class Fimbriimonadia; order Fimbriimonadales; family Fimbriimonadaceae; genus UBA6659. The sequence goes on along the minus strand of DKKT01000004.1, from coordinate 2,348 downwards.
GCATCGCGACCCGAGAACCGGTGTTCGGCCTCGATGCTCTCTGGATCGAACCCGCCCTCCGCGAATCGGCGGAGCGGAACGGCTATACGGTGATCGAGCCAAGCGCCGTCATCGCTACCCACCTCAGCGAGATCGTCAAGACCCACTCGGCCGAGCTCCTGAGCCGACAAGACGTCCAGACGCTCATCGACAACGCCAAGCAGCTGAATCCGGCCGTGGTGGACGAGCTCGTGCCGGGACAGTACACGATCGGCGAAGTCCAAAAGGTCCTTCAGCACCTGTTGCGCGAGCGAGTCCCGATTCGCGACATGGTCACGATTCTCGAGACGATGGCCGACTTCGTCGGCCGAGTCCGCGACCCCGACCAACTTGGCGAGTTGGTCAGGGCGGCGATCGCTCGAACGATCACCCGCCAGCACGCCGACCACGACCAACGGCTGTACTGCATCACACTCGAACCGACGCTAGAGCGGACCCTCAACGACGCGGTTCAGCAAACCAGTGGCGGGGTCATGCTCGCTCTCGACCCCGTCGATCAGCAGCGCCTGCTGGAGCAACTGCGGACGGAGAGCGAACGCGCGACAGCCCAGGGGATGAACGCGGTTCTGCTCTGTTCGAGCCCTCTTCGGCTCCCGTTGCGCCGTCTCGTCGAGCGGTATCTGCCTGGAGTCCCGGTGATGGCTTACAACGAGGTCGCGGCCAAGGCCGACGTCGAGTTTGTCGGTCAGCTGCGGGCGGCGTAAGCCCTCAGTAGCGTTCGAACTGCTCGACCGGGAGCATGAAGACGACCGCTCCCCCGACTGGAACCTTGAGCGGCGACGGGATGAAGGCACCGGTGGTCGCCGCATCGAAGGGGGCCACGTTCACAAGCTGTTCGCGCGTTTTGCAGTTCTGCCCGATCAGCTTGAGGAGAGCGACCCGGTCCTCCTCTTCGATCCCGATGAGAAACGTGGTGTTGCCCTCGCGGAGAAAGCCTCCGGTCGATCCGATCACCGTGAATTTGAAGCCGGCGCGTACGAGCTCGTCGGTGATCTTGTTCTTGTCCCGGTTGTGGACGATGCAGATGCAGAGCTTCACTTGCCCCGCATTATAGCCGTGCCTTTCGCGTCGTTGGCGATCGGGACGTTTGGCGAACGATTCGAACGGGCTCCTGCTATACTCGCCTCGAATGTATCATGTGTTGGTCATCGACGATGAAGACGGAGTGCGATCAGGAGTAGCCCGCCGCCTGGAGCGGCAGGGGTACCTGGTGGAGGTCGCCAGTGGCGCGGAAGAGGGCGTTTCCCTCATCGGCAGTTCCCCCGAAGCCTTCGACGTCGTCGTCACGGACATGAGCATGGAAGACCCCGAGTCGGGTCTCAAGGTCCTCAATGCAGCTTTCGCACGAGACCTCTTCACCGAAGTCATCGTGATGACGGCCTATGGCAACGTCGGCAACGCGGTCGAGTGCATGCGGCGAGGTGCCTTCGATTACATCGAGAAGAACACACCCGGCGTCGATGCCTACGAGATGTTGGCCCTCAAGATCGACCAAGCGATGGAGCGACGCCATCAGCACGTCCGCACCCTCGATCGCTGGGAACGCGTCGCCCGCGCCGCTGAAAAGCGACAGTGACGTCCGCCGAACAAATGGCTCTTTGTGGAGGCTAGGCGGCAGCTCGCATGATCCGATGATCCGGTTCGTGTGCGTGCGCCGCCTCGGCAGCCACGTGCCCGACTCACCGAGCAACAGTTGGCGCGGAGGATCACGGTCACCCGGGAGCACTCCGTCTAGCCCATGTGCCAGTCCATGTCGCCGTAGCAGGTCTGGATGTACTCGATCTGGGAAGTGTGCATCCGGGCGTGATCGGCGCAAAACGTGATCGCGAACGCCATCGGGAACTTCTGCCAGCCGCCGTCAAACTCGCCCTCGATCTGCTCCGGGGTCAGCGAGTCGAGGAAGGCGAGATAGGCGCTGGAGGTCTCGTCGAGCCGCGCGAGGGCTTTCTCCCGCGTATCGTATGGCTTCTCTTCCTCGCGCCACTTGGCGTCGACGGCGATCATGTCGCTCATATCCAACTTTTCGCCCTGCAACCAACCCTGGATACCCTCGTTGGCGTTCGCGACGTGAGCGACCTGCTCGAGCGGGGTACGTGCAGTCGGAGAGGGTGACCAGTGCAGGCGATCGTCGGGGACGTCGCCGAGGGTCTTCTTGAGCCGATCGATGGCCCGAGTGAACTCGGACTTCGCGGCGTCGATGACGGGGTGGGGGGTCGTCGTGGTCATGGGTGGGACTCCTTCGGCAGTGGCCGAAGGAGTCATACCTGTGGAGCGCGCACGAATGCACGGGTCCCGTCTCCGCGCCGGGG
>DKKT01000093.1 GCA_002455425.1 Chthonomonas sp. UBA6659 | reverse complement strand
CGCGCCCGCCAGCACCATGCCGTTTCGTGAGACGACGAAGATGGTGCAGGCCACGGCGGTCGATACCGTCGCCAAGGACGCCAGCGCAGCGAGAATCAGCTTCACGCTTCGAGTATGCGGTCTCGATCACGAATCCCCGAGCGATTCGGGACCAAGCAGACAAAAAATGCCCCGCCAGGCGGCGGNNATGCGCGGGTTCGAGTTCACGGGCTCCGGTTCGGGCTGGGGCTCGGGGTCGGGGATCTGGAACACGGGAGTCGCCTTGACCTGCGGCTCGGCTTCCGGCTGCCGGAAGACCTCACGGTCCTGGTGTCGGGGTGCGGTCGGATCCAACCCGGCCGCGAGGAGAGTGATCGTAACCTCACCCTCGGGGGAATCGCGGAGGACGTGACCCATGAAGATCTCGGCCTCTTCGGCATCCGCGAACTGGATCAAGTACTCCATCGCGTCGTGGGCTTCGCCGAGGCTGAAGTCCGGACCGGCGGTGATGTTCACGAGGAGCCGCTTCGCGCCACCGATGCTGGTCTCAAGGAGCGGGCTGTTCGCCGCACCCTGAGCGGCGACGCGGGCGCGCTGTTCTCCGACCCCGCGGCCGATACCCATGAGGGCGACGCCGGCATTCTTCATGACCGTCCGCACATCGGCGAAGTCGACATTGATGATCCCCGGCATCGTGATGATGTCGGAAATGCCCTGAACGCCCTGGCGCAACACGTCGTCGGCGGCGGCAAATGCTTCCTGCATCGTCGTGCGCCGTTCAACGAACGTGAGGAGTCGGTCGTTCGGAACCACGATGAGCGTATCCACGAGATCGGCGAGCCGCTTCGTGCCATCCTCGGCCAGTCGGCGTCGCTTGGGTCCCTCGAACAGAAACGGCTTCGTCACCACGGCGACGGTGAGAATGCCGAGACGCTTGGCGATTTCGGCCACGACCGGCGCGGTACCGGTGCCCGTGCCGCCGCCCANNCGGCGGTGATGAACACCATGTCGACGTCTTCCAATTCCGCCGTAATCGCCTTTTCGCTTTCCTTTGCCGCCGCGGCCCCGACCGTCGGGTCACCGCCGGCACCCAGTCCTCGCGTCGAGGCGATTCCGAGTTTGATCTTTCTCGGGGCCAGCGACGTGCTGAGGGCTTGGGCATCCGTGTTCATCGCGACGAAGTGGACACCTTGGACACCTTCTTGGATCATCCGGTTGACGGCGTTGCATCCGGCACCACCGGCGCCCATGACCTTGATCAATGCGTGGTTTTCAAAGAGGTTGGCGGGTTTCATGGTCCTTCAAAAAACGTGGCTCGACCAACTGACGAGCCATCGTCACAGAAAGCCGCACGCATCCACGGGTTTTTCGCAGGTAGAACCACGACGTGACCCTCGACCCCCACGCCGTCGGCGCGATCCTCAATCAAGCCCTGCCCATGATCCAGCGCTGGCAGGGCCAGACCTTCGTGATCAAGTACGGAGGCAGCGCGATGCGCGACCCGACCCTGATGCGAGGCGTGATCCGCAACATCCTCCTGCTCCAGCTGGTCGGCATTCGTCCGATTCTCTGCCACGGCGGTGGACCCGAAATCGACCGCTGGGTCGAGAGGCTCGGGGGCGGGGAACGCCAGACGATCGACGGATTGCGCGTCACGGACGCCGCCACGATGGAGATCGTCGAGATGGCTCTGTCAGGCCGTGCGAACAAAGCTCTGGTCTCCGAGGTCCAGCAATGCGGGGGAAAGGCGGTCGGACTCTCGGGCCGCGATGGCGGCCTCTTCATCGGTGAGGCAATTCGCCCCGAACTCGGCCGCGTCGGGCGCATTCTCCAGGTCAATCCCGAGCTGGTGCAGGTCGCTGTGAGCAGCGGCTTCGTCCCCGTGGTGTGCTCGGTCGCCGCCGACCCCGCCGGCGAGGCTCTCAACGTCAACGCCGACACCGCCGCCGCGGCCCTCGCCGGGGCGATGGGGGCCTCCAAACTGATCCTCCTCACCGACACCGACGGCGTCCTCGCGAGCGCAGACGCTCCGACGAGCCTGATCAGCGAGTTGACCCCCGCCCGGGCCCGCGAAATGCTCGCCTCCGGAGACGCCAGTCGCGGCATGATCCCGAAGCTCGAGGCCGCGCTGCGAGCGCTCGAGGACGGCGTCGAGAGCGTTCACCTGGTCAACGGAGCCATTCCGAACGCGATTCTCATCGAGGTTCTGACCGATCATGGAATCGGCACCATGATGCGCCGCTGACAGGCATCAAGACCGGTTTTCTTGTATCCTCTCTTCGGGCAAGGAGTCTCGCTGGCATTCCGTAAGTCCAGCCAAGGAAGGTCAAGAGTATGCATATCGCGCTTCTGCTCCCCGTTCTCGCCGCGTATCAAGACGCCGGCGGGCCGCCCGATCTGTCCATCACGGGCAGCGTGCCGAACCTCGGCGTCAACGCCAACATGAACGGCTGGCGCCCATTCCCCGCCAACAACCCCTGGAACACGCCGGTCGACACGATGCCGGTCGATCCGAACAGCGCGACCCTGATCGCGAGCATCGGCCTGACGAAGAACCTCCACCCCGACTTCGGCGCGAACTGGAACGGAGGCCCGTTCGGGATTCCGTATGTGGTCGTTTCCGGTTCCCAGCGGAAGGTGCCGATGACCTTCGACTACGCCGACGAAAGCGATCCCGGCCCGTACCCGATCCCACCGAATCCTCCGATCGAAGGGGGCGTGAACTCGGACGGCGACCGCCATGTCCTCGTCGTCGACCGCGACAACAAACTGCTCTACGAAACCTGGTCGACGTACCCGCAAGGGAACGGCTGGTGGGCTGGGTCGGGGGCGAAGTTCGACACCCGATACAACCACTTCCGCCCCCTCTACTGGACCTCGGCGGACGCTGCCGGCCTCCCGATCTTCCCCGGTCTGGTTCGAGTGGATGAGGTCCAGCGCGGCCAGATCCTCCACGCGCTTCGCTTCACGGCTGCCCGGACTCGGCGTGCCTTCGTCCACCCCGCGCGGCACTGGGCGAGCAGCGACACGAGCGCGTCCCGACCCCCGATGGGCATGCGTGTCCGTCTCAAAGCCTCGGTCAACATCTCAGGCTATCCGGCCCGCGCGCAAGTGATCCTCCGCGCACTGAAGAAGTACGGGATGATTCTCGCCGACAACGGCTCCGACTGGTTCCTGAGCGGTACCGCCGACGCCCGTTGGAACGACACCGAGATGAACACCCTCAAGCGGATCAAGGGCTCGGATTTCGAGGTCGTGAAGATGGGGACGATCATCACCCGGTGACGTCATGGGGCAGGCCCGAAATCGGGCCTGCCCCCCATCGCCGATTCGCTTCCCGCGCCGGGGCAAGGGATGCGCCCAAGAGATACACTTTCGCGATATGGCCTGGGGCGCCGGCGCAGAGCCGGATCGCGATCACTTCTCGCTCTGGTTCACCGACCGGATCGGGGAGCAGGAGCACCTCCGGCATCTCATCCGCGCGCCGGAGGGCTCGCCCCTTCCGATTCAGGTGTACGTCGGAGTCACTGGCTCTGGAAAGTCGCACCTGCGACGACGCCTCGGCGAGAACCTTCGCGACGATGGCGTGCCCTATCTGGTCCGGGACTTGGATCCGACGGCCGGTGGCGGTGCCCTCGACGATGCGGCGCTGATCGCGCGGATGCTCCAGGCGTATCGGCTCGAAGCACCGAGAACATTCACCGCACTCCTCCGCCTCGCCATGCATCAGAGTGAAAACGACCTCAAGGCACTCTGGTCCGAGCTTGGAACCGACACGCTCGGTGCTGCGGTCGACACGTTCCTCCAATCGCTCGAGAGCTTCTCCGCCGGTGGGTTTCTCAAGACACTCGGCAAGTACGGGCTCGATAAGTACCGAGCCTCAAAAGACCCGATCAACCGCTACTTGAAGTCGGAAGAGGGTCGTGCCGACCAGAGGCAGATGGCGACGATGGACGATGGAGCCCTGCGCACCGATCTGTTCCGTCGCTTCGCCCGTGACCTCGATGCCGCGCCGCTCCGTCCGGGCAGGGCCGCGCAAGCCGTTCTCCTCATCGACTCCTTCGACGACGCTTACCGACGCGAGTCCAGTCCGGACCGGCGGGACGCCTCGTTAGCCTGGATCAGCGAGCTCTACCGCCGATGCTGCGTTCAGTACGGGGACGTTTGGCGCGGTCGCCTCCTCATCGTCTGCTTTGGCCAGACGGCGGTGCCTTTGTCCGGGGTGGAAGGCCACGTCGTCCAACACCCCTTGGAAGGACTGTCCCGCGAGCACGCGGTGGCCTACTGGCACCAGCGCGGGCTGGCCGAGGACCATCTGGTGGACGCGCTCGCCGAAGCACGCGAGGATGGCGACGAGCCGCGGTACCACGTGTTCTCGCTCGGTCTGATCGGGGACATGGTGACCCAGGACTCCGGCGCCCTCGCCGAGAAGGAGAGCCGAGCCGGGCTTGAGCCAGAACGAGCGCTGACGGCCCGGTTCCTGCGCCTCCTCGACGACTCCGATCAGCTTCACATGCGCCAACTCGCGCTCGCTTCGTGGTGGGACGATGAAGCTGCGGCCTGGTTGTTCAAGCTTCACGGTAACTACAACGCCACCCAAGCCAAACTCCGGTGGCTCGACGGATTCAGCTTCGTCCAGTCGGCAGGCCCAGGGCGACGGCGTCTCCACGCCGCGATGCGACGCGCTCTTGCCGAAACGAGCGAGCCCGATCATCTCGCGCACTGGCACCGAGAGTGGCAATCGTATTGGGAGAGCCGCTCCGAAACGGAGACCGACGATGTCAGCGCTCAGGCATGGCTGCACCGTTTCGCCGTCAGTCCGCTTCCGACGATGCAGGCATGGCGCGAAGCGGCCCTGCGCGCGCTCGACTCGATGCGTGCCGCGGACCACGCCTGGTATGTCGAGATGGCGGAGAGATTCGTCCACCACGGAGTGCCTGGCATCGCGCTCACCGACGCCGACGCCGCGTCGGCACTCGCCGAGTGGGCGCTGGTTGCCCAGCAAGCGCGCGGCGGCGATGTGTCGGGCTACGTCCGCCAAGCGATCGCGGCTTACCGTCGCGCGCTCGAACTTCGCCCCCGCGAAGTCGCACCCCGGGAGTGGGCGGTCGTCCACGTCCGCCTCGGAGCCGCCCTTCGCTACATGGGAGAAGTCTGTCATCCCGCCGATCTCCGCGAGGCGATCGCGTCCTACCGCCTTGCCCTCGAAGTGTTCTCCAAGGAAACGAATCCGACCGAGTGGGCCACGACCCAACTGAACCTGGGCATCGCCCTCCGGGTTCTTGGAACCTGGGGGAATCCGACGGCCCTCGCCGAATCCGTGGCCGCGCATCGTCTCGCGAGCGAGGTGTTCACGCGCGACGAGAGCCCAGAGGATTGGGCACTATGCATGCACAACCTCGCGGTTTCGCTCCACAACATCGGCAACTGCACCGACGAGTCGTTTCTCCACGAAGCGGTGGCGACGGAGCGAGCTGCGCTCGAAGTGTGGACGCGCGAAGGCACGCCGTTTCGGTGGGCCTTGGCGAATGCCTGCCTGAGCGAGTCCCTCACGGCCCTCGGTGAACGAGGCGATGAGAACGGCCTCCAGCTCGCGCTCGAGGCTCAGCGGAACGCCCTTGCCGTCTTTACCCGGGAATCTGCTCCCGCCTACTGGAGCATGGCTCAGACCGCGTACGGCCACACGCTGTGCCTTTTCGCCGAGCGTGGACATCCCGAATTGCTTGACGAGGCCGTCGATCTCCTGCGAGAAACAGCGGAGGCCCGGCCGCTCGAAGCCGGGCCCGCACTGTGGGCGGAGAGTCGACACTCTCTGGCTCTCGCGCTCCTCGCACGAGCAAGGCGAGGCAACGATCAAGACCTCGTCGAGTCGGTGTCGATGCTGCGCGCCGTGCTCGGCGTTCGCTCTCGCATGGCAACCCCCATGCCTTGGGCAACAACCCAGCTCGCTCTCGCCGAGGCGCTCCTGACCCAAGCGTCTCGCAGACCCGGTGGTTCGGACCTCGCCGAAGCTCTCGCCGCCCTCGACGACGCCGAGGCCGGATTCGCGGAAGCTGGGGTTACGTCGTCCCAGAAGACCATCGAGCGCCTCCGACGCGACGCCCTCGCCGAGCGTCCAGCGGACTGACGGTCCTCGGATGCGGGTCTAGCCTGCCGTCGCTTTCCCGAACTCGGCAGGGCCGCCGACAACCGGGAGCGCGATGTGGGTCTTGGCGAGATCGAGGGTCAGCTGGGTGCCGGCCTTCGGCCACAGCGTGAAGTCGCGATCGCTCGAGAGGATCATCAGGCCGATCCGCTTGCCGGCGGGGATGATCTGGTCGTCGGGCTGGAGATCGAACGTCAGCGTGACGAACTCACCCGGCTTCAACGGGGTACCCCGCTCCATCGCGCTGAAGTTCCCGCCCTTCGTCAACGAACGCCAGTTCTGGGGGTCGGCCCAGCCGCGCGTGATGAGATTGGCGGTCCCGATCGGTCCGTCGGTCCAAGGCAGCTGGACGAGATACACCGACAAATTCGCCGCCGGCGCGCTCGACGCCATCCGGATCGTGATTCGAGCGGTCCCCGAAAGGTGCAGGGGTGCCTTCAGTTCAGGGGTGGCATAGAGCAGCCGGTTCGGCGACGATCCCGCCTTCGCGAGGTCCGCGGCCGAGAACTGGACATCGTCGGTCAGCGATTCCCGCACGTTCGGGGCCGACACCGCGAGAGCGAGCGCACCGACCGAGCCACCGCCCTTCGCAGGGTGGAGCGTGACCGGCTTCGCGTCCGGGTGCGGAAAGTCGGGGTAGGCGGTGGGGCCGGTCACACGAGCACCACCCGGCTCGCGCTCGCGGACGATGTACGCCTTCGGACCCTTCTCGATGCCATTCTCAACACCGTAGAGGAACCGCGTGAACCACTTGTTCATGAGTTCGAGCGGGGGGTCGCCGCCGTGGCCGCCCTGATGGAAGTATTGGACGAGCGGGACCTTGCCCCTCACCGCTTCGCTGATCCGGAAGCTGTGCTCCGGCACGACGTTCCAATCGTTGAAGGCGTGCGCCATGAGCACCGCACATCGGATGTTTCCTGCGTGGGTCAGCAAGTCGCGCGATGCCCAGAACGCGTTGTAGTCGCCGCTCTGACGGTCCTGGAACTTCGCGAACTCGCCATCGCGGTACAGCCGGTTGCCAGCGGCTCGACGCGCGGGGTCACCGCTGTTGATGAAGTCGAAGAGGGAGTCGATGTCCTCGCCGAGCCAGCCCCCGGGATGGCGGACGAGGCCGTTTGAGCGGTAGTAGTGATAGTACGACGTGTTCGGCGCGACCGGGATGATCGCCTCAAGCCCCTGTACGCCGGTGGTCGCGGCGGCAACCGGTATCGTGCCGTTGTACGAGGTGCCGGTCATGCCGACCTTGCCCGTGCACCACGGCGCCTTCACCTCGACGTTGCCGTCGAGAGTGGTGTAGCCCTTGGCCCGACCGTTCAGCCAGTCGATGACGGACTTCGGTGCCAGTCGCTCGGGGTCGCCGCCCACCGTCGGGCTCCCGGTCGACAGTCCGGTGCCGGGGGCTTCGGAATGGACGACGGCGAAGCCGCGAGGCACCCAAGTCGCGACGAGCGAGTTGGAGACGCGGGTCCGGTTCGGGTTGAAACCGATATCCGGGCGGTTCGTCCGCGCGGGTGGCGTCGCACCCAGTTCGTGCTCGACGTTCCAGAGGATGGAACGTCCATTCCCCGTCCCCGCGAAGTACGGCGACGACTCGTAGATGACGGGGACCTTCAGTCCCTCCGTTTCGGTCTGCTTCGGGCGGGTGACGTCGACGTGGACGCGGTCCTTCTTGCCGTCTTGGTCGGAGTCGAACGTGGTCTCCACCCAGAGCCGCTCGCGAATCCAGTCGGCAGAGTTCTCGAAGGCGGGAACGACTTGGGCTTGGCCATCGACGAAGATCGGCTTGGCCGGGGCCTGAAAAGGGAGCAAGAGCGCGAGTCCCACGCTGAGAGCGAACATGCGTGATTATGGACGTGCGCGACTCCAGTCGCGGTACACATCATTCCTGTACGGACCGTTCACAGCGACGCCTCGATCCCTCGATCGGTACAGCCGCGAGTCGCCGCTGCAATGTTCTTAGTCACGTATCAGTAACGACATCGAATACACTCGCGACATGCTTGTCCGATTCGCACTGCAAGTCGTCGCCGGATCGGTGGCCCTCGCGCCCGTCGCCGCGTTCGCACCCGCAACCAATGATGCGGCCCTCAACTGGGGAGGAACGCCGAAGTTGATGGATGCCCACCCGACCGTCCGCATGGTCGACGAGAAGATCACCATCGTCGTCGGCGCCGACATGACGACGGCCGATTGCCGCTTCACGTTCCGGAACGACGGGCCGGCCTGTACCGTGCGAATGGGGTTCCCCGACCGTGCGGACGGAGCCGCCGATCCCGACGAGGAACTCACCGAAGAGGAAATGAAGGCCCCGCCGAAGCGAGGCGGGATGGAGCGCTTCCAATCGTGGGTGAACGGCCGCGAAGTTCTATCGAGATGGGGCCCGTAAGTCTTCATACCAGCAATCGTGCGAGTAGCGGCAGGCGGGCTACTCGCTATACTGCGTTTATGATCCCAAAGAGACACGTGCTGGGAGTTGCGGTAGGCCTGAGTCTCTCCGCCGGGACGTTTGCCCTCATGCCCAACTCGACCTCGGATACGGTGTGGTCGTGGGTCGGCCAAGCCGGTGGTGGGGGGGCGACCGCGATTCGATCACGATCGGTGATCACCGCCAAGCACGTGCCCGGGCTCACCTACGGTGTCCAAGGCAACATCTACACGGCGGTCCAGCGGATCAACCACCCGACCTACGACATAGCCATCCTGAACTTTGCCCAGGATCTCCCGGGCTGGTACGAGGTGGGCACCGAAGCGCCGATAGATTCCACTTTGACGATCGTGGGCTGGGGACACACGGGCGTGGTCAATGCGCAGGGCAACGGCTACGACCATCAGACGAGCCTTGGGGTCCGGCGAGCGGGTCGGAACAAACTGCACTTCAAATCGGTGCTTCAAGGCTATGGGCCGTACTTGGGTACCTGGCTCGTCGAGAACGGCGACGCCATAGGTGCAGGAGGCGACTCAGGTGGTGCGTTCTTCATCGGAAACCGCTTGGTCGGCGTGACCTCGTTCGTCGGCAGTACGAACTGGTCGTTGCCGAATTACGGGTTCGCTTCTCAGAATGGCGGAGTTCCCTACATGCTCACCGGCGCAATCGATCTCACCGTGCCGGAGATACGGACTTGGATTCAAGCGCATGTGGTGCCTGAACCCACAAGCGGGCTGATCTTGACCGGCCTTACAGCTATGGTTCTGCGGCGACGCAAAGTCAGCCGCTAGGGATTCCAATACCAGCACCCAAAGCACCTGTGGTAAGGCAGGCATTCGACGATAGCGCGGCCAAGAGCACGACTGCAAGTGTCTTGGTCAGGACGAGGGGCCCATGGTCGGCACGGAAGTGGTGAGGCCGTTGTTCTCTGGGCAGATCGCCTCCCTGGGCAGCCGCTTGTGTGCTGGGAGCGAGTATCGGTTTACGATACGACGAAGAGGTCCTGACGATTTCCCTTTGCGGACTGCAGCCGGGATGGCATCTGGCGACCCCTGCGATCCCGCTAATACAGCCCGGGTGTCGCGAACGAACCCGAATGGTCACATGAAGTAATCCGGATAGTATCGGGGGCAAATGTAGTTCTTGGTATCGCGAGGAGGGTCGATGCGCTGAAGGGTCACGCTGGAAAGCGGTCTTTCGATCGCCTCGGCACCCATCACCGTCGCTTCCGTGACCTCGAAGCCTTCGAAGAGCGAAATCGTCACGCGATCGAGGTCGCACCAGATGAAGGAGCGTTGCTCAGACACGACCGTGTGTCCAGGCTGCCGGACCCAACTCGTTCCGGGGATTAGGGAGGGAAACGTGCTGAAAATGTCCGCCGGATAGGCGACGCCGGGTTCTGGTTGGGGCGGACGAGTGGCGTAGCGCTCGAGAGAGACGCCGAGATGCGCCATAAGGTCCTCGAATTCTTCGAACGAGCGAATGCGATACGCTACGTCGAGCGAGTCACCGTCGCCGGCATGGCCACCGAACGCCCGAAAGAACCGGAACAGACGGAGGCGTCGCGCCCACGACCGCAGGGTCTCCTCGGAATGCGCCTCAAAGAGATACTGTTCCCACTGGTCCATATCTCGGATGATGACTTCCCCGCCTCAGGCCGTTGTTCCCGCGTCGAATCCCCCTCAATGCGTGAGGGGGATTCGCTGGGGTGGATCAATACCGGTACGAGTCGCTCTTGTAAGGACCGTCGACGGCGACGCCGATGTAGTCGGCCTGCTTCGGCGAGAGCTGAGTCAGTTCGACGCCCAGCTTGGTGAGCTGGAGTCGGGCGACCTTCTCATCGAGGAACTTCGGCAGGACGTAGACGCCAGGGGCGTACTCGCCCTTCTTCGACCAGAGCTCGATCTGGGCGAGGACCTGATTAGCGAACGACGACGACATCACGTAGGACGGGTGGCCGGTGCCACATCCGAGGTTGATCAGGCGGCCTTTCGCCAGCAAGATGATCCGCTTGCCGTCGGGGAAGATGACGTGATCGACCTGGGGCTTGATCTCGTCCCACTGGTACTTCTCGAGCGAGGCGACGTCGATCTCGTTGTCGAAGTGGCCGATGTTGCAGACGATCGCCTGGTCCTTCATCCGCTTCATGTGCTCGAACGTGATGATGTCGATGTTGCCGGTCGCGGTGACGAAGATGTCCGCCTTGTCGCACGCGTAGTCCATCGTCACGACGCGGTAGCCCTCCATCGCCGCCTGNNTTGTCGAACTTGCTCTTGGTCACCGAGTCGTTGACGTTGAAGGCCGGGAACGGCAGCTCACCCTTCTTCTGCAGCTCGTAGAGACGGTGAACGCCGGTCGTCGTCTCTTCGCTGACGCCCTTGATGTTCGCCTTGACCCGGCTGTAGAAGCTGGAGTCCTCCGCGAGCTTGGCTTTGATCGAGTTGAACAAGGCAATCTCTTCTTCGCTCGTCGGGTTGGTGAGAACGCTCGGATCGCTTTCGGCCCTGGAGCCGAGGAGGACGAGGAGCGTGGCGTCGCCGCCGTCGTCGAGAATCATGTTCGGAGTGCCGCCATCGTTCCACTCGAGGATGCGGTGGGTGTACAGCCAGTACTCGTCGAGGGTCTCGCCCTTGTACGCGAAGACGGGGATGCCGGCATCGGCGATCGCGGCCGCAGCGTGGTCCTGGGTGCTGTAGATGTTGCAGCTCGCCCATCGGACATCGGCACCGAGCGCCTTGAGCGTCTCGATAAGGACCGCGGTCTGGATCGTCATGTGGAGCGATCCGGCGATGCGGGCCCCGGTGAGGGGCTTTGACGCGGCATACTCCTCGCGGATGGCCATGAGACCGGGCATTTCGGTCTCGGCAATGGCGATCTCCTTGCGGCCCCACGGGGCAAGGCTGAGATCGGCGACGTGAAAGTCGGTCGTCTTGATCGGGTTGGTGACAGTGTTCATGCTGTGCTTCCTATTGTCGGTTGCCGGGTCGCTTTCGCTCCCGGGTCGAAGCCCGAAAACGAAAGCGCCCGCGAACCTGGGTTCGCGAGCGCCGTTGCACGTTACCGGGTGAACATCCCCGTGCATCCACCGAGCCTGGTCCTCGTCGAGATCGCAGCGCTCCTCGGCAGATGGGAACATTGTACCACGGTCCCATGCCGAATCCAAGGTCGAACCGGCTAGAGTTACCTCATGCGATTCAAGTTCCGGCCGCCTTCTCCGCGGGTTCGCGATGTCAACGCCGAGCATCAAGCGGGTCTCTCCGCGATGGACCGGCTCGCCCTGACGATCACCAACAAAGTCGGGACGATGGGGTTCTTCTTCGTGATTTTCGGGTGGACCGTGCTGTGGCTCGGCTGGAACCTCCTTGCGCCTAAGCACATGCAGTTCGATCCGCCGTCGGCCTTCGTTTTCTGGCTGTTCATTTCGAATCTCGTCCAGATCATGCTGATGCCGCTGATCATGGTCGGGCAAACCGTCCAGGGCCGGCATGCAGAGCTTCGGGCCCAAAGTGATTTCGACGTCAACGTCCGGTCGGAGAAGGAAGTCGCCGAGATTCTCCAGCGCCTGGAACACCAAGGGCGGCTGATCGAACTCCTCCTGCGGAGAGGTGGGGCCACCGAGCAGGAGATCGCCGACGCCTTGTCGGCCGAATGAGGCCCTTCACGCCTGGGGATGAATTCGCGTGGCATTCCGTGTGATCGACATCACAGGGCCTTGTGACCTATCTCGCGATCCCGACCCCATGACCTGGTGTCCAATCCATCAAGACCGCGAAAACACGCGACACACCAGGAGCACGACATGGAATTCTCTCAGAACGAAGCCTTCATCCTTATCGAAGACACTGACGCCGATGGCACCTACGACGCTGCCGAAATCATCCTCTTCCAAGACCAGGATGGCGATGGGATCGTCGAAGCGACGACGATCACGCTATTCGGTGACGAGACCGAGGAGGAGCACGGCCTCACGACCCAGTTCGTCATGAGCGACGTTCACGACCTCGGCATCTTCGACGACGTCAGCTACGAAGACGCGTGGCACCACGACTGGTCGACGGCCGAGGAGCCGGCTGACAAGTGGGACAACCACCTGACCGTCGACGAGGCGATGGACATGGTTGAGGTGAACACCTACTCCGTCGACTACGGCTACTGAGACTCATCTTGGGTTGCGACGACCGAGGTCCGCAGAAGGACGACGGCTCGTGACCCTTCGGAAGACGCCGCCGGGAATCGACTCCGCAGGAGGAGTCCCCGGCAGGTAGTCTCCGGCTTCGATGCAGGACGACCTGTTCGGCACCCCCATCACCAACGGCCCCTCACAACCCCTCGCCGCGAGAATGCGACCGAGGGCCCTCGACGAGTACGTGGGGCAGGAGCACCTGCTCGGCCAAGGCTTGCCGACCCGCGCTGCGATCGAAGCCGGTGCGCTTGGATCGGTGATCCTCTGGGCGCCGCCGGGCTGCGGCAAAACGACGCTGGCCCACCTCGTCGCCGCGTATGCGAACGCAGCAGTCGAAAACCGGAGCGCGGTGACGACCGGCGTGGCCGACATCCGTCAGATCGCTAAGGCAGCGACGGAGCGTCGGCGCCTGACCGGCCAAGGCACACTGCTCGTCCTCGACGAAATCCACCACTTCAACCGAACCCAGCAGGACTCACTCCTGGGCCTGATCGAGGACGGAACGATCCAGCTTGTCGGTGTGACGACCGAGAGTCCGTACTTCGTCCTCGCTCCGGCGCTCCTTTCGCGAGCCCGGGTGCTGGTCATGCGTCCACTCACGGGTGATGCAATTCGGTCGCTCGTCTCGCGAGCCCTGTCCGATACCGAGCGCGGGCTCGGATCCCGATCCCTGACGGTGGCACCGGACGCGGAAGCCCACCTGATCGCTTGCGCCGACGGCGATGCACGGTTGGCGCTGAACGCGCTCGAGTCGGCTTCGACGCTCGCCCCGGACGGCGGCACGATCGAGTTGCCCCTAATCGAGGAAGTCCTCCAGAAGCCGGCGGTCCGCTACGATCGGCAAGGGGATTACCACTACGACACGATTTCGGCCTTCATCAAATCCGTGCGTGGCTCGGACAGCGACGCGGCACTCCACTATCTGGCGCGCATGCTTGAAGCGGGAGAGGACCCGCGCTTCATCATGCGTCGGCTCCTGATTCTCGCCTCGGAGGACATCGGCAACGCCGACCCCCAGGGCCTTGTCGTGGCGATCGCAGCCGCCCAGGCGATCGAGCGGATCGGGATGCCGGAGGGCCGGATCGTGCTCGGCCAGGTGACCTGTTATCTGGCCGAGGCCCCGAAGAGCAACGCTGCCTACTTGGGAGTCGAAAAGGCCCTCGCTGACGCCCGAACCCACCCGTTGACGCCGATCCCGCTGCCGCTGCGGAACGCCCCGGTGGAGGTATACAAGCAGCTCGGCCATGGGGCGGGCTATCTCTATCCACACGATCATCCCGGCCACTGGGTCGAGTTCCGCTATCTGCCGGAGGGGAACTGGTCGACCCCCTACTATGAGCCGACCGACTTGGGTTACGAAGCCCGGATCCTCGAACGGCGACTTCGACGGACGGAGCCGGATCCATGACTCGGGTCGAGATCACCGATGGACTCCAGGGGCTCATCGAGAAGTCGCTGGTGCAGTTCGACGCGGGGCGCTACACGATGCTGGAATCAGTGCGAGCCTACGCCCGGGCCAAGCTCGAGGAGGAGGGGGAGAGCAGGGAGTTGACCCGGCGTCACGCCGAGCACTTCGTGGAGGCGATGTCCGGAGCCGAAGAGGGCCTGCAAGCCGGCGAGCAGGCTCTCTGGACGTCACGGATCGAAACGGAGGAAAGCAACCTGCGTCTCGCGCTGAACACGCTGCTCGGCGATCCCGAGGATCGCGAGGCGATCGAGAGCGCGCGCCGACTCCTGGGCCAGATCTGGCGACAATGGACGCGGCGCGGCGGTATCGACGAAGGTCTTAGCTACCTGTCACGGGCGGGGGCGGGACTGCAAGGCGAGCCCCGACTCCTGGCCACTATCCACAACGCCGCCGGAATTCTCGCCGTGACCGCCGGAGATCGCCCCGAAGAGGCGGAACGCTCCCTCCTTCGGGCGCTCGAGATCCGGAAGGAGCTCGGCGAGCCGGTTCTGGTCGCCCGGACACTGAACAACCTCGCCATGCTCTACAACGATCGGGGGCGGCTCGACGATGCCCGCGACGCCTACCACCACGCCCGAGACCTCCTGCGGGGTGAGCGAGGCTACGTATACGGAACCATCCTGCTCAACCTCGGCAACCTGGAACGATACGCCGGCCGCGACGACCACGCGATGACGGCCTACTTGGAAGCGCTGGAAGTCCTGAAGGAGGCCGGTGACATCGACGGCGAGGGCCTCGTTCTCAATGCGCTCGGCATCCTCTATGAGGATCGATCCGACCCCGCGACCGCGCTCGGCTATCACGAGGAGGCGTACGTGGCGTTCAGCAAGCTCGGCAACGAGCGCATGCAAGGATGGGCTCTCGGGTCGATCGGCGGCTCGCGACTCAAACTCGGCGACCGGGCCGGGGCCGAGTCAGCGATCCTGGAATCCACCCGGCTCCGGTTGGCGCAAGGCGACCCACGGTCCGTCGCCCTCGCTCTGGAGCTTTGGATCGAATGGCTGGCCGCGAGTCGGCGGTTCGAGGAGGCGAGCACGGCTCTCGGCACGCTTGAAACCGTCATGGAGCGCGTGGAGCTGAGCCGGACTCCGGCCCAAGAGCGACTTCTCGAGGAGATCGGGATCGCTGCGTGTCAGGCGCTCGGCCGTCAACGCTTCAACGAGTGTCGATACCGGGGTATGGGCTTGACCCCGTCGGACGTGCTCGCTAACCGGTGAGGCCCATCCACCGCTTCAGCTTATAGACAGTCGTGTCCCGATTGAGTTGGGCGATCGCCTGGGTCAGCGGCACGCCCTTCGGGCAGATCTTGACGCAATTCTGGGCGTTGCCGCAATTCGTGATGCCTTCTTCGCCCGTGAGGTACTCCATCCGTTCGCCTTCCAGCGCTTTCCCCACGGGATGGAGATTGAAAAGAAGCGCCTGTCCCAGCGCAGCCGGGCCGACGAATTCGGATCGCTCGTTGATCTGGGGACACGCCTCCATGCAGCAGCCGCAAGTCATACAGCGGGATAGCGCGTAGCGGAGCTGACGAATGTGATCGTCCTGGGGCGGAGCCATTCCAAGATCGTACGATCCATCGATCGGTACCCAGGCCTTGACCTTGATCAGGTTCTCGAACATCTTGCTCCGATCGACCTGGAGGTCGCGGACGAGCGGGTACTTCTTCATGGGCTCGAGGGTGACGTAGTAGTCATGACCTCGCTGCTCGGCGACGTCCTCGATCAGGGCGGTACAGGCTTGGCGGACCATCCCGTTCACATTCATCGTGCACGAACCGCACACCTCTTCGAGACAAGCCGCGTCCCAAGTCGGGGGATCGACCTCCTGACCTGCTTCGTTGATCGGCCGCTTCCGAATCTCCATCAGCGCCGAGATGACGTTGAGGTTCGGCTTGTAGTCGATCGTGAACGTCTCCCAGTACGGTTGAGCATCGCCGCTCTGCTGTCGGAGCACTTTGACGTGGATCTTCCCGGCCATCGAGTTGGTTATACCGGCTCAGACCTCGAAGAGGGAGGGCTGGGACTCTGTCGGAACCGTCGATTCCTGGCGAGTTCGACCGTCGCGTAGGCGAATCGCGGCCTCCCAAGCCTTGACGATATCGGCGACAAGCAGGCTGTAGCCCCCATCGCTGCCACCGTGCTGGTTCCGGAGGATGTAAGCGGGATGCAGGGTCGCAAGGACCGTTTTAGCAAGGTTAGAAGAGAAAAACTTTCCTCTTTCCACGGTAATCTTGAAGTCGCGCTTGATCAGATTGCGGGCACTCGGCGCACCGATGCAGAGGATGACTCGGGGGTCGATCGCGGCGAGTTGGGGTTCGAGCCACCGGCGGCAAGCCATGGTCTCGATGTCCGTCGGCGGGCGGTTGATCGGGCGACCATTCACCCAATCGCATGCGCGACACTTGACGGTGTTCGCGATATACACGTCGTTTCGCGACAGGCCTGCTTCTCCGAGGGCCCTTTCGAGGAGTTGTCCCGCCTTGCCCACGAACGGCCGCCCGAGCGCGTCTTCGGTATCGCCCGGCCCCTCACCCACGAGTACCAGAGGCGAACGAGAATTCCCTTCACCGAAGGCGACGTTCCGTCGGCGCTCGGCCAAACCGCAGGCGGTGCAGGCCGAGGCCGCGATGGCCATCTCGATCAGCGCTTCGTTGGTTTCGCCACTGGGCAACGGGGGGATGACGCCCATAGCCGCATTGTGGATGGGTCGGTACGCGGTGTGCACGATGAAATCCCCTCCGAAGCTGCGCGTCCAAGTGTGCGTGCAGGCTCCATAATCCGGATGGCTTTGTTCCCCCTTTCGTTTGCTCGGCACGTGGTCGTCGGCTTCCTCCTTTTGGTCGCCGGCACGTCGGTGTGCGCCCAGCCGCCGTGGTACCGGTGGATGGACAAGGAGGTGTTCAAGCGAATCGAAGTCAGGGGCTATCGCCAGGTCGGCCTCCATCTCCAGTCGGTCACTGGGGACCGGGAGGCGTTTGATTCGACCAACTACTATGGAATGGGCAATCGCCGGTTCACCGACGTCGGACAGATCAACCTGACGGGGCGAAGGGTTCTCGGTTTGTTCAATTTTCAAGCTACAATCCTTGATTCAAGGCTAAGCGACCCCCAGGGCCAGCGCTTCAGTCTCGAGTACGAACGCCGGGGCTGGCAGGTCGCCGCGGGCGACATCACCGGTCAGCTCCTCAATACCAATCCGTATGCTTCGTTCACGAAGACGATGAAGGGTGTTTCGATCGGCTACTCGAGCGGCCGCTTTCGTGCCCGAGCCCTCCGGAGCGACGCGCGAGGCGCAGCGCGGACCGTGACCCTCCAGGGAAACAACTCCACCGGACCCTACTACCTTCAGGCGAGCCAGCTCATCATCGGGTCGGAACAGGTTCGGGTCGACGGCGTTGAGAAGAAGCTTGGAACCGACTACACCGTGAATTATGAGCTGGGCTCCATCCTGTTCACGACCCAAGTCGTTCCGCCAACGAGCACGATCGTGGTGTCTTTCGAGGCTCTCGGCGCCAATTCGCGAAACGGGGTCGTCCAAGGCGTCGGGGTCAGCTACGACTTCGGACGTTTCGGTCGGATCGGGGTCACCGCGATGCAACAGGATGTGCGTGGATCGACGGGATTGTCGAATCGCACGGAGTACTTCAGCGGCTTCGGCGAGCCCTCACGGCCCTACGTGCTCCAATTCGAACCCCTCCGCACCCAGCCGTTTGTGGTGAAGGTGAACGGGCTCATCCAAGTCGAGGGCGTCGATTACGTTTTCGACACCATTACGCCAAGTATCTTCTACTTTACGCGCTTCATGCCGTTCGAAAGCCAGATCGACGTGACCTATTCGCCGAAGCCGACCAGCACGGTCGACGGTGACCGCGACACGATCGGGTTTGATTACCGGATTCCGATCGGGAAAGAAGGCAAGAACGGTGAGATCGTCTTCGCGCAAGCTCTGGGACGGCTCAAATCGGAAGTGAATCCGCTCTCGGGAACGGCGCGAGGCGTGCGGCTCAACACGAAGTTTGGTAAGTACGAGTTCAGGGCCGGAATCAAGGACATTCCTCCGGGCTACGTGACCGTGGAAACCCGCGGTTTCAGCCGAAACGAAAGGACGAGTGAAGCCTCGGTCACCGTTCAGGATTCGAGCCGGCTTCGGTACACGCTCAGCCACCAAAACAGCAGCATTTCGAATCGAGTCACCTCGAACGCGGGGAACGTCACCTTCTCTCCGTCCCGGTTTACGGTGGTGAGCGGTTCGGCGAGTTTCATCCCCGCGGCAGATCGGGCACCGTGGACGCTCGAGCACCGACGGACCGAGGCATCCTCAGGGCTGCAGCGGACGCGTCTCGACAGCTCGGAGCTGAGCATGAGCCGGCAATGGGGTCGTTTGGATGCCCGAATCGGTATCCAACGCCAATCGGGACGCGGTCAGGTCCCGGTCAATGAGGGTGGCACCCGGGACACCGCCGTCGATCTGAACAGCGTCAAACTCAGTCTCAGTTACGCAGCCGGATCCCGATTCTCGCTCCAGGGGACGACGACCCTAAGCCAAGTCAAGGCCGACGGCAACAGTGGGCCTGGCACCGACATTACCGCGAGGGCGACGTGGACCCCGTTCTCGGCGTTCCGCCTTACGACCAGCTATTCGCTGAGCGACTCGGGCGCGATCGCGACGCTCGGCTCGTTCACGAACGGCTTCGGGTTCGGGTTCGGCGGCAACGGTTTCTCCGGCGGAGTCGGTCCGGTCACCCCGATCGGAGGCGTGGATGCCCGCATCTGGCAGGTCAACGCGGATTGGCAGCCGAGTGATCGCCTTTCGGTCCAGGCGGCGTTCGCGAAGACGCGCACCTTGGGTTCGATCACGTCGAATTCGGACAACACGGCCATGGGACTCTCGATCACCGCCGACTTCGGCTCCCCGCTGAACATCTCGGCCTCGATCGACCGATCATCGACGACGTTCGTCGATTCGCCGGTCACGTCGTCGGCAACGACGTTCGATCTCTTCATGACCGGTAATCTCTGGCGGCGGTGGAGCTACCGGGCCGGGGCCAGTATGCTTCTGAGCGGCGGGTCGAGCACGTTCAAGCAGGATAGCCACGCCTACGAGGCGTCGCTCAGTTACCGCGTCGCTCGGCGGCAAGCGATCACCTTCGGGCTCAGCTTGGGCAACACCCGGGGCTATTACCCGCAGAACGACCTGAGTTGGAGTCTCGTCTACCAGTATCAGATTCTCGAGAACCTTGCCCTGAACGCCGGCTACCGGCTTCGCGACGTCTCCAACCGCGACCCGAACCTGACGTCCGGGGCCTACCGATCGGCCGGCTTCGATCTCGAACTGGCCTTCAACTTCGGACGCTGAGGTACAACGCTCTCGTGATCGCTCGCCTCCTCGCTTTGGTCTTCGTGCTCTCTTTGCTGATCGGATGCGGAGGAGGAGGCGGATCGTCGGCCAAGCCCGACTCGATCCGCGTCGAACCTCTTGGCGTGACGCTCCGGCCGGGACGATCGTTCCAGTTCACGGCGTTCGTCGGCGGCGGGGCGTTTCCCAAGTTGACCTGGTCCGCGACCGGGGGGACCGTAGCCACGGACGGTACCTACACCGCGCCCGACACCCCTGGCGATTACCAGGTGACGGTGACGGTCACCGACGATCCGTCGCTTTCGGCACGAGCGAACGTCACGGTGACCGGCGGAGTGAACGTCCAGATCACGAACCCGACGCCGCTACCCCTGATGAGCCCGAGAAGCACCCTCGACCTCAATGCCGCGGTCACCGGCGCGACCAACACCGAGGTGACGTGGCGCGTATCGCCGTCGTCGGCCGGCAGCATCAACGCCGACGGTCTGTTCACCGCTTCCGACACTCCGGGCGACGCCGAGATCATCGCGACAAGCGTCGAGGAACCTTCGAAATCGGCCCGCGTGCCGGTGTCGGTCGCGGCCAACGTCGCCGTGCGGATGACGATCGAAGGCAAGGGCGAGATCGTGCTCAGGATGAACACGGACCGCGCCCCGATCACGACCGGCAACTTCGTCTCCCTCGTGAACAAGCAGTTCTACAACGGGATTCGATTCCATCGCTATGAGCCCGGATTCGTGATCCAAGGCGGCGATCCCCTCACGAAGACCGAGCCCCTGGACGACCCCGACATCGGGACGGGCGGTCCCGGCTACACGATCCCGTTCGAGGACACCGGCCTCCTGAACATCCAGTACGCCGTGGCGATGGCGAGTACCGGCCGCAAGGTCGGCGGCGGCAGCCAGTTCTATATCTGTCTTGAGGACGAGCCGTCGCTGGACGGGGACTACGCCGTGTTCGGCATGACGGAAACCGGAAAGGAGATCGTCCTGACGCTGCGCCGTGGCGATACGATCGTCAGCGCGGTCGTCGAGCGCTGAATGAAGACTCGCTAGCGATCGGGAGCCTCACCGGCCTTCCGGTGGCGCTGTTCTATCGGATCGACTGTCCGATGAAGAGCAGGCAGTTCGTACCGGGTATGTCGAGGTGGGCCTCGCGCATCCCATAGTCGCGATCGAACGGTGCCCGATGCCGGATTTCGGTCACGCGGTCTTCCACCTCGGCCCATAGCGCATCGACGTCCTCGACCTCGAGGTAGAACTCCATCTGTCCGATGTCCGGCCCGGCCGGCAACAAGTGGACGGTGAGCCCGTCCTTGATCAACACCCAGTAGGTGTCGCTCTCCATCACCGCGGCGAAGCCGAGCAGGTCCTTGAAGAACGCGAGTGTTTCCTCGGGTTTGAAGGTCGGTACCATCGGGCTCAAGAAAAGCGCCCGGCTCATCCGACCTTCACTAGCTTGATCTCGAACACCTTGGGCCACAGCTTGCCCGTCACGAACAAGCGGTCGGTCTTCGCGTCGTACGCGATCCCGTTCAGGACGTCCGGCTGAGGTTGCCCGGGCCTCGAGTATTCCGGCTTGAGCAATCCCTGCACGTTGATCCAGCCGGTCACCTTCCCCGTCTTCGGATCGACGCGCGCGATCATGTCGGTCTGCCAGACGTTGGCGTAGATCTCGCCCTTGACAAACTCGAGCTCGTTGAGACTCCAGATCTGACCGCGGTCGTCCTTGACCTCGATGCGGCCGGTTTCCTTGAGGGTCTCCGGATCCCAAATGCGAATGAACGGCGTGCCATCGCTGACGAAGAGCTTCTCGCCATCGGTCGTGATGCCCCAGCCCTCGCCCGGGTACTCGAACGACTTGAGCTTCTTGAACGTGCTCAGCTCGTAGACGAAACCGGTCTGGTTCTGCCACGTGAGCTGGTAGATCTTGTCCTTCAGGAGTGCGATTCCCTCCCCGAAGTACTTCTGCTCGAGATCGACCTTCTTGAGGACCTTTCCGGTCTCGACCTCGACTTTGCGCAGGGTCGACTCGCCGTTCAGGCCGGTGCCTTCGAGGAAGTAGCCGTCATGAAAGACGAGTCCCTGGGTGAACGCCCGCGGATCGTGGGGCAACACCTTGACGACCTCGTATCGATAGTTCGGGGGCGCGGTGGGCTGGGTCCCGCCCGTGGTCGCTCCGGTGGTCGCGTCTCCGGTTGTTACCCCCGTGGCCGTTCCCGTGGTGTTCGTGCCTCCGGTGGTCGACACCTGTCCGGCGCCGCATCCGACCGCGAGGACGACCATCGCG
>DKKT01000074.1 GCA_002455425.1 Chthonomonas sp. UBA6659 | reverse complement strand
GCCTTCGGCGGGTCGGACCCTGGGGTCAGGCGAACACGGTTTTAGCGCGAGGCGATCGAGAGTCGAGCGTAGCTCGTCCTCATGCTGAACTGGATCGGCGGTCGGTTGAAGTAGGTGCCGTTGCTGAACGTCCGGATCACGAACTTGACCTGTCCGCTCGAGTCGACATACCGGCCCGGATTCGATTGGATCGACCTCGAGAACTGTGTCGTGGGATTGGTCGAAACCGGATTCGCGCCCAGGTAGTCGTAGCGACCCGTCGAGAAGTTGTACGCGAAGATCTGGGCGGTCGCCAGCGTAGCCGGCACCGCCTGGACTTGCGCGGTGAGTTTCAGGCTGAGCACCGTCGACGAGGACGACGACGTCTGGAACGTCACCTCTTCCGCGACGCCGAATCCACCGTTCCGAAAGACCGACTGGACTTCGTAGTAGCGCCCGGTGTTGGGATTCAGGATGTCATTGACGGACCCCGTGATCCACCGACCTTCGGTCGTCGCGATCCCATTCGGCATCACTTCCCGAGCAAGCTGCGCCTGAGCCGCCGAAACGGCTCGGAATGAATTGATTCGGCCATTGCCATAGATCGAGCGCGGACCGATGTTGTCGCAAGTGGCGTAGAGGATGTTCTGTGCCTGCTGAGCCGTCAGGGTCGGGTTCGCTGAGAACATCAACGCGACGAGTCCGTTGGCGATCGGAGTCGCCATGCTCGTTCCATCCGAAAATCCGTAGCCGCCGCCGTTGGTCGTGCTGAGGATGCTGACGCCCGGCGCGAAGACGTTGACTCCTCGCCCGAACGCCGAGAAGCCGGCTCGCGTGTCGCCTTGGTTCGACGCGCCGACGACGATGGTGTGCTGGTACTGGAATCCGCTGAGGTCGCGTGCGTCGTTGCCGGCAGCATAGAAGAAGAGCGCATTGCGGCCCTTGATGTACTGCCCTGTGGTCTCGATCGCTTGACCCCCGACTCCCGAGTAGCTCGCCGAAATCGAGCGCGCTCCATTGTCAGCGGCCCATCGAGCGCCGTCGAGGATATCGGCTTGGGATGCCCCCCCGCCCGGGCTGTTCGAGGTGCGGATTCCCATGATCCGGATGTTCCACCCCATTCCGGAAACACCCCGGCCGTTATTGCCCTCGGCCACCGAGTCGCCGGCGACATGGGTGCCGTGCCCGTTGATGTCGGTGACGTCACCGCCGTCGATCTCGCTCTTTCGGTCCACCGAGTTGTAACCCGGAACCCGGATGTTGGCGAGGTCGGGGTGGGTGGTGTCGATGCCGGTGTCCACGACCGCTGAGATGATCAACGAACTGCCGGTGTTGAGGTCCCACGCCCGATCGGACTGAACTTTCGGGTGGTGCCACTGTTGCCCGTACTGGGGATCGTTCGGAATCCGAGCGGGATAGAGCCGGTAATTCGGCTCGGCGTATTGGTAGTCGCCGGTCGCCATGAGCGCGGCGCTGGTCGAGTTTTCGTTCGAGCCGCGTGCGACCTGAATCACCATCTCCCCGGTCTCGGGAATGTAGCGAAGGACCTGGTTCGAAACCCGACTGATCGCCCTGGCGATCTTGGTTTGGGCGGCAACGCCCGTGATCCCCATCTTGGCCAAGCGGTCCGGCTGAAGCGGACGGACGATCATCTCGCCTGTGAACTCCTTGACCCCGGGCACCTCGACATACCTTGAGGATTGAGCCGAGGCCGTGACCGCGACTCCGACGATGCCGAGGGCGATCGACCCCCGACCAGAAAGCATCCGAATGAATCCGCTCATATTCCTATTATCCGTTCGGCGAGCCCGTTTTGGTTCGCACAATCTCGGTGATTTTTTGACTCAGAGCACGTTTCGGCGGTGATCGACGTTCGCAGGCCACCGAAAAGCGTGTCGAAAAGCAGCTTGGCGGCACTTTTCCATCATCGTGAAATCGATCACGCCATGGGTGAGCAGCCGCTCGTACTCGAGTGGGAGCCGGACGCCGTGAAACGCCGAGTTATCGGTGCAGATCGCGATATCGATACCCATGTCGAAGCAATACTGGAACACCGGCTTGAGCTCGCTGTAGCTCTTAAGGGTCCCCGTACGCAGATAGCTTGTCGGACAGACTTCGAGGCACTGTCGACGCTGAGCGACCTTCGCCAGGAGCTTTGGCTCCTTCAGAGGGATCTGGATGCCGTGGCCGATCCGGTCGAGGTAGTCGAGCATCTCCGGAAAGCAGCCTTCTGGCGTCTCGTAGCAATGGCCCGTCGTCTTCAGCCCTTGCTCCTTGGCGAGCTTCAGGTTCGCGAGGATTCCGGGCAGGTTCTCGCGGTACGCCTCATCCGGACCGGCAATGTCCACGCCGCATACCTCTTCGCGCATCTCCGTCGCGATCTCGACGATTGTTCGATTGACCTCCGTCGGCAGGCGCGAGTCCATGCAGAGAATCTGCGTGAAGAAGATCGGAAACTGCTTGTGAGCGGCCGCCGCCGCGAAGCGGACCGTGGAAACGATCTCCTGCATCCGATCACGAGCTTCCACCAACGGCGTTCCCTTGGGAACCCGGAAGTAGGGGTTGTATCGGAGTTCGAGGTAACTGATGTTTTCGAAGGCGAAACACCCTCGGAGGAGGCGGTTGATGAAGTAGGGGAGCGCCTCGTGGGTTTGGAGCGGCTCCACGATCTTGTGGGCTTCGAGGTACTGCTCCAGCGTATCGCACGGTCGGGTGAGCCGGCGCTCGAACTTCTCGAAAGTGGGAAAGCGGCGCAGGTACTGGGTCGCGACTTCGTGGATCCGTGGGTTGTTCCGGTTCTGCTTTTCTCGTTGCAGGTAGGTGTACAGAATTCGAGGCAGGACCGCGCCGCCGAGGTGGAGGTGGAGTTCGGCGAAGCTGCGATCGGTGCTGGTCATGAGAGCATTGTGCCCGAAGCGCGGCGCACCGTTCGAACCGTGTCTCAGCTTGAAGGCCGCCCGCCCCACCTGGGAGCGGGCGGCCAAAGTTGAAGCCACAGGAACTAGCGCTTCATGTTGATCAAGTCTTGGAGCATCTCGTCGACGGTCGTCACGACGCGCGTGTTGGCTTGAAATCCGCGCTGGGTGACGATCAGATCGGTGAACTCCGCTCCGATGTCGACGTTCGACTGCTCGAGGTAACCCGCGTTGATCGTGCCGCGACCGCCCGTGCGGGGCGGGCCGACCACAGGGACACCGGAGTTGTCCGTGTTGCGCCACAGGTTGTTTCCGGTGCGCTCCAAGCCACCCGGGTTCGGGAAGATCGACAGAGCCATCTGACCGAGGTCCTGAGTGAGGCCGTTGGTGAACAACCCCGTGATCAATCCATCCTGGTTGACCGAGAACGCCTGAAGTTCGCCCGGAGGGAACCCATCCTGGTTGCTGGCATTGACCTGGCTCGACGTCTTCAACTGACGAACGCTGTTGAAGTCGAGTTGGACATCGAAGTCCATCGGGCCGCCGGTACCCGTCGGCACCTGGACTGTGACCTCACGAAGCGAAGCCGCGTTGTTCGGGTCGGCCGGATTCGTCATCCGTCCCGCGTTGTCGAACTGTAGCGGAGGGCCTGTAATCGTCAGGGGATTGCCCGCTTCGTCGAGCGCCCGCCAACTGTACTCGGAAACGGCCGCGGGGGGCGGCCCGGGAAGGTCGGTCCGGTTGTAGAACTCGATCGTGATATTGTGCGCGCCGCCGAGCGAGTCGAAGACCCGCATCGACGTGCGCCAGTTGGCGGGGTCGCCGGCGGCGAGGCCTGCCGGTGCCCCTCCGTCCAGGTTGCCCTGGTACTCGACGTAGGAGGTCACGCGCGAGGCGTTGAGCCGTCCCAGGGGGATGTTCAGGGTGGTGGCCGGTGTCAGGACGACGCCGGTCGACGTGTTCGCCTGCTGGATGAAGTTCCAACCGACGACGCGCTCACCCGTAGCGCGATGCACGAGATCGCCGTTGGCATCCAGATCGAAGCCACCGTCCCGGGTGTAGGCCAGCCGCTGGCCGTTCGAAACCATGAAATAGCCGTTACCCTGAATGGCGATGTCGGTCGGCCGGTTCGTCGCGTTGAGCGAACCTTGCTCATTGTTGATGTCGGTTCCGGCGATGAGGACACCGAGACCGTATTGGATCGGGTTCGTGCCACCGATGTTGGCGGTGGGTCGGGCCGCACCGCGAATCGTCTGAGCGAGCATGTCCTGGAACGTCACGCGACCGCCCTTGTAGGCTGCCGTATTGACGTTCGCGAGGTTGTTGCCGATGACGTTCATGCGCGTTTGCTGCGCCTTGATGCTGGCTACGCCCGCAAGTAGTGCTTGGAGCATCGAGAATTCCTCCGTTTGAGGTCAAGGCCGACCGCCGTCGAGCGGCGGTCGGCATGGCAGGCAGATCAGGCGATCGTCGCCTTCGTGCTCCGGGCATCGAAGAGCCCGTCGACGAAGTTCGCCGTCATCCGGCGCATCTCAAGCGAGATGTGCACGCGGCCGCCTCCCTTCACCTCGGCCAGATCGATCGCCGGCTTCTGTTCCCCGCCGCCGAAGGCCCAGCCCATGAGGTCCTTCCAGTTGAATCCCCAGTTGTTGTCGACCTTCTCGGCCGGCTTCGGAGCCGGAGCCGGAGCGGGTTTGTCGCCACCCGTGGCAGGCACCGGGGCTCCGACCGGCTTGTCGCCGGTGCTGCCCTTGATCGGATCCCAATTGATGATCGCGCCCACGCCACCGCTTGAGGGGGACGAACCCGGAGTCGGAGCAGGGGCAGGGGCCGGACCTGGGGCGGGCTCGGGGGCCGGAGCGGGCAACGGGGTCGGGGTCGGGCTCGCGCTCGGAGATTCGCCGAACACCCATGCCATCAGATCCTTAAGGTTCAGGCCACCCAACGCGTTTCCGCCCTGGCTCGGGTCGAAGGTCGCGGTGACCGTCCGCTGTTCGATGGTGATCGACCAGGGGTTTCCGGTCTGGGCCAGCTGCTCGACCTTCGGATTGCCGATCGGGATCGCCGGCATCGGCTTCGGGTCGAGGTTCTTCGGCTCGGTCGTGGGGTTCGGGGCCGGCTGAATCGTCAGCACGGGCTCTCCGACCGGGGTGGTGGTCCCAGTTGGCTTGGTCGGAACCGGGCCGCCGACCGGAGTCGTGTTGGTCGTGTCCTTGGTCGGAACCGGACCACCGACCGGGCTGTCGGCAGGCTTTTCGGGGTCGCGTGTCTTGAGGCTGTTGATGAAGGCCGGCTGGCTCTTCGGCGTGCGGCTGCTCAGCTTGTTGAGCAGGTCGTTGCGGACGGGCTGGCGAGTCGTAGCATTACTGATAACGTTAGACATGGTTTCCTCCACAGGTGCGTAGGCATTCCGGGAGGGACTGGATCGCTCCATTCGGGATCGATCCTAGCGATCGCGCGCTTTGCGCGAATCCGGCTCGTTGGGTCCCTCGTCGTCAGGCCGTCGCCTACACGATCACGGCGCTGTCGATGTTCGTGAAAACGTTCTCCTTCAGGCTGTTCTTGTCGACCGCGGTGATCACGGTCCGGTTCTTGATGCTGACCACGAGGGCGACGTCGTCGAGAAGCACAAGGGATTCCTTGGCGCCTTTCTGGGCAGCTCTCTCGACGCCGGACATCACGCGGTCCCATTCGGCGTGCCCCAGTTCGATGTTTCGACTCTGGAGTCGGGTCTGGGCGTGGCCGCTCACTTTGAGCCGCGAGTCGAGGATGCCGGCGAAGTCCGGCCGATTCGGGCCCGGAGGGGCCGTGTTCGGTCGCGGTGCGTCGACTCTCGTCTGAAGCAGTTCGGTGACGCGGGCGTTTTGGATCGGATTGCTCATGATCGTCTAGTTGTTGATCTCACGGATGGCATTCATCCGGACGTCGACGATGCCGCCGCCGGGGACTTCGAGACCGAGGAACTGCTCACCGTTTCGCATCGTGAGCCGCTTGACCTTTCCGGTCACGGTCGCGTTGCCGTCGGTATTGCCCTCGTCGGTCATGCCCCGCAGTGCGGTCACCGACTTGCCCATCAGGGTTGCGGCTTGAGTGATGTTCATGGACTCCCGGAGCTTGTCGACCCCCTGCACGGTTCCGAGTTGGGCCATCTGGGCGAAGAAGTCGCGGTCGTTCATGGGCTCCAGGGGGTTCTGGTTCGCGAGCTGTACGGTCAGCAGCCGCATGAACGTATCCATGCCGAGTTCCTGCTTCTTTTCGGGAAGCGTGACGCCGAAGTAATCGAATCCAACCGGGTTGACTGACATCGTTGCGTCCTCCTAGATGCGGTAGTCCACGGACTGGTCGTTCACGACCCACGTCGGGGACGGGGTGCTACGGTCGGCCGTGTCTTGGTGGCGGGCCATGTTCGCCATGCGTTCGAAGTCCTGGCGAGTGGCCTGCTCGTGGCCGGATTGGCCTTGCGAAAACTGCGTGTTCGAGTGGGTCTGCGTGAACTGCAGGGAACCCACGGTGTATCCACGGCTCTCGACGGCTTGTGCGAGATGAGGCCGATTCTGCTCGAGGGCAGCCCTCACGGCCTCGTTGCTGGCCATCACGTCCGCGTCGATGAGTCGTCCGAGCGAGCGGACGGTCAGCGTTACCGATCCAAGATCTTGAGGATCCAGGTGGATCGTCACCGTAGCCGGTGATCGTCCCTCTTGCAGACGCTCGATCCGATCGGCGATCTGATTCGCAACCGTGCGGACCTCTTCCGTTCGAACCTGTCCCACGGGGCGTTGAGGAACCCGCTCGACGTCGATCGACGGTGTCGGGCTCGCAGCCCGGACCTCGGTCACTGACTCGGAATTCGCGCCTGGCGCGATCTCGTCGGCTTTCGTCTCGGTTGGGACCGGTCCTACCGTCACGTTCTGAACCGCGTCGTCCAAACCCGTTTCGCGGACAAGGGGCTCGGCCACACTGAGGGTTCGGCTGTGGACCTGGACGGGAACCTGGTCGGACGGGATCGACTTCATACCGCCGGGAGCCGCTGCCTGCTTTGGCGCGGTGATCTCGGCGGGAACGTCGGTCGCCGGAACCCGGGTCTCGGTTTCCGGCACGGAGGCGATCTCGACGGGCGTTGCCAACGCATGATCCTCATGCGGCGCGGCCACACGGATCGCCGAAGCGACCGCGGGGGATGAGGTCGCCGTCACCGTAGGTGCGGTTGCCGGTACCGGGGTGCTCGGGAGTTCATCGGCGACAGCAGGTGTCTCGACAACAGAAGCGAACACCTCGGGTTCGATCGAAATGGTCGGCAACGCGGCGACGGTGCGCGGGGCCGGTATCGAGGCGATCACACTCGGGAATTCGGATCCCCGGTGCGGGGCGCCCAACGGAGCGGGGGAAGCTTGGAGCGCCATCGGCTCCAGGAAGTCGAGTACCGCGGCCGAGACGATCTGTGTCCCGATCGCTTGGCGCAACGCATCGACCTTGAGGCCATTCGGCATCGAAGTGCCCGGGTTTTGGACGCTCTCCGGAGCGGACCGGCTCCAGTCACGAACGGAGGTCGCTTCGGAGCTGGACGAGACCATCGCAACCGTTGCGATCGCCTGGACCGGCGCGTCCGCCCGAACTTCGAAAATCGGGCTAATCGAAGCAGCGGAACGATCCGCGACGACCGTGGCTTCGATCAGCGGGAGGCTCGCGGGCGTCGGGAGGACCGGCCATCCCCAAATCGGGAGCGGTTCCTGGGACTCCAGGTCCGGAACGGGTTCGTCTTCGACGACGTCGCCGTCGCCCACGAACGGCTCGCCCGCCAGGAGATCGTTCGCTTCGTCGATGACGAGGAGCTTCGGATCGGTCTCGGGGATGACCTCGGGCGTCCGAACCGGTGGCATGATCGCCACGAGCATCGGAGAGGGGGTTTCGGGAAGGAGGTCCGGCGCGGGTCCCACTGCATTCGGCAGTTTCGGGGTGGCTTCCTCGTTCCCGGTCTTGAGAAAGAGACCGGGCGGGCCTAACTCGGGCGGTGGATCGGCGAGGGCCTCCATCGCCCCGTCGAGCGCCGTTGCGAACACTTCACCTTCGACACCTGGGGGCGCTGAGGTTTCGGATCCGGGTCCGGTGCTGCCAAGAAGTAGATTCTGGATCGTCACGGTATTGCCTCGTATCGACATGAGTTCTATCGGCGAGGTCCCCGGCAATCTTTAGGGTCTCCCGAAACCGGGACGGTCTGACCTCGTGTGATGCGACTTGCGGCCGATGCCGGACCGCCTGGAAGCAAGGAAGATAGGGACATGGAGTTCTTCGATTTCGCATCCCTCAGAATCGTGTTCGCCGGACTTGCGGTTGCGGTGATCGCCCTTCTGATCGGCATTGTCGGCGACGCCCTGGCCCACCGGATCGGTGCCCGCAGACGTTTCTAGAGCCTGACAAGACGAAGAACGCCCCCCAAGCTAGGGGAGCGTTCTTAGGCGGACCGAAATCCAGGGGCTACGGGAGGCGGCCGGTGACGACCATTCGCTCGATCGCGACGTTCCAGCCTTCGAAGAAACCGCACGTGTAAGCCGTCAGATAGACGGCGAGGGTCTTGCCGTTCGGGCTGATCCAGACCTGGTCGATGCCATATTGTAGCGCCTCACGTGGGTAGCGCTTACCGTCGTCTTGGAGCGAGAGCCAATTGCCTACGCCCTGGCGCATACGGAGGGTGAAGTTCGCTCGCCGGAAGCCGGGATTCGCGTCGGGATCTTTCTCCCAAGGCCCATCGGCCCGCTGGGTTAGTTCGAGACTGTACTTGCGGCCGCCGTGGATGAAGCCGGCCGACGATCTCATCGACGACACCGGCGGCATCAGACCCGATGCGGTCACATAAGGTCCGCCGTACTGGAAGACCTTCTTTCCCAACCCCGACTGCGGGTGGGCGGCGGTCCAAGCCTTCGACTGTGCAGCCAAGGGCTTCTCGTTCTCCTCGTTCGTCCAGACCTTGGCAAATCGGTTGCTCGCGGCGAGGACGGCGTACCTTTGCTCGATCGAGCGTGCGCTCAAGCCGTTGAGTTCGGCGTCGAAGAGCAGGAAGCGGTTCTGGTCGTACCAGCCGAGGTGCTTCCAGGGAAGGGTGTCGTCGACACGACCGTAGGTGAATCCCTTCGCGACGGGTTGGGCGGACGCGAAGGCTGCGGCCGCAACCGCACTGACGAGGAGAAGTGTCCGCATGGTGAATTGGTCCCCCATTTTTGTCCATAAGTTCCAGACGTCCTGGGCCTGTCGGCGGCGGGATCGCGCGGCACCCGCTCACAATCACGATGAATGATCGTCGTCTATGGGACAGTCTGCCTCGACCGCCTCCGGCAAGTCGAGCGCCTCCCCGAAAAAGGGGGGTACGCCGAGATTCTTGCCGAGACCGACCTCCTCGGAGGCGAGGCTGCGAACACGGCGGTGGCGCTGGCCCAGTGGGGAGCCGGTCCAGTCCTCGCCTCGAATCCGATCGGCCGTGGACCGTGGGCCGAACTCATCGTCGGCAAGCTCGGAATGGCCGGCATTGATACCACCCTCGTTCCGTGGAGCGAATCGGAGACTCCGACCTGCGACATCTATGTCACGCCCGACGGGGAGCGGACGATGTTCGGACGCGGATTCGCCGCCATGGACGACCGTGCCGATCCGACCCTCTTCCCCCCCGTGGAAGGGTCGTGGTTCACCGCGGACCCCAACCATGGTCGTGCCGCCCGCAGCGCCGTCGTTCGCGCCCAGGCCGCAGGGATGAGGGCGTACCTGCTCGACTTCCTGCGCGCAGACGACCCCATCGGCCCTGGCGACACCTGGCAGTCGAGCACGGACTGGATCGGAGTTCGCGGCAACACGCAGAAGAACGTGCTGTGGCTCCAGGAGTTTGTTGCCTCTCGTGGGTGCTTCGCGGTTCTCTCCGACGGCCCCAATGGTTTCGTCGCGGGAGGGCCCATGCGGCCCGTGCGACACTATCCCCCGTTCCCCTGCCCCTCGATGATCGACTCGACCGGCGCGGGTGACATGTTCCGGGCAGGGATGCTGTTCGGGCTGGACCAGGGGTTCTCGTTACCCGATAGCCTTCGATTCGCCTCTGCCGCGGGCTGCCTCAAGTGCCGCCACCTGGGAGGCACATCGCAAGTGCCGACCAAGGCCGAGATTGAAGCGCACATTGCCGCCAATCCCTCCGTAAGCCGAGCCTACGAATAACCTACGTCCGACTCGGCTGGGGGAGAGGGGTAGGGGTGAGAGGGAGTCCCTTCTCCGCCTCGGATGAACCGGGTGAGGTGGCGTCTTGTTCGGTTCGTAGCCGGCCTCCTCAACCGGTTCGGGCTCCGCCCTCACCGACTTCTCCTCCAGTGGAGGAGAAGTGTGGATGTCGTAAAGGCAAAACGAATAGGGTGCACGCCGAACCTCTCCGCCTCAG
>DKKT01000026.1:261-8474 GCA_002455425.1 Chthonomonas sp. UBA6659 | reverse complement strand
GCTCACCGACCTCTCCCCCAGAGGCGGAGAGGTACCCCTCACCCCCTACCCCCTCTCCCCTCATTCGAGGGGCGAGGGGGAGTCGACCACCGGGAACATTGTGAGGACATGCGCGGACGTGCGGCAACGAGCGGGGAGGGGTACCCTGCTGCGGTGAGTGTCGTCCGCGTGATTCCCCTGGGCGGTGTGGGGGAGATTGGAAAAAACTGTACTGTCGTCGAACACGAAGAGGACATGATCGTCATCGACGTCGGCCTCAGCTTCCCCACCGAGGAGATGTTCGGCGTCGATATCGTCATCCCCGATTTCACTTATCTCATCGAGAACAAGAAGCGCTTGAGGGGCATTTTCCTGACCCATGCCCACGAGGACCACGTCGGTGCGCTGCCGTATCTGATCAGTCAGATCGACTGCCCGATCTACGCGACCGAGTTCACCCACGCGATGATCCGGATGAAACTCGAGGAGAAGGTCGACCTGCGCGGGGTCAAGCTCGAGACCATGGCGCCGGGCGATATCATCGAGGTGGGCAGCCTCAGCGTGGAGCCGATCCGTCTCACCCACTCGATCCCGGAGAACTGCGCGATGGCGGTGCGTACTCCCCACGGGGTCGTGCTCTTCACCGGCGACTTCAAGTTCGATTTCACGCCCGTCGACGGCAAGCTCAGCAACATCAACCGACTGGCCGATCTCGGCAAGGAGGGCGTGATTCTTTTGCTGAGCGACTCGACCAACGTCGAGCGCCCGGGCTGGGGCCCGAGCGAGAGGATCGTGCGGGACGGGTACCTTTCCGCGTTCTCGAATGCCCCCGGCCGGGTTCTGATCACGACGTTCGCCAGCAACATCCACCGCATGCAGCAGGCATTCGACGTCGCCGCCGAGACCGGGCGCAAGGTCGCCGTCGCGGGGCGAAGGATGGAGCAGACGCTCGATCTGTGCACCCGCCTCGGGTACCTCCAGCCNNGTCCAGATGTCGAAGCAGGAGTATTCGCGAATGCGGATCGTGCCCGGCGATACGATTCTGTACTCGGCCCGCCCGATCCCGGGCAACGAGGCTGCGATCTGGCGCACGATCAATCGGCTCTTCAAGATGGGCGCGAAGGTCGTCTACGAAGGCTCGACCCCGGTCCACGTCTCCGGACATGCCTACCAGGAGGAGCTGAAGATGATGGTCAACCTGACCCGTCCGTACTACCTCGCCCCGGTCCACGGGGAGGCCCGGCACCAACACCTTTACCTCGAGATGGCGCGAGCGATGGGATACACCGACAATCGGCTCTTTCTCCTGGAGGACGGGCAGCCCCTGTGTATGGACGAAACCACGGGATGGATCGGCGAGACCGTGGCCTGTGGGCGCGTCCTCGTCGACAACGGCGGCAATCCGGGCATCACGGATGAAGTCCTCCGGGACCGATCGAACCTCGCCAACGACGGGCTCATCTCCGTGACCCTCGCGATCGATGTCGAACGGGGCGAGATCGTCGGCGAGCCCATGATCCAGGCCAAGGGCTTCTCGGGCCCCGAAGATGCCCTGCGCGACGCCGGACGCATCCTCGGCGAGACCCTCAGCGGCCTCAGCAAGGAGGACTTTCAGGACTCCGACAGCGTGCGCCATGCCGCCGCCGACGCCGTCCGTCGACACCTCCACCGCAAGACCCAGCTGCGTCCCCTCGTCGTGCCGAGCGTCATCGAGGTCTGAACCATGGCGCTCAAGATGTGGAGCCTGGACGTCGCCCGCGAGCAGGCGCCGACCTTCGATCACCTTGCGCGCTGGGCGCATCTTTCGCTCGACCACGGCTACGACGCGCTGGGGCTGTACCTCGAACATCGTTTCGCGTGGGAGTGCGCGCCCTGGGCCGGCGGGGTCGGTGCCCTCAAGCCCGGAACCGTCCGCGCCCTCCGCTCGGAATTCCCTTCCCTTCGCATCATCCCGATGATCAATCTCCTCGGGCACTTCGAGGGGTTCCTCCACACCGAGAGTGGGCAGGGCATGCGCGAGACGCGTCTCGGCGGCATGCAGGGTTGCCCCTCCTATCCCGACTTCGTCCGCCTCACCGAGGCGATCGTCGAGGAAGCCCTCGCCGTCTTCGATGACGAGATCCTCCACCTAGGAGGCGACGAAACCGCTGATCTCGCCGTCTGCCCGCGCTGCTCCGAGCGCCCGAAAGCGGAGGTGTACGCCGAGCACTTCGCGCCTCTGATCGAACGGGTCGAGCGAGCCGGTCGTCGCCCCGCCCTCTGGGGAGACATGCTCCTCGAACACCCAAGCGTCCTCGACGCGCTCTCGAAGCGCACCCTGATTTTCGACTGGCAGTACTTCGGCGGCCTGACCGACTCGGCCCCGACGTTCACGTCGGCGGGGTTCGAAGTCGTCGGATGCCCGACCCTCCAGGCCTACAACGCACCCTGGCTGTATGTCCGCGAGTCGGACGAGAACATCCGGCGGGTGGCTTCCGATGTCGCGGCGATGGATCTCACCGGAGTCTGCCTGACGACGTGGGAGGCGACGCTCTTCGGCCCGTACGATGCGCTCGAACCCGCGATCGCCCGCGCGGGCCAGGTCCTGAACGGGCGCGATCCTGATCCTATGGGTCCCTGGGAAGAGTTGATCGGCGTCGAGCTCCCGCTCTGTGGCCGTACCTTCGCGCACAGCACCCATCGCAGTCGGCTTCGCGGCACGTTCCTCCTCGGAGGCAATCCGTTTCTTTTATGGCGGGAGTTCGGCGAAGACCTCGTCGGCGAAGCCGGGGACCGCGCGCTTCCTCTCCTCGACCGCGCGCAGCTCGTCGCCGAGGGCGAGGCTCAGCGTGGCATCACGATCATGCTTCGCTCCGCGATCGAGTTTGCCCGCATCGCCGACCAGTGCCGCCGCGAATACGCCGCCGGACGCACCGAAGCCGCATGCACGGCCCTCGCCCCCGCGCGCTACCTCTGGGACCGGCTTGCCTCGATCGCTCACGAAAGCCAGGTTCGGGTCGGCGGCTCCCGCGCCGACGCCGAACGTTGCCACCTGGCCAAGGAGCACGTTGAACGCGTGATCCGGCGGATCCGTCGCGTCGGCGACGGCTCCCTGGGATACCTCCCGTCCTTCGACCATCTGACGGATCTCCGGTTTGTGCCCCACGACCAGGGCGCTTGGTGGCGCGTCAACGCCTGGACCGACCGCTGATGCTCTGGCGCAAGCCCTACGTGACCGCGACCGTGACCGGCCTTGACCTCGGGTTGTCCGCCTCGCGTGTGACCCTGATCCTCGACGATCTCCGCGCTCTCAGCGAGGCCCTCCTTTGGTCCCGTCTCCTTGACGCAGTGCCACTCGATTGGACGCTCGTCTTTGTCGGCGACGCTTCGTTGGAGGACTACCTGCCCCCGTCGGTTCTCGGCCGCTCCTCGATTGGCCCTCGCCCCGAAGGGCTCCCGACGCTCGACGGTCGCGTGGCCGTCTACGCTCACTCCGGTCGCGTCCTCATGATCGGCCCCGCGACCGAGGAAGCGCTCGACACGATCATTGCCGCGGCCTGATCGGGTATCCCTCCAGCGATGCCCCACCTCGAATCCCCTTTTCTCGACTTCGTGGCTGGCGACGTCGATACCGTTCAGCTTCGCGCGTCGAAGCCGCTCTTGGTTGTCGCGTGGCGCACCGGTTGCTCGACCTGCCGGCTCTCGATGCCGTTCTTCGACCGCATTGCCCGGCGCTACCCGGGAGCCACGGTGGTCGGGCTCTGTCAGGACGATGACGAGACCAGCCGAGCCTACGTCCGTGAGCACGGTTTCGAATTCACGCTCGCCATCGACGAGGGTCTCGCCGCCACCCGCCGATTCGAACTTCGGACCGTGCCGACGTACTGGCTCGTCGGCGCTGGCGGCGACGTTCTGATTGCGGGCGAATCGTGGGATGCGGGCAAGGTCGAGGCGATCGGAGCGCGTCTGGCCGAGATGCTCGGCCAGACGCCTGAGCCGATCGTCACCCCAGACGACGGCGTACCCGCATTCAAACCGGGATGAGGTAGCAAGTAGGTCCCTCGGCGAGGGACCCACTCCTCAGGCAGAGGCTCTGCCCTGTCGCCTCCTGCGAACCGACCACCCGATCGCCCCGGCTGCGAAGATCGCCAGCGATGCCGGCTCCGGCACCGGGGCGACTTCGATCTCGATGCCGGCTGGCGCGCCGGTGCTCGAGTTGCCCCAACCGAGAACACCGACGACTCCAAGGTAAGCGCCGCCAGTGGTCATGTGATGCAGATGTCCCAGATGCGTCGACCCCCAAAGGGTGCCATCGACGTCCATCGCCAAACCGCGATACCAATGTTGTACCGAGTAATGCTGGAGGACCGAACCGGACTTGGTCGTGTTCACAAGCGCATAACCGCCACCGCTGTAGAAGCCGCTCATCCACAAGCTGTTCGTGTTGAAGTCCCATGTGATTCCGGTCATGCCCCAGAAGCCGTTCAGGCCAGGGATGTTCATCCGAACCGGATTCTGCCAATCCCGATCAGTGCGAACAATGATACCGTTGCCCTCGACCGAATAGTTGAAGAAGCCGTCCGTCGTCCCGTCGTTGAGCGAATTGTAGGGAGTCATCTGCCAAGGAGCATAATTCTGCCCAAGGCTGTTGAGGTTGAGATCGTATCGTGACCCCGGGCTCATGCCGTACATGCTGTTCGTGTAGGTCCGGATGTCTCCACCCGCGACCGCGATCGGACCTTCGTTCACGTGTACCGTTGCGACGGCCTGAACATTCATGATCGTCCCGAAGAAGCTTGGACCCTGGAGCTTGCCGACCCGCGTCTGATACGTACCGGGATACGGACCATCCTGGGTGAAGTAGAGCGTACCGATCGGAGCGATGGCAGTCGCACTCTGGGCGAGCAGCGCGAATCCGGTGCTGCAAAGAACCGTCTGAAGCAGAACTTTGGATGTCATGTGAAGTCTCCTTATTGTGTACATGGATCATGAAGGCTTGAGGTCTTCACGCCTTGGGTCGGCGACGCCGTAAGGCCAGCCCGACCAAGCCAACTGCCCCGGCAATGAGCGTGCCTGGTTCCGGCACCGGTGCCGCGACCGTGAGGCCGGTCTGACCGTTGAAGTTGTGCAGATCGATGTCACGTAGCTGGCTATACACTCCGTTTCCATCGATCGAGCCCAGTACCCAGCGACCGACACCGCCTGGATTGAGGCCCAACATCACGTAGTTCGTCCCCTTATAGCGCTCGGCACCTGAGTAATCGTGGTTCGGCAACGTGCCGATCTGAGTGGACACACCCGATCCCGGCGTGTATTCGTAGAGCCGGTCAAAGTTGTGTTCGAGGTACCAGACCTTTCCGTTGGGTTGCATGAAGCCGGCGTTCGCGCTTCCCATAACGCCCATCGCCTCTTGACTCACAAGGCTGAAGTCGGTCGTGTTGAACTCCGAGTAGTAGGCCCCGTCCGGCAGTGCGGCCCCGACGGTGAAGAGCGGTTCCCAACGAAGAATGGGGACGCGTTGGGCGGATTGCTCGACCCTGCGCCGATTTGAACGAAGTGTGGATTGAGACCAAACGCATCGTCCAGCCGATAGAAGAGTCCCCCGCGGGCAGCGATGACGTCACCCCCATGAGCTCCCCCGTTCATGTTTCCGATGCTGACGCCTTGGGGGACTGTCGTCATGCCGGTCACGTAGACGTTGGTCGCGAAAGTCTCGATCGGACCATTCAGCGTGAACCGGTAGAGCTTGCAGGTGCTTCCTTGCAGTTGGGTGGCAAAGAAGGTGTCCTGTGCTTG
The DNA here is from genome assembly GCA_002455425.1 of Chthonomonas sp. UBA6659. GTDB lineage: Bacteria > Armatimonadota > Fimbriimonadia > Fimbriimonadales > Fimbriimonadaceae > UBA6659. The sequence continues at coordinate 2,720 of DKKT01000026.1, read as the reverse complement.
AGCATAGCTGCATCCCAGCATCAGCATGAGTGACACGGCGACGAAAGGTCGAGTCGATGAGGTTCTCAGAGTGGTTGTCATGGGAGCATTCTCCTTTGGTTGATAAGTCTTAACTGCTCGGATCGCAAATCACGCTCGCGTCCGACGACGCCGCAGCATCAATCCGGCAAGACCGATGGCGGCGGCACAGATCGTTCCCGGCTCCGGGACAACCTCGAGACCGCGGTAGTTCGACGGTGGGTACACCGTAGAACCCAACGTGGAGCCGGAACCGACGGCATACTGCATCAGGTATCCACTGGCCGCGATCGTATAGAGGCTGCCCGGAATCGAAGCCACAACATCGTTCTCGTTGAGGAGCCCGAATCCTTGGTTCGCGGGATGGAAGTGTGCCGTTGTGGTCGGTGACGGATAGCCGTTGTAGAAGACGTTCAACGACGTATTGCCGGCGAAGAACGAGTCGATCGTCCAGAATTGTGAGCCATCGAAGCCGGCACCGTCGGAGTCTTCCACGTTACCGATCTGGGTTACCGAGCCCGTGTTTGGGTCCGCGATACCCCACCTCATTGTGGTGTTCGTGACGCCCATGCCGTAACCGACGAAGAGATTCGATCCATCGCTGGCCAGCGCCTCGACGGAGATCTGCGAACCTCCGACAGAGAGTATGATCGTCGAGTTCGCGAATCCAAGGCTCGTGTCCAGGGTGTAAAGCCGCGCATTCTGATCGACTGCGTAGAGCGTACCGTGATGCCAAGCGAGATCGGGGTTGACAAGATCGATCCCGATCGGCCCGACATCGATCAGTCCCCCCGCCGTGTCGATGATCTTGAGGCGATCTTGGGTCGCGTCAATCGTGTAGAACTGATGGAAGCCCTGAGCGAGAACGCCAGAAACGCTGACGATCATGAGGCTGAGCGCAAAGAGAGAACGATGTGCTTTCATGAGGTTTCCTTAAGAAACGGTCGGCGACGCCGAGCAAGAAGAGTGGCCGCGCCTGCGGCGACGACGAGAAGTGTTCCGGGCTCGGGAACGATGCCGACGGTCAGTCGATCCAGACCCACTCGGTCCGAGGAGTGGCTGCCGAAATCACGCAAGCGCACCGAGACAATCGAGGAATTGATATGACGTACGCCCCAAAACGCGATGCTTCCGTTGTTCATCACGAGCGGCGGAACGTAGATCGTTGTCCCTCCGCCGAGGAAGGTGACTTCGACTTTGGGTACTGAGTTGTCGACATCGGTGATGTAGAGGCCGAAGCCTTGGACGGGACTACTGAAAGCCAGCGTCATCGTCGTCGATACCGGCGCACCGGAAGTCATCGTCAAGCCCATCCCCAAGTACTTATTGAGATGCGCAGGATAGGATCCGGTGTTGGTCCCGGTGGGCAGGTTCTGGATCCAGGGGGCCGTACCGGTGAAGCCAAAGGCAAGAGCCGTCCGGTTCGTTCCCGTGAACTTGAAGAGGGTCGAGGTCGGAATGGTCCCTGGTGTGCGCAGCTCGAAGGACTCGAACCCGGTGATCGGAAATGCGGCGACGAATGCCGCGTGGGCGGCATCGGCGGCCGCACGAGGCCCTCTCACATTGCCATTGGTGTTCAAGTCTTGGCCGAAGAACACTTGCGCGGACGAGGCTCCGCCGCAGGCGACAACGAAGGCCGGTATCACCCATCGTAGAGTTTTCATGATCAGCTCCTGGGCCGGACCCCGTGTGCGCCAGGTGGTACGCGCCGGGGCCGACTCCGGTAACCAGGATGCGATCCGAGGTGTGACGGAACCGTGACCGCATGGAGCGAATCGCCGTCACGTTTTCGTCACGGGCGGTGCCGCATCATGAGGTCAGACAAACGAAGTCAAGGCGAAGAGACCAAGACAAAGAAATCCAAGCTACCTCTCCTAAGCGGCGCGAGCAGCGCCGCTCTTTTTTTGTTTGTCGCTTTGCGGAAGGCGGGGGACCCTCCGGGCACCACCTCACCCGGTTCACTTCGTTCACCGACCTCTCCCCCAGGGGCGGAGAGGTAAAGGGACCCCTCACCTCCTACCCCCTCTCCCCTCGTATGAGGCGTGAGGGGGACCCGCCGGGCAACACCTCACCCGGTTCACTTCGTTCACCGACCTCTCCCCCAGGGGCGGAGAGGTGTTGTCGCACTTTCATCTCTGGATCACGCACTCCGATTACTTCTCCTCCATTGGAGGAGAAGTCGGTGAGGGCGAAGCCCGAACCGGTTGAGGAGGCTGGAACTCGGTTTCGGGAGGAGACCACCTCACCCGGTTCACTTCGTTCACCGACCTCTCCCCCAGGGGCGGAGAGGTAAGGGCCCCTCACCCTGCGCAGACCACCTCACCCGGTTCGCTGCGCTCACCGACCTCTCCCCCAGGGGCGGAGAGGTGTTGTCGCACTTTCATCTCTGGATCACGCACTCCGATTACTTCTCCTCCAATGGAGGAGAAGTCGGTGAGGGC
>DKKT01000026.1:0-162 GCA_002455425.1 Chthonomonas sp. UBA6659 | reverse complement strand
ACCGGTTGAGGAGGCCGGAACTGAGTTTCGGGAGGAGACCACCTCACCCGGTTCACTTCGTTCACCGACGTCTCCCCCAGAGAGGTAAGAGACCCCTCACCCCGTACCCCCTCTCCCCTCGATTCGAGGGGCGAGGGGGATCAGACCGCACGCCAGTTCCCA
>DKKT01000018.1:14184-15016 GCA_002455425.1 Chthonomonas sp. UBA6659 | reverse complement strand
ATCCTGGCCGAGCTTGGCGATCAACACTCGCGGCCTGCGGCCCCCTTCTTCGGCGAAATCGGTGATTTCGACCTTCAGCCTGTCCCAGTCGGCGGCCCCACCGTAGGCGGCGGCATACACCCCGGTCACCTTTTGGGTGTCCGCGCGGTGGCGGCCAAAGACCTTCTCGAGGGCGTCGCTGACCTCTCCCACGGTGGCGCGCAGCCGCATCGCCTGGATGCTTTGCTCCAAGAGATTCCCGTCCGACCCTTGAGGAGACTGCGCGATCCGGGTCAGGGTGTCGAGGGCGTGCTGGACGGCTTCGCCGTCCCTCGTCGCGCGAATCTCTCGAAGCCGGGCGATCTGGCTCTCGCGCACCTTGACGTTATCGACCTCGAGGAACTCCACGGGGTCCTCGGCCGCCGGCTTGTACTTGCTGACGCCAACGATTACGTCCTTACCGCTATCGATCCGGGCTTGCTTCTCGGCCGCACTGGCTTCGATGCGGAGTTTTGCCCAGCCGCTCGAAACCGCCTGGGTCATCCCTCCCATCGCTTCCACTTCATCGAGAATCGACTGGGCTTTTTCCGCCATTTCGTGGGTCAGGGTCTCCATCATGTAGCTGCCGGCCCAGGGGTCGANNCCTGCTCGGTCAGCGACCAGCCACTGGTCTGGCAATGGGTGCGGAGCATCAGACTTTTCGGATTGCGTGCGCCGAAATCCTGCATGATCCGGGACCAGAGCAGTCGCGCCGCGCGCATTTTGGCGACTTCCAGATAGAAGTTCATTCCGATGCCCCAGAAGAAACTGAGACGACCGGCGAAGTCGTCGACGTCGAGGCCTCGCGCGAGCG
>DKKT01000018.1:0-14111 GCA_002455425.1 Chthonomonas sp. UBA6659 | reverse complement strand
CCCTGCTCCTCGGCGGCGACGATGTAGCCTGCGAGGACGGGGAGGACACCTCCGTTCATCGTCATGCTCACGCTCACCTGGTCGAGGGGAATCCCGTCGAAAAGGATTTTCATGTCCTCGACGCTGTCGATGGCCACCCCGGCTTTGCCCACGTCGCCGACGACCCGTGGGTGATCGCTGTCGTAACCGCGGTGCGTCGCGAGATCGAAGGCCACACTGATGCCCTGTCCGCCCGCGGCCAGGCTCTTCCGGTAGAACGCATTGCTCTGCTCCGCGGTCGAAAACCCCGCATACTGCCGGACCGTCCAAGGCCTTCCGGCGTACATCGTAGCCTGCGGACCCCTTATGAACGGAGGGAAGCCGGGAAGCGTGTCTACGTAGGGGAGTTCGGCGGTGTCGGCCGTCGTGTAGAGTGGCTTGATCTCAATGCCTTCCGGGGTGATCCAGTGAAGGGCATCGAGATTGCCCCCCGGCGCGGACTTAGCCGCGGCCTGCTCCCATTGGTGCAACGTAGGGCGTGGAAAGTCGGAACCGGCGGTCATGATGCATCTCCTATAGAACGGCGCGGGTGTGCCGCCCGGAGTGCGTCCAGTCGGCGCCCGAGGCCAAGCCCCGGAACCAGTCGTCCGGGTCCGCCGCGTCCGAATTCGAAGACGAGTTTACCGCTTGAGGCCCGGGGCGGACGTCAGCGGATGGTGCGTGCCAGCTCGAGCAGACGGTCACGATAAGCCGCGCGATCGGCCGCGTAGCCCTGCGCGTGTTCCGCCCCTGGGATCACTTGGAGTTCGACCCCGGCGGCCTTGGCGAGCTGCTCGCCGTTCTGCCTCGACAGGAGGCGGTCGTTCCCGGCGTGGAGGACGAGGCAGGGTCGCCGCCAGGTTCGGGCTCCGTCCACCGGACGGACCGTCGAAGGGTCGATTCCCGCCATCCGGTTGGCCATCCACCGGGTGGGCGCGAAAACGTTTAGGCCGAGCTTCCCGAGCCCTCTGGAGAACCACTCATCGATGGCGGAATCAAGTTGGGCAAACGCACTCTCCGTGACGATCGCGTCCGCAACGTTCGGATCGCGTTGCGCAGCCAGCCAGCAAGCCGCGCCCCCCATGGAGACGCCACAAAGCACGATCTTGGCTCCGGGCCAACGTTCGCGAGCCCAGGCGGCGGTCGCCGCGACGATGCGACTCTCGTGGGGTCCGAAGCCGACGGCTTCGTGGGGGCTGCCGGCATGGCCGGGCATCGCCGGAGCGACGGACGGGATCCCTTCTTGGCTCAGGTCTTCGGCGGCATCGATCCACTGATGGGTGCTGCCCTTGAGCCCATGGACGAACACGAACGCAACCTGCGGCGCAGGGCCTGCCTCGCGTACCCACAGCGGGGTCCGGTCGTCGAGTCGCTCGACCGTGAATTCGTTCGGAGCGACGGCATCGGTCCGCGCCGGATAGACCAGGCTGCGAGCGAACCACCAACTCGCACCGAGATAGACGGCGACGATCGTTGTACTGCCCCAGGCGATCCAGCGCCACCGCCGCTTTCGCTTCTGTTCCACAGAGGTAACTATCGATACGAGCTTGGATCGGTTTCCTAGCGTGTCGGCCCCACAAGGAACCCGCCCACACGATCCGGGCCAGGATCGGTTTCGACGATCACCTTCATCACCAGACCCGGACCGTTGGGGATTCGGGCTTCGAATGCGTCGAGTGCGTCGGCGTCCGGATGCGAAACGACCATCTCGACGCCGCGATCACGGCGATTCCAGACTTCGCCGCTAACCCCGGTCAGCGATGCGGCACGGACGACGTAGGCCCGAAACCCGACTCCCTGAACCTCGCCCATCACGTGGATTCTCCGTGTCATCTCGATGCGACCGGCCTGTTTTTGGCCTGAAACGACCCATTTCGAGCTTCGTTCCGCTAGAATAGACCCCATACGTTCCGCGTTTGTCTCAGCGCGGAGGAGGAATCTACTTTGAATTGTCGCTTGCGTCGAGCGTTCACGCTCATCGAATTGCTGGTCGTCATCGCGATCATCGCGATCTTGGCTGCGATCCTGTTCCCGGTCTTCGCCCAAGCGAAGGAAGCGGCCAAGAAGACCGCGTGTATTTCGAACATGCGCCAGCTGGTGCAGGCTTCGATGATGTACACGACCGATGCCGATGGCTACTACCCGATGGGCATATCCGCTCAAGCCAGCACGTCGACCGTCTTCTTCATCTTCGATCACATCCAGCCCTACATGAAGAACACGGACATCCTGGTCTGTCCGAGCTACCCGGCTAACAAGGGCCAGGACTATGCCGGTAACTGGCGCACCAACAACTACACGGGAAGCTTGTTCCAGTTCATCCGCACCCGCTGTTCGTCGTGCAAGCCGGCCGGAAACTTCCGGTATGCGTCGTACACCTTCAATCTCGGCGTCTTCGGCATGCTGCTCTCCCCCGCGCCGTCCGGGTTGGTGACGCGCAACTATATGGTGCAGAGCGAATCGAACGTGCCGTCGCCCGCGATCACCCTCGGTTTCGCGGACGGATACTTTCCGAAGCGCTACAACACGACAGAGTCGGTGGGCGGCTGGATCGACTACTGGTACAAGTGGGAAGTGTGGCCGCGGCACAGCTCGGGCATGGTCTTTTCGTACATGGATGGGCACGTGAAGTTCTCGCCCTACAACAACATGCCGAAGGGTGGCGCCGTGCAGCCGAACTGTACGAACTACAACGAGTACGCGACCCGACCGAACTATTACGACTGGAAGCTTCGTGTGTCCGCCGACCGAATGCGGGCGTGCGGCATCGATAAGTTCCCGAAGACCGAAGCCCAGCATGAGTGCGTTCCGCACCCTGGCAGCTCGCCCAATTTCGGCGACATGCACGGTGTGCCGGAGACCTGCGTCGCCGACGTTCAGAACTTCTGAAGCGAGCCTGAAGCGTGAGGGGTTGGCCGGCGATGCGCCGGCTAACCCGACCAGTCGGTCGTTTCGGAGGACCTCGGAACCTCTGAGGTTCCAGGATCAGGTGCCGTACCCCCCGGCTTTGGTATCACGACGTCCTGCTGAACGCAAACGAGCCCGTTCGATCTCGAACGGGCTCGAAGCTGTCGAAGGGCGGTTACTTCTTGCGTCGGCGAAGGGCCAAGAGGCCGAGCGCGAAAACGGCCATCGTCGCAGGCTCGGGGACGGGAACGACGTCCAAGCCGTTGATCCAACCCTTGTTGGAAGCGAAGTTGATGACCTGGTTGCCGGCCGCGTCGTAGGCTCGGATCGAGTCGTCTCCGAAGCCCGCGGAGACCCAGGTAAAGCCACTCACGGGGTCATAGCCGAGACCCGACAGGGAACCGTTGGCGAGTCCCGTCGCGAACGAGCCGAGGTTGTTACCCGCGTAGTCCCACCTGTAGATTCTGCCGTCGTTGTAGTTGGCGGTGTACATGGTGTTTGGAGTGCCATCGACACCGGTGTTGCCGACGTTTGTGCCGGAAGAACCCACCAGCGAGCCGCCGGGCGTGAATCGCTGGACCGTGCCGGAATTGTAATTGAGAGCGAGGAGCTCCCGTCCGTTGTCGCCCAGCGCCTCGTTCAAGCCCGTGCTGAACAGGCCGCTGACCGCGCCGGTGCCGAGGTTGACCTCGCCCACGTTGCCCGCAACATCGCCGACGAACACCCGGTTGCCAAGGATGGCGACGCCGACGTTGGTGTTCGGAAGTCCGGTCACAACGAGCGTCTCGTTGATCGAGCCGCTGAAGTCGTACTCGACCAGCGACGAAGTGTTGACGTCAAACCCGACGACGGTGCCGGGCGTGACCGAGAAAGCGAAAGACGAAGAGGCCGCGCATGCGGCGAGCGAGAAAACGATCAGTTTGCTGTAATTCATGATATCCCTCTATGGTCGCGCGCCCAGTCGGCACGCACCGAGACTCAGTATACGCTTCCTTCCTTGGAAATCGTTCAGAAGCCCGTAGCAATACCGGTTCTTGACCCGTCCGATACCAAGCTCGACCCAGAACATGGCATTGCATGCGCCTCCACCGATCACACGGTGTGTGCCTGGATCGATCGACCGCGCCCGCCGCAACTCGCTCTGGACGCCCCACGATCAAGTCGGTCACGAGACGTCCCCAGGCGGCCTTGACCGCTCGTCCGGGCTCGGCTTGGGCGCCCTTGCCCTGATCCGCCGACGCCACGCGAAGTAAGCGCCGCGATCGACGCACGAGAAGAGCCCGGACCCGACCACGGGTCCGGGCTCACGCGTTCACAGACTTCTCCGCCCTGGAGGGGTTGTCGGGCACCCGAGTTTGGTCCACAAAGCACCTCTCCGCCTGTGGGGGAGAGGTCGGTGAGCGTAGCGAACCGGGTGAGGTGGCCACTGCCAAAACAGAGTTCCTTCATCAAAAGGCACTTCTCCGCCTCTGGGGGAAAAGATCGGTGAAGTGGCCACGTCGAGAGCCTTCAAGGGACGACGTTCAATGCCGTGAGCTCCCGACGGAGATCCGCCATCGGGGGCTCGGTCCACAACCCATCGGCTTTGAGGAGATCGACGAGTGCCGCGACCCCTTGCTCCTGAGGGATTCCGTGCCGAACGACATCCTTCTTTCGATACAACGTGATCTTTCCGCCGGCCGCCCCGACATAGCCGTAATCGGCATCAGCCATTTCACCCGGGCCGTTCACGATGCACCCCATCACCGCGATATCGAGCCCAACGAGATGCTTCGTCGCCTCGCGTACCTCCCGGAGGACCGTGGGCAAGTTGAACTTCGTTCGTCCGCAAGACGGGCACGCGATGTACTCGACCTTCGTCTTTCGGAGACCCAAGGATTGGAGGATGTCGTAGCACACCGGGATTTCGTGGACCGGGTCTTCCGCCAACGAAACACGGATCGTGTCGCCGATCCCCTCCATCAACAAGGTCGCGATCCCGGCCGTGGACTTGATCCGGGCGTACTCGCCGTCGCCGGCTTCGGTGACTCCGAGGTGGAGCGGGTAGTCCATCCCCTCTTCGTCGAGTCGCCGGACGAGGAGACGGTTCGCCGCGACCATGATCTGGACGCGACTCGCCTTCGCGCTGATGTTGATCGCCTCATAGCCGTGCTTCCGGCAGATGCGGCAATACTCGATCGCGCTCTCGACCATCCCGGCGGGAGTGTCCCCATAGGTGACAAGCATCCGCTCGGAAAGCGATCCGTGATTGACGCCGATCCGCATCGCGCAGCCGTGGGCTTTGCACGCCTCGATGACGGGCACAAGGCACTCCTCGACCTCCTCGAGCTCTTCTTGCCACTCCTGGTCGGTATAGGCGAGCTCGGCCCGAAGCGTGTCCACGTCGGGATCGGTCCCGCTTCCGCGAAGATCGATCTTCTCTTCGCTCTCGACCTCTTGGGCCCGCGTGCCGTGTCGCTTGAAGACGAAGAGGCCGGGGTTGAGACGAACTTCATCGACATGCTTGGCGGCCTCGACCGCGATCGGCGAGCCCTGATGATGGACGTCGGCGGTCAACGGAACCGCCCGGTACCGCTCGATCACCTTCGCGCGGATCTCGCCGACGCATTCGGCTTCCTGGAGGGTCGGCGTCGTGACCCGGACGATCTCGCACCCGGCTTGGTGGAGCGCGATGATCTGCTCGACGCACGCATCGATGTTGCGGGTCTCCTCCGTGATCATCGATTGGACGACGATCGGGTGTCCGCCACCCATCGTGATGGAGCCGACCCGAACCGGTCGCGTCTTGCGCCGCGGGTACGTGACGTCGAGGTTCATACTCTCGATTCTACGCGCTCCGGCCCGGGTCAGGTGCTTTCGGCTCAGCGCGCGACTCGGTCGATCTCGTCAGGGACGTACCACGAGCCGTTGCGCTCGGCGACGAGATCGGGAGACGGACCGGCGCGACGACTTCCCGGGGGTCCCAGGAATTCTGGGAGGGCTTCCGTATACTGTGAATATGTTCGAGCTTTCCCCAAAGCCCGAGTGGTTGCTCGGGGACATGATCGAGGTCCTCGCACTCGGCATTCCTCTGCTCGCCCTGATGATTCCGATCGTGGCGATCCTGACCTACCACCAACGGAAGATGGCGGAGATCATCCACCTTCGCCAAGCGGAACAGCCGGGCGCAAGTCAAGAGGAGCTGGAGCGGCTCCGACGAGAGGTCGCCGACCTCACCCAGCGCCTTCACGCCCAGGCGATCGAACTCGATACTTACCAGTCACAGCTTCGAGGCAACGCGCCCCCGATCGAGCAGCGTCTCACCTGATCCGTCGTTCCGTGTGACTCCGGGGGCGGTTTGTGCGTCCTAACCATGGCGGTCGACGCACGGCGTGAGGGCTCCGGCGATATACTGGTGCGACCGATTCGGAGGTTGACGATTTTGGTAGGAAGCAACTGCTGGTCCCGGGTGCGCGCGCTCGCGGCTCTGGGCATTCTGGCGATCTCGAGCGCGAGCTTCGCCCAGTTCGATGGTCCGACGCCGCTCGCTTGGCGTTGGGCCCAGTCGACGTCCACGTCGCCCGGAGGCAACGTGGTCTACGGTTCGGACGTCGTCTATGCGGCGGTCGGGCGGCGCGTCTACGCGCTCGACAAGGCGTCCGGCAATCAGAAATGGCGCTACCCGGTCGGCGACCCGTATGGCGCGAACTTCCGGAGTGGGTGCGTGGCTGGCGAAGGCGTGATCGTAGCGACCGCCGACAACAAGACGATGGTCGGCATCGACATGACCTCCGGTCAGCTCAAGTGGCAATACAACGCCCCTCAAGCGATCGTGGGCGCGCCGGTGATCTGCGGCAAGTTCGCGGTGATCGCGCTCGGCGACAGCTCGCTGATGGCGGTCAACCTCTCGGACGGTGGAGCGGCCTGGAGCGGCACCGAGCGGATTTTCGACGGCATCCTGGGCAGCCTCGGCTCCTACAACGACAACATCCTCGTCTTCACGCAGACGTTCCAGCTGTTCGCGATCAACGTCGGCAACAAGAAGGTCACTTGGCAGACCCGGTTCACCTCCCTCTCGCCGGAAGTCTCGGCGACCGTCTTCGGCGACCAGATCTTCGTCAACTCGGGTGACTTCATCACCTCGGTGTCGGGCCTGAACGGGGCCGTGCGATGGCAGACCAACGTCGGTGAGCCCCTCGCCTTCGCGCCCGCCGTTTCCACGGAAGCGGTGGCCTCGATCAGCCGAGACGGCATGGCGTACCTCGTCAACCGAACGAACGGTCAGCGGATCAACCGCAAGGGCATCGACCTCGAGTCCCTCCCGGTGGTGAGCCCGTCGGCGGTCGGCAACTATTTCTGCTTCCCGACGTCGAACGGCTCCCTCAACCTCGTCGACGCGAAGGGCAACGTGGTGTGGAACTACATCATGCGCCCCCAGACGAACTACCTTCAGCCGACGACGCCCGGCGGTGACGCGGGTGGCGGGGGTGGTGGCCTCGCCGGTGGCGGCGCCGGTGGCGGATCGGGAACGACCGCTCCCCCGGCGTTTGTCGTGGCCGCCTGCCCGGTCGGCATCGAGGGCCAAACGCTCTTTGCGATGGCACGCGACGGCAGCCTGTTCGCCTTCGATAAGGACCTCGGCGTGGATCTCACAGCACCGCGCGTGCGGATGCTCTTCCCGAATCCGGGCGAGCAGATTTCGAACCAGCCGCCGATGGAACTGCTTTGGCGAATCACCGACGACGCCACCGGGGTGAACCCGGCGACGATCAAGGTGGAAGCAGGGGGCAAAGCGCTCGACTACCGCTATACCCGGGACGGATTCCTGTCGGTCGAGTTCGGTGGTGATTCGAAGAACCCGAGCCCGCCCCTGGGACGCTTAACCATCACCGTCACGGTCTCCGACTGGATGGGCAATCCGAGCAAGAGTGATTTCTCCGTGATCTGCGACGCGACGGTCAGCAAGCCGTTAGGCCGCCCTTCGGATCGAGCGAAGCCGGCGAGCGGCTCGCGTGGCTCCGGTGGCGGAGCGGGCGGGGGCGGCGCAGGCTAGGCCATAGCCGATCGCCATTGGAGGGGTCCGAGGGGCATCGTCCCTCGGACCCTTCTGTTCTTTGGGTCAAGTCCGGTCGGCGTCTTCGTCGCTGCGCTCTGGGTCCGTTCTCCGGACCGATTCAGCGTCGGCCGGACGTCGTGGAACCGAGCGCCGGCTCCCGTTCTTGCCCATCGACTTCGAGGAGGGTGGGGCGATTTGCTGTTCGAACTCCAAGCCGATGAACACACCGGGGTCCATGATCGCTACGTCCACGTCCACTCGCAACCACCCATCGAGAAGGTCCTGGCTGGTCATCGTCGCTCCAAGTTCGCACGCGACACGGTACGCATCGGCGGCCGTGTTCCCCTTCAGGCCGCCTGCCAACCAGAAGCCGTTGAGGAAGTCGGAGAGCGCGGCGACGACGATATTCCACGTGTTTGCGTTGTTCGGGGCGAAGACAAAGGACAGCAGAGTCGTCTCGATGGACTCCTCGATGGTGGTCAACGTGCGTCGGAACGAGATGTATTTGAGATCATCTGAGTTGCCGTCCATCGTCCGGGCTCCCCACGCGATCGCGTTGCCGTTCATCGGATCCTTCACCAGCGCGCAGACCGACCTGCCGTTAGCGGCGAATTCGAGTTGTCCGATTTGTTCATTGGTCACGAGGACTTCGGGAGCTGAGACCCCCTGAATCGGAAAGGCCAAGCCGGCGGGCGTAGCCCAGACCCCGCCCTCGGCGTCACTGGCGGCCCAGACTCCCAACAGCGCCCCGGAGGGGGGCACGGGGGCTCCGGCATCATCGAGCAGCCAGGGAAAGTACATGACCACCCCGGAAGGCTCCTCCAACGGCACCAAAGCATCTTGAAGGCCCGCAACGTCCCCATAGTTCCTTGCTTCACGTGGCGGATCGGCAACGAACATCGCCTCCGTCGCAGTGGCCCGGTTCGCGTCCAGCACGAAGGCGATCCAGTCTTGAACGCTCAGGCGCACGGAATCGGGTGCCGAGACCGATTGAACCGAAACCCCGACCAGTCCCTCCACCACCGCAAGCCCTCCGCGGTGCGAGTTCAAGGTTGCGTCCGCGATCGGAATGATGGTCGCCGATCGGCCGCCGTTCAAGAAGAACAGCCGCACGGCGTCGTCCAGGTAGCCGTCGAGAGGCGTTGCGAAATTTGCCGTCAGCTCGGAATACCGGGTGATCTCCATATAATCAGGTGCCGGTCCCTCGCCGATGTATGCCGCGGTCCCGATGAAGGCGGCGATGGACGTTTGAAGTCCCGCAATGGGTGGGAGTGACGAGTCGATTTCCGTGACATAGACCCCCGGATTCTTGAAGCGGACGCTGCGGCCCCCCGGATCTCGCCAGCCGACGAGGATCGTCTTCGGAACCGAACCGAGGTTCCTGACCTCCAAGCGATAAGTGCCGGCTTGGAGGTGGATCGAACTGGCGCTCTCCCCGACGGAGACGACCTGCCTGCCGGTCGCGTCGAACAACGAAAGCTGGACGTCGGGAACTAGGCTCCCGAAGGAAGCGTCGAGGCTCTCGCCCACGCGGAACGTCCACACGTCCACCCCCCGGTCGCCAGTGTCTCCCGCCAAGGCCGGTCCTTGCGCCGTTTCGAGGGATACGATCACCGAATCGGCGATGAAGAGGGACGCTCGCCCAAGGGCTTGCTCGGAGTACGTCGCACCCCTGCCGGGCGCCGGGTTTGACTTTGGCCCACCTCCGCCACAGGAGATCGTTCCGAATAGAAGGACGGCGAGCGCTGTGATCCAGGTGGCGCGGGGCATAAAGGAAAGACGCTCGTCAGAGGAGTCCCGGTGCAGCCGGCCGACCTCTTGGCCGCACCGGGATCGGGAACGCCGTCCCGCTCGCCGAAGAATCGGTTTTCGGTAGCCTTCGTCGGTGCCGAACCGATCGATCCGCATCGCCCATTTCACCGACATCCACGTTCAGCCGGAGCGAGGAGGTGAAGAAGGGATGGCAGCCGCTCTGCACCATGTGAACAGCCTCGAGGACCGCCCCGATCTCCTCCTGACCGGGGGCGACCAGATCATGAACGCGTTCGGGGAGACTCTTGATCGGGTGGAGCGTTTGTGGGCTCTGTTCGATCGGGTGCTCCGGTCCGAAAACTCGCTTCCGGTCGAGCACTGCCTGGGGAATCACGACGTCCTCGGATTCGGACGCAGCGACGTCGACGATCCGACGGGGAAGAAGCGGGCGTGCGAACTGCTAGGCCTCGCCCATCCGTTCCAGAGCTTCGATCGCGCAGGCTGGCACTTTGTGGTTCTCGACAGCACCCATCCCCATCCGGCTGGATACAAGGCGAGGCTTGACGAAGCTCAATTCGCGTGGTTGGTCGAGGACCTCGCGCGAACGGCCCCGACGACGCCGATCGTGATCCTCTCCCATATTCCGATCCTCTCGGCCTGTGCGTTTCTCGATGGTCCGAACGAAGAGTCAGGCGATTGGGTCGTGCCCGGAGCGTGGATGCACTTGGACGCGCGCCGCCTGAAGGACCTCTTCCTGAAGCATGGGAACGTCCGGCTTGCCCTCAGCGGTCACATCCATCTGGTCGATCGGGTCGACTATCTCGGCGTGTCCTACCTCTGCCACGGAGCCGTCTGCGGCAACTGGTGGCAGGGTGCTTTCCAAGAGTGCGCGCCTGGATATGCGGTGGTCGACCTCTTCGACGACGGTTCGTTCTCCTCGGAGTACGTGGCTTGGGGCGATCCGTCGTAAACTGTCGGCATGAAGAACATGTCATGGACAGCTCTCGCCATAGCCGTCGGGGTGCTTTCGGCCGCGGTCGTCCTTGCCCAGTCCGGTCCGGCAACCCCGACGCAAGACAGCGCGAAGTCGGTTACCCAGCCCGAGGCGAAGCAAGAGACCAAGATGCCCTCCGATGGGCGCACGAAGTGGGAGTATCGGATCGAGTCGATCGAGCTCTTGACCGGCACCAGCGAGAAGTCGCGGAACGACCCGGAAGGCATGAAGATGCGCGCCGCGGCGGCGGAAGCCGGGATGCGCCGCGAAGCCGAGTTCCGGGGCAGCGCCCTGAAGGTCCTCGGGGAACAGGGCTGGGAGCTCGTCGATGTTTACACGTTCCAGGATTCGACGGTTGAAGATATCGGCGTTCGGACGAACATCCGGTACGTTTTCAAGCGCAAGCTTTGATCGAACTGCCCCCCGCGCTGATTCCGATCCGCGACGCGACCAGCGGGACCCCGTTCGAGGGAAAGGTGTGGCTCGTCGGCGGGGCGGTCCGTGACGCCCTCTCGGGGCGCGAGGTGTCGGACGATCTCGACCTCGTCGTCGAGGGCGACGCCTTGGACTTGGTCTGGCGGTTGTTCGAGGGTGGCATCGGCGAGGCTCGCCCGACCCTCTACGCGAGCTTCGGCACGGCGCTGCTGCCCGTCCCGGGGGCAAAGGTTGAATTCGTAACCGCGCGGCGCGAAAGCTATCGTGGGGAGTCGCGCAAGCCGACGGTCGAGCCGGCAACCCTGCTCGAGGACGCGCGCCGCCGCGACTTCACCGTGAATGCACTCTACGTGAACGTCCACAGCGGCGAACTGCGGGACGACGTGGGTGGACTCGGCGATCTACGGAGCCGGATCTTGCGCACCCCGCTCGATCCGGTCGAGACGTTCCGTGACGATCCCCTGCGCATGCTGCGCGCGATTCGATTCCGCGCGAAACTCGGATTCGAGTATGCCGCCGGCGTTGAGGCGGCGATCGAGGCCGAAGCGGATCGGATCGCCATCTTGAGCGTGGAACGGATCCAAGAGGAGCTCGTGAAGATGCTCCTGTTGCCCAACGCCGGCGCCGCTCTCGAAGACCTCCGCCGATTGGGGTTGCTCGTCCGCTTCGCTCCCGAGTTGGCAGCGATGTCAGGGGTCGAGCAGGGCCGGTATCACCATCTCGACGTATGGCTCCATACGCTCGTGGTGGTCGACAACACGCCCGCTGACAACCTCGTTCTCCGGCTCGGTGCGCTCTTTCACGACATCGGCAAGCCTTCGACGCGCACGACCGACGTGGAAGGGAACACGCGGTTTTTCGGCCACGAGATCGTGGGGGCGGAGATGGCCCGCGACGTACTCGGTCGCCTGCGGTTTTCCCACGAGATCGCCGCGCGCGTCATACGCCTGGTCCGGAATCACATGCGCCTGGGGAGCGCGCCGAAGTTCTCGGCCAGTGCGGCCCGGCGGCTGATTCGGGACCTCGCCGACGATCTCGACCTGCTGCTGGATCTCGTGGAGGCGGACCAGCGTGGACTCAAGTCAGGTGTCTCCACGTTCGAATTGGCCCCGATTCGGGAGGCGATCGACCGGGTGCTCCAGGAGACCCCGGCCGACACCCTGCGGAGTCCGCTCGACGGGATCGAGATCATGACCCTGCTCGGCATCGAGGGCGGGCCCCAAGTGGGGACGGCGAAAGCATGGTTGACGGAGCGCGTGATCGAGGGTGAACTGGCCCCGGACGACCGCGAGGGGGCGACCGCGATGCTCCTGGCCGAATTCGGGCCTAGAGACGCACCGTGACCGATCGCTTGGTCGAGTTCATCGTCAGGGAGAAGCTGACCGGGGCCGACTTGTCGGCGGGATAGAACTGGTAGTCGCCGACGATCGGCCGATTATGGTCGACGGCGAAACCCCAGTCGGCATGCTCGGGCAGCACCTCGAACGAGGGGTAGTGGCTCGTGACTCGCCCCTGGGCATCGTTGACGGTTGCCTGCGCGTACTGCCAACCCCAGCGGCCAGGCTTGGGGAACGGGTTGCTGACCTCGACTCGGACGCGGTACCCATCCTGGATTGGCTCGACTTGGAGCAAGCGGAACTTGAGGTCGTCGAGGTCGAAAGACTCACTCCGCGCGACGGAGGCGACGACGCCGAAGTCGAGAGGCGTTCGTGCGAAGACGGAAGTCGGTTTCAGGATCGACTGCGAAAGATCGTACTTCGGGTCCTTGTTCTTGTCATAGGTATGGAAGTAGGTCGCGATCTTGAGATTGTGTGATCTCGCAGGAAACTCGTAGACCGTGAAGACCTCCGCCGATTCGCCCTGCTTCAAGGTGCGGTCGGGGGCTTCCAAAGTGGCCGAACAGGCTCCGACGTACGCGATGTCTCCAGCCTTTGCGCCGGAATCGAAGATGCGCAGTCCGAAGGTGTCAGCGCTGGCGACAGAAATCGGCGTTTTGTGGGCGTTCTTGATCGTGGCGTGGAAAATCACGAGCTTCTTGCCCTCGCGGGCGACGTAGGTTTCGTTTTTCCAGCCGAACGCGATCGCGGTGCGCACCGAGTGGAGGGTGATCGTCCGCTTGTACTTGTTTTCCAGTTCCTCCTTCGTCCCGATGATGTACGAGGTGGGGCCGACCGGATAGGGCTTGCCGAGTTGGGCCGTAAAGCTGTTCTGGACTGCAGCGACGAGGGTGAGGAAGGCGATCACGACCGTGAGGATACACCGACGGCCCTAGGGAGCCGGCGACCAGGTCATACGCACGTCCGGCTCGCTTTCCTCGTTTCCCGAACCGTCCCCCCACTCCACCTCGATGAACCCCTCCCTCGCATAGAAGCGGCGGGCGCCGTCGTTGACTTGGAACGTGTAGAGTTGGAGCCCGTGCGGTGAGAGGTCTTTGGCGAAATCGAGCAGCCGACGCCCAAGTCCGCGGCCTGTGGCGTCGCGTCGACAAAAGAGCTGGTTGACCCATCCGTCATGGACGTCGAGCCAGGCAAGGAGGGTGCCTTCTTCCTCCCACACGAAGGAAGAACCGCGGGGAAGGAGTCGGGTCACGATCCACTCCGCGATCTCGTCGACGGTGTGGATGGCCGGGACGGTGTCTCTCCGGATTTCCGCGTAGAAAACCGCGACTTCCGGGGCCTCGGAGGCCGTGAGCAGGCGAATCACCGCTTCATCGTACCGGGGGAGGGCTAAGCTCCAGGGATGAGCAAGTGTCGGGTCATCCGCTTCGGTCGTGGCTTTCACGGCCTGCAAAGCCTCGACTACTTCTCCGGGCTCTCGTCCGAACGTGCGGCTCGACCGAACTTCGGCGATGGGTCGCACGCCGCAAGTCCGAAGATCCTCCCCTGATGCGACACTGCTCTTGCGCCTCATCGCTTCAGAAGATCCTCCCCTGATTCGGCGATGGGTCGTGCGCCGCATCGGGGGAGGTGG
>DKKT01000046.1 GCA_002455425.1 Chthonomonas sp. UBA6659 | reverse complement strand
ATCGAAAGGAGAGGGGAGCCGGATCCCTTCTCCCTGCCGGATGGGTCGTGCCGGGAGGGAGAAGGGGCAGGGGATGAGGTTCTGAAAGCTCGAGAGGCGAGAGCTCGAGGCTCAAGGCTCCTTTCCATCCCATGCTTTGCGACCGGATCGCTCTTCGCAGGCTGCCACGATCTTGTTGACCCACCGGGTTCCTTCGGTTGACGTCTCCTCGAACAGGTCGAGTGTCGGGACCCGGATGGTCAGGACTCCGAGCGTGGCCAAACGTGCGTCGCGCTCGGTATCGCGGTCCCCGCGGGTTGCATGCTGCTCTCCGTCGGTTTCGACGCAGAGCAATGCCTCGGCGCAATAGAAGTCCAGGATGTAGTTGAGGACCGGGGCTTGCCGCTTGAACTTGAACCCGGTGCGACGATCTCGCAACGATTCCCACATGCGCTTCTCGCTCGCGCCCATCTCTGACCGCATCTGCCTTGCGACGCGAACCCGATTCAAGTTGCGAGAACCTCCCGGGATTCTCTTCATTTGAAGCGGTTTTACCCTCACCCCCTACCCCCTCTCCCTTCGCACAATCATCGAAAGGAGAGGGGAGCCGGAAGGCCATTTCCCTTGGCACAATCATCGAAAGGAGAGGGGGTTCGGAGCCGACCTAACCAGGGCCGCGGGTGAGGCCCCCATCCACGAGGAGGTTTACGCCGGTGACGTACGACGCCCGGGTCGAGGAGAGGAACGCGATGGCGGCGGCGATCTCGTGCGCGTCGGCCAGGCGCTTCATCGGCACCGATTCGGCCCGAAGTTCGAGCGAGCGCTCGACAGTGATCCCCTGGGCTTTGGCCGTGACCTCGGCGAGTTCGCGCTGCCGATCCGTCAAGGTATGTCCGGGGAGCACGCCATTGACCGTGACGCCGTGAGGCGCCAATTCGGTCGCCTGAAGTCGAGTCAGCGCCATCAGGCCCGCGCGAAGCGTAGACGAGATCGCCAGCATCGGATTCGGCTCCTTGGCGACGAGGCTGGTCACGTGGACGATGCGGCCCCAGCCCCGCGTGATCATGTCGGGCGCGGCAAGCCGTACCATCCGGACCACGTTCATGAGCGTCGAATCGACGCCCTGCCGCCACTGGGCGTCATCCAGGGCACCAACAAGCCCGACCGGAGGGCCACCCGTGTTCGTCACGAGAATATCGGCCGCACCGAGCTGCTGCTTCGTTTCGCTGAACCATCGCTCGAGGTCCTCGATGCGTGCGACATCGGCGAGGCAGCCCATCCCGCCCGGGAGTGTGGCCAGCGCAGCGTCGAGCGCATCGCGGTTGCGGGCGCAAATCGAGACTCGACACCCTTCGCGGGCAAGCTCCTGAGCCGTCGCCAATCCGATCCCTTTACTTGCCGCCACGACCATCGCGACTTTGTCTTGGAGTCCGAGATTCATGCCTTACTGACTGAGGCGCAGGCCCATTTCGGCCCACTGCATCGGGTCGATCGCGCTCGGAGCGTCCATCATCGGGTCGTAGCCCTGTCCAACTTTCGGGAAGGCGATCACTTCGCGAATGTTCTCGTCGTCGGTTAGGAACATGATCATCCGGTCGATGCCGGGGGCGATTCCGCCGTGAGGGGGCGCACCGTATTCGAACGCCTCGATGATATGCCCAAACCGGGCTTTGATCGTCTCTTCGTCGATGCCCAGAAGTCGGAAACAGCGCTCCTGGATGTCGGGTCGGTGGATACGGATCGAGCCTGAGGCCCACTCGGTTCCGTTGCAGACGACGTCGTAGCAGTCGGCGCGGATGCGCCCGGGATCGCTCTCGATGTATTGGAGGTCTTCTGTCTTGGGTGACGTGAACGGGTGGTGCGTCGAATCCCAGCGGTTTGCTTCTGGATTCCACTCGACGAGCGGGAAGTCGACCACAAAGCAGAACGCAAGCTTCCGCTTGTCGGCGAGGCCCGTGCGCCGGCCGATTTCATGCCGCAGTCGATACAGCACGTTGTTCGCCGCCGCGTAGACATCGGCGACGATACAAAGCAGATCCCCACGCTCTGCCTGGGCGGCATCGAGGATCGCCTCCATCTCATGGGGAGGGAAAAACTTGACGATGGAGCCACGCACGTGGAGTCCGTGGGTACTCACGTAGGTTCCGTCGGCTTGGCTCCCCGCTTCGGCTCCGAGTTCGTCGCCGATCGAGAAACTCGCCATGCCTTTGGCCCCAAACTCCTTGCAGAAGTCCTCCAGCTGTCCCACCTCTTTGCGGGAGAGATGGCCGCCCCCCGGGTATCGGACGCCACGGATCGAGCCCCCGGCTTCGGCGGTCGAACGGAAGACGCCGAACGCGCTCTCCTTCACCGCGTCGGTGAGGTCGAACAGCGGGAGACCGAATCGGAGATCCGGCTTGTCGCATCCGTAGAGGTGCATCGACTCGTCGAAGGTCAAGCGCTTGAACCCCTCGATCTTGTCCTTCGGGAGGTCGAACTCCTCGATCAGGTCGTTGATCACGGAGACGGTCATCCCCTCGATGAGCGACAGGATATCCTCCTGCGTCACGAACGACATCTCAAGGTCGAGCTGCGTGAACTCTGGCTGGCGGTCCGAGCGCTGGGCTTCATCGCGGAAGCATTTGGCGATCTGGTAGTACCGCTCGATCCCCGCGACCATGAGAAGCTGCTTGTACTGTTGCGGGCTCTGGGGCAGGGCGTAGAACTTGCCCGGGTCCAGTCGGTAAGGCACGAGATAGTCGCGCGCGCCTTCCGGCGTCGACTTGGTGAAAATCGGGGTCTCGACTTCGATGAAGCCACGGTCGTCGAGGTAGCGACGCAACTTTCCTACGGCGGCTGCCCGAAGGGCAAGCCGGCGATACATGCTCGGTCGTCGGAGGTCGAGGTAGCGGTGCTTGACCCGGAGTTCCTCGTTCACGTTGGACATCTGCTCTTCGTCGCTGACCGGGAACGGAAGCGGCTTGGCCGGCCCGAGGACGGAGAATTGGTCGACGACGATTTCGATGTCGCCCGTCGTCATGTTCGGGTTCTTGGTTTCCGGGCTACGCTCGCGGACGGTGCCGACGACGCTGAGCGAACACTCGCTCCGGATTTCGCCGTAAGTCGGGTGCGCGACGGGGTCGATCACGACTTGCGCGATTCCGGTTCGGTCACGCAGGTCGACGAAGCACACGCCTCCAAGGTCGCGAACCCGGTGGGCCCATCCGTTCAAAATCACCTGGTTGCCGGCGTGGGTGGCACGAAGCTCGCCGCAGGCATGCGTACGTTGCGCAAAGCTCATGGGAACCTCAAGGATACCGGACTCAGCGGCGAGCTTGACGGAGGGCGCTTGGGGCGACGGCGAACCGCTTTTGAAATGCGCGACTGAAATGGGCCGCGCTCGCGAACCCGACCGCGTGGGCAACATCCGAGACCGGGATCTGCTGCTGCAACAGGATCAGGCGGGCTTTCTCCAAACGGAGCGCGATGAGGTACTTGTGGAATGGCTGTCCTGTGGCTTGCTTGAAGAGATGACGAAAGTGCGAGGTGCTGAGTCCGAGTTGTTCGGCGACGTCATCGTCGCTTAGGTCCCGCCCGAACTGGCGATCGAGGAGGGCCAGCGCCCGATCGACCAACGCGTCGCCGGTCGCGGAGGAGAACTTCATGACGGGAGCCACCAGGTCCTCGACGATCTCGCACGCCCGCTCGGCGATGAGGGCAGCCTCCTCGAGGCTCTCGAATTCCCGAGCCGCATCAAGTTGGACGCGGTGCATGGCGCGGGACGCCCCGAGTTCGAGCATCGCGGCGCTCGCGACCGCGACGAATGTCAGCCCGAGGCTGCGGGCCTCGTCGGAATCGCTGGCTGAACGGATGCCCTCGGCAAGTTGCCCGAGCGCCCGCCCGAACCGAGCACGATCCGCCAAGCGGATGATCGAGCCGAGCTCGGAAAGGGCGACGCCGCCGCCCCGGCCGCGAAACGGACAGGTCGGCTGCCACTGAAACTCGAAGAGAACGTCGAAGAGAAGAAAGCTCGCAATCGTTCCGAGGTCCTTGAACCGGAAGAGCGTGCACGCGGCGCTCTGAGGAACATCGACGGTGAGTTGGTCGACTCGATGGGTGGTGCCTTCGAATTCACACTGTCCGACCGTTTCCACGCTGGTGCCGTCCCCGTTGAGGCGTGCGATCGACTCAAGCACTCGGGCGTCACCGTAATGCCGGCCACAGATGAGATCCTGCCGGAACACGAGATCGCGCTCGGCGAGGAGGTGGATTCCCGCTCCCATCGAACCGGGCCGTTCCTGGGAGGGATCGACGTGAGCCGCGAAGACTCCGACCATATGGATTCGCAGGAGTTTGCCGCCGATCTCCGGGACGGGGACGTCAAGGCTGAGGGGCAGGGCTCGAGCCGGATGCCCTCGATGGGGCCCGCCATTGCTCTGCCAAGCCGTCCGCCCTGTCAGGGGGAGGCCAGTACTCACCTGGTTCCACACTGGCCCGCCACAGGGCCGGTCGAACCCTCCGGGTTCGATCACGGTTTTCATTTCGCTTCTGGGTTCTACTCCATCTGCGCCGAGAATCTCGGCACGATCTCCTGCAATCGTATCCTTGCCCCTCTTGCCTTAAACAAAGCCTGAAACCTCAAAGCCCAATTTCTTTGTGATACACTCCTGTTCGCTGAGTAGCAGTTTCAATTGGGAGTACGAAATGGAACCTCTAAAGGCAAGTGTCGATGGGCGCGGGATGGAACCCCACCTCCACCGAAGAGCAAGGCCCTGGATCCTCATGGACCGAGCCCTCACCCCTCTGCTGGTCGTTCTCGTGATGGTAGGACTTGGAGTTTCCATCGCCTGGAACATCAGGCCGGTTCAAGGTCCATACGCCGAGCTAAGGTCGATTGATCCTAGGATAGGCCAGGCGATTTCTTGGACCAAAGAGCAGGCACGAATCGTGGGTGCCAAGGAGTGGCTTCTCCTTTACGTCGGCAGTTGTTCCTCGTGCGCAGTCAACACGCTTGATGTCGTTGCGCTGTCAAAGAACGCCAGACGCCCGCTTCTGATCGTGACCACCTCGCAACCAGATTCCTGGCCGGCTTCGTGGCGCGCCCACGGAATCACCACGATCGTCGATGCAGACAACGCGCCGGCCCCTCAACTCAACATCCTCTGGACGCCAAGATCCTACGTCATTGACAAACGTGGCTGCGTCATATCGATATCGCAGAAGCCCGGCAACATGCCTGAGAAGGTCTCATGAGACGCCGCCGGGGCATCACATTGCTGGAGATTCTAACGGTCGCCGGCGTGCTTGCGATCTTGGCGGCAATCCTAACCCCCGTGTTCGCTCGGGCCCGCGAAAGCGCACACCGAACGACCTGCGCGCAGAATCTGAAGAACTATCATCTTGCGATTGCTCTTTATCGGCAAGATGAAGGGCGAGACGGGGTCTACGGAACTTGGCCTGAGATGGGCTTACCGCACGTTCACACGATCTCGGCGATGAAGCTCGGCCTTCAATGCCACGGGGTCAACATCATTCGATGTAGCGGTCCGAGCCTAGGCTATACGTTCCAGTACGGCGTCAAAGTCCAGCCCCCGGCAACGGATCTGGAGTGGAAGAAGTATGTGCTCGACTTCAAGGACCGGGCCATGCTGGTCGTCGACCAGAACCACGCCCTCAGCTGCCCGGTCACGCCTCTTTCCCTCAATCGTGGCATTGGCATCACGCTTGCCGGGAACGTCATCACGAGGATTCGACGAGGTGATCCCACGTCGAAACCCTGGTGGCACGACACGCCTTGGCACTTTCGATACGATGAGGAGGTCGAACCATGAAGAAGTTCATGATTGTACTAATGCTAATCGTGATCGTGTCTCTTCCCCTTGCAGCCCATATCTGCACCTGGGGTTGGCACAATGACAATTGCGGACCACAGCGTTCCGGATTCTGCAAGTCACCCTGCTCGCAAGCATCGTCGGAATACACGACGATCTCGGCGTGTAACATGCAATTCGATGACAACGTGTACTGTCAATGTAAGCAGCTTCTGTATCACTGCAACCATCCATCGGGCGGAAGCTGCAACCCAGGGAACATCGCGATCTACCAGCGTCAAACCTGGCCAGGCTTAGATTGTTCGGGGTCAGGAAGTCACTACGAGTGTGCTAACCCGTGAACACCGTCCCCGATCGTCGACGTGTTTGGATGGTCCGTATCGGCCTCCTCGCGACAATCCTCGTCGTGGGGACATTCTTGTACGCGCTATGGAATCGCGATCATCTGATCCGGGATGCTAAGAGACAAGTTGAGGCGCTCCGGGCCGGGGACGGAAAGACCGTAGCGTCGTTCGCGCTTCCCGAAGAACTGGAGCACACGCCGGCTCCTGCGATCGAGCGGTTGATCGCCGAGATCGTGACTCCCAGGTTGCGACTTGCTCGCTTCAACGAGAACGGGGTCTATGAGCTCGTCAACTCACCTCCCACGCAGAGTGTCGGAGGGGTTCGCGGCCGTCTTGAGAACGGGCAGAACGTCAGCCTGCTCGTCGCCGTCTTCGACACGGAAAAAGGAGGCAAATCGCTCGTCGTTCAGAACTCGCTTTTTCACGCGTGGCAAATGCTCGATCGCAGCGAGAATCCAAACGTTCCCAAGGAGATCACAAGGACCTACTTGAACGGGCTTCGAGCGGACCGAGTGCGTTTGGAAGCCATGGGAGTCAGCGGCATGTACTGCGGCCCCGACCGCGGCTTTGTGACATGGGACGAATGCGAGCGAACTTGGTCACAGAGGCTGGCCTCTCGCGAGCGAAGCCGCGCCCAACTCAACAACCGACCCCAGGGACGCTGACTCCACGAACCTAAGAGTCCCGGCTCAGTCTGAGCCGGGACTCTTCAGCGTGCAATCGCCGGGATGCCGCCGACACTGCCCACGGCGAAGACATGGTCGTCCTTGTTGATGCCTTTGACGACGTACTCGTTCGCCTCACCCACAGAGAACGACCCCTGCCAGACCGGCGAGGTCGTCTCGCGCCAGTAGACGACGGATTGCGCACCCGGAGCCGGCTTCCAACGGATCGTGGTGTGGTGCGATTGGTCGCGAACGACGGTGACGTCGGTCGGGGCCGGCGCCGCGTTGCCGAGGGCGACCATCGACACGAGGTTTGTTCGGGCGACGGCGGCGAGATACTCCCAGTCCATGAACTCGGGCAGATCGTCGGGGGAGTGTTGCCGGGTGTACTCCTCGTGCACCTCGATGAACCTTACGCCATCGAACCCGGCTTCGACAAACGGCGTGTGGTCGCCCCCGCGCCCGAATCGATCCCGTCGGAACACAAGCTTTACCCCGAAGGGCTTGCCCGTCGGAGCCTTGACCTTGCCGCGCACATTGAACTCGATGAAGCGGGCGAGCTCGCGGCTGTTATGGGCCGGTCGCGTCTCGCTCGGAGGCGTCGGGTCGTACTCTTCGCTGAACACGCGGACCCGCTCTCGGTCCTCTTGTCCGGCTTTGTTCTTGCTGCTGCCGACCGTGTCGTTGTTCAAGACGGCATCGAGCGCCCAGCCCTCCGTCTTCGCTCGAGTCGCGAGGGCTCGGGACCCGTTCAAGCCTTGCTCCTCGCCACTGAACGCGACGAAGACGAAGGTGTTGTCCCACTTCTTGGTCGCGAGGACCCGTGCCATCTCGAGGGTGAGGGCGACCCCGCTCGCGTCGTCATTCGCACCCGGGGCTCGGCCCGTGACCGGTTCGACCTCGAGGTTGAGGGAATCCAGGTGTCCTCCCACGAGGATTCGGCGCGAGGTCCTTCCCGGGAGCACGGCGACCACTTGCACGACTTCTTTATCCTCCGGGACGCGCCGACCTTTGGGCAGCGTGTACTTCATCAGCTCGACTTCGACACCCGGGATGCGCCGAAACTCGGCCGCAACCCACTCGGCCGCCTCGGTAAGCCCTGGGCTGAGCGTGTTTCTCGTGGGGAACGCCGCGAGGCGTTCGACCGTCGCCCTCATGCGGGCGGCGTCGACCGCGTCGGACAGCGACTGGACATCAGACTCGGCGATCGCCATCAAGAGCGGAAGGAGCATGGGTCCATTGTAACCGGCTCAGGGCGCGGTCTCGGGCGTCTGGGGCTCGCGCGCATAGCCGATCCAGTACAGAAGCCAAGCCGTGAGCATCAAGGCGGCGAACGCGACTTTCACTGCCGCCGGGACTGTTGGGTTGAAGCTGAAGAACCCCTCGACGGGCGCGGCGATGAACATCATCGCGACCGACATGACGAGGAGAACGAACGCGTCCTTGCCCGCGACCCGCAAGGCGTCGCTCCGTGAGCGGCGGCCCGGTGCGATCATCGCCCAGCCGAGCACCAAGCCTGAAGCCCCGGCGATGATGGCACCGGTGAGCTCGCTCGCCCCGTGTGGGGCTACATTGACCAGGAGGAAGTCGAGGTGACCGACTTGGGCCAGTTCATAGCCATAAGCCCCTAGAAGCGCCCCGTTCGCGTACATGAAATAGAACGTTCCGAAACCGAAGGTTGCGGCTGAGAAGGTGCCGATTCGTAGCGCAACCGTTGGGTTGTTGGTGCTGTACATTCCCGTTGCCGCGAATGCCGTGGAGACGTCTCGCTCCTCGAACTCGCCCTTTTTCCAGTGCTCGAGGTTGGGATCACCGGGCTGAATGAAGTAGTGGGTCAGGTCCGGTCGCGTCGCGAAGATGAACGCGGTGCTGAAGATCCCGAAGAGAAAGATCGCAAGGGACGCGAAGATGAACCACGCGCGTCGGCGCACGACCTGGGCGCCCGTCGCGAGGATCGATTGAAGGGCCGGCAGTAGACGAATCCGGGGACGGCGATAGAGGATGCCGTAGGCGCGCCCGACGAGGCCATTGAGGAACGCGGCGAGCTCGGTGTTGGCGGAGAGACTCCGAGCCCACGCAAGGTCCGCTGATGCTCGACGGTAGAGCCGCACGAACTCGGTCAGTTCGGCTCTCTCGAGCCTCGCCGGACTGACGTCCGCCTTGTCGCAGAGCACGCTGAGCCGCCTCCAATCGGGCTCTCGCTGTTGGACGAACTCCGCCTCGTGCATGTGCGAGTATGGCCCAACCTTGCGCTGTTTCCGCGCCGACTCTCGTTCGGGTCGAAGGAGTCCACTTCGTCCAGATCCCCGAGGCGCGACTGCCCGGTCTCAGATCTTCAGGTGTTTCTCCC
Source organism: Chthonomonas sp. UBA6659 (assembly GCA_002455425.1). GTDB lineage: Bacteria > Armatimonadota > Fimbriimonadia > Fimbriimonadales > Fimbriimonadaceae > UBA6659. The sequence goes on along the minus strand of DKKT01000046.1, from coordinate 2,884 downwards.
ACCAGCGGAGAATCTCCCCGAGGCGATGAAGCCGAAGGTCGGGCGGACCGCCGCGTGACATCCCGTGCGAAGTCGAAACGGGATAACGCACAAAGCGCGATTCGATCCCACGGACCTGAAGCGCCGTGAACACCTGCTCCGCCTGCTCGACGTTGCATCGCAGGTCGCCTTCGCTGTGGATGATCAGCATCGGTGTCTCGACTTTGTCGAAGTACGAGATGGGGGATTGACGCCAAAGTTCGGTGATCGCGGCGAGATCGCCCCACGCATGGCCCGGCCAATAGCCGTCTCGGTTGATCGGGAAATCGCAGTTGCCCGCCATCGACACCAGATTCGACACACAACGATCGGTGATTGCCGCCTTGAAGTCCTGACAATGGCCGACGACCCAGTTCGTCATGTAGCCGCCGTAGGAGCCGCCCATCACACCCATTTGGCCGGGGTGAATGTAGGGTTGGTGCTGCATCCACCGCGTCACCGCCTGGATGTCCTCCCAATCGGGGCCACCCCAGTTGCCTCGGATCGCGGCGCAGAACGCTTCGCCATAGCCCTTGCTCCCGCGCGGGTTGCTGTAAACGACGACGTAGCCGTTCGCGGCGAGGAGCTGAAACTCATGGAAGATCGCCCATCCGTACTGGGCGTGGGGGCCGCCATGGATTTCGAGCACCGCCGGGTACCGCTTCGGTTCGAGGTAGCCGACCGGCTTGATCACCCAAGCCTGAACCTTGACCCCGCCTTCGGACTCGATCCAGACCTCTTCCGGCTCGATGAGCGTGATCTGGTTGTGAAACTCCTGGTTGAAGTGGGTCAGAACCTGTGCTTCGACGTTGCCGTCGCGAAGCTTGTTGAGGTCGAGCACCGCGACCTCATTGACTCGGGTCGCGTTGCCGTACAGGCACGCGATGCGTTCGCCGCTCGCACTGAGATTCCCAATCGTGAGCGTGTGGGGGCCATGAGAGAGAAGCTCGACGCGACTTCGTTCGATCTCGACAAATCCGAGTTGGGTCTCGCCATGCCAACCGATGCTGAGATAGAGTCCCTTCGAATCGGGCGTCCACTCGGCCATCGCGTAGCCGTAGGCCTCGCGGGTGTCGCTGAGCCCCATGACGCTGAGACAGTAGTCATCGTCGCGTGTCAAGCATCGGGGCGTGCCCCCTTCGGCGGCGACGATGAACAGATTCACATTGCGGACACCCCACGGGTCGTCCTCGGTATCGTCGCCGAGGTACGCGATCGTCATGCCGTCGGGCGACCATCGCAATCCGCCTTTGTCCCCCTTTGGCAGCCCCTCCAGTTTCCAGGCCTGACCATCGGCGACGGCGACCCGGAAGATCTGCGAGTCGGGCTTATCTTGCCAGGGGTTCTTAGCAACCGTATGGGCGATCGCGAGCTCCTTCGAATCGGGCGACCAATCGAAGCTGTAGAAGCCCATCGGGCACCGATCGTAAACAAGGCGGTGCTCTCCGGTGGCGACGTCGACGACATACACCGCGAAGCGCTGGGGCCCGAAATAGCCATCTCCATCCAAGCGGTACCAAGCGTTGTCAAACACACGGGCCGGGGTGCTTAGGCCCTTGGCTTCGCGCTCCTTGGCCGCTTTTTCGGTCCACTCTTCATGTTGGGGACGGAACGTGAACGCGATCTGGGTGCCATCAGGGGACCAACGCATCTCGCCGATCGATCCTTCGGCAAGGCTGGTCAGCTTGCGGCCCTCGCCACCGGTCGTCGGGAGCAAGTAGATTTGCGCAGCCGGTTTGTCGCGACCCGCCACGAACGCGATCGACTGACCATCGGGCGACCAGCGGCCTCCCCCCGCCCCGGCCTCGCCTTGCGTCCACTGCGTGACGGTGCCGGTGTCGACGTCGACGGTGAACAAGTTGCCGACGTACTTGTTCTTGTCGGCGACGATGTGGCGTTTGCTGAAGAGGATCCGGGTCCCGTCGGGGCTGACTTGAGGGTCCCCGACGAACTCGATGCGCAGCAAATCCTCGGCAGTGATCGGTCGCTTGGGCATCCTCGGAGAGTACCCGCGCTACTTCAGCGGTGCGAAGGACCCTTTGGCGGTGTACCAGCGAACCAGCTTGGGCTCCAGGCGCCGGGCCTTGACCGCGGGGTCCTTTCCGATCCGATCCAGGACCTTCTCCTTGGGTTCGTCCTTGAAGATGAAGATGCCGCGCCACGCGCCGGCTTCGACGAGCGGACCGGCAAGGAGCAGGATCCCTTCCTTGGCCATCGCTTGGATGTTCTCCATGTGCCCGGCTTGGATCTTGCTGCTTTCCTCGGGCGTGACGTTCGGGGCATCGCTCGGTCGCTCCAGAATGCAGAACCAGTGCGGAGCGACGTCGAGAAACTTGGGTGCCTTCTGCATGACCGACGCCAGGCAGTACCACGAAACGACCTTGGTGTCGAGGTACCCCGCCTTGACGAAGGGGTCCTTGGCCAGGAGTTTCTTGGCTTCATCAGCGCTCTTGAGGTCGAGGACGACGATCCCGTGGAGTTCGCCGCCCTCCTCGAGCGGGCCGACCACGAGCGCCGCCCGCTTCTCCCAGAGGCCTTGAAGGAACTGCAAATGGCCCATTTGGAGCTTTGCGGATTCGGCTGCGCTCGGCTTCACCTTTCCGTCCACAAGGATCGCCAGTTGAACGACGCGCATCCCTTCGGCAGGCTTGGCCGCCTCCTGAGGGACCGAAGCGAAGACGAGGGCACCGAGCAAGGCAAGCATCTGGCTAGGATGGCCGTTGTCGTGGCGCGGTGTCTACAGTCCCGTCTGCCCCTTGAGTTCCGGAGCCCGGATGTGCCACCATTCTTGTCCCCGGGCGGTTAGCTCAGTGGTAGAGCACTACAATGACACTGTAGGGGTCACAGGTTCAAGTCCTGTACCGCC
>DKKT01000042.1 GCA_002455425.1 Chthonomonas sp. UBA6659 | reverse complement strand
GAGACCGACGGCCCCGGCACCTACACCGTCACCGTGCAGGTCAGCGACGGAACCGCGAGTGCTCAACAGAGCTTCGACATCACGGTCAACGAAGTCAACCAGGCTCCGACGCTGGACGACCCGGCCGATGGCACCGTCGATGAGCTCGTCGCGATCTCGCGAACGCTCGTGGGTGCGGACGCCGATCTTCCTGCTCAGACCCTGACCTACAGCCTCGTTTCCGGCCCCGGCTCGGTGACCGGCGACGTGTGGTCCTGGACTCCGGGCGAAGCCGATGGACCCGGCACCTACACCGTCACCGTGCAGGTCAGCGACGGAAGCGCGAGCGCTCAGCAGAGCTTCGACGTCACCGTCGCCGAGGTCAACCAGGCGCCGGTGCTCACCAACCCCGGCACGCAAAGTGCGACCGAGCACGTTCCGTTCACGCTGAACTTGAGTGGATCGGATCCCGACGTGCCCGCGCAGACACTGACCTTCGGTCTCGTCAGCGGCCCCAGCGGCCTGACGGTCTCGTCCAGCGGCACCGTCAATTGGACACCGGGTGAAAGCGACGGCGGTACGTCGCCGAGCGTCACGGTGAGCTTGACCGACGGCATCGAGACGATCGAACAGACGTTCACGATCGACGTGAACGAGTCGAACGAGGCGCCGGTGCTCGCCGCCATCGGTAATCAATCGGTCGACGAGTTGATCGAACTGACCTTTACCGCATCGGCAAGCGATTCGGATCTGCCCGCACAGACGCTGACGTTCAGCCTCGATCCGGGTGCCCCGGCGGGTGCGTCGATCACGACGGGCGGTGTCTTCACCTGGACGCCGACCGAGGCTCAAGGCCCGGGCGTCTACCCGGTGACGGTCCGCGTGTCCGACGGAACTCTCGAGGACTTCGAGACGATCCAGATCACGGTCAACGAGGTCAACGTCGCCCCGGTTCTCGATCCGATCGGCAATCAGACGGTCGATGAGCTCACGCTGCTCACCTTCACGGCGACGGCGAGCGATTCGGACCTGCCGGCTCAGACCCTGACGTTCAGCCTGGATTCCGGCGCGCCGTCGGGTGCGTCGATCACGACGGGCGGTCTCTTCACCTGGACGCCGACCGAGGCTCAGGGCCCCGGCACGTACCTGATCACCGTCCGCGTCAGCGACGGCGCGCTCGAGGACTTCGAGGTCATCTCGGTCCAAGTCAATGAGGTGGTGGAAGCCCCGGTCGCGACCAGCGACAGCTACACGACCAACTCCAACACCCCGCTGAATGTCGCGGCTCCGGGCGTCCTCCAGAACGATAGCGACCCGAATCCGCTACCTCTGACGGCAGTACTCGTCTCGGGTCCGACGGTGGGCAGTTTGACGCTGAACCCCGATGGCTCGTTCATCTACTCGCCGCCACTCAACTATGTCGGTGCGGCCTCGTTCACCTACAAGGCTAACAACGGCACGCTCGACTCGAACGTGGTGACGGTCACGATCGACGTTCAGATGCAGGCTCCGGTCGCAGTGGCGGACAGCTACAACGCCCAGGAGAACCAGGTCCTGAACGTTCCCGCCACCGGCGTGCTCACCAACGACAACGATCCGCAGGGCCTCAGCCTGACCGCGGTGCTCGTGAGCGGCCCGTCGCACGGCATGCTCAACCTGAACCCGGATGGGTCGTTCGACTACACGCCTGACGCGAACTACGACGGTCCTGACTCGTTCACCTATAAGGCGAACAACGGCACTCTCGATTCGAACACGGTGACGGTCACGATCACGGTGGAGAACCTCACCCAGACGATCGAAGGCAATCTCTTCCTCCAGGACTGGCTGCCAACGTTCGATCTTGAGCCGGTGACGTTCGAGATCCGACCGGTCGGGAACACGACGCCGCTAGAAGTCCAAGTTGTGACGCTCCAGCCGAACGGAGACTACGCGTTCGATCTGAACACCGTGCTTCCGATCGGCACGTACGACATCACCGCGAAGGCTTCGCACTGGCTCCGCCAGAAGGTTGGGTCGGTGACGATCACGGCGACCGGCGTCCTCGTGAACTTCAGCCTCATCAATGGCGACTGCGATGGGGACAACCGAGTGGATTCGGACGACTTCGACATCTTGGTCGATGCGTTCGGAACCTACGTCGGCGATCCGGGATACGACGCCCGCGCCGACCTGAACGGAGATGGCGAGATCAACTCGGATGACTTCGACATCCTCGTGGCCCACTTCGGGTTCGTCGGCGACAACTAGTCGCGAAAAGAAGGCCTCCGGCGCTGAGCGCCGGGGGCTTTCTTCGACTACTCCGAGGCACGGCGTACGATACACATGACTCGGAGCCCCTCGGAAGATCCGATCGGGCCGAGGGAGGCATGGACTTCGAACTCGACCCCTGAAGCATGCAAAGCCGGGGTCGATTGGTGCGTGCCCATCTGGATTCGATGGGGGTCACTCAGGAACGTCGCGACCAGCCCACGGTGACTTGATCTGAAACGACGGGGCACCAGGTCGTCGAGGTCCATCCGCTCAAGTTCGGTGCGCGAAAAGCCGAACAGAAGCGCGGCTTCGTCATTCGCGAGTTCGATCTGACGGTCGGTCCGGACGATCAGGATCGCGTCCGGGGCCTCGAGGATGGCTCGGGTCGCGTCGTCGACGCGGTCAGCCTCGTGAACCTCGGCTTGCAGGCAACGAACCTGATGACGTAAGTTCTCGAGGACGGCCTCGGCTTCATGGCGGACGACACGGGCGATGATCTCGGGGCGTGCATACGGGCCGATCTTGGCTCGCACCCGGTTCCAGTACGTCTTCACCGTGCCCTCGCCGATGCCCAGATGGTGTGCGATGGACTGATCCGTGTGGCCTTCGGAGGCCAATCTCACGATCTCATACTCGCGAGGAGAAAGCTCGAACCGCGAATCGTGGCTATCCATCAGTGACCTCCCTTCCCCGATTATGTCCCCGGATCGATGGACGCCACAACGGCGACTTGAGACGACGGTGATGCAGTGCGAGAATAGAACTGTCCTCGTCAGAAACCAACGAGGCACCAGAGATGAACAAGGAGGCATACAATGATCACCCGCATGGCCCCGATCAATCAGGTTCGACCCTTTGAGCGATTCAACAAGCTCATGGAGGATCTGTGGACCGAGACTCCGATGTTCCTGAACCCATGGACACCGCCGGTCGATATCCGGGAAACTCCGCGTGAGTTCATCTTCACATTCGAACTTCCGGGTGTGAACGAAGAGGACGTTGAAATCGAGCTACGCCACGACAACGTGCTTTGGGTCCGCGGCAAACGCGAGATGCTTGAGGAATTCAAGAAGGAAGAGTTCCTGCGCGTCGAGAGAACCTATGGCACGTTCGAGAGAGCCTTCACCCTCTTTGGGAAGGTGATTCCGGAGGAGATTCTCGCGACCTTCAAGGATGGCCTTTTGACGATCCTTGTGCCCAAAGTGGCGATGCCATCTCCGAAGAGAGTCGCCATCCATCGCGGATAAGGGGTCCCGAGAGGGGAAAAACGGGGTCGGCCCTGAAATGGGCCGGCCCCGCACAATTTCCAGAAGGACCCGGCAAGAACACCGGCGAAATGGGAATCATGCAACAAGGGATGGGAAGCCGCCAGCGGCTCGGTGTCTTCGGATTGTCTGCGCTGGGTGTCGTCGCCGCAGGTGTGATCGGGGCGTCTTATGTCAAACGACCGGCTCCGATCGTGCTCGACAATAACCCGGTTGCCAGTTCCACGACCGGCAGGATCATGGTGCACGTGATCGGGGCAGTCAAAAAGCCCGGCGTCGTTCGACTTTCGGCAGGATCGCGCGTCCAAGACGCGCTCGATGCTGCCGGGGGACCGGTCGAGGGCGCCGATCTCAGCGGTCTCAACCTTGCTGCCCTGCTCGCCGACGGAACTCAGATCAAGGTTGGTTCGTCCGATGATCCCGGGTCGTCGACGACCGATGTTGCCGAGCCGAGCGCGAAGGCGCCGTCGAAGGCTTCGGGCGGCACGAGCGAGGCGCTCGCTCCGGCCTCGATCTCGATCAACACCGCCGATTCGACCCAACTCGACCTTCTGCCCGGGGTCGGGCCGGCAACGGCGGCCAAAATCATCGAGTATCGGAGCGCCCATGGAGGATTTCGATCAATCGACGAACTGGAGCAGGTGAAGGGGATCGGACCGAAGAAGCTCGCCAAGATGCGACCCTTTCTGAAGCTCTAGGACCCGCCGGGTGGTCCGATTACTATCGGGCGACCCTCGACAAGCCGCTTCACCCGATCTACGCTGAGCTGGATCCGTTTCTGCCCGAAGCAGGATCGGCCCTTGAGCTCGGCTGCGGCGTCGGCCACGGGGCACTCCACTTGGCCGGTAAAGGTCTCAAGGTCGTCGCGAACGACCTTGAGACCGAAGCGATCGAGATTCTTCGCGCCCGGCTCACCGAGGACACCTCGGTTCGGTTCACGCAAGGGTCCTTCGACGAGATCGAGTGGCCCGAGTTCGATGTTGTCGTCGCCGCATTCAGCCTTTTCTTCCTGCCGCCCAAGCGCTTTCAGCGTTTTTGGCCCCGACTTGTCGCCTCGGTCCGCCCCGGGGGTCTATTTGCCGGACAGCTGCTCGGCATCCACGACGATTGGGCCGCCCGGGGCTACACCGTGCTCTCACGCTCCGAAGTCGAGACCCTTTTCGCGCCCTTCGATCTTCTTCACTTCGAAGAGGTGGAGCGCGATGGCGAGACCGCGATGCGGGACCCAAAGCATTGGCATGTGTTCCACATCGTCGCACGACGCAAGCAGAGTGCGGCGATTCGCCAGAATGAAGCCTAGTGGCGCAGCCCGTTCGCAAGGAACCTGACCCGGCCCCGGCGGCGAGAATGCCGGCGTGGCTGGAGCTTCTGCGCCCGAAGCAGTGGGCGAAGAACCTTGTCGTCCTCGCCGGAATCCTGTTCACCGGCACCTTTACCGAACCCGACCGCCTCGGGAAGGTCTTGCTCGCGATTGCAGGAATGGCGCTGGTCAGTTCCGCGTGCTACGTCGCGAACGACCTCTTCGACCTCGAACGGGATCGACACCACCCCACGAAGCGTCGGCGTCCGCTTGCCTCGGGCCGGATCAGCCCAGGTGGAGCGCTTGCACTAGGGATCGGGGCATTGGTCGCTGGCCTCGGATTGATCGCCGCCCTTGGGCTTCCCTCATTGGCGATCGTCCTCCTCTACCTGCTGATCCAGGTGCTCTACAACGGTGGCCTCAAGCGGGTGCCCGTCGCCGACGTTTACTGCATCGCGATGGGATTCGTGCTCCGTGCGGTGCTGGGGGCCGCCGCCATTACCGCCGCGATCTCCCCGTGGCTCGTCCTATGCGCGGGTTCGCTTGCCTTGATGCTCGGGTTCGCCAAGCGCCGGCACGAGTACCTCATGATGGACGAACAGCGCGAATCAAGCCGTGAGAGCCTGGTCCATTACTCGAAGTCCGGCCTCGATGCCCTCGTGCTGGTATTCGCCTGCGCCTCCGCACTGTGTTACGCGGTGTACTGTATCGACAGCGCGACCGCTCGGAAGTACCCAGGCCTGATCCTCACCGCCCCGTTCGTCGCCTATGGCATCAGCCGGTACTTGCTCCTCGTGTTCGGCCAGGACGAGGGCGGCGAGCCGGCCGACCTCCTCTTCCGCGATCCCCATCTGATCGGGAGCGTGCTCCTCTTCATCGCCGCCGCGATCATGGCCGTGAGCCGGGTTCGGATCCCGTTCCTCGAGTAGGCCGAGCGACCCAATCGCGCCGCGAGTGCGTCCTTTGGCCCAGGGTCGGTCTGCGCGTGCGCCGTACCATGAAGGCATGTCGTCTGAACTGGTTTTCGAAATGTCGGACCCGGTGTCCCGTCGGATCTACGCCGCGATCTGCTTCCTGTTCGCGATCCCGTGCCTGGTCGTCTGGCCCCTCGCGGTCCTCCTCGTCATCCTCGGCTTCGGCTTCCTGACTGTGCGCAAGCGCGCGATCATCGTCCCGTCCGAAGGGGCAATCTACATCGATCGGTTCTTCTTCGGGTTCACGCGCCGGCAGCACGATCTGCTCGTGGGATGCGCGATGGCGGTGTTGCACCGAGTCGTGATGTACTACAACACCAGCCTTCGGTTTCCGATCGACCTGTTTCTCGAGTCGGGACGTCGGGTCCGACTGATCGAGGCCGGCTCCATCCAAGACGCCGATGGCTTCACCGAGCATCTCCAGCGCGTGCTCGGATGCCTCGTGTTCGAATCGGACGTGGTGGCCGCCGAGCGCCGAAAAGCCGACCTCCACGGGTACGTCGCTTCGGATCGCGCTCCCTATCTCAGGAACTAGCGCTCGAATAGTGGCGCAGGGCGAAGTTCCAGAACCAGCGGGACGCACCGAGCGCCACCAGCGCCCACAGCACGCCCAACCCAAGCATCTGAAGGTCGAACCCCTTCGCCAACTGGCGAGCCGGGATCGTGGCGATGAACGCGAGCGGGAGAAAGTAAGTCAGAACGCGCTGCACTCCGAGGCTATAGATATCGATCGGAAAGCGCGCGACCTGCATCACCGTCTCCCCAAGAACCCACAGGTTGTCGACGCGCACCAGCCAGATGCCGAGGGTCATGAGCGCTAGGTTGAAGGCGTAGAAGATCGCGGTCGAGGCCGCCAGCAACACCAGATAGGCGATCCATTGGGGAGCGCTGGGCACAAGCCCGGCCTGCACCACCCCAACCGCGACCATCGCGATGCCCGCGACCAGGGTCCCGATCTGATCAAAATTGAAGCGCCGCGCCGACACCCAGAACTGAGTGTCGATCGGCTTCGTGATCACGAAGTCGAGCGTGCCCCGGCGAACCTGCTCGGGGATCTCCTGGAGCGACATGAAGAACGCGCCCACCATCGCATTCATCAGAAAGCAGGTCGCGGCGAGCACGAACGCCTCGCCTCGTGTCCATCCCGCCACCGAGTCGGCATTGCGGTAGACCACCAGGATGATCAGCAGGAAGAACCCGATCCAAACCAGGTTCTGCAGGACCTTCGCGAAGAAGTTCGCGCGGAACTCGAGTTCGCGAGCAAGCGAACTCGAGAAGAATGTCTTGTAGATCCGCAGGTAGCGGCCCACGCTAGCCGACCAGCTCCCTCGGGTCGGCAAAAGTGCCCTTCAGCGCAGTGGCGGCCGCAGTGATCGGGCTGACGAGGTGGGTGCGGGAGCCGGGGCCTTGACGTCCTTCGTAGGGGCGATTGCTGGTCGAGGCCGAGCGCTCTCCGGGGCGGAGGATGTCCCCGTTCATGCCGAGGCACATCGAGCATCCGGCGTGGTGCCACTCGAATCCCGCGTCGCGAAAGGCGGTGTCGAGACCTTCCTGCTCCGCAAGTCGCTTCACGGCTTCGCTCCCTGGGACGACCATCGCGCGGACGCCGGAGGCGACGCGACGACCGCGCACGATCGAAGCCGCTTCCCGCAGGTCCTCGATCCGCGAATTCGTACAGGAGCCGATGAAAACCGTATTCACCGTAAGGTCAGCCATCGCCTGGCCAGGCTTAAGCCCCATGTATTTGAGCGCGCGCTCCTCGGCAGGGTCCCTGGGATCGGGCACCGAGCCGTCGATGTCCACGGTCATCGCCGGCGTTGTGCCCCAAGTGATTTGCGGGACAAGGCGGTCGGAATCGAGAGTCTCGTGCCGATCGTAGGCGGCCCCGGGATCGGTCGCCAGGTTGCGCGCAAGCCCCGCCATCGCGTCGAACGCCTCGCCTTTCGGAGCGAACGGTCGGTCCTCGGCCGCGACGTACTCGAGCGTCGTGTCGTCGGGAGCAACGAGTCCGGCGCGGGCCCCCATCTCGATCGACATGTTGCAGATCGTCATCCGTCCGCTCATCGGGAGCCGCCGGATCGCATCGCCGAAGTATTCGGCGACGTAGCCCGTGCCTCCGCTCGCCCCGATCTTGCGAATGATCGCGAGGATGATGTCCTTCGGCGTCACTCCCGACTGAAGGGTCCCGCTGATTTCGATGCCGAGGCTCTTCGGCTTCTTGGCCGCACGCAGGGTTTGGGTGGCGAGCACGTGCTCGACTTCCGTCGTGCCGATGCCGAAAGCAAGGGCTCCGAATGCGCCATGGGTGCTCGTGTGGCTGTCGCCGCAGACGATCGTCAGCCCCGGCAGGGTGATGCCGAGTTGCGGGCCGATCACATGGACGATGCCTTGCCGGGCATCGCCATAGCCGAACAGATCGATCCCGAACTCCCGGCAGTTGCGGCTGAGCGCCGCGAGCTGTTTGCCGCTGAGGGTCGATTCGTCGATCGGCCGCCCGTCGGTCGGCACGTTGTGGTCGACGGTCGCAAAAGTGAGCTCGGGGCGACGCACGGGGCGTCCGTGCTCGCGCAGCCCGTCGAACGCCTGAGGTGACGTGACTTCATGAACGAGGTGCCGGTCGATGTAGAGAAGGCTGCCTCCGCCGGGCAGATCGGTCACGACATGAGAGTCCCACACCTTGTCGAACAGGGTCTTCGGCATGGGTCTATTGTACGTCGCACTCGGCGGGTCTTGACTCGGCCCCCTTCCTCGCAGAGATCGAGGGGCGCGGAGTCCCGGTGGCAGAGAAGCCGTGCCGCCTTCGCGCCCATGGTCTGCCACCAACAAACCGGCCCTTCGCAACGCGAAGGGCCGGTTCGGCTGGCAATAAAGGCCGCGTTTAGGCGTCCTTCTTTTCTTCCTCGTTTACTGCCGGCTCCGGAGCAGGCTCCGGTTCTGGCTGTGGGACGGGAGTCGACTCCGCCATCGCCTTCGGTGCCGGCGCGGAACCGGTCCCTCCGCTCGTCGTCATCGCCGTGAGCTCGGTCGACAGTGAACCCTTCTTCGACATCCAGAACGCGATGCCGAGCAGCAAGAGTGCGACGAGCGAGACACCGATGAGAACACCGGAGTTGTACGGCACGATCACGGCCGGAGCGAGCAGCAGCGCGACCAGGTTCATGACCTTGATCAGCGGGTTCATGGCCGGGCCTGCGGTGTCCTTGAACGGATCGCCGACGGTGTCGCAGACGACACCGGCCTTGTGGGCCTCCGTGCCCTTGCCGCCGTGGAGACCATCTTCGATGAGCTTCTTCGCGTTGTCCCACATCCCGCCGGAGTTGGCGAGCAGGACGGCGAGGAGCTGGCCGCTGAGGATCGCGCCGGCAAGGAAGCCGCCGAGCGCTTGGGCGCCCGTCAGGTTGTATTGCTGTCCGCCGATGGTCGTGAACTGGCCGCTCATCGCCGGAGCGATGGCGAAGCCGAATGCAACGAGAACCGGCAGGGCGATCGCGAGGATGCCTGGGCCAAGGAGCTCGCGCTGAGCGGCAGCCGTGACGATCGCCACGCACTTGCCGTAGTCGGGCTTGCTTGTGCCGGCCATGATCCCCGGATCGTTGCGGAACTGGCGCCGGACTTCACCGATCAGCTGGAACGACGCACGTCCCACCGCGTTGATCGAGAAGGCCGAGAACAGGTAGGGAGCCGCGCCGCCGATCATCATGCCGAGGAAGATCTCGGGAATGTCGAGGCGCAGACCGCTCGCCGTGAGCTTGCCCCCTTCAAGGTAGGCATGGAAGAGGGCGACGGCGGCAACGACCGCCGTCGCGATCGCAAAGCCCTTCGTGAGGGCCTTGGTCGTGTTGCCGGCGGCGTCGAGTCGTTGGACCGCTTTCGAGGCGGCCGGATTCGCATGCCCCGCGCCCGACATCTCGAAGACGCCCTGGGCGTTGTCCGAGATGGGTCCGAAGGTGTCCATCGCGAGAATGAAGCCCGTCGTCGCGAGGAGGCCAAGACCCACCAGAGCGATGCCGTAGAAACTCAGCAAGTAACCGCCGAACTGTGCCGGTGGGAACACGAAGAGTGGCAGGACGAGCGCGATCACGATCGCGATCATGCTGAAGAAGCTCGACTCCTTCGCGTAGGCGAAGCCCTGAATGATCATCGGGGCGGGCCCGGCGCTCGAGACGTTGGCGACTTCCTGAACCGGCTTCTTGTGAGTCGAAACGTAGTAGTCGGTCATCCGCTCGAATGCGAACGCCATCAGGATGCCGAAGAGGATGCAAACGAAGAATCGCCACCACTCGACCGGGGAGTGCGAAACGGTCACGATGTCCATCGTCTTGGGCGGCGGCAGCATAATCTGAGGATTCTTCTGCCGCTCCGCCTCGAGCTTGTCCATCGTGTCCTTCGTCTCGGTGTAGTAGTTCATGTCCCGCGGACCCTGCATGTTCGCGGTCTTCGGAACTCCGTCGATCCCGATCACGACGTCGCCGGCGGCATTGGCGTAGAAGTCGGTCTTGTACTCCTTGAGGATGTCGACTTCCGTTCCGCCGGCTCGAGCGTTCTTGATGAGCTCGTCCGCCTGCTTCTTGTCGATCGGACCGAGGGTCACTTCGATCGTGTTCTTCTGCGGCGGAGGCGGGGTTTGGCCCCGCTCCGTGGGCGGTTGTGGGGCGGTCTGCGTGACCTTGACGTCCATCACGACGTAGTTGGCCTTGCCGTACCGCTCAGCGAACGGAACGAAGCCGGTCGGGGGCGGAGCATTGGGATTCTCGGATGGCCGGTTCGTGACGCGCGAAGCGACCGCCTTCGGCGGATTCTTGGGGTCGAATTTCGTGTAGCCCTCGAACGACTTGATCGGAGGCATCCCCTCCGGGGACATCATCATGAGCCCCTGAACTTTCTGCTTGCCCGGGTCGCCCTTGAGGCCTAACTTCTCCTGATCGGCCGCCGAGAACGACTTGATGATGTCGTCGACTTGGACGAGCGCCGGGCTGATCTTCTTCTCTTCGGAGATTTTCTTGCGGGCCTGGTCGATCCGATCGAACTCGGCCCGGTTGATCGCCTGGATGTCGGACAGTTGGCTCGTCATGATCGGCGCGCCACCGGAGGCCGTGCCGCCCATCATCCACCACGCCAGTCCGGCGGTGAGGACCGCGGCGATCGCAGCGGAGCCCAAGAAGCCCTTGCCGATTGCCTTCAGCGGGTCGGCATCGATGTTGTCGCTGCCCTTGACCATGTAGATCCCGATGATCGAGGCGATGATGCCGACGCCGCGCGCCATGAGCGCGAAGAGGACGAGTCGCATCCAGGTTGCCTGATCGAAGATGGCCGCCGTCGCAGCGCCGAGGATGATCGCGGCCACGAGTGTGACCTCATAGGACTCGAAGACATCGGCCGCCATACCGGCACAGTCGCCGACGTTGTCGCCAACATTGTCCGCAATGGTCGCGGGGTTTCGAGGATCGTCCTCCGGAATACCGGCCTCGACCTTCCCGACAAGGTCCGCGCCGACGTCGGCGGCCTTCGTGTAGATGCCGCCGCCGACGCGCATGAAGAGCGCGGCGAGGGAGCCGCCGAACCCGAAGCCGACCAGCAGCTTCATCGCGTGCTCTTGGGCGAAGAGGAAGATCAGGGTCGCGCCCAGGAGACCCATACCGACCGTAACGAGGCCGGAGACCGCGCCGGACCGGAACGCGACTTCGAGGGAGGCTTTGTAGCTTGAGAGCGCGGCGTGTGCGGTTCGCATGTTGCCCTCGACCGCCACCTTCATGCCGACGTAACCCGCGATGTAGGACGCGAGGACCCCGAGCAGGAAGCTCACGGCCAGCATTGCCGAGAGCATCACGCCATACGTTTGGAAGTAAAGGCCAAACAGGACCGCACCGAGCACGATCACGAAGACGCTCATCAGGTTGCGCTGTTGGCTGAGATAAGCCAAGGCACCTTCCTTGATCGCGCCGCCGACCTCTTGCATCTTTTCGTCGCCAGGCGACTGTCGCTTGACCCAGCCTGACAGCATCACCGCGAAGACGAGCGCGACGAAGCTGAAGCCCAGCGAAGCGTACAGGTAGATCTTGTCGGTCTGCGAGAACTTCAGCTCGACGTTCTCGCCACCGGCGGCCCAGGCTGCAACCGGCATCAGAACGCCGGCGAGCAGGGCGAGTATGAACATCAGGCCCTTCAGCGAAACGCGGCTCCCCAACCCGCGCATCTCGGCACCCATCCTAGACACGTTCAAATCAGAACCCCCAACCAGAATGCTTGCGAGTGGCATGCCGACACGCACGACGCACCACCCATCGTTGAGCGAGAAGATACCCGAACCGCGCCGGTTCCCGAACCTGGAGCAAGTTCCGGGGAACCCAGGTAAAACGCGCGCATGGCCATGACGCCGATTTTCGATTCGATCTTGGACGCTGTCGGAAACACCCCCATCGTGAGGCTGAATCGCCTCGGTGCCGAATATCCAGTGGAATTTCTCGCGAAATGCGAATTCCTCAGCCCCGGCGGCTCCGTCAAGGACCGGATCGGAGTCCGAATGCTCCTCGAAGCGCAGAAGGCGGGCAAGATCAAACCTGGCGACACCCTCATCGAACCCACGAGCGGCAACACCGGGATCGGGATCGCTCTTGCTGCGGCCGCTCTCGGCTACAAGCTCGTCATCACGATGCCCATGAAGATGAGCATGGAAAAGCAGGTGGTGCTCGAGGCACTCGGAGCGACAATCGTCCGGACCCCCACCGAGGCCGCCCACGATAGTCCGGACTCGCTGTTCGGCGTCGCGGAACGCCTCCTGAGGGAGATTCCGAACTCGTTCATGCTCGACCAGTACAAGAACCCGAACAACCCCGACGCCCACTATTTCGGGACCGGCGCCGAGATCGTCGAGCAAACCGAGGGCAAGTTCGATTACTTCGTCTGCAGCGTCGGCACCGGGGGAACGATCACGGGATGCGCCCGCCGAATCCGAGAAGACGTACCCACAGCGAAGATCATTGGCGTCGATCCGGTCGGGTCCGTGCTGGGTGGCGGCGAACCGGGCGGCCCCTACTTCGTCGAGGGGATCGGCTACGACTTCTTTCCCGACGTCCTCGACAATTCGCTCGTTGACGAGTACATCAAGACCGTCGACAGCGACTCGTTCTTTTGGGCACGCCGCCTGATTCAAGAGGAAGGTCTTCTCGTCGGTGGATCGTCCGGCGCGGTGCTCTGGGCTGCCCTTCAGATCGCCCAGCGTTGCACCGGGGGCGAAAGGATCGTGATGATCTTCGCCGACGGTGTCCGCAATTACATGTCGAAGTTCCTGAGCGACGGTTGGATGGCCGAACATGGGTTCCCGATCCCGGACCGGCCCTCCATCGCGATTCCATGAGCCACCCCGACTTCTTGCCGACGGGCAAGCCGGTCATCGGTGAGCGTCGCTCGTTCGGAGAGCCTTTGGCCGGCAAGCGGCTCGGCGTCGGCGTTGTCGGGCTCCATGAAGGCCACACGATGCTCGTGGCCTTGCGCGCGAGCCAGTGGTGTCGTGCAGCGGCCGGCTGTGATCTCAGCGAAGCGAAGCGAGCCTCCGCTCTCGAGACGTCACCCGGCATCTTCGTCACCGACTCCTACGAAGCCATGCTCGCGCGGCCCGACGTCCACATCGTCGCGATCTACACGCCCGACGGCCTCCATGCCGACCAGATCGAAGCCGCTTTCCGAGCCGGAAAGCATGTGCTCTGCACGAAGCCCCTCGTCAACGATCTCTCAGTCGCAAAGCGACTCCTCGACGCTGCCGCGAGGAGCGGCTGCCGACTTCAGGTCGGACAGTCCACGCGCTTCTACGAACCGTTCCAGCGACAGCGGGAGCTGTTCGAGGCAGGCGCGTTCGGCGAAATCGAGGTGATCGATGCGCACTACAACCACCGGATGGACTGGTTCTATGAGAAGAGTCCGTGGAGCGTGAACGCGACCCATTGGGCTTACCTCGGCCTCAGCCATCCGGTCGATCTCGTCCGATGGTATCTCGGTTCGATTCGCGAAGTTCACGCCTACGGAGCGGTGAGCGCGCTCGGACGAACGGTCGGTCTCACGAAACCGGACGCGATCACGGTGAACCTGATCTCGACGAGCGGGCGTTTGGGTCGGGTGCTCGGGCATTACGGATTCCACGAACTCCCGAAAGCCCGCAGCTTGATCGAGTGCTTCCTGATGGGTTCGGAGGGGACTTCCCTCGCCCGCTACCCCGATCTCCGCTTGACCTATCACGATGCCCGGGGGGTCGCGATCGACGAGGACTACGACCATGCCATGGCCGGCTACTACTATCGCCATGAGCTGAAAGGGATGCACTACGGCGAGTTCTGCAATCTAATCGACTCGTTCGCGGTGGCGACCGTCGGCGACTCGCCCAACTCGCCGAATCTGCGCGAGGGTCTGGAGACGGTTGCGGTGATGGACGCGATCGTCCGATCGCTCGAATCCGGCCGCCCGGAAACGCCGTTGACGATTCCTGAATAGCGGCTAGGCGCACTCGGGACAGCCCAGCTGCTCGCTCACCGTGGCAGCACTGATGTTGTCGGCCGCATCCCCGCTCCGGTATTCCCAGCTGACCTGGCCATCGCGCTCGATGAGAAAGACGCCTGGCATCTGCCAGGGATCGCCGATCGGCTTCCCGACCCAATGCCCACGGAGCGTGGCGCCAAATCCGCGGGCGAAGACGCGGGGGCCGAAAACCTGCTTCCCCGTCGCCTCACGAAGCCCGAATGCCGCATAGAGCTCTTTGTCGGGATCGCAGAGAAACGGGTGCGGCGACCGGGCTTTCAGCCGAAACGCCTCGGCATCCTCGGGGCTCGCCATCGCCACGAATGCGATCGGCAACTGGGGGTGGAAGCGCAACTGCGCGACCTGCTCTCGCGCGAAAAGTCACCCGAAATGACGCAGAAAGACAAGCACCAGCTTTCGCTCTTCGTAGAGACTCCGGAGAGGAACCCGTTCACCCGTACTGAGCATCACGTCGACTTCAGGGGCTTGCATCGCGACTGGTTCTACGCGAGGAGTCGCAGGTTGGTAACCTGGAGCCATGCGATTGACGCATTTGGTCACCTGCGCCGGTTGAGCGAGCAAGTTGGGCCCCGCCCAACTTTCGGAGGTTCTCCGAAAGCTCCCGAAGACCGCGAACCCGAACCTCCTCGTCGGATTTGAAACAAGCGACGACGCGGGGGTCTTTCGGCTGTCCGAGACCGAGGCCCTGGTCCAGACCATGGACTTCTTCACGCCGGTCGTCGACGATCCGTACGCCTATGGGCAAATCGCCGCAGCGAACGCGCTGAGCGACGTGTACGCGATGGGCGGCCGGCCGCTCACGGTGATGAACATCGCCTGCTTCAACCCCGCGATGGCTCCGGCTGAGGTATGGGCCAACGTGTTGCTGGGTGCCCATGATAAGACCACCGAAGCAGGCGCCGTCGTGGTTGGAGGGCATAGCGTCGAGGACGCTCAACCGAAGTTCGGGCTCAGTGTCACGGGAATCGTCGATCCGAACCGGATGTTCGCCAACGACCGTGCAGAGGTCGGCGACCGACTCTGGCTGAGCAAACCGCTTGGGACGGGGATCGTCACGACCGCCGCGAAGTTCGATGCCGGCTCTGCGGAGGAACTTCAAGCCGCTATCGGGGCGATGGCGACGCTGAACAAGAACGCCTGCGAGGCTGCGCATGCCGCGGAATCGAGATGCGCGACCGATATCACCGGTTTCGGGCTGGCCGGCCACCTTTTCAATGTCGCCCGAGCTTCCAAAGTCCGGATCGAGATCGACTCGACCTCCCTTCCGCTGCTTCCAGGGGTCGAGCGCATGGTCAACGAAGGCCACACAACCGGTGGCGGCGAACGCAACCGGGAGTTTTTGGGCGATGCGTTACGCTTCGCCGACTCCGTGCCGGGTTGGCTCCGTCTGGTGATCGTCGACCCCCAGACCAGCGGCGGACTGGCCGTCTTCGCGAAGGGTGAAGTCGCGGAGTCGGTCGAAATCGGCCGTGTCGTCGAGGGCACTTCGGGCATCGACGTGGTTTAGGCGGCCCCGGTTACGCGCGAAGTAAGATGACGCCGTGCGTGCCATCGCGAAAGCCCGGCCAGCGCCCGGGGTGGACATCGTCGACGTGGACGAGCCGCAAGTGCGGCCCGGGCACGTCAAGCTGAGGGTCGAGCGCGGCTCCGTCTGCGGGACCGACCTCCACATCTACAACTGGGATGCGTGGGCCTCGAATCGAATCCACCCACCCCGAGTGATCGGTCACGAGTTCTGCGGCACGATTCTTGAGCTCGGGGAGGGCGTCACCCAGCACCAAGTGGGCGACTTCGTGGCGAGCGAATCTCACATCGTTTGCGGTCATTGTAAGCAGTGCCGGAGCGGACAGGGCCATGTCTGCGTGAACACCGTCCTCCTCGGTGTCGACACGGACGGGGGTTTCGCCCCTTACGCAGTCATTCCGGAAGCCAACGCCCGACCGACGCCGACGGTCGTACCCCGTACGGTTGCCTCGATGCAGGACGCCCTCGGGAATGCCGTTCATACGGTCATGGCGGGACCAGTCGTCGGTCGCACCTTCCTGATCACGGGGATGGGTCCGATCGGACTCTTCGCCGTCGCGATCTGCAAAACGCTTGGCGCGGAGAAGGTGATCGCCACGGAGATCAGCCCGTTCCGAACTGAGCTTGCCGAACGCATGGGCGCCGACGTCGTGCTGAACCCACTTCGGCACGATATCCGGGCCGAACTGAACCGACTCGAACCCCTCGGAGTCGATGCGACGCTGGAGATGTCCGGACACCCGTCTTCGATCGAACTGGCCCTCGAGCACACGCGCCCCGGGGGGCGGGTCAGCCTCCTCGGCCTCTTCCCCGACCGGCTCGAGTGCTTCGACATGAACCGCGCGATCATGCGCGGCCTCGATCTGCAAGGGATCGTTGGACGTCGCCTCTACGAGACCTGGGACCAGATGACCTGGCTTCTGGAAGAAAAGGGCCTCGATGTCACGCCGATCGTCACGCACGAGCTCCCGTTCACGGAGGTCGAAGAGGCGATGACGATCCTGAAGTCAGGCAACGCCGGCAAGATCGTGCTGAGCTTCGAAGACTGACTTCAAAACGACGGGTCCGCGGGCGAATGCCCGCGGACCCGTCGATAGCCCTCAGATCCTAACGTCAGTTCGAGACGCGCTGACCGGAGATCGGATCGACGACCGGGATGCCGCGGTCGGTGTAGACCACCGGGCTCCACATGTATCGGTCGGGGCGAAGCGTCTGGCTGAACTTGGCATACTTCGCCGACCCGTCAGCCATGCCGTAGTTGTCGCCGCCACCCCATCGGTTCCAGGAGTGATAGACGATCAGCGGATAGTCCGTGCGTGGCGTCGACAGGCACAGATTGAACAACTGGTTGCCGCCGGTCGTGATCCGACCGTTGTTGAGCGCGAACACCTGGGTCGGACCGGTGGAGCCGTCCTCGGCGCTGCCGAAGTAAGCACGGGTGTTGTTCGCATCGATCGAGTAACCGTTCGTCGAGCGGTGCGAGGCGCTGCGGACGACGGACGTGATCGAGGCACTCGCCAAGCAAGGCGTGTTGTC
This sequence comes from Chthonomonas sp. UBA6659, assembly GCA_002455425.1. Classification (GTDB taxonomy): domain Bacteria; phylum Armatimonadota; class Fimbriimonadia; order Fimbriimonadales; family Fimbriimonadaceae; genus UBA6659. The sequence goes on along the minus strand of DKKT01000042.1, from coordinate 73,557 downwards.
GACGAGGCCCGCGATCAGGATCGTACCGGCGACATTCTCGACTTGAGTCTGGCTCGTGACCGTGATGCCACGGTTGACATCGTTGATGTTTCGAAGTCGGGGCATGATCGCCGAGTTCACGGTGTACGAGATGCGGGGAGCCTGTTCGTCGACGATGAAACCTCCCACCACTCGAACGGCCCGAGGATCGCCGGCGGCGCAGACGTTGGCCGCTTGGTCGCCGGGGAAGCCCTTACCGCTGTTGTTGTCGGCGGAGGCAAAACACGTCGGCGCGTGCCCGTTCAGCTTGTCGCCGGGGCTTACGAAGATGTCGTAGTTCTTGATGTACGGATTCACCAGGAACGACCAGTGCTTGTAACCGGCTCGTGTTCCTCCGTTCGCGGGATCCCACGCGTTGTGGAAGTAGGCGGTCGGGTACGTGTCGTCCGTATCTTGGGTGTAGAGCGAGATGCCGAGAGACATCTGCTTGACGTTGCTGAGGTCCTTGGATTTCTTCGCCGCGTTCTTCGCCTGGGCGAAAACGGGGAAGAGGATGGCAGCGAGAATCGCGATGATCGCGATGACAACGAGAAGCTCGATCAAGGTAAATGCACGTTGACGTATGGTCATAGTCCTCTCCTAGGCAGGATGCGCCCAAGCGATTGAACCCGTGCCCGATCGACCCTACACGAACCTTAACACGAGGTTACGAAAACCTTAACGACGCGGCCAGGCACCGAGGTCGAGCCCCTAGTGCCTGGCCGCCTCCCTACTTGGGCATCGCGTCGAAGGACTTCCGCTCCTCCTCCGAGTAGCCTCGCTCCTTCTTCGGATCCTGGCCCTTGGCGGCCGGTGGCGCGTTCATCGGTGACTTATCGGTCCCCTCACCGCATCCGATCGTCGTGAGAACGACGAGGGCAACCCCTCCCAGCGCGATCAGTCGTTTGCCCACGAGCGTCCCCAGAAGCGATCGAGACCGCGGCTGTTGAAGAGGTTGCAGTACTGCGTGATGTTCGCAGCTTCCGTGTTGCGGGAGTCCAGCCTGGAGTAGCCGATGAACTTCTCGCGGCCGGCCTTGCCCGCATGCCCGTCGGCGAAGGCGACGATCAGCTTGCTGGCGGGGTACGTCTTGCGGGCGTCCCAGACCACGTTCTCCCAGCTCCAGCCGTCGATGTACTCGTCGATGTAGGGCCATGACGCATCGCGAGCATAGAACCGGTGCCAACCGTAGTCGAGGCGGCCGTACTGGGTCGGCATGACCGCAGCGCGCTCGGCGATGTTCTCGATTCCCGTCAGCGTGCGCTGCGTCGAGCTCGACCAGTTCACCGCTGCGCACGACCCGCTGAACGCACGCGAGTAACCGTCGACATTGAGACTGAAATTGGTCGCCCATTCCCAGCGGTAGTTGTCGTTGTAGTAGGGATCGAAGAGAACGTCACGGTTCGGTTCCCGCTTGGTCTTGTCCCAGAAGATCGATCGGTTCTTGACGTAAGGCATGACCTTACCGACCCAGGTGTCGGTGGACGTGTACGGGGCCGACCCGTACTCGTAGACGCAGGTGTCGTCCGCATCGGTCGAATACATGTGTAGCGACATGCCTACCTGCTTGATGCCACTGAGTGAGGACGTCACCTTCGCGGCCGACTTTGCTTGGGCGAAGACGGGGAAAAGAATCGCGGCGAGAATCGCGATGATCGCGATGACGACGAGCAGTTCGATCAGAGTAAAAGCGCGACGCATGGGAATACCTTACGCTCGCTCTTTTGCGGGGAAGTTAACTTAACCGTCACCTAATCAGGCTCCTCCGAGAAGAAAGATGCCCCCGGGTTTCAGCCGGGGGCCATAGAAAAGCAACGGTGTGAAGGCGAGGTTATTGGCCGTTGAGACCGAAGTTCTTGATCAAGACATCGAAGTCGTCGGAGTCGACGAGGCCGCCACCGGTCAAGTCGGCGCGCGAATCATAGTTCGGATCTCCAGCCTGGAGGCCGAACGTTGCGACCAGGGCATCGAAGTCATCCGAATCGACGGCGTTGTTGTTGTCGACGTCTCCGTTGATCAGGCTCAGAGCCACTCCGGAGGCACCGGAAGAGGTGAAGACCACGTCATCCGCCAACCGTCGTAACCACTTGGGCCCCTTGACCTTCACGTCATAGGTCCCCGACGCAAGCGAGGTTCCGACGGAAAACGCGCCTGCGGTTCCAAGGAGCGTCGATCGGGTCTCCAGGAGCGTCGTGCCGGCGTCGTCGTAGATTTCGACCACGATCGGCGTTCCCGCCGGGTCGACGGTCCAGTCCTCGAGGTTGACCGTACCAGTCACGGTCGATGGAATCGCGATCGGCGTACCGACGGGGCCGAGCGCCGCGATTTCAGCGTCGCTGAGCGGGGCATCGTAGAAGGCGGCCATGCTCACCCAGCCGGCGGCGCACTCGGCGAACGTGTTGTCGCCAAAGAGAAGCAGATGCTGGAACGGATCGGAGTTCTGGAAGTTGTAGAGCGACCATCTGCCGTCGACTCCGGATCCGATCGAGGGCGAGTTTTGGAACACGCCGTCGGCGAAAATCCGCATTCGAGCGATGGCGGGCTGGGTCAAGTCGACCGACACCGCGAACCGCACCCACTGATTCAGCGGCAGGAACCCGGCGTAGCTACCCGAAATGCCGAGCGCTTGGTCCGGACGCATGAACACGTCGCTGTCGTTGGCGTGGTTGTCGTTGGTGTTGTAGAACCCGGTCCAGTCCTGGCGGGTGAACTTGATGTCGAGGACGATCGTGTACTGGTTCGTATACGTGCCGCCGCCGTTTGCCGGAAGCCCGTGCTTGGTGAAGAACGACCGTCCCTGTACGATCTCGGCAACCTGCTTCGTGGTGGCACCGACCATCTCGGAGATGTAGTTGGTGCCGCTGAGCCACGGCGTGAACGTAGCCCCGGCTCCGTCGTACTCGACGAGCGGCTGGGCTTGGTTGTTGGCATTGATCGTGGGATTGAGGTTGCCGTCGAAGTAGTAGACGCTGGTCGCGCCTGCGGCAAAGGCACCAACCGCAAGCGCTTGGACTGCGAGAAGAAAGAATGTCCGCTTCAAAATTCGCCTCCCGAATTCGGGTCTTATGCGGCAGGTGGGTGCCGCATCCGGGAAGCTACCGCCGCCTTCGGCGGCTTAAGGGATGGCTAACGGAACGTTTACGAATCGATAATGCACGCCGACCGTTGGGGGAATGGCTGCCGGATTAGGATTCGAACCTAAACGTGCGGCACCAAAAACCGCTGTCCTGCCATTAGACGATCCGGCAACGCTTCGGAGTATACCGGGAGACCGGGCAGGCTCCAGGGTCCGGTGAGACCACGGTCTCACCGGACCCCAGGGGTCTACTTCGACTTCGGCTCCGTCTGGGGCTCCGTCTTGGGCGCCGACTTCGCGTCCGCCTTGGGTGCCCCGCCCTTCGGCAACTCGCTGCGCTCGACCGGCTTAAGCTTGCTCTTCTCAGCTTCCTTTTTGAGTTCGTCTTCGGCCTTCTTGCGCTCGGCCTCCATCTCCATCTCGGCGCGAATCTTGACCTGATTCTCCGTGTTCCAGCGATCGAGCTCCGCCTGGATCTTCTTGTAGTCGTCGTCGGTTCCGATCTTGGCGTTCTTGAGCTGAACGATCATGGTCGCGATCTCGGTGTTGCGCGAAGCGGCCTGCGGCTCGAAGGTCGTGTTCATTTGGGCCGCGGCCAGGACCTGCTCGAGGGCGGCGATGTCCTTGAGCTCGATCAGGATCTTGGCCAGGTCGAGACGCGTTTGAACCGTATCGCGGGCCTGAAGAACCTTGTTGAGAACCTCGACGCGAGCCGGCTGCATCTCCTTCTTCTTCTGGAGATTGGCGTTATTGTAAAGCTGACTCGAGATGGCGAACTGGGTCAGGATCGCCGCATCCCGCAGGAGCGGATCGGTTTCGGCGGCCACGGCCGCCTCCAGGAAGGGCTTCAGGTCCGCCTCGAGCTTCTGGAAGTTCTGGGGACTGAACTTCCCGTTCTGAAGCGCGTCGCTGTATTCGAAAAGGACCTTGAGTGCCGGGCTCTTCCAGGTGATTCCGAGCTTCTCGCGGAGTTCCTTCTTCTTCTTTTCGAGCTCTTCGCTCGCCTTCATCTGAGCCTGCTGCTCGCGCTGTTGTTCCTTCTGCTGATCAAAGTCCTTGGGTAGCTTCTTGTCGATCCGAATCAGCTTGTAGACGGCGAACCCGAACGGCATTTCGACGAGCCCCGTGTTCGCTCCCACTTTGAGGTCTTTGAGCGCCGCGTAGGTCGGCGTGTTCTCGATCAAGCTCAGCGGCATCGTCTCGGTCGCGTCGGACGTCTTCTGGCCCTTCGGCGCCGGTACGGTCATGTACTTCTCCATCAGTGATTCGATGCTGGCACCGGCCTTGAGCTCGGCCTCGACCTTCTGGGCGACGTCTTTGTCCTTGGCGGCATCGTCGGTCCGAGGCAGGACCAGCTTCTTGAGCACATAGTTGGTGTGGTCCTTCTCAAGTTCCGCGTCGGTGATCTTCACGTCAGCCGCAAGCTTCTTGCGCAGGGCCGGTTCGATGATGGTCCCCAGGGCGGCCGCGCGCCGCGTCGGGTCGGCCAGGGCATCTCTTAGCGGATTGAGTGTCTGTTCGCGTGCCTCATCCAGGGTTCGCTGGGCCTCTTTCTTGAAGACCTCGGCGAACTCGGCGTCCGTCGCACCCTTCTTGAGTTTGCCGTCCTTGATGAACTGCTCTCGAACCCGCTTGATCCCGTCTTCCAGGTCGGCGGCAGCCAGTTTCATGAGGCCTTCATCGGTGGTGTCGACCCCGTACTGCTTGGCGAGCTCAAGGCGGGTTGCGTCATCGATCGTCTCGCGCACGGCCTGAGCGTAGTTCTGAAACTCCATCAGCGGCTCGAGCGAACCCATCTGTTGCATCGCCTGAGTGTTGTAGGCGTCGAAAGCTCGTCCGTAGGTCAGCAGGTCGACCTTGTTGGGGCCGACCGTGAAGACCAACTGTTCGGCAGCCCGATTCTCAGGCTGTTGCTGGCCGCCTTGACCCATCCACAGGCCGCCGATGAACACGACGGCGAGGCCGATGAGGAGCACGGTGACGCAACCGCTCTTCTCCATCAAATTCCGAACTTGGCTGATTGACACGTACAGGTCTCCGAAATACACGCGAAAGCGGGGATTCGACTAGTATAACCGCTCCGACCCTGTCGAGTGTTCCCGCATGCACCGATACGTAGACGTGCTGCGTCTCGTGTATACTGAAACTAGTCTACTGACACATGCACCGAGGTGAACGATGGCGAAGGGTCTGACGAAGCGACAAGAATCTATCCTCCAGTTCCTGCTCGACTACATTCAGAAGGAGGGCTTTCCACCATCGATTCGAGAAATCGGCAAGCAGTTCCACATCGGGTCTCTGCGCGGGGTCACCGTTCACCTCGACGCTCTCGAGCGCAAGGGGTTCATCGCCCGAGCGAACACGCCGCGCTCCATCCGGATCACGCACCCCGCCTACCAGCCTTCGCGGCGTGTCGTCATGCTGCCCCTTCTCGGGCAGATCGCCGCCGGCGTCCCGATCTTGGCGCAAGAGCAGGTCGAGGACCTGATTCCCGTTCCGAGCGAAATGGTTCGGAACATCGAAGGAGCCTTCCTCCTCCGCGTTCGTGGAGACTCGATGAGCGGTGAAGGCATTCTCCCTCGCGATCTCGTCGTCGTCAAGCCCCAACAGGTGGCCAATCACGGTGATCTCGTCGCGGTCCTCCTCGGAGAGGAGGCTACGGTCAAGCGGATCCACTTCGACACCGGACGCGTGAAGCTCGTTCCCAGTAATCCCGCCTATAACCCGATCATCATCGAGCAAGAAGACGCCCGGATCATCGGGCGGATCGTCGGATTGATCCGGGACTACGAGGGGATGGCGTTCTAAGGTCGGGTAAGGTCGGAGCCATGTGGACCCTTGTTTGCGCGGCCCTCTCGATGCACTTCGTTCAGCCGGGGCCGTTCAAGGACGTGCCGAAGGACCACTGGGCCGCCTCCGCGGTCGAGAACCTGCGGCGAGAGGGCATTCTCGTCGGCTACCCGACCGACCCTCCGCGCAAGCCGGCCAAGAAGGACAAGTAAACGCACTCCGGGCTCGGAACGCTGACGATCCGAGCCCGGAGTGCGTTTCGACCTACCAGCCGCGGTTCGCGAGGAGTTCCTCTTCGCGCAGCGACGAGACGTTGATCCCGACCATCGGCTCGCCGAGGTTGCGGCTGACTTCGGCCAGACGCTTCGGATCGCGATAGAACAGCACGGCTTCGACGATTGCCCGAGCCCGCTTGGCCGGATCGCCTGACTTGAAGATGCCGGAGCCGACAAAGACGGTCTCGGCACCCAGCTTCATCATCAGGGCCGCGTCTGCGGGAGTGGCGATGCCGCCGGCCGAGAAGTTCGGCACCGGCATCCGGCCGGTTTCGTGGACTTCGCGCACGAGCTCTAGGGGCGCTTGAAGCTCCTTGGCGATGACATACAGCTCGTCCGGCCGAGCGGCTGCGACGGCGCGGATCTGGCTCATGATCGTCCGCATGTGGCGGACCGCCTCGACGACATCCCCGGTCCCGGCTTCACCTTTCGTGCGGATCATCGCTGCGCCTTCGGCGCAGCGCCGGAGCGCTTCACCGAGGTTTCGGGCACCACACACGAACGGCACCGTGAATGCGTGCTTGTCGACATGGTTCTCTTCGTCCGCGGGGGTTAGCACTTCACTCTCATCGACGAAGTCGACTTCGAGCGCCTCGAGGATCTCCGCCTCGACGAAGTGGCCGATCCGGCATTTGGCCATGACCGGAATCGACACGGCGCTCTTGATCCCGAGGATCATCTCCGGATCGCTCATGCGAGCGACGCCGCCATCGCGCCGAATATCGGCCGGCACCCGCTCAAGGGCCATGACCGCGACAGCGCCGGCGTCCTCGGCTATCCGTGCCTGTGACGGGTCGACGACGTCCATGATCACGCCGCCCTTCAGCATTTCGGCCAAGCCGACCTTCTCACGCCACGTTTTCTTCGCTGTCGATTCGTTCATGGTCCCACTCAAGGCATTTGCCTAACAATCGTAGGGTAGCACTTCGCTCCCCAAGTCCGCCCCTCACCTGGGTCTACGAACCGGCTCCGGCCTTCATTCCCTTGAGGGTGCGGTACACGTAGGCGAGCACTTCGGCGACGGCTTGGAACAGTTCGCGCGGAACGAAGTCGCCAACCTCGCAGCGCTTGTACAGTGCCCGCGCGAGGGGCGGATTCGGCACGATTGCGACCCTCTGGGCTCGTGCTTCTTCTCGGATCTTTTGAGCGAGATAGTCGACGCCCTTGGCCACGACCATCGGGGCGTGCATCTCGCTCCGGTCGTACTTGATCGCGACGGCGTAGTGCTCGGGGTTCGTGATCACGACGTCCGCATCGCGAATCCGGTCTCGCAGGCGCCCTTTGGTGAGTTTGCGCCTGCGTTGGGCCATCGCCATCTTGATCTCTGGCGATCCTTCTTGCTCCTTCATCTCCCGGCGAAGCTCGTCTTTGGTCATCTTGAGCTGTTTGTCGACCTGCTTCCGCTGGAAGAAGTAGTCCAAGCCGGCGAGTACGAGCCATGCGATCGCGATCCGGATCGCGATCGTATGGAGCAACCCCCCGACCACCCCGATCGACGCCGCCGGTGTCAGCCAGGCCAGACCCATCAGATCGCCCCAGTGGGAGGCGATGGCGTCATAGGCGATGTAGCCGAACAGGAGGCTCTTGATGATCGTCTTCAGACCCTCGACGAACGACCGCGCGGAGAACAGCCGCTTGAAGCCTTGGAGCGGGTTGATCTTGTCGAACGTCGGGTTCATGGACTCGCCGCTCATCACAAACCCGACCTGCATGAAGTTGGCCGCCGTCCCGACGACGAGACAAGTGCCAGCGATCGCGGCGAGGGCGAGCAAGGCCGGCGAGAGGAGCCGCCAGGTGTACTGCCCCATCGACGCCGAGCCGAGGTCGGCCGGGGGCGAGGCGAGGGCGAGCCGTATCGCGCCCATCGTTTGGGTTCCGAGGTGGGTGAGCGCCCAGGGCAGCACGAGCACCAAGGCACCGAGCACGAGCGCGCCGGTGAGATCGACGGACTTGGCGACGGTCCCTTTCTTCCGGGCATCCGCCCGACGCCTCGGGGTGGCGTCTTCGGTTCTTTCTTGGCCGTCGTTCTCAGCCACCGGTTACCTCCCCGCGAGCATTCGCATCAGCGCTTCGAACGTATGGTCGACTCCGTTCTGGATCGCGACGACCAGGAGCGGAAGGCCGAGCGATAGCGCAAGGATGCCGAGGAGGATCTTCGCGGGCAAAGTAACGAGAAACGCCTGCATCTGCGGCACCGACTTGTTCACGATGCCGGCTGCGGCATCGACGACCACGCAGACGGCCGCGACGGGTGCCGCGATCTGGAGCGACAAGAGACTCAGCTGACCGACGAAGGCGACCAGGTCGTCCTTCACCCCCGGCAGGGAGGTCATGCCGAGTCCAGGACTCATCTGGTAGCTCTGGACGAACGCCTGGAACATCGCATGATGTCCATTCACCAGAAGGAGAAGGACGATCGCCAGCAAGTACTTGAACTGAGCGAACAGTGAGACGGGGGTCCCGGTTTGGGGATTCAGAATCTGGATCGACGAAAGACCGACTTGGATGTCGAGAAACGCGCCGGCCATCTGTGCGGCCAGGATCAGGGCATGAAGCGTGGCGCCGATGAGAATGCCGATGAGTGCCTCGTACACTACCGCTGCACCAAGATCATACAATTGGGTCGGTACGGTGCCCACGTGCGGAAGCATGACGGGGGTGAGCGCTGCAGACACGACGGTTGCGAAGCCGACGCGTATCGTCACGGGAGTGTTGCCACCGAACACCGGAGAGGCGAGTAGCATCGCGGAACAGCGTACGAAGACCAGCGCAAACGTGAACAGGAGCGGGGTATCGAGTCTCATCCGCCCATAACGCGCGCCGCGTAGTCGAAGCAGAGCCGGGTGAAGGAGACCAGCGTCGTAAGCATCCACCCACCGAAGAAGACGACGACAAGCCCGACCCCGATCAGCTTGGGGACATAGGTGAGCGTCATCTCCTGAACCTGAGTCACGGCCTGAAACACACTCACCAAAAGGCCAACGAAGAGCGCCACCGCCAGAATCGGAAGGCAGACCATGAACCCCGTCATCATGCCTTGGCGCGCGATTTCGAGAGCGACATTCTGTTCCATCAGCGGAACCCGCTTAGAATCGCGCCGACCAGCACCGACCAACCGTCGGCGAGGATGAAAACGAGGAGCTTCGCCGGCAGCGAGACGACCGTCGGCGGCAGCATCATCATGCCNNCATGCCCATCGACATCAGCGCGCTGCCGACGATGAGATCGATGATCACGAACGGAACGAAGATGTAGAAGCCGATGATGAACGCCGTCTTGAGCTCGCTGATGATGAACGCCGGAATCAGCGTCAGCAGCGAGACGTCTTCGGCGGTCTCAGGGTTCTCGCCACGGAGATTCACGAACAGCTCGAGGTCCTTCTCATAGGTGTTCTTGAGCATGAACGCCCGGACCGGCTTTTCGGCCCGCTTGACTGCTTCTTCGAAGCTCATCGGCTTGCCGTCGGCCATGATCTGCTTGTTCATGTACGGCTTGAGCGCCTGGTCGTTGATCTCCTGGTAGGTCGGTGCCATGACGAATAGGGTCAAGAACAGGCTGAGTCCGATCACGATCTGATTCGGCGGGATGTTCTGGGTGCCGAGTGCGCTCCGCACAAAGCTGAAGATGATCACGATCCGGGTGAAGGCAGTCGTCATGATCAGAATCGCCGGAGCGAGCGAGAGCACCGTCAAGAGGGCGAGGATCTGGAGCGAGGTGCTGACTTCGTCCGGGTTCTTCGCCCCGTCGACGCCGATGCTGACCTTCGGAATCGAGGTCTGGGCCGCCGCGAGCCCCATCAGGAGCATCAGCAGCATCACCGGCAGCCAGCGCCGTAGAGCGAGGTTCAAGCGCGTCCCTCCAGGCGTTCGATCCTTCGCAGGGTCTCACTAAAGTCGGGAACCGTTGCCGGGGCATCGTCGACGATCACGGCACGATCGCGAAGGGTCGGCATTGAGTCTGGGCCGTCGACGTGCAACGGCAGAGTGCCTTCGGCGGTATCGACGAGGTCGAAGAAGGCAGGGGGATCGGCAGGTGCCTCGGGGGCATCGGTCAGGTCGGCGAGGCACGTCACGCCCTGCTGGGTCATCGCGAGGAGGAGCGTCTTGCGGCGCGCTTGAACGACGTAGAGTTGGCCACCCGGAAAGGCGGCCGATTCTTCGAGCTTGATCGAACTCCCCAGCGAGGGATTCAGCTTCTTCCCAAACTTCCCGGCCAGCTTCGGCAGCACGAATTTGAGGAGCCCGACGACGATCGCGAGCGCGACCAGCATCTGGAGAATCTGCATGCCCCCCAGAGACGGTGCCGATGGCGCGGTCTGCGGTAGGGCAACGTCCTTTTTCGTTCCCAAAACGCCATCACCGGCGAAGGCGATCGAGCTGAACGCGAAGAACAGAAGGGGAAGGTGGCGCTTCATCGGGTCAAGCCACCTCATTGAGCTTGGCGACGCGCTGCTCGGGGCTCAGGATCTCGGTGATGCGGACTCCGAAGTTGTCCTCGATCACCACGACTTCGCCCCGCGCGACCAACCTTCCGTTCACGAGCACGTCCACGGGCTCTCCGGCCGCTTTGTCGATCTCGACGATGGACCCCGATCCGAGCTCGACGACATCGCGCACGAGCATCTTGACTCGTCCGAGTTCGACGCTGATCTCGAGAGGGATATCGAGGAGGATCTCCAGGCCTTGATCCTCGAGGTTGACGCCGGCAACCGTCCCTTCGGCTCCGTGGTAAGCGTTGCCGCCGTTCCCGTCTTCGCCTTCCTCATCCATGGGGATGTTGAGGATGGCGTGAGCGGTCTCGTCGTCGAGGAGCCAGATCATGGTGCCGTTGATGCCCGTACCGGACACGGCGATGTTCGTGCGCATCAGCTCGTCGGTGCGCTGCATGTTTGGCGGGAACGACAGAATCTGGAAGCGCATGCTCAGGCCGCTGGCGACGGTCGGCTCGTTTTTGATGTTGCCAACGGCCAGACACATGCCTTGCACGATCGCTTCGAGCGCCGGTCGGATCTCAGAAATCAAGTTCTCGTCGATGTTCTCGGGCACGGATCCCTTCACCGCCTCGGCAAGCTCGGCGAAGGTCTCGGTCGGCAGCAAGAGCACGTGTGGATTCTCCGGCAGATTCGCAAACGCGAACTGAATCACCAATCGCGGGGAACCGAGTTCGGCATAGAGATCCGCGGTGGAGGTGGCGACGGTCAACGGCGTGCCGAAGTTGATCGCCGATCCCATCGACTCGCTGACCGTGAGCGACACGGTCTGCCAGATCTGATTCTGGATCGAACTGATTCTATTGACGATTTCAGGCGAGATGTTTGGCATGGTCGTTTACGGCTCCAGCGGCCCGCTGACGTGGAACACGATCTTCTTCCCGTCCAGGGCGGCGCGGCCCTCATATTTGGGCGCGCCCCCGACCAGGAGCGAAAGATCTCGGTCGCTGCGCTGTTCGAGGCGGACGATGTCGCCCTCCTGGAGGGCGAGAAACTTCTGAACGCTCATCCGCCGTCGACCCAGTTCGACCGCACACGTCACGTGGGTCTGCTGAATCTGGTTCGCGAGGCTTCGACGGTTCGCTTGGCTCGGCTTGCGGTTGTTGTGGACGAACCACTTCTGGGCGGAGAGCTTCGTCGTGATCGGCTTGAGTACCAGGTACGGAATACACAGACTCATCGCCCCGCGGACTTGGCCGACTTTGACCTCGAAGAGAATCGTGACGACGATGTCGGTCGGAGGAACGATCTGCACGAACTGGGAGCTGGTTTCCATTCCCTCGATGCCGGGATTCACGATCACGACCCCTTCCCACGCGGTTTTGAGTGAGGCGAACATCCGCTCGAGCATGTTGCGGACGAGGGGGCGCTCGATATCGGTGAGCACGGTGCGCCCGACCCCACGTCCGGGGCCTCCCAGGAGTCGATCGAGCATCGTGAAGATCAGATCGAATTCGATCTCGAGGACCGATTGCCCCGTGAGCGGAGGCAGCGACATGATCGTGAAAACGGATTGGTTGATGCTGCGGAGATACTCCTCGTAGGGCACCTGCTCGAGCGAGATGAGATCGATGTTGACCGGGCTCCTCAAGTAGGCCGAGAGCCCCGTCCCCGCGAGGCGGGCGAACGTCTCATGGAGCATCTGTAGGGTGCGCAGTTGCTCTTTGCTGAACTTGTCCGGACGGCGGAAGTCGTAGACCTCGTAGGCGATCGCGGCACGGGCACCCACTTTGGGAGCCTGAGGGGTCGAGGGCTTCGTTGCCGACCCGTGCGCCACCGAGGGATCGCTGGGATCGGTCGCCAGCGAGTGCATCAGGGCTTCGATTTCGTCTTGGGAGAGGATGTCCGACACGTTCTTGCTCGTCTTTTCCGGGCCTTCAGTATCGTTATCGGCGCCCATCCCCACCTCTGGAGGGTTCGAGGTTGAAAAACCTGAAGTGACCCCGTAGGTTTCGGCCCTCTGGGCCTTGGGTGCCCTGGCGGGTACCCTCAGGCTTCCCATGACCGTTCGCGAACTGCGCCAGAAGTACCTCGACTTCTTCCGATCGAAGGGCCACGACGTCTTCCCGTCGGGATCGCTCGTGCCTTACGACGTCACCGGCAAGCTCGACGAGTCGCTCCTCTTCAATGGGGCGGGCATGGTCCAGTTCAAGCCGTTCTTTCGAGGCGTGGCGAACCCGCCGAACCCGCGCCTGACGACGTGCCAGAAGTGCGTCCGCACCGGCGACATCGAGACTGTCGGCGACTTGACGCATCTCACGTTCTTCGAGATGCTGGGCAACTTTTCGTTCGGGGATTACTTCAAGGATGAAGCGATCGCGTACTCGTGGGAGTTCCTGACGTCGCCCGAGTGGTTGGGCCTTGACCCGACCCGGCTGAGCTTCACTGTCTTCGAGGCCGACGACGAAGCCTTCGAGGCATGGTCGAAGCATCTGGGCGCGGTCGGGATCGATCCCGAGACGCGGATCTTCCGCCTCGGCGAGGAGACGAACTACTGGCCGGCCGGCGCCTACACGTTCGGCCCTCCCGGCCCGTGCGGCCCAAACTCGGAGATGTTCTACTGGACCGCGCCCGAACCCCCGCCGACCGGCCCCTACGCCGCCCAGGACTATCTGCGCGACGAAGGCGCGGGCAAGTGGCTCGAGATCTGGAACGACGTCTTCATCCAGTACGAGTGGCAAGGCCGTCTCAAGGACCCCGAGCGCCCCGGCCTCGGCTACGAAAAGACCGGGATGCCCGAACTCCCGTTTCGGAGCATCGACACCGGTATGGGCCTGGAGCGAACCTCGGCGGTGCTCAGCGGATTCACGAGCGTGTACGACACCGATGCGTTCACTCCGATCATCGCCACGATCGTCGCGATCGGCAAGGGTCGGTTCGAGTACGGAACCGATCAGGGTCGTGATACCGCGATCCGGATTATCGCCGACCACATCCGCACCGCGTGTTTCTGCATCGCGGACGGGATTCTGCCCGGCAACACGGGCCGGGGCTACGTCCTGCGACGGCTGATTCGGCGTGCGGTCCTGAAAGGCCAGCGGACCCTCGGATTCGCCGAACCGTTCTTTCACCTTGTCGTGGCCGGCGTCATCGAAGCGCTCGGCAATCAGTACAACGAGCTGATCGATCGCCGAGACATGCTGCTCGAGACGCTTCGAAACGAGGAAGCCCAGTTTCGAAGAACCGTCGCGCAGGGCTTCGACAGCCTTAGCGACCAACTCGACGAACTGCGGGCGAAAGGGCAGACCGTACTCAGCGGCGAGATCGCGTTCAAGCTCTACGACACCTATGGCTTTCCGCTCGAGGTCACGCAGGAGATCTGCGAGGAGTCGAACATCCACATCGATCTGGATGGCTACGAGGAGGCGCTCAAGGAAGCCCAGGAGCGCTCGCGAGGCGCGAGCGGCATGGATACGGTCTATGCCGATCAGGAAGCGCTCGTACTCAGCGTTTCGAGCACTGCGTGGCCGCAGTCCGTGTTCGTCGGCTACGACGCCGGGCTGTGGCGGAGCGAGATCGGCCAGATCAGCCCCCGTTTCGGTCCCGATGGACTCACAACAGGCGAGTTCCAGTTCTGCCTGAACGAAACGCCGTTCTACGCTCAGAGCGGCGGCCAGGTCGGCGATACGGGCACGGTGGAGTGCGACGCGTTCTCCTTCAAGGTGTCGAACACTTGGAAGGAGATGGGCCTCATCTGGCACGACGCGGTCCTCACCCGCATCGACGAGGGTTTCCGGTCCCAGATGTTCGGCCCCCAAGGGGACTTCGATGCCACCGTCGACAGTCGCCTGCTCCGAGGCTTGCGGGAGGAGGAGATCCTCCACGCCCTCGACACCGGCTTCTTCTTTCGCGAGGTCGATGCCCGCGTCGATTTCGGGCGACGGCGGGCGATTACCCGAAACCACACGGCGACCCACCTCCTCCACGCCGCCTTGAGAAACCGACTTGGCAAGCACGTCACCCAGGCCGGCTCGCTTGTCGCGCCCCATTATCTCCGCTTCGACTTCACTCACGGCAAGTCGATGAGCCCCGAGGAACTCGCCGACGTCGAACGAACCGTGAACGAGCGCGCGCTCGAAAACACCGAAGTCGCTATCTACGCCGATGTCCCGATCGCGGAAGCGAAGCGGCGCGGGGCGATGGCGCTCTTCGGCGAGAAATACGGCGATACGGTCCGCATGGTCCAAGTCGGGGACTTCAGCCTCGAACTCTGCGGCGGCTGTCACGTCCGGACGACGGGAGAGATCGGGCTCTTCAAGATTCTCCACGAAGGATCGGCCGCGTCGGGCGTCCGCCGGATCGAGGCCGTGACCGGCCTCGGAGCTTACGATTGGGTGCAGGAGCAGGTCGACAGTCTGCGATCCGCGGCCGCACTCGTGAAGTCCAGCCCGTCCGAAATCCAGCACGCGATCGAAAAGCTCCTCGACCAACACCGCGACCTCCAGAAGTGGATCGAGAAGATGCGGACCCAGGCCGCTTCGCCGACCGAGGCCACGACCGAAGCGGTCGGACCGGTCGAATT
Organism: Chthonomonas sp. UBA6659; assembly: GCA_002455425.1. Lineage (GTDB taxonomy): Bacteria > Armatimonadota > Fimbriimonadia > Fimbriimonadales > Fimbriimonadaceae > UBA6659. Next base: position 58,387 of record DKKT01000042.1, on the reverse strand, counting down.
GGCGACCGAGGCGATTACCGACGGCGACCCCAAGGAAGCGACCCTGATCGCCGACCGGCTGGCCGACGGCAAGCCGAATCGCGTCGTCCTTGTGGGTCTCGCCGCCGATGGCAAGGCGACCTTCGTCGCCAAAGTCGGTGCCGAAGCGCAGGCAAAGGGTGCCCATGCCGGAAACCTCGTTCGCGAAGTCGCCAAGATCGCCGGCGGCGGGGGCGGTGGACGTCCCGACTTCGCCACCGCCGGCGGCAAGGACGCGAGCAAAGTCCGAGAGGCCCTGGACGCCGCCAAGTCCGTTCTCGCCGGGCAGGTGGGTGGATGAGCGTGCAAGGAGTGATCCTCGCCGCAGGCAAGGGCACGCGGATGAAATCGGAAATGCCGAAAGCGCTTCATCCCGTCTGTGGCGTGCCGATGGTCGATCTCGTCGGCCGCGCGATGCGCGCGGCCGGCATCGCCGCGCCAATCGTCGTCGTCGGCCATGGTGCCGATGCCGTGCGCGAGGCGCTGGCCGGCTCCGAGTATCGGTTCGCGATCCAAGCCGAGCAGCTCGGAACCGGCCACGCGGTGCGGATGGCCGAAGACCCCCTCCGTGGCTACGATGGCCCGGTCATCGTGGCGCCCGGCGACACTCCGCTCCTCGATGCCGGCGTCTTCGACGCACTCCTCCGTGTCCATCGCGAACAGGCCGCTGCGGCGACCGTCGCGACCAGCATCGTGTCGGACCCGACGGGCTACGGCCGTCTGATCCGCGACCCGGACGGACGCGCGGTGGCGATCGTGGAGGAGAAGGATGCAACCGCCGACGAGCGCGAGGTCCGCGAAGTCAACGCCGGGGTCTACTGCTTCGACGCCGTGACGCTCTTCCGGATTCTCCCTCAGCTTTCGTCCGCGAATGCTCAGGGCGAGTACTACTTGACCGATGCGATCCGTCTTCTGGCATCGGAAGGAGCCGCGGTCGCGACGGCGGTATTCGAAGACCCGAGCGTCCTCGTCGGGGTCAACGACCGGCGCCAGCTGGCCGAAGCGTCCGATGTCCTCCGTCAGCGCACCCTCGTCCGGCATATGCTCGACGGCGTCACGATCATCGATCCCGAGACGACCTACATCGGGCTCGACGTCACGATCGAACCGGATGTGACCATCGCCCCGATGACCACGCTGGAAGGAGTCACGAGCATCGGATCAGGCTCGACGATCGGACCGGTGAGCCGGGTCAAGGACTCCCGGATCGGGCGAGGCTGCACCGTGCTCATGAGCTTCGTCGACAGGGCGAGAATGGCGGATGGCTCGCGATGCGGACCGTACGCGCACCTCCGCCCCGGAGCCGACGTCGGAGACGGCGTCAAGATCGGGAATTTTGTCGAAATCAAGAACGCGGTGCTCGCACCGGGGAGCCAGGTGTCTCACCTCAGCTACATCGGCGATGCCGAAGTCGGGGCGGGAACCAACATCGGGGCCGGCACCATCACCTGCAATTACGATGGCTTCGAAAAACACAAGACGACGATCGGGGCCAACGCCTTCGTCGGCTCGAACTCGACCCTCGTCGCTCCGGTTACAATCGGAGATGGGGTGGTGATCGCCGCCGGGAGCACCATCACGCACGACGTCGGCGAGGATGAACTCGGCATCGGACGAAGTCGACAGGAGAACAAACCAGAATGGGCACGACAATGGCGCGAACGAAAACGGAAAAGAACCTGAGCGACGTCGACCTTGGGGGGATGAAGCTGTTCTGCGGCAATGCCCACCATGATCTCGGGCACCGCGTCGCCGAGTACCTTGAGATCGATCTCGGGAGGTGCACGTCCACGAAGTTCAGCGACGGCGAGATTCGGGTCATGGTCGACGAGAGTGCCCGGGGCAACGACGTCTTCATTCTTCAGCCGACGTGCTATCCCGCGAACGACACGCTCGTCGAACTGCTCATTTTCCTCGACGCGTTCCGAAGGGCCTCGGCCAAGCGCCTCACCGTCGTCATCCCGTACCTCGGCTATGCCCGCCAGGACAAGAAGACGAAGCCGCGCGAACCGATCACGGCCCGCCTCATCGCGGACCTCATCAGCGTGGCCGGGGCCCAACGCGTCGTGACGGTCGATCTCCACGCCGAGCAGATCCAAGGGTTCTTCAACATCCCGGTCGATCACCTCTACGCCGGTCCGATCATCGGACGCCACATGATCCTTGAGGGCTACCGCGAGGAGAACATCGTCGTGGTGAGCCCCGATGTCGCCGGTGTCGGCCGCGCCCGGTCCCTCGCCGAGATGCTCGGGGGCGTTCCGATCGCCATCATCGCCAAGCGCCGGCCCGAGCCGAACAAGGTCGACATCATCGAAATCATCGGTGACGTCGAAGGCAAGAAGTGCGTGATGATCGACGACATGATCGACACCGGCGGATCCGTGATCACCGGCGCCGAGGTGCTCCTCAAGAGGGGCGCGACCGAAGTCGTCGCCAGCTGCACCCATGCGGTCTTCAGCGGCAACGCCAGCCAGCGCATGCAGGACTCGGTCATCTCGAAGGTCATCGTGACGGACACCGTGCCGATTCCGAGCGTCAAGATGTTTCCGAAGCTGACGATCTTGCCGTGTGCACCGCTCTTGGGTGAAGCCATCCGTCGGATCCACCTCGACGAGTCGGTGAGCGAGCTCTTCGACGACTGGCGATAGATCCGCACCGATCTTCACCCTGAGCTTCAGGTTTCGAGCTTCCGAAACCTCAAGTAGGATGTTGGAGTTCGTCGTCCGTGCCCTGTTTTGGCTCGCGCTCGTGAGCGTGACCTATGCGCTTGATCGCACTCAGTTCCCGATGGTCGGGCAGGTGGCCGCGATCGGCGGCGCATTCGCGATCGTCGTCGCGCTTCTTGATCGGCGAAAGCTCCGCAACCCCGGGGTGTCCGGCTGGATCGCCGTGATCGATGCAGCATTGCTCGCCTACTTGGCGGCCCGTTTCGGCATCCTCACCCAATACGGGTTCCTCGTGCTCGCCCCTTGTGCCTATGCGGCCGCGCGGCACGGATCGAACCCCGCGGCGATGGCTCCGATCGCCGCAGCTTGGATCCTGGTCGCCGCGAACCTTACGACGACCGCACCGCCGAGCGGACCCCTCCTGGGACAGGCGCTCGCCGTTCTCGTGGTCGGCCTTTTGCTGACACAGGCTCGGATCGTGATGACCGTGACCCGACCCGCCGCTCCCGAGCCGACACCGCAGACGCTCTCCGACGGTCCTGAGCCGATCGCCTATCTCGAACTGCGCGAGAACTTCCGCAGTCTGCGCGACCAATATCGTGATCTGGAGCGTCGAAGCCGCCGGGACCGGATCGCCGTTCAGCTGACGGAAGCCGCCGATGCCACCGGCGAGACGTTCGAGCAACGGATCGCCCACCGTCTGCGCGAAATCACCGGCGCGGCGGGAACCACCCTCCACACGTGCGCACAATTTGCGGACGCCGTCGTCGTGCGGGCCGCCTCCGGTAACGTCCCTGAGCCACTCAAGACCGCGATGTTCCCGCTTGCCAAGGGCCTGAGCGAGTGGCAGATGCGCCATCGGATCGAGCAGGCGATGTTGGTCGCCCAAGAAGAGAATCACCGAACGCTCGGCGCCACCGTCCTGCTCAAGCATCGCGGCCTCATTGTCGGGGCCCTCTGCCTCACCGACGAATCGCGGCACCGCTTGGACGAGGCAGTGGCCAAAGCCGAGGAGGCCGCACCGTTCGTCGCAGCCCAGATTCAGAAGGAGCAAGTCGAGGCGCAAGAACGGCGACGTCTTCGCGAAATCGAGCTCTTGTATACGATCGCCACGACCGCAAGCGGCGCGGAGTCGGCGGCCAATCTCGCCGCCCGAGTGGCTCGCGAATTGAACGAAATCCTGAACCCCGGACACCTCGCCATCTGGTTCCTCGACGGCGATTCGGTCTATTCCGTGGCCGCGCTTGGAGCCTCCCACCGCCTCTTCGAGTCGCTGAACTTCGACGGCCAAACGGGCATCCCAGGCTGGCTCGCTTCGGGCGGAGAGGAAGTTCACCTCTTCGACACGGCCGACGACGCTCGGATCGACCGGGTCGAAGCCCTCAAGCGTCGTGTGGGGAGCTACGCGCTGATCCCGATCGACGTGAGTGCCTCTGTCTTCGGCTTCCTCACCGTTGCGACGAACGCCTCAGGAGCCATCGACGTGAAGGAACTCGAGACGATCCGGATTGTCGCCGCCGAACTCGGGCAGGCACTCGCGCGCCTCGATGGATCGGTCAAAGGCCCGGCCGGGTTCGCGACCCCCCGTGAGTTCCAGGACGCGGTAGGGCAAGCGGAACGCGGTGTTCTGGTGACGCTTGAGCCGCTTCGACTGGACCAGTTGATCGAGCAGTTCGGTCGACCCGTCGTCGAAATGGCGTTCCGCAAGTTTGCGGCCAAGCTTCGCTTGACGCTCCCGGTTGGAGCCCTTCTTTGCCGACCGAGCGAGGGAGACTGGATCATCTTCCTGCGCGACCTCGACGAGCCATTCGCCCGTCACTGGGCCGCGGAAGCAACGGCCACGGCTTCGCTCATTCCGCTCCGCACGCCCGACGGGAGTCGTCGGATTCCGCTCGGAGTCCGGGCGAAAATCGCGGAGATTGCCCCGCAAAAGGACCAGAATCGATGGCCCAGCGCGCTTGCGCAGTGAACTTCACGCAAGAATGCCATCACACGGAGTGTGCCGAGATTGTTAAGCTAAGTCATCTCGGCATTTCCCGGGCGGCAGGCAGGGAGCATGATGAAGAGCGCCACGGGTAGTCAATGGGAACGGAGAAGGGGAAGCGGCAAGCGGTGCCCTGGGATCGAAACTGCGCCGACCTTCGGGCCGTTCGCGAGCCGGCCAGAATTGGCCGGGCTCCTTGAATCCGGTTCGGATCGCGAAGTCCTGCGGCAATGCCGCCGACTGTTGCGCCAAGACCCCTCGAACGTCGCGGTCCGCGAAGTTGCGGTGCGGGCGGAGTGGCACCTCGGGCGCTACCAAGACGTCCTCCGGACCACGCGCCGACTCATCGCCGATAACCCCTCGGAGCCAGGATATCGCTTCCTGGAAGCGTTGACCCTCCGGGCCCTGGGACGGTGGGCGGCATCCATGAACGCGGCCCGTCGCGGAGTCGAAGAGTGCGAAGATGCCCGGTTCCTTGGGCGCTATGTCCAGCTGATGGATGAACTGAATCAGGCCCAGCTGGCCGCGATCGAGAAGCTCCGAGTGCTCGATGCCGATTTCGCTCCGCAATACGAGCGGAACCCCACCGTCGCAAGCCGGAATCTGGGGTTCGAAATGTCTTGGTTCGAAGCCGACCCGGTTCGAATGGGTCGCGTCGTGCCTGCAACCCAACCCTACGGGGTCGGTCTGCCCAAGGCCTGATACACTCGCGGGATGCCCGAGCGAATTGGCGTGCTCGCAATCCAAGGTGACTTCGAAAAACACCTCGACGCCGTGCGTCGAACGTCACCGGGTGTCGAGACCCGCGAAGTCCGAACGTCCGAGGAGCTCTCGGCGATCGATCGGCTGATCATCCCTGGAGGCGAGAGTACGACCGTGGGGCTGCTGCTCGAGCGATACGGTCTCGGCGAAGCGATCTGCCGGAGGGCGCAGGAAGGCATGCCGATTTGGGGGACCTGCATGGGGATGATCCTCCTGGCACGGGAGATCGAGGGTCGCGATCAATACCGGCTTGGGTTACTCGACATCACGGTGGTCCGAAACGCATTCGGAGCCCAGATCCACAGCTTCGAAGACACGGTCGCTTTCGCCGGGGTCGATCATCCGGTGACCGGAGTGTTCATCCGCGCGCCGGTCGTCTGCAGAGTCGGCGACGGCGTGGAGGTGCTCTCGCGGTATCAGGATCGGATCGTCGCCGTACGCGCCGGGCGGGTCGTCGGCACCTCGTTTCACCCCGAATTGACGGACGACGTCAGCGTCCACCGGTGGTTTGTGGACCTTTGACCCCACGCATTCTGTAGAATCACGTGAACGAGGTGTGTGAACTTGTCGTGAGGAACTGGTGGCCATGAAGATAGGGATCGTTTTGTGGAGTGCAGGACTCGCCGCTCTCGTCGGCGCAAGTTGGCTCGGTGGGACCGGGCCCTCGTCGACGCCAAGCCGGAGCGGGGTCAAGGTGGTGCTCTTCTTGAGTACCGACTGCCCGGTCGCGATGCATTACACGCCTCGTTTCAACAAGCTCGTCGACCAGTTCGGCGAACGGGTCGCCTTCGAAGCGCTGTTTCCCAACGAGATGGAGACTCCCGGGGGTGTCCGCGAGTATGCCAAGGACCGTGGCTTTCGCTTCCCGTGCAACCTCGATCCCGGCGGCGGAGTGGCGCGCTCCCGAGGTGTGACTCACGTCCCGACGGCGATCCTCCTGGATGCCGACGGTCGGATGGTCTACAAGGGTGCGATCGACGACAACAGAGACGGCACCCGGGTCAAGAAGCCCTACTTGCAGGATGCGATCTCGGCCGTACTCGCGGGCCATTCCCCATCGGTCGCTCGTACCGAACCGTTTGGGTGTTTGCTTATGGCCGGACCGAGCGCGCCGTCGGTCGACCAAGTCAACTTCGCCGAGCATGTCGCGCCGATCCTCTACAACTCCTGCATGCGCTGTCATCGCGTCGGCGAGGCCGCACCCTTCGCCTTGAGCAACTACGAGGAAGCTCGCAAGTGGGCGGATATGATCGCTCTTGTTGCCGAACAGCGCAAGATGCCGCCCTGGAAGGCCAAGGAGGGGTTCGGCGAATTCCATGACCCGAACGTGCTGTCCGCCGTTCAAATCGAGACCCTCAAAAACTGGGCCGCAGCCAAGGCACCGCGCGGCGACGCCAAGAAAGAACCGAAGCCGCCGACATTCCGGACCGGATGGAGCCTCGGCGAACCCGATCTCCTCCTCCAGCCGAAGCGCGCCTACAAGACGCCTTCCGAAGGAAGCGACGTCTACCGCCACTTCGTGATCGAGCCCAATCTGAAAGAGACGGTATGGGTCAAAGGGATGGACGTCCGCCCCGGCAACCGGAAGATCGTCCACCACGTCATCTGCTTCCTCGACACCCAAGGGGCCTCGAAGCGCCTCGAAGCGCGCAATTCGGACGGCCAGGAAGGCTACACCGCGTTTGGCACACCAGGCTTCATCCCGAACGGATCGCTCGGTGGCTGGGCCCCCGGGCTCCAGCCTTATATGCTGCCGGAGGGGGCCGCGTTCGAACTCAAGCCGGGGACGCGCATCGTCATGCAGGTCCATTATCATCTCAACGGCAAAGAGGAAGAGGACCGAACACAAGTCGCGCTTTACTTGGCGAAGAAGGACGAGAAGATCAACCGAGTCGCCGACATCAAGTGGCTTGCCAACCCGTTCTTTCGGCTCAAAGCCGGTGACAAGAATGCCAAGGTTACCGGGCGGTTTCCCGTCCGACGCAATACGATTCTGTACGGCGTGATGCCCCACATGCACCTCCTGGGCAAGTCGATGAAGGCGGAAGTCGAACTCCCCGACGGCACGACCAGGCCTTTGATCTGGGTCGAGAACTGGGACTTCAATTGGCAGTTGAGCTACGCCTTGAAAGAGCCGATGCGAATCCCCGCGGGGAGCGTGATTCGGGTCGAGGCCCTCTACGACAACAGCGCCACCAGTCCGTTCCAGCCGAATGACCCGCCCAAAGACATCACATGGGGCGAAGAAACCACGGATGAGATGTTCCTCCTCGTGGCGATCGCGGCGCGGGACGACTGATGCGGATCGAACGAATCCTCGTTCATCAGGTGGATCTGCCGCTCAAAGAGGGCCGCTACGCGTGGAGCGGCGGCAACTTTGTCGAGGTGTTCGACAGTACCGTCGTTGCGATCGAGACCGACGACGGGCTTGTCGGATACGGTGAAGTTTGCCCGTTGGGTCCGGCTTACCTGCCGGCTTACGCCGAAGGCGCGCGAGCCGGCATCGCTCAGATCGCCCCGGCGCTGATCGGTGTCGACCCCCGCGAGCTCGACGTCGTGAACATCCGGATGGATGCCGCGCTGAAGGGCCACCCGTACGCCAAGTCGGCCCTCGACGTCGCGTGTTGGGACCTCCTCGGCAAGAGCACAGGACTTCCTGTCGCGACGCTCCTCGGCGGCCAGTTCGGCGACGCAGTCGTCCTCTACCGTGCGATTTCGCAAGAGGATCCTGAAACGATGGCGCGCAAGGTCGCCGGCTATCGGGCTGAAGGCTACCGCCGCTTTCAGCTCAAGGTCGGTGGTAACGCCGACGTCGACATCGAGCGAATCCGAGCTGTTCGAGCGATGCTCGAACCCGGAGATGTTCTCGTCGCCGACGCCAATACCGGGTGGCTTCCGTACGATGCGATGCGGGTTGTGGCCGCCGTCCGCGATCTGGACGTCGCCATCGAGCAGCCTTGCGCGACCTACCGCGAGTGCCGATCGATCCGGGAGCACACCGATCTCCCCTTCGTCCTCGACGAGTCGATCGACTCGATGGAGATGCTCCTGGAGGCCCTCCGAGATCGTGCAATGGACGTCGTGAACCTCAAGATTTCTAAGCTCGGCGGCCTCACCCGCACGCGCCGACTGCGGGACCTTTGCGTGGCTCACGGAATCGCGATGACCCTCGAGGATTCGTGGGGCGGGGACATCGTCACCGCGGCTATTGCTCATCTCGCCCACTCGACCCCCGAGAAGTACCGCTTCACCGCGACCGACTTCAACAGTTACGGGTCTGTGTCGATTGCGGCGGGGGCCCCGTCCCGGGTCGATGGGAAGTTCGCGGCGTCGTCCGAGCCCGGCCTGGGCATCCATCCCCATGCTCCCGTGCTCGGCGATCCGATTGCGGTCTTCGCCGCCTAGCCGGCCGCGACGACGACCGCGTCGAGTTCGGGATCGCTCAGGGTTTCGAGTTCGACGAGTTCACGCTCGAGTTCGGCGCGAAAGGCGGCGCGGCGCTCCTTGCGCATCTTCCCTTCGAGGTAGCGAAGTTTCTCCTCGCGGGTCTCGCAGATCAGGCGTGGTACTTCGACCGGCTTACCGTCCTTCACCGCGACCATCGTCACCCAAGCAATGTTCGTCGAGCGCCGTGCTCGGGTGTAGACGTTTTCGGCCGACACTTCGATCCGGACTTGGACGCTGGTTCGTCCGACGTAAGAAACGTGGCCGACCATGGTCACGAGCTCGCCGACTTCGATCGGTTCGAGGAAATCGACCTTGTCGAAGCTTGCGGTGACACAGATGTTTCCCGCGAAGCGGGTCGCGGTCGCGTAAGCCACGAGGTCGATCAGGGACAAGATCGTCCCACCGAAAACTTTGCCGAGAAAGTTGGCATCGTTCGGTGTCATGACCTGCGAGGTCTCGACCCGGGTGTCGGTGACTCGAACGCCGGTCATGCGCTGAAAACGATCCGACTGAACTCCCCGGGATCGATGCTCGCACCGCCGACGAGCCCGCCGTCGATATTCGGCTGTTGGAACAGCTCCGCGCTGTTCGCAGCCTTCACGCTGCCGCCGTAGAGGATTCGAGTGTGCTCGGCGACGTCGGTGCCCATCATCCCGGCGATCGTGTCGCGGATGAAACCGCAAACTCGATCGGCCTCGGGGGCGGCGCACGTCTGCCCGGTTCCGATTGCCCACACCGGCTCGTAGGCCACCACGAGAAAGTACAACTCGGCCGGGTCGATCCCGTCGAGCCCACCACGGAGTTGACCGGCAATGACCTCCTCCGTCTTCCCGGTCTCTCGTTCGGCGAGCGTTTCGCCCACGCACAGAATCGGGTTGATCGCGTGGAACAGAAGCCGACGGATCTTGAGGTTGACGGTGTGGTCGGTTTCAGCGAAGTACGGCGCCAACGAGGCGTCCGTTTCCATCTTTCCGAACCGGCCGCGTGACTCCGAGTGCCCGACGATACAGTGACTGACCCCGAGATCGCCCAGCATCGAAGCGCTGACCCTGCCGGTGAACGCACCGCTCTCTTCCCAGAACACATCTTGGGCCCCAAGCTTGACGTGAGTGTTCCGGATGAGTTCGCGGACCTTAGGCAAGCTCACATAGGACGGACAGAGGATCACATCGACGTTCTCGCGTGCATCGACCAGCTTGATGAATGCCTCGACCGCGGCGGCAGCCTCGGTCGGAGTGAGGTTCATCTTCCAGTTGCCGGCGACGAGCTTCGTCCGCATCTTATCCTCGGCGGACGCTCGGCTCGACCGTGATCGCAACCTTATCGCGCACGGCGTTCGTGATGATGCAGTACAGATCGGCCTTGTGGGCCATGTCTTCGGCAGCCTTGACCTGGTCGTCGGTCGCGTCCGAATCGAGCACGATGTTCGGCCGAATCGTGATCGCCTTGTAGACGAACTGGGCGCCATTTTGCTCGACTTCTCCCGTCGCCTCGGCCTGGAAACTCGTCACCGGGATCTTCCGATTCTCCGCGATGATGCCGAACGTGATGCTGTAGCAACTCGCGATGGCGGCGGTCAGCAACTCTTCGGGATTCGTGCCCTCGCCCGGGCCCTGGAATTCGGGCGGAACGCTCAGCTTCAAGGCGTGGCCGCTGCGGTTCGGGGTTGCCGTACCCCCGCCGGCCCGCCCGCCGGCCCACTGTACCGAGACCGGGTATTCGTGAACATGCGACATGGACTTGAGTTTAGCCGCGCATACGGCGACTTTGCTGGGTCGTTACTTGGGTGTGAACACGAGACGGCGCAGGTTCATGAGGGCACCTTTGGCCATCTTCACACACCGCACGGAGACGGTCAGGTTACCTGGTGTCACGATCGGTACCTCACCGAGCTGGACGGTCGTGAAGTCTCCCCACTCCTTCGTTCCCGGCACCGAGAACTCCAGCGATTGACCACCCACTTCGAGCCGTGCGATCGAGCCGGCATCGCCGGGGTCGCAAGCCAGTTCGGCGCTGACGCGATACCATCGGGGTTTCGTGGAAGCGAGGGTCCAGCTTGCCGTGGCACCGGGATCCGACCAGAATCCGATGCACTCTTTCCCTTCCTCGAAGCGAATGGTGCTCCCCGTGAGAGTCGCCTCGGCCGCTCCGAGGTGAAAACGGCCTTCCTTGTCGGCAGCGATCGGCTTGGGCGGGACCCCGGCGAGGCGAGGCGGGTCCTTCGGCGCCCAGGATGGCGCCTTGTAGATCGAGAGCTGTGAAATCGCTGGACGACCCCGAGCATCGAGGACTCGGATGCGGAGTGCCGACGTCCTCGTCGTCGCGAACCGCAGGATCCGCGAGGGTCCGATCGTCGTTCCGGAGACCAGCGTCTCCCATCCCTGCCCCTTCTTGACCTGGATGTCGAATCGTTTGACGCGCTGTCCGAGCGCGATCGGCTCACGAAGGAGAATGCGATCGAACGGAGGCGTTCCTCGGAGAGTGACCTCGAACGAGCCCCGCGTCGCCCCCGGGGGCGCGGTCCAGAACGTCTCCGGGCGATCATCGATGACCTCGCGCGCCGTGGTTCTTGCACCAAAAGCGAGGTCGACCGCGAAGGTCGCATCGAGGACTTTGCGGAGCTCCAGCAAGCGCTTGACATCGGTCTCGTGGATGAGACCTCGCTGATCGGGAGGAACGTTGAGAAGCAGGTTCGATCCCATTCCGACCGAGCGATAGTAGATTTCGAGCAAGTGAGCCAGGCTCTTCACCCGCTCATCTTGGTCGGCATGATAAAACCAACCCGGTCGAATCGAGACGTCGCACTCGGCCGGAAGCCAGTGCGATCCGTTGGGATGCCCTTCGGTCAACTCTCGGTAGAGCGGGGTCCCCGGGACGAACCGATCTCGATCGAGCATCGCCCAATTCGTTTCGTTCGCGAATCCGTCTTCGTTCCCCACCCAGCGCACGTCCGGACCCGCGTCGCTGAAAATCACGGCATCGGGCTGGTGCTTGCGAACGGTGTCGATGAACAGCTTCCAGTCGTAGACCTGCTTCCGGCCGTTCGGCCCTTCGCCGTTCGCGCCGTCGAACCAGACTTCGAAAATCGGTCCGTAGCCGGTCAGGACCTCGTTGAGGGTGTTGGCGAAAACCTGGTTGTACTCCGGCGTGCCGTAGGCGGGGTGATTGCGATCCCAGGGCGACAAATACACGCCGAGCTTGAGACCGAACTCGCGGCACGCTTCGCTCAGGTTGCGGAGCACATCTCCCTTCCCGTTGCGCCATGAGGTCTGAGCGACGGTGTGGGTCGAGTACTTGGATGGAAACAGGCAGAAGCCGTCGTGGTGCTTGACGGTCAAGATCACGCCCGACATGCCTGCGTCCTTGAACGTCTTCGCCCACTGACGGCAATCCAAGGCCGTCGGATGGAACACGTTCGGGTCCTCCTTGCCTTCGCCCCACTCGCGATTCGTGAACGTATTCGGCCCGAAGTGGACGAACGCGTAGTAGCGCATCTCGTGCCACGCCAACTGGCGAGGACTTGGGACCGGCGGCAACGGAGCGAGTCTCTGTGACATTACTGCAGAAGCGAGGACCACCAGACTCAGCATGCCCGATTTTGGCTCACGGATGCCAGAGCGCGTCAGAGTAGCTTGCGGAACGCTTGAGGACCGAGCCACGTCGCGAGGTAGCGGAGCGTGCTCTTCACCCGCAGCGGAGCGAGGCGGATGGACTCGACGTAGGCCTGCCGCCCTCGTCGCGGGTCTCCATTCAACGTCCTGACGGTTCCGAGACACGCCCAGTTGTGGGCCAAGGCACGCCGTAGCGCCGCGGCGTCGTAACCCTTCTTTTCGTACTCGGCGATCCGCGTGACGATCCAGTCGCGCAGCCGTTCGTCGTCTCGCCAGATCCGATCGAGTTCATGGCTCGCGTTTTCGCCGTGAACCCGGTAGAACGTCAGCCGTTCGTCGACGTAGCCGATCTCATATCGCTCCGCAATCCGGAGCCACATCTCCCAGTCCCCCGATCCGAAGTACGCCGGGTTGAAGACCCCACAGTGCTCGAAGCACTCGCGACGGGCAAGGACGGCCGAAGCGATGATCTTGTTTTGGTACAGCAGGCTCAGGAGGACGTCTCCAGTCTCCGTTCGCGGGAACTCGAAGCCAAGTGGACTGCCGTCGATCGGCTTGCCCGCCCCGTCGATGAACCCGCCGTCCGTGTGGACAAGGCCGACCCGGGGAAACCGATCGAGCAGTTCGACCTGCCTCTCAAGCTTGGTCGGTGCCCACAGATCGTCGTCGTTCAAGACAGCGATCAACTCGCCATTCGCCCTCTCAAGCCCGACATTGAGTGTTCCGTACGTCCCCAGGTTCGACTCGTTGAAAACCATCGTGATGTCCTGCTGTTCGCGCAACCACTCCCGAGTCCCGTCGGTCGAGCCGTCGTCCAAGGCAAGGATCTCGAAGTCTCGAAAGGTCTGTGCCCGAACACTCTCAAGACATGCGGGCAGGTAGGCGAGGTGGTTGTAACAGGTAAGCAGAACCGTGATCCGCGCCATCGCATGATGGTACTCCCACCAGGAGAGCGTGGCTCCTCTTCACCCGGTTCGCTTCGCTCACCGACTCTCCCCCAGGGGCAGGGAGGGTGATCTGGAGCCGCCTAACGATCCCAGAAGATGCCTAACTGGCTCTCGGCGGGACTCGGTCCTCGGTCGGTCCAATTCGCGATCCGCGTCGCGTCCTTCGCCCAAGTTGCTTGAGCGGGGAACATATCCTTGCCCCCCAGGTCCATGAACAGGCCGAGGCAAAGACCTCGCTCCCGGAGTGTGCCCTTGGGGGCCTCGGCGGCCTTGCCGAGCGTCACACCGCTGCTGTCGTAGGTATCGTCGCCGCGAAGATCGACGAACCAGCCGATCCCGTTCGCATTGCCTGCACCGAGGCTCAGGTTCGGTCCTCGGTACTTGTCGTTACCACCCCGGTCCACCAGATAGCCCGTCCCAAAGTCGTGCCCCGCGCCCATCGCCATGTTCATCGGAGCCAGGTAGAGGTCGTCGCCGCCTTCATCCTCGAGGTATCCGATGGCAAAGTGTGCTGAAGCGCCTTGCGCGTACCACTGGCCGGAATAGGTGTCGTTCCCTTCGGAATCCCAGAGAAACCCGATTCCCTCCCAGTAGCCCACGCCCTGACCAAAGATGCCGCACGAGTACATGTCCGCGCCTCCCTGATCGTAGAGGATGCCGATCCCACCGCTCAGGCTATGGCCATCCAGATAATCGGCGCGTCGGCCGTTGCCGGCCCCTTGCGACATGTTCGCGTTGTGATCCTTGCTCTGGGGTGAGGCGAAATCGAGGACGGTATCGTTGGCGACGTAGACGTCGTCTCCGGCGCGATCTAGGAGCATCCCACAGCCCGAAGTCTGCCCACACCCTTCGACCTGGCTGAAGCCGCTGTACCGGTCTTTGCCCGAAAGGTCTTCGAGGACGCCGATGCCGAACTTACCGTAGCCCAGGCTATCGGCATAGGCGTCGTACACGTCGTCACCACCGGCATCCAACAGGACCGCCGCCCCCATCGTTGCCGAGCCAAGTCCCGGCCGGTGACTCCGATAGACATCCTCGCCGCCGCCGTCGATACCGACCGAGACGCCGAAGAGCGCGCTTCCTGGCCCGAATTTCCCTTTGCCTCGGCGTCCGTCGAACTTATCGACCGGGGTGTCGGCGAGCGCGGGCAGGCTCAGGTACTTATCGTTGCCGCTCGTGTCGATGACGACGCTCACCCAATTCGCCAACGATTGATTCGACGGTACGTTGAGATAGCTGTCCGCACCACCCGTGTCGATGATGAGGAGGACCGGTCCTTCCGGATAGGCTGTGTTCCCGCCCCCAGACAGTACGACGACGCCCCAGTCCGTGCTGACGCTGTAACTGAAGGTCGTCGTGGGCGAAGTCGCTTGGACAAGCGCTTGAGCTTGCGTGGCGGCGAGGGTGATGTCGTGGGCTCCTGCAAACAAGTAGCGCATGTCGACCGAACGGAAGAGCTCCAGTGCACGCCGATTGGCAAGCGGATCGTCGGACTCGGGGTCGTAGTCGAGCATGCGCTGATAAGAATTCGCGAAGTCGGTGACGCCCTCGAATGCGGCGCGCCGGTAGTTGATCGTTTCGAGCGCGACCTGAAGCACGAGGGCGGCAGCTTGCTGCACGGTCTCGGGTACCTCGGCCGGGTCAAGGATTTCGCCCTTGATGATGCCCTGCGACTTCATCCGCTCGAGTACGGCTTTGAGTGCGCCCGTCTTCTTGGCGGCCTCTTCTGCGGCGGCAATCGGGTTGCCGAGGAGCGTTCGACGGGTGCCGAGCCCGATCATTCGACCCGCAGCGGCAAGCGATTCATTGGGCTTACCCCCGCTGACCGCAAACTGACGACGCCAGTTGTCGGCAATGAACGGCCCGCGCCAGACGTTCTCGTGCATGGCCTCGAAAGTCGGCGTCGAGAACTCGCTTTGGCGGAAGAACCGGAGGAGATTTGGGTCGAACTGGGCGGTCTTGGCCGACAGTGACGCGGTCCCGAGCGCTACGTCGAGGTCGGCGTCTAAACTAGGGGCCGATTGCATCGTGAGTAGGGCAAACAAGCAGATCGGCGCCAAGCTCATACTGGTCATTCTCCTCGGGGGACTTGCCGCAAACACTCCTGCGCACACGGCGGCCACCCTGCCTATTTTACAGGCCTCGGCCGATGTCCGCGTCGCCCCTCCGCCGATCCCGTTTCCGTCTTGGACCGAAATCGCCCGCACCGAAGCTTCCGCCGAGTACGAGATCACGTTCCCGTCGCCGATCGAGACCTCACACCCTGAGAACAACGTGGTGCCGGTACGGGCCCTGCTCCCGATCGAGGCGAGCGGACCGGTGCCCGTGGTCGTTCTGCTTCACTTCTGGGGCGCGACCGACCTCTCCGCCGATCTCGACCTCGCCGACAAGCTCAACCGACGAGGCATCGGCGCGGTGCTGGTGACGTTGCCGTACCACATGCGGCGCGCGCCGAAGGGCACCCGTTCCGGCGAACTCGCGATCCAACCCGACCCCGTGCGGATGGTGGCGACCATGACCCAGAGCGTCGCCGACATCCGACGGACGATCGACTGGATCCAAACTCGTCCCGAGTTCCGAAAGGACCAGATCGGCATCGCCGGTACAAGCCTCGGGTCGATCGTGGCTTCCCTCGTCTTCGCCGTCGACAGTCGATTGAGTTCGGGTGCGTTCATGCTCGGCGGGGTCGATCTCGCACACATTCTCTGGAACAGCTCTCGGGTTGTAACCCAACGGGAGGACCTGCGGCGGCGCGGCTATACCGAGGAGCGGATGCGCGACGAACTCAAGCCGATCGAACCGCTCGAGTTCCTCTCTTCGACGGAGCGACCGACGCTTGTCGTCGGGGCGCGCCACGATACCGTGATTCCACCGGTCGATACCGGCAAGTTGATCGACGTCCTCGGTGCGCCCCAAACGCTGTGGCTTGAGACCGGCCATTACGGAGGCGTGTTCGTCCAGCGGAGGCTCTTGCGAACCGTCTCGACCTTCTTCGAAGCGACCTTCGCGGGAAAACGGTACGAGGCTCCGACGAAGTTCTTCGCCCCGACGATTCGAGTGGGGATCGGCCTCAATCCTGCCACCGGCCTCCAGGTCGCAGCCGGGATCGACGTTTGGCAGCTGAACGCCAAGGCCGACGGGTTCGCCTCGCTGATGATCACGCCTCGCGGGTTTCAGGGGTACATCGGCTATCGCATCAACCAGGGGCTCTCCCTCGGCGCGGTGATCCTGCCCAAGCGGGCGACGGTGGGTGTACTGTGGAGCGTAGTGCTCTGAACACGGATGCTGCCCGGCTCGGGCGAGCGAACATCATCCACACCTACGTCGCGCTGGCCGGCACCGTGCCTGGGGCAACTCTGACTCGGTGTCCCGGCTGCTTGATCGCGGCGGCGCCGACCGACCTCGCTTTCTGCAACTTCGGCATCGACCTCGAACTCGACGGAGAGGACCTCGACCCGGCCGGTGTCGAAGCGCTCCGCGATCACGCCATGCGGCATGCCAATTTCCGGGTTTTCAACATTCCGACAGGAGTCGACGACGACGCCGGCACGGCGCTCACGAAGGCCGGCTTTCTGCGCCATCACCGGCTCGCCCACATGGTCGACGACGGCAGCGGCCTCAAGGATGACGGCGACCCTGTGATCGAGCCGGCCAGACACCCGCACGAGCGTGTGAAGCTCGCCGAGTTCATGGTGGCTCAGTTTTTCTGGCGTCAGGCGACGTGGACTCGCCGCCACATCGTCGATGCCACCGCCGGTGCAGGACACGACCTATATCGTCTCGGTCCCCTCACCGACCCCACTGCGGCGGTGATGTTGGCGAGGACTCCTCAGACGATCGGTCTCTACAACTTGTGCGTGCGCCAGGACTTGCGCAATCGGGGCTTCGGTAAGGCGGTGGTGCGGGCCGTTCAGAGGCTTGCACGGAGCGAATCGGCGACGCTGGTCCTCCAATGCGAGCCACGGCTGGAAGCGTGGTATGCCCATCTCGGATTCCGAACCATCGGCAAGCTGGAAAGTTTCGCGCTGGATTCCTGAAATCCTGCGTTATAATGGAGTGGCACGCCTTTCGCAGGGAGGTGCGAGGACTTGAGAAGAGCAAACGCCTTCACTTTGGTTGAGTTGCTGGTGGTGCTTGCCATACTGGCAGTTTTGGCAAGCGTGCTTTATCCTGTCTTCGCCTCGGCTCGGCATGCCGCCAAGCAGGCGGGATGTGCGAGCAATTTTCGCCAGGTCACGCTTGCCGTCGCGATGTACTCCAACGACTACGACGAGCGCGCCGTGCTCTCTTCGGTTCTCACTTCAGACGCTCCTGATCCCGAAAAGGATCGCACCTGGGTCCAATTGGCCCTGCCTTACACCCGAGAATTCGGTATTTTCAAGTGCCCCGCGGACCATGGGGCCCGTCCGGCGGACGACGCGAGCTTTGACGAGAGCCTGATCCAGGGAGACAGCGAGTCCCGGTATTTTCTGGCGTCCCAGCGATCGAATCTCGGCTACAACTATCTTTACTTCTCACCCCTCACGCGGGCCGAGCGAGGCTGGAGCCCCGTCCCACGGTCGTGGAGCGAGGTCGCCGAACCGAGCCGAGCCTACTTGTTCCTGGATTCGGTCCATGACGTCACGTCTGGGGGACAGCCGGTCGGGGGAGGTAGCTATCTGGTCGTTCCGCCATGCCGTTACGGTGGCGTTTCGGCGAACGCGCCCCGGTTCGACAGCTTCATGATGCCGGGCGTGAGTGATAGCCAACTGTACAAGGTCAATCGAGGTTGGACCAACGCCACGCGTGACACCGGTCCCTTTTACGGTGGGGTGTGGCCGTGGCATCGAGGCAAGGCCACCGTGGCTTTCGGAGATGGCAGTGTCCGGGCCCTTACGCCGACCCAACTTTCCCGCGGGTGCGATGTGAAAGCCAACTGGGGCGGCCTGATCTTCGATGTCGCCGCCTACGGCTGGGACTTCAACTAGTTCCTTCCAGCGCCACCGCGAATTGCTGGCGATAGAGCCGCGCATACACCCCGTCGTGATCGAGAAGTTCGGCGTGGGTCCCTTGTTCCGTGATCTCGCCCTGCTCCATCACCACGATCCGGTTGGCCTTGACGATCGTCGAGAGACGATGCGCGATGACGAAGCTCGTCCGACCCTCGAGCAGGTGATCCAGCGCCTCTTGGAGGAGGGCTTCGGTTTGGGAATCGAGCGCGGACGTCGCTTCGTCGAGAATCAGGATCTTCGGATCGGCGAGCAGCGCGCGGGCAATGGCGAGTCGCTGCTTTTCGCCGACGGAGAGCGAGACGCCGTCTTCGCCGATCTTCGTTTCATAGCCTTCGGGAAGCGCCACGATCGTGTCGTGGATGTTGGCCGCCTTCGCCGCTTCCTCGACTTCGCGGACCGTCGCGCTACAACGCCCGTACCGGATGTTCTCAAGTACCGACGTGTTGAAGAGGATGCTCTCTTGGATCACGTAGCCGATCTGGGCACGATAGCTGAGGAGCTGCGTCTCGCGCAAGTCGACCCCATCGACGAGGATGCGCCCCGCGGTCGGGTCGTAGTGGCGCATAAGTAGGTTCACGAGCGTCGTTTTGCCGCTACCGCTGAAGCCGACCAGGGCGATCATCTGCCCCGGCTCCACCGCCAAATCGACACCCCGTAGGACGGGCTTGCCGGCCTCGTATTCGAACCAGAGATCCTCGAATCGGACCTCGCCCTGAATTGGCGGCATCGGTCGTGCGCCGGCCGCGTCGCCGATCGTCGCCGGCGTGTCCAGAGTCCGGAAGATGCGATGGAGAGCCGCCTGCGTTCGGGCGATGGGGTCGATTACGACGAGAAACCGTACCACAGGCCCGTAGATGTAGCCGATCGAATACATGAGGAACATCACGAGGGTTCCCGCCTGGAGTTCGCCGCGAAGGCACATGAGGCCACCAAAGTAGAGCACGAGACCCTGGCCGATGCCGCCGAGTGCATCAGCGATCGTCCAGAGCCCTCCTCCAAGTGCCCCCTGACGGACGTTCAGCCCCATGAGATCCCGCGTGATCCCAAGGAAGCTCTTGGCCTCCATCCGCTCCTGACCGAAGCCCTTCACCACTTGGACACCCGCGAGCTTTTCCTGCATGTCGCCATACATCACATCCCGCGTCCGTCGAATGCTCTCGCTCGTCTCCTTGAGCGGAGCTAGAAACCGCCGGAAGTTCAAGACATAGAGCGGGGCGATGATCAGAGTGAGGCCGGCCAAAGAAGGGCTGATCGTGAAGAGGATGACGAGCACGAGCACCAGTTGAACCGCGTCGCTCACCATCGTGTTGAGGTTGCCGGTGATCAGGGATTGAACGGTGCTGGCGTCGTTGATGACATTGCTGATCAGTTTCCCGGCCTGGTTCTGATCGAAGTATGCGATCGGGAGCGACTGCATATGCCCGTAGAGCTTTTCGCGGGTTGCGAGCAGGAATCGCTGGCCGAGCATCGCGGTCGCGACACCGAGCGCGTAGCCCAGAAGTCCGGCCCCCAAGGCGAACCCAACGACGTACCCGAGGTAGAGGAGGGTGTTGATCGGTTCTCCGCGTTGGAGCTTGTTGACGATGTCGCCGAGGATGAGCGGAGGCAGGAATCCGAAAATCGACTGCGCGACCGTCAACAGCAGGCAGAGAACCTGGAGCCGGGTGAACGGACGGAGCTCGCGCATCAGCCGTCGAAACTGCCCCGGCTCGCGACGCGGTTTCTCGTCGGCGGTTGCGATCGCGGCCATGGTTTCCGTTTCGGGTTCGGGGCACCGTGATCCTGCCGACACGGCGAGGCCCTCCCGCGCATCGCGCGGGAGGGCCCATCGCAGCCGCTACTGTTGCTTGCGCTTCAGGACGTCCCCTTTCTTCTCCCGAAGAAGATCGCGGAGGTAGAGCTCACACACCGGACGGTCGCGATAGTTCGGACCGAGGAGAGCGATCAGCTTGCGCCGAGCTTCCTCGGGGGTGTCGCCCGTGTTCTCGTAGTGGCGGCGCCAGAAGTCGGACCACCAGTAAGGCGGCTGAACCTTGAGGCCGTCGTATTCCGTCGGACGCCCGGTTTCGCCTTCGGTAACCAAACTCCCCACGTAGTCGCCGGCTTGGTAGACGCGGTTGAGTTGGGCCTTGATCTCGGCCAGATCCTTGTCATCGACGACCCCGTTCGACGTCGCCTTGTAGAACTGAACGGTCACCCGGATCGGGAAGCGGGGATCACGCTCGATCGAGAGGTTGTCGATCTCGGTGAAGGGACCCTCGAGGTCGCCATGGCCGATGACGGCGTTCTCGACGTCGCTCCGTCCTCTCGACGCGGCTTCGGACTTCGCGAGCGGTGCCGCTGCACCTTCCATCGCTCCGCCGCCGGCCCCATAGAAGACCCGTTGCGGTTCCTTGTACTTGAGCGGGACCTGGATGAGAAGGACCATGTTCATGCCGCTCTCGCGGGCCTTGGCCCCGCCGACGGTGCGATCGCCGCCCGAGGCTTTGAAGTCGCTGATCCGCTCGCCGGTAAGGCTGGCTCGCTCGCCGTCCTGGTTGTGGAACAGCCGCTGCCCCCAAACGGAGCCGCTCTCGAACGCGTCGCGGGTGTTGTCGATGACGGTCACGCTCGTTCCTTCGCGTGTGGCGAGGATGGTGAGCACGGCCGGGTTCTTCCGCGACGACTGATAGTTGAAGAGGACAGGGTTGAAGGTCGCTTTGCCCGACTTGGGAACGGGCAGAAAGCACGCTTGGGCGCTCACGAGCACATGGGTGTCTCGCTCGGCCACGAGCGTCTTCTTGCGGCTCTTCCAGCTGCGCGGGTTGCTCAGGTACTCGGTGGGACGCTCAAGAAACTCATAGAGGGAAATCCTCTTGAGCGATCCCCCGCGTTCGTTCCCCACGAGGAGCGTGAAGTCTCGCGGATCGATATCGGCACTGACGTCCGAGAAGTTCGGGTAGCGGATCACCGGCATACAGGTGACGTCGAGCTTCCGGCTCCGCGGGTCCTCGGCACCGACCTGGATCGTCATGTCGCTGATATTGGGTCCGACCGCCGAGCCCTTGTAGCGCCCGGTGTCTTCCCAGGTGACATTCAGAACATCGAGACCATGTCGGCGGGCCAGCTCCCGGGCCCCCGGATCACCCACCATTTGGGCAGTATGCTGGATCGCTTTGCGGTAGTCAGCGAAGGAGGACGGGTTCATCGGGCGTGGTTTTGCTCCTTGGACGTCGGTTCGTTTCTTGCGTCCGAACTCGAGGCTTGGGCCGATCATACTCTCGTCTTCCCAACCCCCAGGTCCGGCGGCGGCGCTCTTGGCACCGGTCGAGCCTGTGTTCGAGAGGCAAAGACTGCCGCTCATCGCGGCGGTGATGCCGAGGGCCAGGATGTGCATGCGATTCATCATCATTCTCCTTGCGTTCGTTGTCTAGTGGACGCTTGCTTGGAGAATGGGTGTCGGCGAGTGCGCCGAACGTTCATCGCGATAAGAAAGTCCTGGGACCTAGATCAGACCAGGACAGCCGGTTCGCGGCGCTCGCAATAGGTGTGCTGGGTGGCGAGGACGTGGATCGGACCATGATAGCCCTCCCACACCGACTCTCCGCGCCCCATGTAGGTCTTGAAGATGAGCGAGCCGTCGCGGCTCCTGCACCAGACCGGGGTGCCGTTGCCGGTCATCAACATCACATAGACCCCCGGAGGGATGATCACGTCGTCAGCAAACAGGTGGAGGTCGGCGCACGGCTCACCGAGGGCCATCGCGACTTCGCTGATCACCGCATGCCCCTTGAGTTGGACACGCAATCCGCCTTGGTTCTGCAACAGCAAGAACTCGATCTGCGGATATGGGCTTCGTTGAACACCGACGATTCGAAACATGCTCGCTTCCTTTGCACTGGAGACGGCTCTCGGGCGAAAATCGGCTCGCGACATGGGCGCTTTCGGTGCCGATTTTCGCCTACTGTAGTCCATCCTCAATCCAGTTGGGGCCCCTTGCGCCCAGGATTTTCCGGCACCTTTTCCACAGGCCTTCACCTGTCGACCCTGGCCGCCGATCGGGCCATACTGAGACATGAAGATCTCGGTCCAGCTCTACACCCTGCGCGACGTGATGAACGCCGATCCAGCCGGGACGCTCCAAGCCCTCGGCAAGATGGGTTACAAGTACGTGGAGTTGGCCGGAACCGCAGGGAAGTCCCCGAAAGAGTTCGCGTCGATGCTCAAGGATGCCGGACTGAAGGCGAGCGGCATGCACGTCGGACTGGAAGCGTGCGAGAAGAACCTCGACGCGGTGCTCGCCGAGGCGGAGGCGGTCGGCTCGAAGTACATCATCGTGCCTTGGATTCCTGAGTCGGCCTACAAGGACGGCTGGGATAAGGCCGGCGTTCGCCTCCAGGCGATCGGCGAGAAGGTTTCGAAGGTCAAGCGCGTGTTCGGCTACCACAACCATACGTTCGAGTTCCAGGACGCGGGCGGCCGCACCGGCTATGACGCCCTCTTCGAAGCGATGTGCCCTGACCATGTCAAGAACGAGATCGATATCTGGTGGGCCCACTGCGGGAGCCAAGATCCGGCCAAGCTGGTCGCGAAGTATGGTGAGCGTGTCGACCTCGTCCACCTGAAAGACGGCAAGGACTGCGAGGATTCGACCCAGACCGAGGCAGGGAACGGCGTGATCAAGTGGGATGAAGTCTTGAAGGCTTGCGACAAGGCCAAGGTCGAGTACGGCGTCGTCGAACTCGACAACTGCCCGCGCCCGCCCCTCGAATCGGTCAAGATCTGCCTCGACTACTTCCGGAGCAAAGGCTACAAGGACTGATCCCGATCGCGCGCGGCGACGAGACGATCGTAGCTTTCCTCAAGCGACTGAGGCAGCACCCGCACTTCGCCGATCGTGGTCATGAAGTTGGTGTCTCCGTTCCATCGCGGAACGATGTGCCAATGGACGTGGGTTGGGATGCCGGCTCCGGCCGCGCGGCCCAGGTTGACGCCGATGTTGAAGCCGTCGGGGCGGTAAGCGTCTTCGATCCACCGCACCCCTGCCGTGACCAACCGACCGATCTCAAGATGCTCGGCATCGTCGAGTTCGCTCAGGTTGGCGGTGTGCTTGTAGGGCGCGACCAACAGATGGCCGTTCGTGTAAGGGAATGCGTTGAGCATGACGAACGCGAACTGCCCGCGATGGAGGATCAAATTCTCGCGGTCGGTGTCCTGCCGCGGCAGTTCGACGAAGATGCAGCCCGGCGTTTCTTTGGCTTCGATGTATTGGAATCGCCACGGGGCCCAGAGACGTTCAGCCATGGTTCCGTTATACAATCTCGCGCCACGAACGCGAGGCGTCAGCCCGGTGCGCGGGGCCGAGCCGCCGAACAAACCCTGCACGAGGGCGAGCGACACGCCAAAGATAAGAGGTGATGTGCCCATCCGATGCTCCCAACGGTCAGCAGGATTCGGTTTCGACCGCCGACACCGTGTCGCGCCTGTTCGCCTGGTCCGCCGACCTCATGGGGGTCACCGACTTCGAGGGCAATCTGATTGTCGCCAACCCGGCATGGCACCGCGCGTTGGCCACCCACGAGGGCGACTCGGTCAGCGTCTTCGCCCGGTTCGATGAAGTTGCCCAGGCGACGCTTCACCACGCGATCGCGGAGGTATTGCTCAGCGGGGATGCGGCGACCGAAGTCGAAGTGACCGTGATCGACCCCGCCGGCAATGCGGGTCGACATGCGTTCGTGATCCGTCCCGATCTCGATCAGCGCTTGCTTTACTGGGTCGCGCGTGATGTCACCGAGCGCTTCCAGCGCGACCAAACTCTGCGAGCCCGCGAACAGTTCATCCAGCAGATCGCCGACTGCTCGCCGAGCACGCTTTACCTCTACGACCTCGCTGAAGGCCGCAACCTCTACTGCAGCACCTCGGCGACGCGGACCTTCGGGTTCACGCCGGACGAGATCCTGGCGTTCGGCGGCAACCTCATCGATCGCATCCACCCGGAAGACCGGAATCGGCTCATCCAGCACGGCGTCGAGATGCTCCAAACCGAACCGGGTGAGGTTCGGGCCGCGGAGTACCGCTTCCTGGACTCGCAAGGCGAGTACCGGTGGATTCGAAGCCACCAGATCCTCGTCGGGCCGAACCGGGTCCTCGGTGCCGCCGAAGACATCACTCGCGCCCGACTCAACGAAGACTGGTTGCGGGAAAGCGAAGAGCGCTTTCGCAACCTGATCGAACACGGAACCGACATCATTTCGCTCCTCGATGCTCAGGGTCGAATCCTCTACGAAAGTCCGTCGATCCATCGCATCCTTGGGTACGAGCCGGAAGAACTGGTCGGAAACCTCGCGTTCGACCTGGTGCATCCCGACGATCTCGAACTTGTGGCCCAGAGGTTCCTCGACGCGACAACTCAAGCAGGGGTCGCCCCGCCCGTCTCGTTCCGCTTCCGCCACAAGAACGGGGAGTGGAGACATCTTGAGGCGATCGGGAACAACCTGCTTCACGACGAACGGGTCCACGCGGTCGTCGTCACCTCGCGCGATGTGACCGAGAGTCGGCTTGCCGAGCGCGAATTGAGGATCGCGATGGATCAGGCAGAGGCCGCCAGCAAAGCCAAGTCGACGTTGCTGGCGAACGTGAGCCACGAGCTGCGGACGCCCCTTCATGGCGCGCTCGGACTCCTCGAGCTTCTTACGACGACCGCGTTGACCGACGAGCAAACCAGCCACGTCGCAACCATGCGCGACTGTCTGGAGGGCCTCGTTCAGCTGATTTCGGACATTCTCGACGTGTCCCAGATCGAGTCGGGCAAGATGCTCATCGACTCGGCCCCGCTCGAACTCCAGCACGTGGCCGCGACGATCGAAAGCACGTTTTCCAGACGGGCCGCGGAGAAAGGCCTCGAGTGGTCCGTCTCGGTCCAAGGTGACGATGTCCGGGTCTACGGGGACCGCGCACGGATTCAGCAGGTGCTCGGCTGTCTTCTCCAGAACGCGATCAAGTTCACCCACGAGGGCTCCGTGACGCTGCGAGCCTCCTCGCAGGAGCGGAGCGACGGCGGCGTCGACGTCCAGTTCGAGGTCCAGGACACCGGCATTGGCATTCCGGAGGATCGTCTCGACGCCATATTCGAGAGCTTCACCCAAGCGGATGGTAGTACGACCCGACGCTATGGCGGCACCGGGCTTGGCCTCGCGATCTGCCGTGAACTCGTCACCATGATGGGGGGCACGATCGTCGTGATGAGCCGTGTCGGTGAGGGGAGCACTTTCGCGGTGCGCCTGCCACTCCGTGTCGCCACGGAAACGAGAAACACCACGGGCATCGACGAAGCCACACTGCATGCGCTCGCCGCCGGCGATGCCGGCTTCCTGGCCGCTCTGTGCGACGAGTTCGAAGTCACGACTCGAGAGCGCATCGCCGCTCTCCACGGATCGGTCGACGATCTTCACCAAGCCGAACGCCTCGCGCACGCGCTGAAGGGTAGCTCGATGACTCTTGGCGCCCATGACCTCGCCGAAGCATGTGCCCAGTACGAGCGGCTCGCTCCCCAACAGTCGCGCGCGGCACGCCAGGCGGCGATCACCCAGATCGCCAAGCTCGCCGACCTCGCTCTCGCCGACCTCAAGCAGTACCGAAGCGCCGAAGCGGCGTGATGGCGGCGGTATGATGCGAGCGTGCCCGAGCTCGTATGGTCTCGATCGAGGAAGATCTTGGGCAATCTCCTGCCGGCTCTGTTCTGCGTTCCGCTCCTCGTCATCGGCCTGATCCGATTCCGCCCGGAAGATCCGTTCGGCATGCCGTCCCTCGCATGCTTCGTCGCGTTCCCGATCGTCGGCTGGCTCGCGCTGAACTTCCTCGGATTCTTCGGCAATGGCTGGATGAAGCGCGAGTTGGCCCGTCGATTGGGCTTCACCGGAACCCGCGGGCCGGAGCGCTTCTTCGTCGGCATCGCCCGTCCGAGTTTTCGAAGCGCCCTTGACGCCCACGAAGACGTCGGCTACCTCGTGGTCCATCCTGATCGGCTCGAGTTCGTGGGGGAGACGGTGCGAGTGACGTTCCCACGCGAAGACGTCCGAAAGGTACGCATCCGATGGAACCCCCACTCCTGGGTCCTGCTGGGGCGCTGGATCGCGGTCGAAGGGGTCGCCGGGGATCGCCCGATCCGGCTCTCGATCGAACCTCGCGAACGCGCGACCCTGCTCGGAAACCTGTTCTATTCCGAGAAGCTCATCGCCCGCCTGCGGGAGTGGGCGTCGACGTCCTGAGTACTTCTCCTCCTCAGCAGGAGAAGTCGGTGAGGGCATAGCCCGAACCGGTTGAGGAGGGCCGGAGATGTTAACCCGGGACCACCTCCCGCGTTCGCCTCGCTGCACCGAACCTGTCCGCACTTACCGCCGTGGGAGAGCCGTCAAACCCCTTGCCCGCCGCCGCGATAGAGATCGAGGGGACCCTCGAGCTCAAGGCGCAGGACCGTGATCTCGGGCTCAAGAGCGTCAGGCGGGACGTCCAGCCAGAGGACCCCCGGCACCTGCATCCAGTCCGCACCGCCCAGTCGCCGGACGCCGACCTCGGCTCCGCTCCCGAGTGCCGTGGCCCGAGTCACGGCGTTCTTCAAACCTCGGAGGCAAACCTGCCCGCGGGGGTGACCCAAGATCATCAGATAGAGCCGGGACCGGTCCTGGCTGAGGGTCGAGGGGCCCCAGAAGTGGCCGAACGGAAGTCCGGCCCGCGTGCCGTAGACCGACTCCGCGTGGCGCCCGATCCATCGCCCAAGGTGCTCGAGCACCTCGACCTGTTCAGGGGGAATCGTGCCGTCTTCCATAGGCCCGACGTCCAGGAGGAGGTTCCCGCCCATTCCGATCGTCTCGCAGAAGGTCTGGAGCACGATCTGGGGGGATTTGTAGCGGCGATCGCTTCCCTGATAGCCCCACGAGTCGTTGATCGTCATACAGAACTCCCACGGACCCTCGGGAGCGACGATCGGCATCCCTTGCTCGGGCGTTTTGTAGTCCCCGTACCCCTGCATCCGCGAGTTCAGGACGACTTCCGGTTGCCATCCGTGGAGTTGCTCGCGAAGCTCGGCCATGTGCCAGGTTTGGGCGTCGCGCTCCCAGTCTCCGTCAAACCAAAGCAGATCGATCGGGCCGTATTCGGTGCAAAGTTCCTTGAGTTGGGCCCGGTGGAACTCCAAGAAGCGTCCCCACCCATCGGGGTCGGTCGCTCCCTGCCGGAATGCGAACGGGTTTGCTTTGGGATCGTCGGAGCCGATCGACGCGTAGTCGGGATGGGTCCAATCGAGGTGCGAGAAGTAGAGCCCGGCTCGGAGTCCGTGGCGACGCAACGCGTCGAGATAGGGCCGGATCAGGTCGCGGCCCGCGGGCGTTTTCTTGACCACGCTGAGATCGCTCGCGCGCGTGTCCCAGAGTGCGACCCCGTCATGGTGCTTGCTCGTCAGGACCACGTACCGAGCACCCGAACGGGCAAACAGCGCCGCCCAGGCGTCAGGGTCCCAGCGCTCCGCGGTGAAACCGTCCAGCTGCCGCGTGTATTCTTCGTGGGACACCGTGCCGTTGAAGAACGCCCACGATTCCGCAATTCCGTCCACCGCGTAGATGCCCCAATGGATGAAGATGCCGAGCTTCGCGTCGAGGAACCAGTCCTGGATCATGTCGCCAGGCTACCGGGTCAACGCCGCCCCATGTCCGGGCGCGTCGGGCGGGACCAGGCATCCGTCGACCAGGGGGGCTCCGGTCGCGGGATCATCGAGCAGATTCAGTTGCGAATCGAGGTCGATGTGATCCATCGCGCTCCCGATCGCCGCTCCGGCGCTGATCGCGACCGAGGATTCGCCCATGCAGCCGATCATCGTTCCGAGGCCGCGGTGACGAGCTTCGGCCACGATCCGAAGCGCTTCGGTGAGGCCGCCACACTTCATCAACTTGAGGTTCGCGCCGTCGACATGATCGGCAACGGGTGCGATGTCCTCCACGAAGTGGACGCTCTCATCGACGAAGATCGGGATCGGGCTCGGTCGCAAAGCGGCGAGACGCTCCTCTTCACCCTTGGCTAGCGGCTGCTCGACGTAGTCGCACCCGTTGTCGGCAAGCCATCCGATCATGTCCTCAGCCTCCGAGACGGTCCAACCCCCGTTCGCGTCGACTCGCGTCAACGCACCGACTTCGCGAGCGGCGGTTGCCGCAGCAATGAACGACGCACGATCGTGCTCACAACCTTCCGGAGAGCCCAGCTTGACCTTGAGCGCCTTGGCTCCGGTGCGGGCGAGTACTTCGCGTGCGCGCTCACCGACCACGTCGGGCGGATTGATCCCGACGGTCACCGACGTCGCAACCTGGGTGCGTTGCAGGCCGAAAAGGTGCCAGAGCGGCTGACCAAGGCGCTTCGCAGCCAAATCCCAGACCGCCATGTCGAGCGCCGCCATTGCCGGTGCCAGGAGCCCAGCATCGCGCATGGCCGCAAAGAGCGGGGCGAAGCCGGCCAAGGTCGAGGCGTCGGCCGCCTCGTGAACCAAGGGAAGAAACTCAGGTTCGCCGCAGAAACGCCCGAGCTGCCCGCGGCATTCCTCGGCGAACGTCTCGGGATCGTGACCCGTCCCAGGGGCCGCCTCGCCGAGACCGGTGACTCCGTCATCGTGAACGAGCACGAAGAGGTTTTGGGAGCCAGACATGACGCCCCGGCTGATGCGAAGGGGGAAGCGTTTGGTGACCGCGATGATCCTGAGCTCGACCTCCATATCAGCCTCGCTGCATCCCTTTGATGAGATCGGCGTACCGCTGAAGCACGACCTTGCGCTTCACCTTCATCGAGGGGGTCAGTTCGCCGGACTCGATCGAGAAACTGTGGTTCAACAGGGTATGGCGCTTGACCTTCTCATAGTCGGCCAACGTCTTGTTGATCGCATCGATCTCGCCCTTGATCAAGGCTTTGACCTCCTCGTGTGCGGTCATCGCCTCGTTGGAGTCGTGAGGCAGCCCCTTCTCTTTGCAGAACGCCTTGACCTTGTCGAAGTCCGGGACGATCAAGGCGCAGCAGTACTCCATCGCGTCGCCGAAGAGCACGGCTTCGGCGATGTAGACGCTCTCCCGGACCTTGTTCTCGATCACCTGGGGGGCGACGTTCTTGCCGTTCGCAAGAACGATCAAGTCCTTCTTCCGGTCCGTGATCCTGAGGTTCTGCCCTTCGAAGGCTCCGATGTCTCCGGTGTGGAACCAGCCGTCGGCGTCGATCGCCTCCCGGGTCGCGTCGGGCAGGTTGAAATAGCCGAGCATCACCGCCGGCCCGGAAATCAAGATCTCACCGTCCGGCCCCAACTTCATCTCGACTCCCGGGATCGGTCGTCCGACCGTCTCATACCGATTGTCGTCGGGATGGTTGACGGCGTTCGCACCGCAAGTCTCGGTCAACCCGTAACCCTGGAGCACATGGATCCGGAACGCCATGTAGAACTCCGCGATCGGGGGCGGGAGGGCCGCGCCACCGGAGACGAGGAAGCGCATGCGCCCGCCGAGCCGCTCCCGGATCTTCTTGCCTACCAAGGCGTCGAGGATCCCGGAGAACGGCGCGAATTCGCCTCTTGCCCGCTTGACGCCTTGCGCGAGCGCCCACCGGAACAGCTTCAGCTTCAGGCCACCCTGTTTCTCCACCGCGTCGATCACGCGGCCCCGGATCGCTTCGAGGAAGCGGGGGACGCAGAGCATGATCGTCGGCCGCACGGTTTCGATATCCTTGGAGAGGGTGGCGAGACTCTGGGAGTACGCGATCGTGGCCCCGATCCCGATCGGGAAGATGTGGCCGGCCATGCGCTCGTACACGTGGGACAGCGGTAGGAAGCTCAGGAAGATGTCGTTCTCGTCGACCGGGAGATTCGCGCGGATCGCGTCGACGAGGTGAAGGAACGCCCGATGGGGAAGCATCGCGCCCTTCGGGTTTCCGGTCGTGCCGCTCGTGTAGATGATCGTGGCGAGATCCTCGCGATGAATCTCGCCCATCGCCGCGATCCACGCGGACTCGTCCAGAGTGGCACTGTCGGCCCTTTCCGCCAGGCTTCCTTTGCCGCGCAGCGGCTCGATCCGAACACCGTCCATCCCGGCTACGCGCCCGGCGAGATCATCGGAGCCGGCGAGCACGAGCCGAGCTCCGGCATCGCTCACGATGTACTGCGCCTGGTCGGGGGGTAAGGTCGGGTAGATCGGCACCGTGACCGCGCCCAGGGTCTGCAGCGCCCAATCGCACCAGGCCCACTCGACACAGTTTTCCGAGAAGAGGACGACCCGGTCCCCCCGTTGCACCCCCAATGCCTGAAGGGCGGCAGCAAAGCTACGGACACGCTCCCAGTATTCGCGATAACTTGTTCGTACGAAGCCCTGCTTCGAGGGGACCATGCAGGCGGTTTCTTCCCCGCGGGCGGCGCAGGCGAGGCGGAGCATCTCGCCGAGGGACTGGGCTTGTTTGGCGTAGGGCATGGCGTTCTTGGGCTCGATTATGGAGCCGGGCGCGTTAGAATAGGTTGTGCAACGTATTGTCCTCGCCGCGCCGCGCGGCTTCTGTGCCGGAGTGGCCTACGCGATCGAGGTCGTCGACCTTGCCCTCAAGGTCCATGGCCCCCCGCTGTACGTACGCCATGCGATCGTTCACAACGAATGGGTCGTGCGCTCCTTCGAAGCGCGCGGCGTAGTCTTCGTCGAGGACGTCCGCGACATCCCGGAGGGGATGCCGGTGGTGTTTTCGGCCCACGGCGTGAGCCCCGCCGTGCGCGAGCAAGCCCAAGAGCGCCGGCTCACCGTCATCGACGCGACGTGTCCGCTCGTCACCAAAGTCCACAACGAGGCGCGGCACTACGCGCGGAAAGGCTTCTTCATGATCTACATCGGGCACGTCGGGCACGTCGAGGCCGAAGGCACGATGGGGGAAGCACCCGACCGGATGGTTCTCGTGGAAACGCCCGAGGACGCCGAGCGCCTCGAGCTTCCTCCACATGAGCGGCTCGCCGTGTTGACCCAAACGACGCTCAGCGTCGAGGAGGTCCATCGGACACTTGCGGTGCTCCAGCGACGTTTCCCCCACCTCCAGACTCCCAAGAAGGAGGACATTTGCTACGCGACGACCAACCGGCAGATTGCCGTACGCGAACTCGCTCGGCAATGTGAGCTCGTGCTCGTCGTAGGCTCGAAGACGTCTTCGAACAGCAATCGACTGCGCGAAGTCGCCGAGGCTTGTGGGTCCGTTGCCCACCTTCTGATGGGTCCCGAGGACGTTCGCGACGAGTGGCGGACCGACTATCCGAATGTCGGCATCACGAGCGGCGCATCGACGCCCGAGGCCCTCGTCGAGAACGTGATCGGCAGCCTCCTGGAAGGGCGAACCGACGTCGCCGTCGAAGTCCTCGAAACTGTTCGCGAGGACGTCCACTTCACGCCGCATCGCGAGCTCATCCAACTCGCGATGGCGCGGTAGAGCCGTTGACCGAGAAGAATCACTATGAAACGCTCGGCGTGGCCCGCTCCGCCACGGCCGCCGACATCCGAGCCGCCTATCGACGGCTCGTGCTCGAACTCCATCCCGATCGCAACCACGAGGCCGATGCGACGGAGCACTTCGTCCGGGTCGGACGAGCCTATGAGGCGCTCAGCGACCCGCTTCGGCGAGCAAGCTACGACCGAATCCTCGCGATGGAGGAGGGCAAGCCGCGCGCCCGTCGGCCGGCACCGCAACCGAAGACGCATCACGCGCCGCCTCCACCACGCCGCGTGCCGCCCCCTTCGGCCGATACGCTCCGTGCCGTCCAGTTTCTTCGGCAGGGCCGATTCGCGCAGGCGGAACAACTCGCCAAGCGTGCGATTATGACCGCCCCGCTTGAGCCGATTCCCTATGCGATCGTCGGCGATGTCGCCAGAGTGCGCGGTCAGTACGACACTGCCGCGAAGTACTACGCCTTCGCAGCGCAGATGGACCCTCAGAACCCGGTCTACCAGCGCAAGCATGAGGAGATGACGCTCGCCGACCAACGGATCGAGATCGCCCAACCCGGTGACGTGCTCGGCTTTCCGGTGTTCGTCGGCGCCGGCATCACGCTCGTGACGGCCGCTGCGGTCGTGCTCGTGAACGACAAGCCGGTGCTCGGCAAGCCCGTCGAGTCTTGGACCGTCACGTTGGTCGTCATGCTCTTCATCGCCGGTGTGGCGATGGGTGCGTGCCTCACTCTCGGCCGATTCCTCGACCGATTCTGGGTCGCCCAAGGCTCGGCGATGGGTCGAGTCCCGCCGACGCTCCTTCTCGGGGTCGTGGCGCTCGTGAACTACTGGGCCGCGGCCGCGCTTTATATCGGGGTCGGGGCAGCGCAAAACGCCTTCCAGGCCTCGACGACGCGCATTCTTATCGCCGTCGCCGTCGTCACCTTCCTGATGACGGGAGCCGCCACACTATCCGGTATCAAACCGGGAGAGACCCTGCTCTGGGGTGGAAACCTCGTTTACCTCGGCGCACTCTGCGGCTGGATGGTCGCCGACGGGTTCAGGAGACCGGCGTGAACCGCCTCCTGCATGCGTGGCGAGAGTTCGGCGACCGTGTGTTGAGGCTTCTCGTCGGAGCTTTCGCGATCTTGGCGATCCTGACCGGCCTCGACCTGCCCTCGGTGGGCGGCCCCCGCTGGCTTTCGATCGCGTTCATTGTATTTGGGCTGGCACTCCTGGCCTTCAACGTCCTCGACGTCTGGCGACGGCGACGCCGGCAGGTCGAGGACGAAGCCCCCTGACCAACTCCGGGACGGAAAACGCGGGATAATCGGCCATGCCGCTGCTTGAGTTGCATGGCGTCGAAGTCGCGTTTGGCGAGGCCCGGATCCTACGCGGCGTCGATCTTGAGGTCGAGGCCGGCGAAACCCTCGGGATCGTCGG
Organism: Chthonomonas sp. UBA6659; assembly: GCA_002455425.1. Taxonomy (GTDB): domain Bacteria; phylum Armatimonadota; class Fimbriimonadia; order Fimbriimonadales; family Fimbriimonadaceae; genus UBA6659. The sequence continues at coordinate 25,070 of DKKT01000042.1, read as the reverse complement.
TGAATCCGGATGCGGCAAGTCAATGACCGCACTCGCAATCATGGGTATGGTCCCACCCCCGGGCACCGTCCGTGGACGGATCCTCCTCGACGGGCGCGACCTCCTGTCCTTGAAGCCGCGCCAGTGGCTCGATGTCCGCGGCCAAGAGGCCGCACTCGTCATGCAAGACCCGTTCACGAGCCTCAACCCGATGATGCGGGCCGGAGACCAGATCGCGGAGGTGCTCCGACTCCACCAAGGCAAGAGCGCACGCCAGGCATGGGATCTCTCGATCGAGATGCTCGACAAAGTGGGGGTCCCCGCACCCGAATCCTCAGCTCGGAAATACCCCCATCAGATGTCGGGGGGTCAGCGTCAGCGCGTCGTCATCGCGATCGCCTTCGCGTGCCGCCCCAAGCTGCTGATTGCCGATGAGCCGACGACAGCCTTGGACGTGACCCTTCAAGCCCAGATTCTGCGCCTGATCCGGAAGCTCCAGGAGGAGGAAGGAACCGCGGTCATGCTCATCTCGCACGATATCGGCGTGATCGCCTCGCTCAGCCGCCGGATCGCCGTCTACTACGCGGGGCGAGTCGTCGAGACCGGGCCTGCGTCCTCCGTCCTCCGTCAGCCTCACCACCCGTACACCGAAGCGCTGCTGGCCGCCCTCCCGGATCCGCGCCAATCGCGTCTCCAGGCCATCTCCGGCCAACCGCCCGACCTCACCCAGCCAATCGTCGGGTGCGCCTTCGCTCCGCGTTGCCCGAAGCGATTCGATCGGTGTGATGAGGATCCCGTCCTGTTCGATGCGGGGGCGAGTCGGACGGCGTGCTGGCTGGTCGAGGAGGCGGCGGCCCGCAGGCACTGATCGCAAGGCATGCGAATCCAAATCGCCCACGATTTCACCTGCAGCTGGTGTTGGATCGGACTGTTCCAAGCCAAACGGCTTCGTCGCGACTTCGGGGTCGAAATCGACTGGATCCCCTATGAGCTCTACCCAGACCCCGGACCATTTCCTTCGCCAGGCAAGCCCGAGACCGGGAAGCATGCGGACAAGCCTAAGACGCCGAGCCGATTTCAACTCGCGATGGCCGCAGAAGGGCTCGAGCCGGTAGCCGCCGACCGACCATGGCCGATCCGAACCCACCGCTGCCACCAAGCGGTCGAGTACGCCAAGCCGCTCGGCGTCGCCGACGCCCTCGTCGAGCGGATCTACAACGCCTACTGGAAGCACGCCCTCCCGATCGATCGGCCCGAAGTCCTGGCGTTCCTCTCCAAGGGGTTGATCCGCGATGAGGCCGCATTCCTTGGTGCCCTCCACTCCGATGTGCATCGCGGGCACCTGATCCCGTTCGATGACGAAGCGTTTGCGACTGGGGTTTACAACGTCCCGACGTTCTGGATCGGGGACGAACGATACGCGGAGCAGCCCTACGCGGTGCTGGAGCGCGCGATGCGGAACGCTGGACTCGGCGACGGAGACCCCACACGAGGGGTGTATGCCAGCCTCGATTACCCTTCCGCCCCCGAGGATCGGCCGACGGTCTTCATCAACATGGTCGCGACGATCGACGGCAAGATTATTACAGGCAACCGGAATGAGCCGGTCATGGACCTCGGCTCGATGACGGACCACCTCCTCATGCGCCGCATCGAGGACTCGGCGGAGGCGGTCGTGATCGGCGCGGGCAATCTTCGCGCCACCCCCAAACTTTGGTATGACCAGCGCCTATTCCGGTTCGTCGTGAGCCGATCCGGTCAAGTCGACCCTTCTTCCCGGTTCTTCACCGATGCACCCGAGCGTGCGTTTCTCGTCGCCCCCGAGGGCGTGACCGCCGAGGTTCCGGTCCTCCACTTCGGAAGCGAGGGCGTTGATCTGATTGCGCTCCTTCGCTCGCTCCGCCAGACGTTTGGCATCACGCGACTCCTCGTCGAAGGCGGGAGCGAACTCAACGCGGCGTTCCTACGACTCGGTGTGGTCGACGAGCTGTTCCTCACGGTTGCGCCCAAGATCAAGCTCGGGCGCGAAGTGCCGACGTACGCCGGGGGTGAAGCCCTGGTCCGCGATGCGGTCCAATCCTACCGACGGATCGAGACCCACACGATCGGGGACGAGGTCTTCCTTCGCTACCGGCGCTAGCCGATCAAGATCTTCTCTTCAGGATAGAAGACTCGTTCGACTCGGCCCGGTCGGGTCAAGGCAAAGATCACGGTCAACGCGCCGAGGCGACCCCAGAACATCACGAGCATGATGACGATCTGACCGACGAGGGTCAACTCCGAGGTAAATGCCAGCGTCAAGCCGCAAGTGGCAAACGCGGAGACCACTTCGAAAAGGGCGCGATCGAGCGAGGTGTCATGGGTCACGAGCAACACCCACGTCGCGACCACGACGACGAGAAGCGAGATCGTCAAGACAGCTGACGCTTTGCGCACCATTTCACCGGGAATCGCGCGGCCGCCGACGCGAGGCGTGGATGACCCGCGAGCATAGGCAAGGACCGCGAGGGCGAGGGTTGCGAATGTCCCGGTCGTGATCCCGCCACCGGTCGAAGCGGGGCCACATCCGATGAACATGAGCGCGATGATGGCCAGTTGACTCCCCGGCTGCATCGCCTCGAAAGGCGAGAGTCCGGCGAAGCCCGCCGAGCGCGATGACACCGACTGGAACATCGAGAGCTCGATCTGGCGTCCGAGGGGAAGCGATGCGAGCGTGCCCGGTCGTTCCGACAGAAAGATCGCCGCGAACCCGAATAGAAAGAGAAAAGCGAACGCGACAAGCGTGATTCGCGTGTGAAGCGTGAGCCGCCGCTGCTTCGGGAATAGGGTGAGGTCGAACAGGACGGGAGCGCCGAGACCGCCCAGAAGGATGAGGCAGGCCTTGACGAGAAGCGTGCCCCCATCGGTGGGAAACACGCCCCCTCCCAGCCCAGGATTTCCGCCGAAGAGGTCGAATCCTGCGTTGCAGAACGCCGAGACCGCATGGAACAGCGCGTCGAAGAACGTGACCCCGGGAACTGAGCCTTGCCAATGGAACCAAAGGAGCAGAGCTCCCACCAACTCGATGCCGAGGACAAGCAGGAGCAGAAACCGGAACAAGACAAAGACCGAGGCAACCTTCAGAGAACCGAACGCATCCTTGAGATCGAGCCGGTCGGCGACCGAGATCTGGCGGCCGATGAGCTGAAGGAGCACCACCGCGAAGGTCATGTAGGCGATGCCGCCGACTTGGATCAGGAGCAGGAGCATCGATTGTCCGAACCGAGTCAGGTCAGTCCCGACCGGGAAGACGCTCAGGCCGGTACAGGTGAGGGCCGAAACGGCGGTGAAAAGGGCCTCGTTCCACGCCAGGGGCCGCGTGCTGCTGGCGGGGAGCATCAGGAGCGCCATGCCGACCAAGACCAGGCCCGCCAGAACAAAAAGGAAGAGGAGCGCTGGACTGAGTCGTAAACGGTTCATCGCCAGGACATCATCCTGGCGATCTTCGATTCGGGACCCATCACGAGGAGCGTCTCTCCCTCGCCGAACACCCAGCCCTTCGGGGCGTGTCGATGGACTTTGCCGTCTCGGATCACGCCAAGGCACTCCACGCCGAACCGCACATTGAAGTCGACATCTCCCGCTCGCAACCCGATGAGCACGGGGGGAATCCTCACTCGGCAGATGCGATCCTCGCCGGCGGCAATCCCCTCGAGAATGCCCGGATGGGCAAGCTCGTTCGCAAGGCGCTCGCCCGCTTCGTACTCGGGGAGGAGGACGCGCGTCGCTCCGACCGTGATCAAGAGGTCGCGATGCACTTTGGTCAACGCCTTGCAGAGGATGGTCTTGACCTTGAGATTCCGGAGCGCGACCGTCGTCATCAAGCTCGACTCGAAGCTCGCCCCGATCGCCACGATTACGGTCTCGCAAGCCTGGATATCGATCTCGGCCAGCGCGAGCTCGTCTGTGCTGTCGAGCTTGACCGTCTGAGTCAGATCCGCGGCGTACCTCTGGACCAACTCGATCGACGAATCGATGCCGAGAACCGTAAACCCCCGCTGCATCAGCGTCAGGGCCACGCTTGCGCCGAACCGACCCAATCCGATCACCGTGTAGTCTGCGGGTTTCATAGGCAATTCGCCTGCGAAAGTACCCTTTCCCTCGGTAATCCGTTGTGACGTAGCCCTAGGTGACCGACCGGGATAGTTGCTCGAGGTGAAAGACATCGTGCCCGAGCATATTGGACGCGTACTCCCGGATCGTCATCCGGCCCAGTTCGCTGTGCACGAAGTCTCGCCCGAAGTCGTCCTCGCTGAGCCCTTCGAGAAAGGCAAGGGTCCGGGCCCGTTCGGATCGGAAGACGGCAAGGGCGTCCTCGAGATCCATCCTGCCGTATCCCACCTCTTCTCCTCGCACCCACTCGTCGATACCCTGGACGGAAGCACCCGGCGTCTGATAGGCCGTTTCGAGTCGACCGCGAAGGATCGGCTCCCAATCGGCGAGGTGCGCCACCACTTCCCGGGGAGAGAATCGGGTCGGATCGACCCGAACATCGAACCGATCGGCCGGAACACGCCGCGCGAGGTCGGCAACCAATCCAGGAGTGAACGAGAGCGCGGGGAGCAGATAGCCCGTCATGACAGGGTTTCTTCCCAGAGTCTGAGCAGCTTCCCGCACTCCTCGTCGTCCTCCGGCAGCGCGGTGTCGAAGATCAAGAACCACGCCTCCGGGTGTTCGACCTTGTCCCCGGGGCCGAGGGTGACGAGCGGTCCAAGCGACTCGACTTCGAGCATGTCGTGTCGGGTGAACGTCTCGAAATTCGAGCCGAAATCCGGATATTCCGCTCCCGCGACGCACGGGAACCGCTTGACGAACACGTTGCCATGATTCGCATAGACCGCCAGCCCTTGCTCGATCAACGCACCGACTTTCTGAGGGCCACGAGCGGCATCGTGGCGGAGTCGAATCACGCGATTGCCCCACGTCCAACGCGGGTCCGCCATCTCGGTGTAGGGCCAGAGCACCAACGGCCGGGAGGGAAGCAGTCCCTCCGGATGGGGCTTCGGCTCCGCCTGTTGGAACGCGCAGACCCCGCCGGGTGCCATCACGGTTAGGCACCACGGTGCGATCCGCACGGGTCGACCCGCGCGATTCTCGACGAGATGAAGGAGCCCGACACGCCCGTCCGGGGCAACCTCGATCCGCATGGCGCGCGCAAGGCCTGAAGGGCCGGGCTGTGAGCGGAGCCATACTCCGTCTCCATCAGCCTCCATCTCGACCTCGGCATTGTCCGGCTCATAGGTTCGCACTTCATCCTCGGGGGCGGTCCACAGGCGATGGCCGCCGTAGCTCCGATACTCGTCGCCCCCGGTCAGGCCCATTTGGGCGGGATACTCGACGAGTTCATTCGGGCCGCCCTCGGCCCCGAAGCGGATAATCCGAGGTCCCACTTCGAGGGTCGCGATCAGCTCGACCCCGCCACCCTTAAGACGCACGCAGCGCGTCCAGCCACCGTAAGGGACGATCTCCATGGGCACGGAGTGTACCGAGCCCCCTCGCCACTCATGTTCCGTCCGGCCGGCAAGTCTCCCAACGAGGGTCGCAACGGCCAGTCCCTGGACTTCACGGGCCTACGTTCAAGCATCGCCGAGCCGAAAGGACCGCGTCCTCCAACTCGACCGGCTCGGACGGGCTCACGAGGCGAGCCACCTCGGCTTCGAGCGTTGGGTCTCCGGGGACGTAACTCACGCCGTTGGCCCTGCGGACCGACTGGACCGTAGCGAAGAGGGTGCTCGCCACCTCGGGATGAGGCGATCGGAAGCACATGTCGGCCAGGACCATCAAGATGCTCAGCATCAGGGCTTGAGAGTCGAGACTCTGAGCGAGTTCCAGAGCTTCGAAGATGAGGTACGCATAACTCGGGTCGTCGAGGGCAAACCGTGCCCGCGCAAGGTGGCGCAAGTTGTTTGCCGTCGCGTAGGTGTTCCCGAGACTGCGAAACCTCTCTGCGGCCGTTTCAAGATGAGCCGCGGCCGACTCAAAGTCTCGTGCATAGTAATCGACCAAACCAAGCGTGCCCAACGCCGTCGCGCTGAGGTCGGCGAGCCCATGCTCGTCAGCTGTAGCGACCGCCTCTTTGGCGCTGTGTCGGGCGGCTTCGAACTGCTCGAGCCGAAGACTTGCCAGGGCAATATTATTGAGGGCAGAGACCAGACCCAACGCTCGAAACTCCTGGCGATAGTGAAGCACGGCTCGCTCGTGGTAGAGCCTCGCTTTCTGATAGTCGCCGGTGGAGTAGGCCAGGTTGCCGGCGATATTGTGGGCTTGGGCCATCAACTCGCCATCGACGGGCGACGATTCACACAGAGTCAGGAGTTTGTCGAGCCGAGTGCTCGCCACATTGAGAAGACCGCCGATGCTCCAGAAACGCCACAAGGATGCCACCATGCGGATGCTGTCTTCGAGCATTCCGGGAGCATCGAGCATGAGATCGAGAGCGTGAAGGTGATTCTCTCGATCGACTTGCATTCGAGCAAGGCTTTCGCGCTGATCATGACCCGCGAGCCCCTGGCGAAGAGCCTCGGCTTGACCCATGAACGCCTTGGTGTAGCCGAGCCTCACTTCCGCAGGCTCGGCCTCTTCGGCGAGCCGTGTCTCGGCGAATTCCCGGACCATTTCGAGCATTCGCCAGTGCATTCCGTGCGGCGTCGACTCAACCTGCAGCAAACAGCTTCGAGTCAATTGGGCGAGGCTTGACTCAGCATCAAAACCCAAGACGAGGTCGAGGGAGTCCTTGAACAGGCCTCCTCTGAACATCGAACAGGCACAAAACACAAGACGATCGTCTTGATCGAGAAGCTCGTAGCTGGTCTCGAGCACGGCTCGAATGCTGCGGTGTCGGGCGACGCCCTTTCTGAACGTGGCCTGAGGCAGGTCAAGCCGCGCTTTGAGGCGACTCAGGAGGAGCTTCGGGGGGAGAGATCGCGAACAGGCTGCCGCAAGCTCGATCGCAAGGGGCACTCCTTCGAGCCAAGTCGAGATAGCGGCAACCGATTTGAAGTTGCGCTCCGTCAGCTCGAATTCCGGTCTTGTGTGCTGGGCTCGGTCCACGTAGAGCTGCACTCGGGGGTTGATCTTCACCTCGTCGAAGACCAGGTTCTTCCCAATATCGGGCATCGCTTCCAGCCTGAGGATGAACTCGCCCTCGATTTCGATCGGAACCCGTGATGTACAAAGGACAGTCACGGTTTCGACGGAGCCGGCGAGATTCTCGATCAAGGTCGCCACCTCGATGCCGTCGCTATTGAGGAGATGCTCCAGATTGTCGAGGACCAGGATCGATCTCTGAGCAGCCAAGGAAGCAACGATCTGGGCAAAGGGATTGTCGATGGAATTGCCGTCAGGGCGGACACATTGGGCCACCTCGGCCAAGGCTTCTGCTGCGGTTTTCTTGGACGCGAGACGCACGAAGAAGACTGCAGGAGGATCGGGCCCAGCTGTCCGAACCTTGAGTGCTTCTTCCAGGAGCCTGGTCTTGCCGATACCCCCCATCCCGGTCACTGTGATCAGCTTGTGGTCGTCGGCCAGGAGCTTGCCCAACAGCTCCAACTCTCGCGTCCTGCCAAAGAACTTCGTCAGTCGGACCGGGAGGGGGGCACTCACCGTGGCGGGGGCAGAGCTCGCCTCCGGCGCAATCAAGGCCGCTCGTTGCTGCGGCCTGAGATCCTTGGCCAGCCGTTCGACTTCGGGGCTTGGTTCAGCCCCGAAGTTCACCCTGAGCATCCGCCGATAGGCGTCGTAGGCTTCGAGGGCACTGGCTCGGTTGCCCGACTCAAGATTCAGCTCGATGAGCCGTACGTGCGCGCCCTCATTGAAGGGATCCAGCGCGATCAGTTGGCCGTTTGCGAGAAGGGCTTCCCGGAGTCGTCCTTGCTCCCGGTGCCGCTTGATCAGATCTTCGTATGCCTTGATGGCGACGTCCTGAAGTCTGATCTGTGCTTCCGTGAAGGGACTCAGGTAGTGGCCCCGGGCGAGATCGGACCGATACAGCGAGACGGCGTCATCGAGGCGGTCTTCAGCGATCGCCAGCTGGAAGTCCTGGATGTCCGTCGACACCGCTCCGGGATTGAGTCCCAGGTGCGTGCCATCGACCAACAGAAACGTACCGCGAACTTGCGGCGGCTCAAGAGTCTGGCGAAGACCGTGCAGCGCGACGCTGAGGCTGTTGCGACCGGATTCGGGCAGTGTTTCCGGCCAGAGGACTTCTGCCAGGTACGACCTGGAGAGGGCTCCAGGCATCTCGAGCGCCAGCAGTCCGAGGAGCGAGCCCTGTCGCTGGGATTTGATCGGAACCTGCACTCCATCGAGAACCGCGCTCAGACTGCCGAACAACTCGATGCGCAGTGTCTCGGACGACATGATCGCCCATTCTGGCACGCCCCCGTTTCGAGCGATACCCGGTTTAAGACCTGCTTAAGACCTCGGCTCGTACCCTGCGTCCATGCCTGATCCGACAACCCAGCCGACCTCGGACGAGGAGGCAACCCCATCGCCGAAGACGATGGACACCGCCGACGCCCTTCGCGGACTCCTGAAGGAGATGTCCGACACGGATACGACTCACTCTCCCGGCGCTCGCCGGCACGACCAGCCTTCGAAAGAAGAAGCAAGGATCCAAAAGCCATGAACAAATCAACCAAGTACTCATTCGCCGTCATCACGGCAGTCGCCGTCGTCTCGCTTGGCACCGTCGTTTCGAAGCCCGGACAGGCCCAAATCGCCCAAGGTCTGGTCATTCTCCAACCCAACACGCCTGGGTTTGCCCAGAACGGCAACATCAACGTCAGCGGCACCGCCAGAGCGAGCCAATTCGTGGGCGGTGGCGCTGGCCTCACCAATCTGAGTTGGGCTAACGTGACGGGTGCCCCCGCGTTCCTTACCGGCATCCCAAGTCCGCTTGTGGTCAATAGCTCTGCCACGACCGGGGATGCCATCGTCACCGGCAAGAACAGCGCGTTGACAGGGGCCATACCGGGCGTCGGCGGCTTTACCGAAAGCGTATCGGGTTCAGGGGTCTTTGGAATTGCCAACTCCTCGACGGGCGCAAGTTCGGGCGTGAAGGGGAGGAGCGAGAGCACGTCGGGTTTCGGCGGCTTCTTTCTTGGCAGCGCAACCTCGGGTCTCAACTACGGCGTGTACGGGCAAACCAATTCCGCAAGCGGTTACGCCGGATACTTCACGGGCGGCAAGGGCCTATACGCGAGTGTCCTCGAAGTTGGCAGCACCGCGCTCGTCACAAACCTGAACGCCGATTGGCTCGATGGTCAGGATGGTGCCTACTACACCAACGCACAGAACCTGACCGGAACGATCAACGACGCTCGGCTTAGCAATAACGTCGCGCTGTTAGATGCAATCCAGACATTTACGGCGGCAAACACCTTCGATGCTGCCGTTACCGTGAATGCTCGCACGACGACGAGTAACTTCACGATGACGAATGGTGCGGCAGCCAACACGGTCATGCTCGGAAACGCGACCGGAGTCGCCAGTTGGGGAACGGTGGGAAACGCCAGGCTCACTTCGGATGCTGCGTCACTCTCCAAAGTCACCGGTGGAGCGTTTTCGATCAATGCGGGGGATATCAACGGTGCCGACCAGAGCAAAATCAGCCTTTTCACGGGAGCCACTGAGAAGATCAAACTGGTTCCCAATGCGGCGGGTGCTGCAGGTCTTATCAACACATACGGGCCGAACGGAAACCTAAACACCCGTTTGACCTTTCTCAATGGAAGCCCTGACAACGGATATCTGGCCGCCTGTGACAGTGCCGGCGCCCTTCAAGCTCAACTGTTTGTCGACGCCGCCGGGAATGGCATCGTGTCCGCCGACACGAAGAATTTCGTAGTCCCTGACCCGACCGATCCACGCTACAACATCGTCTACGCTTGCGTTGAAGGACCGGAAGCCGCGATGTACACCCGAGGCACGGGCCGGCTTGTCAATGGCCAAGCCGTCATCGACCTCCCCGATCACTACCTCAAGCTCGCCAACCTCGCCACCGCGACCATTCAAGTCACCCCGCTCGACGACTGCCGAGGCCTGTTTGTGAAGAAGACCAACGGCATGATCATCGTCAAGGAACTTGGCGGCGGCAAGGCGAACGTCGAATTCGACTGGCGGATTGAAGCCGTCCGCAAGGGCCACGAAGACTACCAAGCCGTACGCCCTTGGAACGACGCTCTGCCTGCCGGCGACGAGCAACAGCAATGGAACGCTCGCCTGCAGTCGATCGCGGCCAAGCGCGCCAGGGCCAACCGATCCAATCGCCCTTGACGCCAAGAGACCCCTTGCCGACCAATGGAGGCAAGGGGTCTCCTTTTTTGCTCGATGAACCAGCACCTTTGCTGACGTTCCGGGACCTCCGTGGTCGCGGCTATGCCGCGTACTGAACGAGGCCCACCGGGTTGCCGTCGGGATCACGGACCGCGACCGAATGCCCCACCCCCGGCACCGGGTGTTTCGGTTCGGGAGCGCTCCCGCCGAGGGCCACTGCCTTGGCAATGAGGGCGTCGATGTCCTCGACGCGGAACCAGATCGAGGGGGAACTCCCCGTGGTCAGCACATCCACTCGCTGAAGCCCGCCGATGTGCTCGTCGCCGAAGCCGAACACGACCATGTCGTCGTGAAAGGGCCGGAACGTCCATCCGAACAGACCTTCGAAGAACCGCTGGGCTCGGGCGATATCCGTGACTTGGAACTCGATGTGGCAGATCCGATTCAACACCATGCCCTAGTGTAGTCAGGCCCGAGTCTTGTCGCCTTATCCTAGAGCGCGGAACGTACTTGGCGAGCGTCCAAAGCGCCGGACGAACAGGCGAGTGAAACTCGGCACGCTCGAGTAGCCCGCGGCAAGGGCGGCCTCCCCGATCGGATCCCCGGCTTGGATCCGTCGTCGTGCGGTCTGGAGGCGGATCTCCGATCGATACCTTGCGGGGCTCTGGCCGTAAGTCGCCCGAAAGAGGCGCACGAGGTGGTGTTCCGAAAGACCGATCGCGTTGGCAAGTTCGCGATTCGTCGCCGACTCCGCCGGGTTCGACTCGATGCGGGCGCGTAGCGATTCGAGGAGACGAGCCACGTCGGCCCGTGTCCGCCATTGCCGGGCCGGAACTTTGCCGAGCGCCAATGCGGAGGGGCAGGGTCGAAAAGACGAAACCGCCACCGGCGCTTGGCTCTGTGGCGGTTCTCGGTCGTTCATCGTCGCCCGATCAATTCGGGGATGGCGTGATCGTGAAGCCCTGCGCGGTCAGTTCCTGACCGATATGGCGGAGCTTCTTCATCGCGCGGAGCTCGATCTGCCGGACCCGCTCGCGGGTGACGTTGAGTGCGCTCCCGACCTCTTCGAGGGTGCGGGCGCGGCCATCGTCGAGACCGAAGCGGAGCCGCACGACGTCGCGCTCGCGCGACGTGAGGCGTCCGAGGATGCCGTCGATCTCTTCGCGGCGAATCAGCGTCCAGGTCACCTCACCCGGCGACGGCATGTTCGTCGACGGAATGAAGTCTCCAATCGAGCTATTGTCCTTCTCTCCGACCGGGGTCTCGAGGGACAGAGGCTCAACCGCGACCCGCATCATCTCCTGCACGCGGTCCGAGGACATCGCGACTTCCGTCGCGACTTCGTCCGGCGTCGGCTCGCGATGCAGGTCCTGCTGGAGCCGATTCGCCGTCTTCATCACCTTGTTGATGAGTTCGGCGACGTACACCGGAATCCGGATCGTGCGGCCCTGGTTGATGATCGCGCGAGCGATCGCGCGCCGAATCCACCATGTCGCGTACGTGCTGAATCGGAAACCCTTCCGCCAGTCGAACTTCTCGACCGCGCGGATCAATCCGAGATTGCCTTCCTGGATCAGGTCGGCCAGCGGAATGCCGCGAGCGTTGTACTTCTTCGCGATCGACACGACGAGACGAAGGTTCGACTCGATAAGGTGCTGCTTCGCCTCGATGCCCGACTTCACGATCATCTTGATATCGAATTCGGTGAAATCGGACTCACGTCCCAGAAGCTTGGCGAGCTCGGCCAGCTTGCCGCCTTCGGCAAGGTCGCGAGCCTGGACCCGCTTGGCGAGGTCCTCCTCTTGGGCAGGCGTCAGCAGGTGGGCGCGGCGGGTCTGCCGCATCCACATTTCGAGCTCTTCGCTGTCATCGTGGACAGGAGCAGCCTCGACTTCCTCGACTTCCTCGTCGCCCTCGGCGAGCTCCAACAGATCGTCTTCGCCCGGCTCGATGCTCGGATCGTCGATGAGAGCATGCGCAGCAACGGGCGAGTACGGCTGTCGCGCGTTGTTGCGCACCGTAATCGGCTTACCCCGTCTTGGCTGGGACTGCACCCCGTTCTCAATCGGCATTCGTTCGGTAACCTCCAATGACTCGCCTCAACCCTTCAGACGAACCTTCCCCGGGTTCGACATCGGTTGAGATGCTTCCTTCAACGAAAATTCGAAAACGCACCATCGAATCGACGTCTCACCTTTACACTATCACAACTTGGCGGATCCGCCAACTCTCAGTCCGACAAAGGACCGAGCGGGGAACTGTTCGAGTGTCAGGCACAGGAAGTGCCAGTAGTTGTCAACGTCTTTTCTTTGCCCAACGTTGCACAACGAGTAGGCTTATCCGAGCGTTCTCAGCGCAAGAACGGCCTCTGCGAGGTTCTTTGCCAGCGATTCGACCGATTCAAGCGTGTTTTCGCGACCAAAACTGATCCGAATCGCACCGCGCACCAGGTCTTCCGAAAGTCCCAGCGCCGTCAGCACCGGGCTAGGTTCGGTGCTCCCAGAGCTGCAGGCGGCCCCACTCGAAATCGCGAATCCGAGGCGGTCCAACTCGATCACCAGAGACTCGCCCTGGACCCCGGCGAACGCGAGCGAGACGATGTACGGGGAGGCGTGCTCCGGACTGAACACGAAGCAGTCGGGAACCGGCTCGATTCCCGCAAAGAGCGCGCCGCGCAGGGCGACCGCGTGATCAAAGTCGTGAATCCTCCGCTCGTGCGCGAGCTCGGCCGCCATCCCCATGCCAACGATGCCCGGGACGTTCAAGGTGCCCGCGCGAACACCGTGCTCCTGACCGCCGCCGCGCAGGAGGGGTTCGATCGGCTCGGCACCACGTAGAAACAGCGCCCCGACGCCTTTGGGACCGTAGAACTTATGTCCGCTGCAACTCACGAAGTCGTACGCCGTGGCATCGAACGCGAGCTTGCCGACGGCCTGGGTTGCATCGGTATGGCGCATCGCGCCCGGGCACTCCGGCATCGTCAAGAGGGCCCCGGTTTCATTGTTGACCGTCATGACACTGACGAGTTCGACCGGTGATGGCGGGGACAGCGTCCAACCCTCGTTGCTCATGATCCACGCTCCACGACTAAGCGCCGGCTCGCGTACCGAGCTGTGTTCGAACGGAGACACGGCTACCGAGTCGAAAGCCGCAAGCACCGTGTTGTTGCTCTCGGTCGCTCCGCTCGTGAACACGACTTCGCTCGGGTCCTCGGCCCCGAGCAAGCGGGCCACCGCCTGCCGTGCGCCTTCGACGGCTTCGCGGGCACGCAGTCCCCATTGGTGGAGCGAGTGGGCGTTCCCGCAGTCGTCACCGAGAAACGGCATCATGGCTTCGCGCACGAACGCGTCGACCGGGGTCGTCGCGGCGTGATCGAAGTACCGCGAGCGATCCATCAAAGGCCGGGCCAGAGGATTCGATGCCGGATCGCTTCCAGTGCAGCGTTCACCTTCGAGAGGTGCTCCATCTCGCCCAGATGCTCGACCTCGGCGATCGCCGCAGTCTGCTTGGCGGCGGGTGGCGGGCCGGCCGTCTCCTTGAGGGCCAGCGCCTCCTCAAGCGTGTCGAGTTCCCCGGCATCGAACCAAATCCCCTCGCACGTGTCGCATCCCTCGACGACCACCTGGCGATCGAAGGCATAGGGGTGCTTCCGAAGCTCGTTCATGTCGTCGGGGCAAAAACGTCCGGCGGACGGGGCCGGGACGTGGGCGACCGGTTTGTTGAGGGCCTCGAGTTGGCTCAGGCGGTCGGTGTCCATCGTACGGACGATCCGTACCGACTCGCCCGGAAACCACAGCCCGTGGCAGCGGGGACAGACCGAGATCGGGACGTCCCGGAAGTTCAGGGCCGTCATCGGCTGTGCGCAGTTGACGCAAGGGGCTCCGTTCATGGATCCGATTATGGGACTACCCATCGCAGTCCGCGTGAGGGAACCGGAGCCGGAACGTACTCCCCTTGCCGATTTCGGAATCGATGGAAACGATGGCTTGATGGGTCGCGGCGAGTTCGAGGACGATGCGGGTACCCCAGCCTGATCCGGTGTTCTTCTGCCAAACGCTCCTGGCTGAACCGGAGAGAATCTTGTCCGCAGTGTCCCGGGTCATGCCGGGACCATGGTCTTCGATTTCGACCACATGGTGCCCGTCGTTGAAAACGTAGCGGACGACCACCGTTTCGTAGGCCGGCTCGTCGTCGTACATCGCCCGCGCTCGGATGCCCTCTGGGACCACCTCGCTCGAAGCCTTGATCGCGTTGCTCACCAGGTTCTGCACGATCCGGAACAGGTACATCTCGTCGTGCATGGTCGGTGGGGCCGCCTCGTCGATCTCGTAGCGGATCGCGATGCTGTTCGCGCGCCCTTCCGACTCCATGTAGGCGGCGCTGAGTTGGATCGTCTCCGACATCTTCCCGCACTTCATCGTCGGTTTGAGTTCCTTTCCCGCCGACAGGTCGCTGATCAGCGTCGAGTAGCGCGCCACGCGTTCGATCGAGAGGTTCAGTTCGTCGAACATGGAATCCACGAGGTCGACGTTCATGAGAAGCTCCGCGTCGCCCCCGGCCTTTTCATCGGCAAACTGGCGAAGGGCATTGACGGCCGGATCACTGAAGCTGACATTGGCCTGAAGCGCGAACGCAAGGTTCTTGATGTCGTGCGCAATGCGGCCCATGCCGAGCAGTTGCGAAGCTCGGCTCTGCTCATCCATCAACCGCGAATTCAGATAGGCCATGGTCGAGATGGCGGAAACCGTGTCGAGCACGAGCGCGTCGCTCTCGTTGAACTCGCCTTCGGTCTTGTTGATGAGCTGGACGACGCCGATCGGATCCTCGTCCTCCATCATGAGCGGGACCGTGATCATCGTTCGGACGGTGACGCCGACCGCCTTCTCGACCTTGCCTTCGGCCTCCTCGTCACGCTTGGTCTCAAAATGGCTGATTTCCGTCTTGCGACTGTGATAGACGGAGCCGACGACACCGAAATTGTCGGGCAGATCTTTGAACGGTAGCTTCTCCGCGACCTCCTCCGGGAGCACATGCTGAAAGATCAGCCGCTTCGTCGCTTTGTCGTGAAGATAGATCGTTCCGCCCGACGCGCCGACCGCCTCGACGCAGATCTCCAGAACCTCTTTGAGGACGGTGTCGAAATTGGCCCCGCTGGCGAGCTTGCGCGACGCAAGGTGTACGGCTTGCAAGAGGGGGGACTGTTCCGGCATCGGAACCGGAGTCTACCTGCCGACCAGGACACGCAAACGGGGGCCGGTACAATCGTGCGAAGTGCGCCCGTAGCTCAGTGGATAGAGCAGCCGCCTTCTAAGCGGTAGGTCGGAAGTTCGATTCTTCTCGGGCGCGCCATTCAATCCAGCGTCGGACATACTGGCATCATGGAACGCACCCGGAGTCCGCTTCGAGAGCGGCTCCGCGAGTTCCCCGCGTTCCGCGCCCTGCGCCACCGCGATTTTCGGCTTCTGTGGATCGGCGCATTCTTCTCGTTCACCGGCAGCTGGGTCCAGAACGTGGCCCAAGGCTGGCTCGTTTTCGAACTCACCCAAGACGAGGCCAAGCTTGCGCTGGTGTCGTTCTGCCAGATGGTCCCGGTTTTCCTCTTCGGGATGGTCGCCGGCAGCCTCGTCGACACGATGAACCGTCGGTTCCTTCTCACCCTCAGTCAGTCCGTTTACGCGGTCAGCGCATTGTTTCTCGCGTGGGCGACGGCGACCGGGACCATCGCTTACGGTCAAATCCTCGTCGTCAGCCTCGTCAACGGGCTCATGAGCACGATCGAGATTCCTGCCCGTCAGTCGCTGCTGTCACGCGTCGTGCCTCCCGATGACCTTCCCGCCGCGGTCCCGATCAACGCCCTGACCTTCAATGCGGCCCGCATGATCGGTCCCGCGATCGGCGGTTTTCTCCTCGCCAAGTACGGGGTCCAGACGTGCTACCTCGTGAACGGCCTCAGTTATTCGGCTCTCATCCTCGCCGTCCTCGCGATTCGCGCCGATCTCAGCGCCGAGAGCCGCGAGCCCTCCCCGATCCGCGACCTCGTTCTCGAGGGCGTAAGGTACACGCTTCGCGATGCACGCCTCCGCGCGCTCTTCATGATGGAATGCTGCACGTCGATCTTCGGCATCTTCTATCTCTCTTTGATGCCGGCGATCGCGAAGGAACTGCTCGGGCTTGGCAAGGTCGGCCTCGGCCAAGCCATGACTTCCGTGGGAGTCGGTGCAGTGATCGGTCTCGCCTCGCTGGCGGGCATCTCCCATCTGCCGATCAAGCCGCTCCTCATTCGACTTTCGATGGCGGTCCTCGGACTCGGATTGGTCGGGCTGACGTTTGCGGCCGGCCCCTGGCTGGCGTTCCCTCTCTTCGCCCTCATCGGGATGGCCAGTGTCGTCCAGTTCAACACGACCAATACCCTGTTCCAGCTGCTGTCGCCCCCGAATCTGCGGGGTCGTGTGATCGCGATGCACGTCTGGGCGCTGTCCGGACTCAGCCCGTTCGGCACGTTGTTCTTTGGTTGGCTCGCAAGCGTCGCCGGTCTGAGGGTCGCGATCGGAAGCGGGGCCGTCGTGATGCTTGTCGGGACGACGCTTGCGTGGGTCCATCGGGGTCGCCTCGCCGGCGTCCATTGACGCGCCCGACTCAGGGTCTGCCAAGATCGGAAGCGTGCTGTGCATCGTGGCTTCTCTCGTTCTGGCCGGTCGCGGACCGACCCCTCCGATCGTCCCGCTCCCGGCCGAGTGGCGTTGGACCGGTCCCGGTTTCGAAGTGCGGCAAGACACGCGGATTGTGGTCGACGCTTTTGGGCCGGAATGGAGAGCGCTGGGCGAGACTCTTGCCGACCGACTCGAACCCGCGATGGGGTTCCGACTTGCCACCTCCGCGGGCAATGGACGCATCGGCAGCAACACGATCGTCATCACCGATCGGATCGCCCCCGAGCTCGTGGGGGCCGAGGGCTATCGACTGGAGAGCGGACCGAGCCGAATCACGATCTATGCCGCGAAGCCCGCCGGGGCGTTCTATGGGATCCAGTCCCTCCGCCAGCTGCTTCCCGCAGCGATCGAGAATCCGTTTTTCACCCCTCGGCGATCGTGGTCGGTCCCAGGAATCACGATCGAGGACCAACCGAGGTTCCCGTGGCGGGGGTTGCTCCTCGATGTCAGCCGCCACTTTCGAGACAAGCAATTCGTCAAGCGGCAGATCGACCTCCTCGCCTACCACAAGATGAACGTCTTCCACTGGCATCTGGTCGATGATCAGGGCTGGCGGATCGACATCGAGCGCTATCCGAAGCTGACGTCGGTCGGAGCCTGGCGGATGGAAGGAGGCAAGCGATACGGCGGCTTCTACACGCAGGACGATATTCGCGAAGTCGTCGATTACGCGGCCAAGCGCTACGTCACGGTCGTTCCCGAAATCGAAATGCCCGGTCACTGCAACGCGGCTCTGGCCGCCTATCCCGAGTACTCCTGCACTGGTGGACCGTTCCAGGTCCCGTCACTCTGGGGCGTGTTCGCCGACGTGTACTGCGCGGGCAAGGAGGCGACCTATACGTTCAACCAGAACGTGCTCGACGAAGTCCTCGCCTTGTTCCCGTCGAAGTTCATCCACATCGGGGGCGACGAAGTCCCGAAGACGCGCTGGAAGGAGTGCCCGGACTGCCAGAAGAAGATCAAAGACGAAGGCTTGAAGGACGAGGCCGAGCTCCAGAGCTACTTCATCCATCGGATCGACGCCTACCTCGACAAGAAGGGCAGGAGGCTGGTGGGTTGGGACGAGATCCTCGAAGGAGGCCTCGCCCCCGGGGCGACCGTGATGTCCTGGCGTGGGATGGGCGGCGCGATCGAGGCGGCCAAGATGGGCCACGACGTGATCGCTTCGCCCACCTCGCACTGTTATCTCGACTACCCCTACACGTCGATCTCGGTCGAGAAAAGCTACTCTTTCGAACCCGTTCCCCCCCAACTCAATCGCGACCAGGCCAAGCACGTCCTCGGCGGACAGGGGAACATGTGGGCCGAACTGACGCCGCTTCCTCGCGATACGGACCGTCAGGTCTTCCCGCGTCTCAGCGCGTTGAGCGAGGTCTTCTGGTCGCCTAAGAAATTCCGCTCATGGACCGACTTCCAGCCTCGCCTGAACGGTCTGCTTGGACGGCTGGAGCGCCAGGGCGTGAAGTACTTCATCGAGCCCCCGAGATTCGCAGACGATACGAACGTCTTTCTCACTTCGACGAGCGCCAAGCTCCAGCCGGCAGCACCGGGCGACACGGTCGTCTACACCCTTGATGGCCGTGATCCTTCACCCCAGTCCTCCCGCTATCGCGGCCCGATTCCGATTCAGCGGAACACCGTCGTCAAGGCGGCAACCCTACGCAACGGCCGCCTCCTGAGCAAACCGATCGAGCGGTCCTACCGCCGTGAAACCTTAGCCAAACCTGGGAGCGGACCGGCAACACGGCAGCCCGGATATCTGACCCGGATCTACGAGGGAACGTGGGACAAGGTCCCGAATTTCGACGGACTCCAACCCGTTTCGACGTCGGTCGCCCTGAACCTCGACCTGAAGCGAATCCCTCGCCCCGAGTTCTACGGACTCGTGGCCGAAGCGTGGGTCATGGCCCCGGAGGCTGGGGTCTACTCGTTCTTTCTCACGTCTGACGACGGGAGCAAGCTTTGGGTCGGCGACCGCCTGACGGTCGACAACGACGGCCTCCACGCCCCGCTCGAAAAGAGCGGACAGGTCGCCCTCGCCAAGGGCTGGCACCGCATTCGCATCGACTTCTTCCAGAAGGGTGGTGGCCGGACGCTGGACCTCACTTGGATCGGGCCCCGGGGCGGTCCGAAAAAGCCGGTTCCGGCCTTTGCCGTAGGGCGCTGACGATCAGCCACAATGGGAACGACATGGCACTGACCCGCGAACAACTCGCCCAGCGCGCCGCTCAAGAGCTGCGAGACGGTTACTACGTGAACCTCGGCATCGGGATCCCGACCTTGGTCGCGAACTACATCCCCGAGGGGATGAACGTCACGCTCCAAAGTGAGAACGGAATGCTCGGTATGGGCCCGTTTCCTTTCGAGGACGAGGTCGATGCCGACCTCATCAACGCGGGCAAGCAGACCGTCAGCGAGATTGCAGGGACGTCGTACTTCAGCTCCGCCGACTCCTTCGCGATGATCCGCGGGGGTCACATCGACCTCACGATCCTGGGTGCCATGGAGGTCAGTGGCGACGGCGACCTGGCGAATTGGATGATCCCGGGCAAGATGGTGAAAGGGATGGGTGGTGCGATGGACCTCGTCGCGGGCGTCAAGCGCGTGGTCGTCGTCATGGAGCACACGAACAAGGCCGGCGAAAGCAAGGTGCTCAAGGAGTGCCGCTTGCCGCTCACCGGGAAGGCGTGCGTCAACCTGATCATCACGGATCTGTGCGTCTTCGAGGTCGAGAACGGAGCGCTCGTGCTGAAAGAGCTCGCTCCCGGAGTCGAGGAGGGCGAGGTTCGCGCCAAGACCGAAGCGGCTTTTTCCGTCGATCCGGCGTGCCGCGTCGTCGCCGTTTAGGCACGCCGAATCTCTTCGCCGGTGTATCGCGAGGAATTTGTTGGAGAACGTGCGCCAACTTGACTATCATGGAGATATGGCCAAGAACCCCCCTCTGCCGAAGAAGCCAGAGTTGATGCGCGAGCCGCTGACCGAACGCAACTTCCATCTCGACTTTCTCCGAGTCACTGAAGCCGCCGCCCTCTCCAGCGCGCGTTGGGTGGGCAAGGGCAATCGCGATGCCGCCGACCAGGCCGCGTGCGAGGCGATGCGAACCTCCCTCGGCGAAATCAACATGTGCGGCGTCATCGTCATCGGGGAGGGCGAGCGCGATGAAGCGCCGATGCTTTACATCGGCGAGAAGCTTGGGAGCGGGGATGGCCCCGAAGTCCAGATCGCGGTCGACCCGCTCGAAGGCACCAACCTCTGCGCGAACGGCACCCCGAACGCGATCTCGGTTCTGGCCGCGACGATTTCCGGTGAGGGCTATCTCATGCATGCGCCCGACTGCTACATGGAGAAGCTGGTCGTCGGCCAGGAATGCGTGGGCGTCGTCGACATCACCCTTCCGCCACGCGTGAACGTGCGCCTGATGGCCAAAGCCCTCGGCAAGGACGTGGACGAGCTGATCATCGGCGTCCTCGAACGACCCCGCCACGATAGCCTCATCGACGAGATTCGCGATGCGGGCGCGCGGGTGCACCTCGTCCCGGACGGAGACCTCAGCGTCGCGATCGCGGCCCTCGACCCCGAGGCCGGCATCGACGGACTGATGGGGATCGGCGGCGCCCCCGAAGGCGTGATCTCGGCCGCCGCCGTTCTCTGCTGCGGAGGCGAGATGCAGGCCCGCCTGAAGTTCACGAACGACGACCAGCGCGAACGCGCGAACAAGATGGTCGGCGGCGACGTCGAGCGCGTCTTCCACACCGAAGATCTGGCGAGCGGCAACGTCATGTTCGCGGCAACCGGCATCACGTCGGGCGACCTTCTGAAGGGTGTGCGCTACAAACGCGGCTACGCCCTGACCGAGTCGATCGTCATGCGCGCCAAGAGCGGCACGATCCGGCGGATCGAAACCACCCACCGCTACTCCTCCCAGCTGGAATACTGAACACCTCAAACCTTGCCTCGCCCCATCGTCGGCGTGGCACAATGCGTCGTGGGCGGGAAGAGGGTCTTCGTCGGGAGAGAAGAGGAGCAACGCAAACTCCAGGGGTTCTGGGAGTCGGCCCGAGCTGGCGAACCCCAGAACGTCCTCCTCGTGGCCGATACCGGCTGGGGCAAGACGCGCCTCATGCAGTGGCTGTACGAGCACCTCGCATCCAGCCCCGCGAACAACGGCTACTGGCCGAAAGAAATCGATCCCGGAGCCGCTCTGCGGCGCGAGAAGATCAACCCCACCCTTGTCGGCGCGGACTCCCCCAACCCGATTCCCTATCTCTGGATCGCGATGAGGGTTCCCGAGCAAACCGACCGCTCCGCGCTGCCCGAGGCGCTGGAGGCGATCAGGCCTCACACGATCGCCCTCCTCGAACGCCGCGCGCGTGAACTGCAGATCCAGAACCTCGACCGAGAAGCCCTCCGCGACCTCCGCGACCTCGGGATGGACGTCGCCGGCGACCTGTCCGGCTACGGCATCCTGAAATCGCTCGTTCAGACCGCCAGGCGGGTGCTCGACCGAGAGCGGACGCGCCGGGAGGGCCTTCCCGACCTCGCGACTCCGGAAGCGAACGCGGCCCGAGCCCAGCGGGAGCGGATGGACGCCCTTCTCGACCTGTTCGGCGCCTTCCTTGAGAGCGACAACCCCGAGCTGCCGACGCTGCCGGTCGTGCTCTTTCTCGATGACGGACAGTGGGCCGACCCTCTCTCCTGGTCTCTGATCGAGAAGCTGATCATCCGGGCGCGGGCCAACGCCTGGCCTTTGCTCGTCGTCGTCGCCCACTGGCGGAAGGATCTGCCGCCGGGCCCGGGGCCCCGCCTCGATCCGGACGCGCCTCCCCGGCATCTCACCGAGCTCCTGGATGGCCAAGCAGCGCCCCTGCATTGGGGTCGGATCGACCTTGGGCCCGCCCCGGAGCTGATCGCGGTCGTCCGCCAGGCGTATCCCGATCTGCCCGAGGATCAGGCCGCCATCGTCGCCGAGTGCGCCGACGGACACCCGCTCCGGCTCCACGGACTTCTCAATCTCATCGCCCTCAACACGACGTGGATCGAAGACGGCAGGCTCACGGATGACGCGATCGAGCGCCTGCGCGCCGCCGACTCGATGAACCAGCTCGCCAAGGACATCTTCGCCGGGCTTGAAGCCGAGCTCCGCACGATGCTCGGATGGGCGAGCCGGAACGGGCGTCGCTTCCTCCATCGGATTGTCGCGGCGATGGCGGCCGACCCGACCTTCGAGCCGGTTCTCGCCACCGACCAATGCGAGGCCACGCTGGACCGGGCGGAACGCCAGTCGGGGTTCACCGAGAAGCTCTCGGGGGTCCCCCTCTCGTCCTTCACCCAGGCCGACTTCCACGCCGTCGCCCGGAACCTGTTCGAGAACGCCAGCGCGAAGCACCAGGCCGGCGCTGTCGCCGCGATGCGAAGGGCCCTCGTCGAGGCGCTCGAGAGCGAGGTCTTCGAGGCACTATCCGCGGCCGAGCAGGAGGACGTCCTCGATCTCGCCCTTGTCGAGCTTCGGCCGCCGGGGCCGGTCGATCCCGCCGATCCCGCCTGGCATCCTTGGGGCCGGGCCGCGTTCGAGAAGTTCGCGCGGCTCGAGGCCGCGTTCCGTTGGGATGCCTCGGAGGCGCTCGGGCTCGAGCTGGCCGCCGGGGGCGCGTGGCCGCTGGAGGTCGCCGGCTTCCGATCCCCATTAGACGGTTTCCGAGCCCAATATGAGGTCATTCAACGACTCATCGCCAATCAGAAGATCGACGCGGCCAAGACTCTCGTGACGGGCGTCCCGGTGTTCGTTGCTCAAGAGAGATGGGCGGTGCTCGCAACTTTAGGCGATGTGTTCGCCGCCCTTGCAGACTGGGACGCCGCTTTGCAAGCCTACACAGAGGCAAGGACGTTCGCCGACAGCATGATCGAGCGGCTAGGCAGGACATCCAACTCACTCCACAGTCTCGGGATCTCCTTGATCAAGCTAGGCGACCTCCACTGCCGTCGCGACGACTGGAACCGGGCTTTGTCCGCTTTCGCCGAGGCAAAGGCTGTTGCAGAAGAGTTGATCGACCACTTCGGACGCACGAGCGAGAACCTGCACGACCTCGCAGTTTCGTGGGAAAGGCTTGGTCTCGTCCACCTTGCAGGCAACGACATGGACACCGCCGCGGGGGCGTTCGCAGAAGCACAAGCCCTGGCGAAAGAGATCCTTGAAGTTCACGGCCCAACCTATGAGGCCCAGCGTGAATTCGGCGTCAGCTGGATCAAACTCGGCGACGTCCACGCCTCAAGATCGGACTGGGACGCCGCACTCGAGGCCTATACCCGAAGCAAGAAGACCGCCGACGAGATCGTGGCGCGGTTCGGGCGCGCCTATCAGTCCCTACGTGACCTCGGAATCTCGTGGGACAGACTCGGCGACGTTCAGGCTGCCCGCCAGCAACATGATGCCGCTCTTGAGGCGTACATCGAAAGCAAAAGACTCGCCGACGAGATCGTGGAGCGATACGGGCGCGCCTACCAGCCCCTGCGGGACCTCCGCCTCTCGTGGAACAAACTCGGCGACGACCACCGAGCCCGCCAGGACTGGGACGCCGCTCTCGACGCCTACACCGAGGGCAAGAAGATCGCGGACGAGATTGTGAAGCGCTTCGGCCCCGCCTATCAGCCCCTGCGCGACCTCGGCATCTCGTGGGACAAACTCGGCGACGGTCACGCCGCCCTCGAGGACTGGGACGCCGCCCTCGGCGCCTACACCGAGAGCAAGAGCCTTCGCGACGAAATCGTTACGCAATTCGGACGTACCTATCAGCCCCTGCACGACCTTGCCGACTCGTGGAGCAAGCTCGGCGACGTCCACGTCAAGCGCCTTGATTTGGTGGAGGCCTTCACCGCCTACATCGAGGATGAGAAACTTCGCGACGAGATCGTAAAGGGGTTCGGGCGCGCCTACGAGCCCCTGCGCGCCCTCTTCGTCTCCCATTGGAAGCTCGGGTACCTGACCCAATCCTGTGAGCGACTCCAAGTGGCACGTGAGCTCAGCGACGAGATTCTCGCCCGCTTCCCCGGATCGATCGAGGCCGTCCGCGACCGGCAGATCCTCGACCAAGTCATACGCGACCTCGGGTGCTGAGTCCTGCGGATGCGAGCCGAGGGGCGCCGCATCCGCAGGCGGGACGATCAGGCCGGGACCGTGGCCGAGACGGTCTGGCTGAGGGGTCCGTGTTCCCCGCGCGAACTGACCCAGCGCCCGATGAAGTGCGCCGTCTGGTTCGCGTCGGCCCCGTCGAAGGTCGCCGTGTACGGCGTCTTCGTGTCGAGGGCAAGGAACTGGCATTCCGAGAGGTCGGTCGGCGGCGGCCCGCCGAGCTTCACGAACAGCTCGCAGCCGAGAACGCCCGCCGGTTTCGCCTTGCTCGTCGGCGTGCCTTCGTCGGCGAACCCGATCGTCACGCGCAGGCGCTGGGACGTGTCTGCCGTGAGCACGGGTTTCGTGGTCGGAGCCGTGACCGGAGTCGGCACGACGTCGCGCACGGTGATGCCGAGGTTCGCACGCTCGGCGTCGTCGACGGCCGAACTCGCCTGGAGCCGCCGCGCGAGACGGCGGACGATCGCCTCCAGCGAGCCGCGCGAGGCGACCTTGGCGATGCTGGCGGCTTCGGCAGCGGCTTGGGCGGCGACGTGGGCCGCGTACTTGGTGGTCCAGTCGGTGCGCGCCGTGTTCAGAGCGGTCACATCCGCGTCCGGCGGTGCCGGCGGAGCGGGGAGACCGAGATTGGCGAGATTCGCATTCAGGTAGGTGGCGAAGTTGCCGACGTACGTGTCGAAGCCGGCGTCGTCGCGAGGGATGAAGTCAGGCATGGTAACCCCCTTTGTCGCGTGCGCTCCCAGCTCGTAAATTGGCTCGAAGCGCCGACGGTTGATCGATGCGATGATACCGTACCGTCGCCCACATTTTCGCTCTTCTTGTGCCTTTCAGTTTGCCTCTTAGTTCAAACCGACTTTGGAACGAGGCTCCGCTCCCAGGAGCGGACGGATGGCTCCCAGGAGCGAACGGATGGCTCCCAGGAGCGAACGAATGGCTCCTAG
>DKKT01000068.1 GCA_002455425.1 Chthonomonas sp. UBA6659 | reverse complement strand
AGTTTGACTGGGGCGGTCGCCTCCCAAAAGGTAACGGAGGCGTACAAAGCTGCACTCAGGCTGGTCGGAAATCAGCCGTTGAGCGTATAGGTATAGAGTGCGGTTGACTGTGAGACAAACAAGTCGAGCAGGGACGAAAGTCGGTCTAAGTGACCCTCTGGTGGTGCGTGGGCACGCCAGGGTTCATCGGATAAAAGCTACCCCGGGGATAACAGGCTGATCTTGCCCGAGCGCTCATAGCGACGGCATGGTTTGGCACCTCGATGTCGGCTCGTCTCATCCTGGGGCTGGACACGGTCCCAAGGGTTCCGGAGTTCACGGATTAAAGAGGCACGCGAGCTGGGTTCAGAACNNCTGAAAGCATCTAAGCGCCAAGCGCACCCCAAGATTAGATATCCCATCAACAGAGTAAGGCCCCTAGAAGATCACTAGGTGATAGGTCGCATGTGTAAAGGCAGTAATGTCAAAGCTGAGCGATACTAATTGGCCGAGGGCTTACAATCAAGCTTAATACTCTGTTCGACGCGTTTTCACCTATCGGTATGCAACGGTCAAAGTGCTTTAGCGCTCTGACAGTTTTGTATTCGCGTGACCATGGCGAGAGGGAAACACCCGTTCCCATCCCGAACACGGCAGTTAAGCCTCTCAGCGGCGGAAGTACTTGGAGGGTGACCTCCCGGGAGATAAGCACGTTGCGCGGATACAGAAATCTTCGAAGCCCCACCACGGTGGGGCTTCTTGCTTTGTACAATAGGGCCATGACCGTTCTCATCGCCGTGATGGCCCTCGCGCCCCCCGCTCCCGCACTGAGCGCGAAAGAGCTCGTCGGAATCTGGCAACGGGGCGAGACCCTTGCCGCAGGCTGGAACGATGCTTACCGGTTCTTCGCCGATGGCACCTACCGCTTCCACCGGAACCAGATGGATCTCGCCAAGCGGGAGGTCGAGCGATCCGGTACCTGGACCCTCAAGGGTTCGACGCTGACCCTCAAGCTCACTAAGCGGATCGCGCTTCAAGGAGGGCGGATCATCCCTAATGGGGGAATCGAGGGAGCCGAACCCGAGCTGGTAGACGCGATGGAGATCACCCAGTCCTTCTCGCCCGCCAAGTCCCAAGCGCTCAAACTGTCAGGCCTGCGGCGACCCAAATCGGGCCCCATGAGCGTCCTGATTGCAGGCGTGCGCTACTGGAAGCATCGTAACGATCCCCGAGACTACGAATAGGAGCCTTGATGAAACGACTTCTCGCCATCACCTTCGTCGCTGCACTCGCGATCTCCGTCATCCCCGGCGTCGCTCAGCCCAAAACGGGCAAGGCGAACACGGTCACGAAGATCTCCGGGATGGTCAAGGGAGACGCCAAAGACCATAAGTTCGTGCTGGGAGCGAAAGGCGGTCCATTCAACGTCGATGCCAAGGGCGCCCGTTGTGTTCGGGACGGGAAGTTCTATAGCGTGAACAGCCTCAAGGGCGGGGACGCCGTCGTGGTCAGCGGTACCCTGACGGGGAAGAACTTCAAGGCGACCGAAGTCAAGGTGACCCGCGTTCGAGGAGTGAAGCCAGGAACGCCGTCGAAGAAGCCGGTCGGATCGAACTCCGGCGGCTAGCCGGACGCCCTGGAGACGGTTCGAACGGGTACAATTCGACCTTAGACCGACCGTCTCCAGGAGACTTCTTTGCTGTCCAAAAGTTATCTCTTTCTGCTTCTCGTGCTCGGGCTGACCATAGGCTCGGCAGTTCTCTTCGCCTTCACGAAACCGAACTACGGATTGGATGTCCGCGGTGGATCGCGCATCACCTTCAAGATGGACCTGACGCAGCTCAAGCCTGAGCAGCGTGCCCAGATCGGGGTGATCCGCCAAAACCTGCGCCGAATCCTGGAAGACCGTGTCAGCCAGGCGCTGGCCGTCGTCGAAGGGAACGTCCAGCCGAAGGGCCTCGATGAGTTCATCGTCGAGCTGCCGGGCGAAAAGAACGTCGAGAAAGCCAAGGAGACGCTCGGCACCAGCGCCAGCATTCGCCTGTATCACGCCAAGAACGTCAACACGCCGAAGGCAAACTTCCGCGAGTTCGACATCGTGCCGACCGACGATGGAAGCGGCGGTGGGCGTGGCCCCGAGGTCTCGTTCCGGGCCATGCGTGGCCCGAACAAAGACAAGGTGATCAAGTTCGGCGATCCCGAGTACGCGAAGATGATCGAGGGCTGGGCCTTGATTCTCCAGGGCGATGACCTGGCCAGCGCTCAGCCTGTGGTGCACGGCAACAACACCGTTCCGGAAATGAACTTTTCGGCGAAAGGTGCCGAAAAACTGGGCGAATTCACGCGCCGGAACCAGTTCGCGCAGGAGAACATCGCATTTGTGCTCGATGGGCGCGTGCTCAGCATCGCCCATATCAAAGAGGGCCAAGTTCTCACCAACAACGCTTTCATCGACGGCAAGTTCGACCCCGCATACGTTCAAGAGCTGACGAAACTCCTCAATTCGGGTGCGCTACCGATCGACCTCAAAGTCACGAGTTCGATGGTCGTCGAATCGACCCTCGGCACGCCGGCGCTCCAGATGATGGTGAACGCCGGCATCATCAGCTTCGTGATCATCGCGCTGTTCCTTTGCCTGTACTATGTAGTCCCAGGATTCGTGGCGTTGGGTGCGCTTGGGCTCTATGTCCTGTTCACACTGACGGTGCTCAAGTTCATTGGGGCGACGTTCAGCCTCGCCTCGATCGCGGGCTTCATCCTCTCGGTCGGCATGGCCGTCGACGCCAATATCCTCGTCTTCGAACGAGTCAAGGAGGAGATGCGTGAAGGGAAGACCCTTCACGCGGCCGTCAACCTCGGCTTCAAACGCGCGTTTCCCGCGATCATGGACTCGAACGTTTGTACGATCCTCACGAGTCTCGTCCTTTCGGTGCTCGGCACCGGACCCGTCAAAGGTTTCGCGAATACACTCATCATCGGCGTCTGTATTTCGCTCTTCACCGCCGTCGTCGTGACGCGATCACTCCTGGTCTTCTTGGTCGACGGCACCGGCATCGGCAAGAACCCGGAGAAGGTCAACAAGCTGTTCGGACTGAACCGGCAGTGGTTCGGTGAGGGGGCCGAGGCGTCCGCGGACCAAAAGCAGTATCAGATCGTCAACAAGTCCGGTCGCTACTTCCTGATCTCCCTCGCGACCATCGTGCCGGGCGTCATCTTCATGTTCCTCGGCGGTTTCAAGCCGAACGTCGAATTCTCGGGTGGCTTCGAGGCCGGCTTCAAGGCCCCGGCGAACCTGAGCTACGACCAGGCTCTTGCGAATCTCGACAAGAATGGGTTCAAGGGGGCGAACGTGAAGTTCGCGTCCGTCGAGGGTGAGCGGGTGGTCTTCGTGACGGTCCCCTCCACCCCGGAACTCAAGGTCGGGGACGAGGGCTCGAAGGCGAAGATCGCAACCGCTGTCGGCGTCGAACCGGCCGGAATGCTGAGCTTCACCGAGATCGGGCCTTCGGTCGCCGATGAAACGATTCGCAATGCCGTGATGGGCATCGTGATCAGCTCCCTGTTGATCGTTCTCTGGCTCACGATCCGATTCGGGGTCGCACTCGGCGGTTTGCGGAGTGGTATCAAGTTCGGCCTGTCCGCGATCGGTGCGCTCGTTCATGACATTCTCGTCGTCGTTGGCGTGGCCGCGATCGTCGGTAAGTTGCTCGGATGGGAAGTCAGTGCGCTGTTCATCACCGCGATGCTCACCGTCATCGGCTTTTCGGTCCACGACACGATCGTCATCTTCGACCGAATCCGGGAGAACCTTCGACGCCAGCAGCGCGGCGAAGACTTCGCTCACCTCTGCAACCGTTCGATTACGCAGTCCTTCGCGCGGTCGATCAACACGTCGATGACCGTCATCGCGACGCTCATCGTTCTCATCATCGCCGGCACCGCGACGCCCGATCTCAAGTTCTTCTGCGTCACGATGCTCGTGGGAATCGTCTCGGGAACGTACTCGTCGATCTTCAACGCCGCACCGATCCTTTACCTTTGGGATCGCGCGACGGGCAAGGTCAAGGGCGAAGAGCATACGCTGATCGCGGAGGCTCAGCGCGAGCAGGCTCGGATGCGAGCGATCGCGATGGAAGTCGAACGCGAGCGACAGGCCACGCAGGGTGAGCCCGCCGCGACCCGGTCCACGTACTCCCAGGTGCGACGCCGCTCAAGCGCGGTGAGTAAGGGCACCCAGACCCTTGACGACGACGAGAAGTGAGATTCTCCGATCGCGTCGTCGCCGTAACCGGTGCCAGCCGGGGGATCGGCCGTGAGATCGCCCTCCGTTTCGGAGCGGAAGGCGCGCAGGTTGCCTGCATCGCGACATCCGCTAGGAACGCCGAGCCGACCTCCCAAGCCATCGTCGAGGCGGGCGGACGGGCGCAGGCTTACGGGTGCGATGTGTCCAATGGTGAGGCCGTGGAGAGGCTTTTCGCTCAGATCGGCGAGGATCTCGGCGGCGTCGCCATCCTCGTGAACAACGCCGGTCTCACTCGGGACACGTTGCTCCTTCGGATGGATGAGGAAGCCTGGGATCGAGTTCTGGACGTGAACCTCAAAGGCGCTTTCCTGACTACGAAAGCCGCGATCAAGGCGATGATGAAAGCACGCTGGGGACGGCTGATCAACATCACGAGCATCATTGGGCTCACGGGCCAAGCGGGTCAGGCCAACTATGCCGCGAGCAAGGCAGGTCTGATCGGCTTCACGAAATCGATGGCCAAAGAACTCGGCTCGCGCGGGGTGACCTGCAACTCGATCGCTCCCGGGTTCATCGAGACCGACATGACCGATGCTCTTCCTGAAACGATGCGGGAGGAAGTCGTGAAGGGCACTCCGCTCGGCCGCCTCGGGACGCCGGCGGATATTGCGGGGACCGTGCTCTTCTTGGCGTCCGATGATGCCGCGTTCATCACTGGACAAACGTTCGTCGTGGATGGCGGCTTGACGCTCTGACAATCTTCCTGGTCAGAATGAAGCCATGAAGATCCTTCCCGGACTCCTCTTGGGGCTTGCCGGCCTCACGGCGGCCGCACAATCGCGCTACGGCTACACAACCCAACAGATCCTGGCGATGCCGCCGGAAAAGTGGATCGAAGTGTATGCCAAAAAGAAGGGAGCGGGCGATCCGATCACGGACGGAGAAGCCTCCGCGGTCTACGCGGCGTGTCTTCGAGAGCGCTACTCGCCGAAACTGAAGCGACTGCCGAAGGCTGACCAGGCTCGGATCAAAGGAATGCGGAGCCTTTTCATCGAGTTCAAGAACGCGGCGTTCGGTGTTCAGTACATCGAGGGGGGCGGCGGCACCCTGTACAGTCACCTCCAGCGCTTGACGGTGATCGACGACGAGCAGTTCACCGAGAGCTTGATCGATCCGGCTCGGCGTCCCAAGACCGTTCCCGGCAAGATCGTGGCCGAGCGCAGCCGGGAGATCGACGCGTGGCTGGCAGCCCGGATGAAGCCTTCGCCGACGCTGCGCGAGCGTGTCGAGGAGTACGCGGCCGGCACGATCGAGGACTTGGTGCGGGATGCGCGGACAGCGTCGACCGCTTGGAAGTCCGCCCAGGCTGCGATCGCGGGTCGACCCGATTGGGAGCGCGCGATCGTGGTCGACGGCTTCCGACAGTGGACCCGGCCGATCGTGGGGGAATAATCATGCGACGCAAAGCTGCCGAGACCAAGCTCTACCGAACGGAAATGAACGAGAAGATCCTCGGCTCCGGGCATAAGGAGTTCGTGAAGTTCTTCGCCCTCGACACGAACGCGTATCAAGAAGGCGCGATCTCGGTGAAGAACAAGGAGCTGATGGGGCTGGTCGGCTCGATGGTGCTGCGCTGCAACGACTGCATCTTCTATCACCTCGACCGGTGCGTGACGGAAGGTGCGACGCGCGAGGAACTGCATGAGGCGATGCAGATTGCGCTCGTGATCGGCGGCTCGATCGTGATTCCG
>DKKT01000089.1 GCA_002455425.1 Chthonomonas sp. UBA6659 | reverse complement strand
CCGGTTCGCTTCGCTCACCGACCTCTCCCCCAGAGGCGTAGAGGTATGACCCTCACCGCCTACCCCCTCTCCCCATCATGCATGGGGCGAGGGGGAACATGACCACCTCACCGGACCACCTCACTCGGTTCGCTTTGCTCACCGTCCTGGGTGTGGCCCCTTCGCGGCCGTAGCAGCGTTTCGACTCCCAAGTACAATTGGGAGCGGACCATGAGCAGGCTCTTGATTCGATGGATCGTGATGGTCGTCTCGGTCATCCTCGCCGCAACGGTGGCGACGATGCTGGGCTTTCGCTTCAGCGTCCAATACGAGCGTACGGCGCAGTTGCTGCAGCTCTTTGTCGGCGTCGCGGTTCTCGCGTTCTTCAACGCGACTCTCGGAAAGATCCTGAAGCTGCTCACGCTGCCGCTGAACTGCCTCACGTTCGGGCTGTTCTCCTTCGTGATCAATGCGGCGATGCTGCTGCTCGCCTCGGAGACGAAGCTCGGCATCCATGTCGATGGCTTTGTGTCGGCGCTTGTCGGTTCGGTGCTGATCTCCGTCATCTCGGGCTTGTTGAGCGTCTTCGTGCCTGATCCGAAGGAGAAGGATGATTAGTCGGTACCGGATCCGGCGGCTTCTGGCACCGACGGCCGGGCTTTGGAGTGGGGTTGCCCTGGCCCTCGCCGGCCTCTCGATCTTCGTCATCGGTTTCGCCGTCAGTTTCAAGGACTTGATTCTGCCCGCGATCACCTCGACGGCCCGTTGGTGGCGGGGCGTGCTTGGCCACATCGTGCCGCTCGACTCCGTTCCCCAGGCCAACCACTATCTTGCCGGCGCGATGCTGGTGCTCGGCGGATACCTCACCTTTCTCGGGGTGCGGAGCGTGGTAGGGAAGGTGGCCGAGACCCTGAATCCGGCCCTGGGAGCCAAAGTCGTCAACGAGTACACCCGCCGTCAACGCCTGGCGCAGGGGCCCCGCATCGTCGCGATCGGGGGTGGCACCGGCCTCAGCACGCTGCTCCGCGGACTCAAGCAGTATTCATCGAACATCACCGCGATCGTGACCGTGACCGACGACGGCGGCAGCAGCGGGCGCCTCGTGCAGGAGATGGGGATCATTCCGCCCGGCGACATGCGCAACTGTCTCGTTGCCCTCGCCGATGCAGAAAAACTGATGACCGATCTGTTCCAGCATCGGTTCAAGAACGAGGCCGGTTCTCTGAGCGGTCACTCGATCGGCAACCTCTTGATCGCGGCCCTCGTCGAGCAGTCCGACGGCGACTTCGAGCAGGCGCTCAAGCGTGCGTCGGACGTCTTGGCGATCCGCGGACGCGTCATTCCTTCCACCCTTTCCCACGTCCGTCTTCGGGCGTTGATGGAGAACGGCACTGAGCTCTGCGGAGAGACCAAGATCGTCGAGGCGGGGATGCGGATACGGCGGATCTTCCTCGACCCCGAGGAAGCCGAACCTCATCCCGAGGCGCTGGATGCGATCCGCGAAGCCGAGATCATTTGCATCGGACCCGGGAGCATCTACACCAGCGTGATCCCGAACCTCTTGGTTCCGGGCATTGCGGACGCGATCGCGGAGAGCCAAGCGATTCGGGCCTACATCTGCAACGTCATGACTCAGCCGGGAGAAAGCGATTCGTTCACGGCCGCGGAACACTTGGTCACACTTCAAGCCAACATCCCGGTGCGGGTCGTCGACTACGTCCTCGTAAACACCGGCATCCCCAGCCAAGCCACGCTCGAAAAGTACCGCGGCTCCGGCCAGCATCTCGTCGAAGCGGACGAGGATCGCCTCCGCGCTATGGGCTTCAGGATCGTCCGGGGCGACTACATGAGCGAATCGGACTATGTCCGCCACGACCCCTCACGGCTGGCCGGCCGGATCATGGAGCTTCTCGAGCGATGAGGGGTCTCCTCGTCATCTTCAGCGGCCCGAGCGGAGTGGGGAAGGACACCCTCCTCGAAGCTTGGACCGCCCGCAATCCGCTCGTTCAGCGGGTCGTCGCCTACACGACCCGTGCCCCCCGTCCGGGTGAGCAGGACGGGGTCGACTACCACTTCGTGTCTCGCGAGCGATTCGAGGAGTTGGTCGCCGCTGGGGCTTTTCTCGAGCACAAGGAGGTCCACGGGAACGGGTATGCGACTCCGCTCGCCGATCTCGAAGCGATGCTTGCCGAAGGGCTGATCACGGTTCTCAAGATCGACGTGCAGGGTGCGCTCGACGCCATGAAACTCCGGCCCGAGGCGATTTCGATCTTTATCGCACCACCGTCGTTCGAGGAGCTGGAGCGCCGGATTCGCGGCCGCGGTACGGAGGATGAAGCGACCCTGCTGCGCCGTCTCGAAAACGCGCGCTTGGAACTTTCGCATCAGAGCGCTTACGCGCACGTCGTCGTCAACGACGCGATCGAGCGAGCCGTCGACGAGCTCGAGGCGATCCCCGCTACAATGAGCCGATGAAGTCGACGGTGCTCGTGCTCGGCTCCGGTCCCATTCGCATCGGACAGGGAATCGAATTCGACTACTCCTGTGTGCACTGCGTGTGGGCTCTGCAGGAGATGGGCTACCGGGCGATCATCGTCAACAACAACCCCGAAACCGTCAGCACCGACTTCGATACCGGTGACGGTCTTTACTTTGAGCCCGTCACCCTTGAGGATGTCCTCGATGTCGTCAGCCACGAGAAGCCCGAGGGCGTCGTAGTCCAGTTCGGGGGCCAGACGGCGATCAACCTCGCCCAGAGCCTCGCCCAGCAGGGGGTTCCGATCCTCGGCACCTCACCCGAAGCGATCGCCCAGGCCGAGGACCGCGAGCAATTCGATCGGCTCCTGGATCAGCTCGGGATCTCGAAGCCTGCGGGCCGTGCCGTACGCTCCCTGGCCGAAGCGGAACGCGTCGCAGGCCAGGTCGGGTTTCCGGTGCTGGTGCGGCCCAGCTTCGTGCTGGGCGGTAGGGCGATGGAGATCGTCTACGACCCCGGCCGGCTTCGCGGTTTCTACGAAGAGGCCGAAGACGCCAATCCCGGTCAACCCGTACTCGTCGACCGTTATGTGGTCGGCAAGGAGGCAGAGGTCGATGTGATCAGTGACGGCATCGACACCCTCGTACCCGGGATCATGGAGCACATCGAGCGGGCCGGTGTGCACAGCGGGGACTCGATGGCGGTTTACCCTCCCGTCGGTCTCTCGGAGCAGGTTCAGCGCGACATCGTGGTCGCAGCGTGTCGGATCGCGCGCGCCCTACGGGTCAAGGGCATGATGAACATCCAGTTCGTCGTCGAGTCCTGCGAAGGCGGCCGCGAAGTGGCCCATGTTCTTGAGGTGAATCCCCGCGCGAGCCGCACCGTTCCCTACCTGAGCAAGGTCACGGGCGTGCCCATGGTCCAACTCGCGACCCGCTGCATGATGGGGGAGCGATTGTCCGACCTTGGTTACAGCTCCGGGCTCTGGAAAGGGGGCGCTCTTGGCGCCTGTGCGTCGGTCCTCGCGGAGAAGGAGTTCGAGGCGGCAGTCCCCGCCTTGCCGGTCCCTCGATTCTATGCCGTCAAGGCACCGGTCTTCAGTTTCCAGAAGCTCTCGCGCGTCGAGCCCAGCCTGGGTCCCGAGATGAAGTCCACCGGCGAGATTCTCGGCATCGACCACAGCTACGAAGCTGCGCTTTACAAGGCCCTGATCGCCAGCGGGATCCAGTTCAAACCGAACGGTTTTGTGATTCTGACCGTACACGATCACGACAAGCAGGCCGCTGTCCGCATCGCTCGGGAACTGGTCGCCAAGGGCTACCTGATCGCGAGCACCCCCGGCACCCACGCCGCCCTGGAGGCGGCAGGCGTGCGTAGTCAGCACGTTCGGAAGATCGAATCGGGGTCCCCGAATCTTCTCGACATGATCCTCGCCGGTGATGTCTCCCTGATGATCAACACGCCCGGGCCCGATCCCCGCGCGGAAGTGGAGTCCGCTCGGATCCGGCGGAGTTGTATCGAGACCGGGGTGGCCTGCGTGACCAGCATCGACACGGCCACGGCGCTTGCGCATGCCCTCGACTGCTTCGAGGACCCGAGCCGGGCCGCGTGCTTACCGTACACCGAGTACGTCCGCACGCAGCCCTAGCCGCTCTGCCTACACGGGAGAGTGGAGTCCGATCTTGTTGCCTTCGCTGTCGCGGATGAACGCGATGTAGCCCGGATCGCCGATGTGCGTCTTGGGCAGCATGATCGCGCCGCCGGCCGACTCGACTCGGCCGAGCACGTCGTCGAGCGTCCCCGTACAGTTCAAGTAAATCAGTGTTCCAGACTCTCCGGGGGCACCGTCTCCCGGAGCGGCGAGATGACCACCGACCCCCCGTTCCATGTCGGCCGGGAACATGTGCATCGGTGTACCGCCCATGTCCACCTTGATCATCTCCGCCCCGAGAATCGTCTCGTAGAACTTCGTCGCACGGTCCAAATCACTCGTGGGGACCTCAAACCAGTTGATAGCATTCATCGCGTCTTCCTCCAAAGAAAGGTAGACAGGATTATACATGAAGGAACGGCTCTGTCAAGAGGTCCCGGGACCACTGTTTCGTCTTTCTCATCGGGCCGTGGCGAGCCCCACCGATCAGAAACTGAGGGCTTGCGGCCAAAGCAGCCGCCCCAGGGCTAGGGGGCTCGCGATGGGATTTTCGTGGCGGTGAGGATCACGCGACGACCGATCGCGTCGTAGCCGGCTTGGCGCGGGTGAATGTCGTTGTCCCCGATCCACGTCCAGGCAAGTTCTTGGCCCAGGAAGTCCGCATAGGTCGGCGCGAAGTAGCACCCGAACTGGCGCGCACGGGTCGCCAACAGCAGGTTGAGCCGAGGCAGAGCGTACAGCGCGATCCGCTGTTCGGCTGAATTCGGGTCCGCGGCATACGGGTTGTAGTAACCCGGGACGATCAGGATTGCGCCGGGCAGACGTTGACGAACGAGCGTGAGCGCCTGAACGATCTTGGCGTCGGTTGTCAGCAGAGTCTGGTCGACGGTAGCCGTTTGTTGGGCAAAGGGAAGCGTGAGGAACGAGCTTGTCAGGAGGTCGAGCATGTCGTTGCCGCCGAGTGCGTACGTCACGTGGGTGATCGTTCGACCCGCTGCGAACTCGTTCGTCACCCGACTTCCGAAGGTGCTGGATTGGCTTGACCGGAAGAGCAAGGGGTAGTTCGAATTGAGGAGATAGCCGACCTCGGTGGTATCGAAGAAGCTCGAACTCGTCTCGCCCGGGATCGAAAGATTGATGACCCTGGGACGCACTCCCCCTTGGCGGGTGCCGAGCCAGTCCGCGAACGGCCGGACGAAGCCCTTGTCTCCCGCACCTCGGGCCGTGTCGTTGGGTTGATAGCCCCAGCTCACCGAATCGCCGAGGGCGATGTACGTTCGGGTTTGGGCGGAAACGACCGCCGTGGCCGCGAGCGCAACGAAGACGACGAACACAGGGAGACGGCAACGAATCACGAACACATTATGCTGGAGCCGACGCTGATTCCCCAATCCCGCACCCCCCTGGAGGCAGGCGCGACGCGACTCCAGTAGAATACGCATCAGGTATGGGCGAACATAAGCTGCTTCTCGAACACGCGCACGATCCCTCCTACGGCACCCTCGACGGCTACCTCGCCAAAGGCGGCTATCAGGGTTTGAAGCGGGCCTTGGCGATGCCGCGCCAGGAGGTCATCGACCATGTCAAGGCGTCGGGGTTGCGGGGAAGAGGCGGAGCCGGGTTCCCGACTTGGATCAAGTGGAACGGCATCGAGAAGGAAAAGAAGGCGGCCCACCATTTCATCCTCTGCAACGCAGACGAGGGCGAGCCAGGAACGTTCAAGGACAAGCAGCTGATGGAGGAGACCCCGTTCCTCCTGATCGAGGGCATGACCATCGCCGGTCATGCGACCCTTGGCGACACCGGGTACATCTACATCCGAGGCGAGTTCGTCGATGCCGCGCGCGCGCTCCGGAACGCCATCGACGAAGCCTATGCGGCCGGTTACCTCGGCAAGAACATCTTGGGCTCGGGCCTCGACTTCGACCTTCATCTCCACCTCGGGGCGGGCTCGTACGAGTGCGGTGAGGAATCGGCCCTGATGAGTTCGCTGATGGGGGAGCGCGGCATGCCGCGCCTGAAGTTCCCCCACGCGCCATTGCCGACAGTGGCCGGACTATGGGACCTGCCCACGGTGATCAACAACGTCGAAACCTATTGCTGCGCGCCCTTCATTCTCGACCGCGGGGGCGAGTGGTATGCGACGCTCGGTGCTTCGACCAAGAACTCGCGCGGAACCAAAATCTTCTCGGTCTCCGGCCATGTGAACAAGCCCGGCAACTACGAGATCGAGTTCGGCACGACGCTGAACGAACTTCTCGAGATGTCGGGCGGCATGAAGGGCGGCAAGCTGAAGGCCTGCGTACCCGGTGGCTCGTCCGTTCCGATCATCGACGCCGATGCCTGCGGTAAGGCGATCATCGGCTACGAAGAGATGGGAGAAGTCGGATCGATGGTCGGCTCGGGAGGCTGCATGTTTCTCAACGAGCACACCTGCATCGTCAAGTTCATCTGGCGAACAGCGCTGTTCTATGCCAACGAAAGTTGCGGCAAGTGCACGCCCTGCCGCGAGGGAACCAAGTGGATGCTGCAGGTGCTCGAGCGCATCGTCCAAGGTCACGGACAGCCAGGCGATGTTCAGGTGTTGAAGGACATTTGTGAGCAAATCGATGGTCGCTCGTTCTGCGGTCTGGGCGACGCAGCGGCGTGGCCCGTGGCGGGTGCCTTGAAGGTCTTTCCCGAGGAGTTCGAGTATTACATCGCGAATGGGCGCAGCATGGTCGACACCGAGCTCGGCCGCGAGATGGTCCCAGCGTAACCCATGGACGAGTCCTTCGACTTTCTTGTCGTCGGGAGCGGGCTAGCAGGTTTGACCTTTGCCCTCAAGGCGGCGCAGAAGGGGCGGGTTTGCGTCCTCACGAAGGCCGAAATCTCAGAATCGAACACGAGCTATGCCCAGGGTGGGATCGCCGCTGCAGTCGGCGAATCCGATTCGTGGGAACTGCACGAGCAAGACACGCTGATCGCCGGCGCAGGGCTTTGCGACCCCGACGCGGTGCGCTTTCTGGTGCAGAAGGCACCGGAGACCATCGATTGGCTGATCGAAACCGGAGCACGATTCGACACCGGGGAAGGTGGGCTTTCGCTCGCGCGAGAGGGGGGCCATAGCCGCCACCGGATCGTTCATCACGCCGACAAAACCGGATGGGAGATCGAGCGCGCGGTCACCGAGGCCGTTAGGGCGAACCCGAACATCGTGGTCTACGAGAACGCGTTTGTCACCTCCCTGCTGATGGCTGACGGCCGGTGTTCGGGGGCCGAGGCTCACATCGGAGAGATCGGAGTCCGGCGGTTCATCGCCCGCGCGACGCTCCTTGCGACCGGGGGTTGCGGCCGCCTCTATCTCCACACGACCAATCCGAGGATCGCCACGGCGGACGGCATCGGGCTCGCAGCGTCGGTCGGCGCTTCGATCCGCGACATGGAGTTCATGCAGTTTCACCCGACGACGCTCTATCATCCCCAACTTCGCTCGTTTCTCGTGACCGAAGCGGTGCGCGGAGTCGGGGGCACCCTCCGCAATCACCTCGGTACGAGGTTCATGTACGACTACGACCCGCGTTTGGAGTTGGCACCGCGCGATATCGTCTCGCGGGCCATCGACGCCGAAATGCGCAAGCTCGACACGTGGTGTGTCTATCTCGACGTGACACACCTGCCGAAGGAGCAGATCCGAGCGGAGTTTCCGACGATCTGGGACCGACTCGATGCCGTGGGCATCGCGATGTACAAGCACTGGATTCCGGTCGTTCCCGCGCAACACTATGCATGCGGTGGTGTCAGCACCGACCTGGCCGGACGGACCACTGTGCCCGGTCTCTATGCCGCGGGTGAAGTCGCCAGCACCGGAGTGCACGGTGCGAATCGCCTGGCGAGCAACAGCTTGCTGGAGGCGATCGTGTTCGCGTTCGCAGCGGCAGAGTCGCTGGACGCCTCGGAGCGGATGTCCGATGGGGGCGAATCGATCCGGCGGAGATCGGTGGCGGAAGCCGATGCCGTGCGAATACGGCGATCACTCCAGAAGACGATGACCGACCATGTCTTCATCGTCCGCCGTACCGCGGGGCTCGAGCAGGCGCGGCATCGCATCGCAGCGCTTCGCGAAGAGTACGGGCAGCTTCCTGAAGCACCTTTCTCAAGCTACTCGCTCGAAACCGAAAACCTCCTGATCGCGGCGACGTACGTCGTCGATGGGGCACTCGCCCGGCGCAAGAACGTCGGCCTTCACTACAACGCGGACTTCGAGGAAAGCGAAACGACCGCCTCTTCGGCATAGAAATAGCCCCGTCCACTCGCGGACGGGGCTGTGGCAGGGCCTTACTTGGCAACGGAGCCGACGGCTTGTCCGAGGCTCTTGAGACCGGTCTCGTCGCCCTTGAGATTGACCATCTTGGCCGCGACGGTCCAGTCCTTGTAGACGAAAACGGTGTTCTTAACGTCGCCGCTCAGGTTGATCTTGTAAGCGGTGATCGCCTCGTCCTTGGGCGAGAGGTAAGCCATCCCGACGGTTTCGAGACCCGGCATCTTGCCGGCAGCCTTGAGCGCCTTCGCCGTCGTCGCGGCATCGTTGGTCACGAACACGATGAGTGCCTTGAACTCTCGGTCGTCCCGCATCTTGGCGTCAAGCATCTTCGCGATGGCGGCGACATTCTCCATGCTGTCGCCATTGACCCAGACCTGAACCTGCGGGCGGTTCTTGAACGTACACGGGAAGCAGTTCGTCGAATCCTTCAGCGGTCCGCTGACGTGGGTCGGGTGGAAGGCGCTGACCTTCTCTCCGACGGAAAGGCCTGAGTTGGCGTTGGTGGCGAACGCGGCGAGGGCGAGCACGCCCAGGGCAATCGAACTAGACAGAAGTTTCTTCATGGTGGTTTTGGGGCGTCTGAGACGCTCACCCATGTCTAGCGCAATCGGTGGGACGAAGTTCCCACAAAGTGAAGAAGCCGGCCCGGAGCGAGTCCGGGACCGGATCCCTCCTTCCGAGTCGGGGGTCGGAAGCTGTTGTCGGTCGGGTCGCGAAGGGGATGTACTCCCGACGCGCCTGACAATCGGCCATTCCCGCCCCGGCACTCCAGTGTGACTTCGGAGCCGCCGAATCCGGCAAGATTACGGGTGCGAAGCCTGCAAAGTCCGGCGTGGAACACCGAGAGAAGAATAACCGTCCTTGGAGATCACGGAATGAACGAACAGTCAACCTCGGAATCAGGTCGAACCAGCCTTTGGCCCTGGATCACGCTTGGCGCCGTCCTCGCGGCGGGAGCGACCGCATTTTGGATCGCAAAACGCAGACAGGAGTGCGACGGTGTCGACCGGCTCCTCGTCACGTGTGAGAATTGGGCCGATGCCCTCGATCGCCGCCTGGAGCCGCCGACCCGGCTTGCCGGCTGAGTCGATAGCGCTTCAAAACGATCCACCCCGCCAATCCGGCGGTTAGCCAGGTCGCCGCGCCGTAGCTTACGGCGTGGGCCATCCCAACCGCGACCAAGCGTCGGTCGCTCTCGTACGTCGGGCGACGCTTTTCCGCTGGAATCGTCTCGGCCAAACCCAGCACAGTCGGGATCGTGATCATGGCGAGAAACAAGGACGCCACTGCGAGCCACGTGTAGCTTCGAAGCACCCGTCGAAGGTTCAACTGCGGAGCGCGGCCCCAACGGCTCACCGCCAGCAGCACGAGCCCGGCGATGCCGCCGACCCAGAAGGTCGCGAGAAATCCCCACAGCAAAGCCATCACGATCGGGCTGTCGCTGTCCACAAGGCGGGGATGGTGCACGGTGAAGTACTCGATCGCGACGTGCGCCGTCACCAAGTCGTGAGCGATGCCGTAGAGAACGGCGATCAGGACGCAAGCCAGCAAGAAGCGGGGCGGAGACACGTAGAAAGTGTGACCCCCGCCAGGCCCGACCATGCAAGAAGTCGTAAGGAATCGAGACCTTGGGCCGAAGGTCCCGAACGGATCGATCCAGGGAATCTTTCGGGGCTCTGATCGGTCTAACCCATGGAACGAACCAATCCACGGAGGTCCGAAAGGAAGATGAAGAACAAGAAATGGATTGGCGCCCTGGCTGGCGCACTGGTCGCAGGTCTCGCCGCAGCGTGGTGGGCCAAGAAGCGCAGAAGCCAGAACGCCGAGTCCGTCGCCTGAACACCCGTTTTCGTTCCAGATAACACATCTCAACCAGCGCCCTTGCGATCTTCACGATCGTAGGGGCGCTGCAGGCTTTGGTGGGTAAAATTCGGGCATCCCCCACGCCGAGGAGCGTTTCCCGATGCATCCCGATGCCCCCCTCACTGAAACCGATCCCCACGAGGAGTTGCCGGTCGACGATGCCGGTATTCAAGTCGAACTCGACGAGCGCGATGCGCTGGTCGAGGAACTGACCCGCGAGCGCGATGAGCTCCAAAGTCAACTCCTGCGCTCCATTGCCGACCTCCAGAACTTTCGCCGCCGGGTCGCCCAAGAGAAGGACGAGATCCGGAAGTACGCGACCGAAAACCTCGTCGCGAACCTCTTGCCCGTGCTCGACAACTTCGAGCGGACCGTAGCCGCGTCGGAGAAGGGCGCGAGCGCGGAGGCGCTCCTTGAAGGCGTTCGGATGGTCGAGCGTCAGTTGCGAGGCAGTCTTGAGTCGGTCCAGGTTCGCCGAATCGTTGCGACCGGGGCTTCCTTCAATCCCGATGAGCATGAAGCCGTCACGACGGAAACCAGCGCAGACCATCCGGAAGGAACCGTCCTCGAAGAGCTCGAAGCCGGCTATCGGATGGGGGACCGGATCCTGCGGCCCGCCCGCGTGAAGGTGGCCAAGAAGCCTTGAGTGCGAGGCTCTTCGGCACCGACGGCGTGCGGGGGATCGCAAACGAGAAGATCACTCCGGAGTTGGCCTTCCAGATCGGGACAGCCGCGGGCACGCTCCTTGCCGAGCGGGCATGGCCGCGGCGCGCGCTCCTGGGTCGGGACACCCGGCAGAGCGGGAGCATGCTCTCGGCCGCGCTGGCCGCTGGATTTTGCGCGACCGGTGTCGACGTCGACGACCTTGGCGTCGTGCCCACCGGATGCGTGGCTCACCTGGTCGCCGAGGGCCCTTACGGGATCGCGGCCGTGCTTTCGGCCAGTCACAACCCGGCCCCGGACAACGGCATCAAGCTTCTCGCTCACGACGGACGAAAGGTCGACGAGGAGTTCGAGCGACACGCCGAGGGTCGGCTGGAGACCGAGTTCGACCG
This sequence comes from Chthonomonas sp. UBA6659, assembly GCA_002455425.1. Lineage (GTDB taxonomy): Bacteria > Armatimonadota > Fimbriimonadia > Fimbriimonadales > Fimbriimonadaceae > UBA6659. The sequence continues at coordinate 40,675 of DKKT01000089.1, read as the reverse complement.
TGCGAAAGGCGCGGATGTTGGGCGAATCGCCACCGCGCCCGGCATCGATCGATACTTCACCTTCCTCGATTCCATCGTGCCTGAACGGCTCGAGGGGCTGAAGATCGCGGTCGATGGTGCCCACGGTGCCGCTCACGCGATGGGGGCCGCGATGTTGCGACGACTCGGCGCGGAGGTCGTGGAAACCGGGAACGCGCCGAACGGCATGAACATCAACGCCGAAGGCGGGGCGACCAAGCCGGCGACGATCCAGCAGTTCACGGTCCAGTCCGGTTCAGACGTCGGGCTCGCGTTCGACGGCGATGCGGACCGGGTCGTGTTCAGCGACGAACGGGGACGCCTGTTCAACGGCGACCGGACGATGGGAGTGTGGTGCGCGCATTGGAGCCGGCATGGCGGTTTGGATCCGGGGACCGTGGTCGGAACCGTGATGAGTAATGGAGGCTTCGAGCGCTACCTCGCCGAGAACGGCGTTCGCCTTGACCGGACGGACGTGGGTGATAAGTACGTGTCCCGGCGGATGGGCGAAACCGGGGCTCGGATCGGCGGGGAACAGAGCGGTCACATCGTCTTTGCCGAACGCGGCGTGACGGGCGATGGACTGGTCACGGCGCTGGAGTTCCTTCGTGTCCTTCGGCGAGAGGGTCGGCCCGCCTCGAGCTTCTTCGACGACTATGCCGCATGGCCCCAGGTGCTTCTCAACATAACCGTCGCGCAGCGTGAGGGCTGGGATCAGGTTCCTGGTGTCCCCGAGGCGATCGCCGAAGCCGAGAGCAGGCTTCAGGGACGGGGGCGCCTCAATGTGCGACCAAGCGGCACTCAGCCGATGCTCCGCGTCATGGTCGAGGCCGACGACGAAGCACTGCGCGACACCGTAGCCAACCAGCTCTACGAGGTGTTCGCGACGCGGCTCGGAGCCAAACTGTACGGGAGGGTCGATCTGACACATGCTTTGGGCGATTGACGTCGGAAACACGCAGACCGTCGTCGGAGTACGACGGGACGACGAATGGGTCGCCGTCTGGCGATTCGAGACCCATTGGCTGGAGACCGAAGACGAGCTTGCGGTCAAGCTGAGTGGCCTCGCTGAACTGGCAGGGCTCCCGTTCGAAGCGGAGGGACTCGTGATCGGATCCGTCGTTCCCGCCGTCAACGTCACCTGGTCGAGGCTCGGGACCAAGTGGTTTCGAAAGGAGCCGCTCTTTCTTGCTTCAGGCGACCAGGTCGCGCTCAAGGTTTCTTACAATCCTCCCCATGCGGTCGGTGCCGACCGCATCGCGAATGCGATCGCGGCGCTGAAGCGTTGGCAACCGCCGATCATCGTCGTCGACTTTGGCACCGCGACGACGTTCGACGTCCTCGATCATGAAGGTACCTATGTCGGCGGAGCGATTCTGCCCGGAATCATGGTTTCGATGGAGGCGCTGGTAGGGAAGACCGCCAAACTGCCCCAGATTGAGATCGCCGCACCTGAGTCCGCGATCGGACGGACGACGGTCGGAGCGCTCCAGTCCGGCATCGTACTGGGCTACGCCGGGGCGGTCGACTCGCTCGCCAAGCGGATCGCCGACGAACTTGTCGGCCATGCCCCGGTGATTGCCACCGGCGGCCTCGGCGGCCTGTTCCTCGATCTCTGCGACGTGATCGAGCGGTACGAGCCGCACCTGACCCTCGACGGCCTTGCGCTCGCATGGGAACGGCAGTAAGCCACTGCGAAGCAAGGCGTCTCTCGTGCCGATCGTCCGCGACGGCTTACATCCCGACGATGTTGTAGCCGTTGTCGATGTAGACGATCTGACCTGAAACGCCTTTGCTTAGGTCGCTCATCAAGTAAACGGCGCTCCCGGCGACTTCGGCTTGGCCGAACTCCCGCTTCAGCGGGGCGCGATCGTGCACATACGCAATCATCTCCGAGAGCCCGCGGACGCCGCGGGCCGAAACGGTGTTGATCGGACCTGGAGAGAGCGTGTTGACTCGGATCCCGCGAACCCCGAGGTCTTGGGCCAGATACCGCACCGAGGCCTCAAGCGCTGCTTTCGCGACCCCCATGACGTTGTAGTTCCCGACCGCACGCTGGCTGCCTAGGTAGCTGATCGCCATCACGCTTGCGTCGTCGGCAAGAACCGGTTCAAGCACTCGGCAGAGAGCGACGAGCGAGTACGCGCTGATGTCCATCGCCATCGCGAAGCCCTCCCGAGATGTGTCCACAAACCGTCCCGAGAGGTCCTCCTTGCGAGCGAACGCCGCCGAGTGAACGACAAAGTCCACGGTTCCAAAGGTTTGCTTCACCGCCTCGGCGAGGGCGTCGAGTTGATCGTCTTGCGTGAAGTCGACGACCAAGGCCCGGTAGCGGGGATCTCCGTCGATCAGCTTCTGAACCCCTTCGAGCATGCGGTCATTCTGGGCGCCGACGCCGACCTGCGCTCCGTGATCGGCGGCGGCCTGAGCAATCGCCCAGCCGATCGAATTCTTGTTCATGATGTTGAGGACGAGGCCCTTCTTCCCGGCAAGCAGCATGCTCGGATTATGGCGGGGATTCAGCGGGGCCGCAGACGCTCATAGTCGTCCCGGGTGTCGACGTCGTCGAGTTCGATCGGATGACCGACCTCGACTCGAGTCACGCTCCCCAAGTTCTCGAGGATCAGGGACTTCGCGCCGGAGTTGCCGGTCCGTGAAAGGAGCTGTTCGAACCAGTGACGCCCCCAGACGACGGGGTTGCCCATCCGCTCACCGTGCGTCGGGACGACGATCCCGTCGGCGGAGGAGGCGCGAAGGATGGCGGCGAGCGTCGCCGGAGCTTGGAACGGCATATCGCCGAGCGACACCAGGACGGCATCGGCGTCGAAGATCGCCTCGAGCCCTCGGTGGAGCGATGCGAGGATGCCCAACTCGGGGTGTTCGTTCTCGACGAGCGTCCACTGGACACCCACTCGAGGAGCTTGGTTCGACCAGACGAGCACGCCACGGAGACCGACCGTCTCGAGGGGTCGGAGGGCAGCGTCGAGCAGCGTTCCGTCCCCCCACGGCAGGGCGAGCTTTGAGCCGGTACCGGCGCGCGTCGAAAGACCCGCGGCAAGAACGATCGCTCGGACCGTCATTCCGTCTCGATCGGGACCACCCGGACCAGGAGCTGATCGAGCACCACCTGCTGGCCCTTCGCGACGGGGAGTGCCTCCACGATTCCCGCGAACGGAGCATTCATCGGCTGTTGGGTCTTCATGGCTTCGAGGACCAGCAGGCGCCGGCCCGCTTCAACCTTGTCGCCTTCCTCAACCAGCACGTCCACGATCTGCCCCGGCATCGGGGCATGGAACTCCCCGGTGGCCGCCGTTGCCGCCGGTCGATGGCGGATGCCTCGCTCGACTTCGTAGACGCGACCCCCGTACGATACGAGCACCTTGTCTCCGACGCGCAACGACACCGCACTCCGGGTTCCGATCGACGTACGGACGAGCCAGCGGTCACCCCAGCGAACCAACTCGACGTTCTCGGTGGGATTGAGCTCGACCTCGACGCCGTCGACGATCACCTTCAACGTCCGACCTCGATAAGCCGCCGCCTTTCACCGTACTGCCTCGCGGCGTCGACGAAGGCTTCGAACAGGTGCTGAGATGTGGGATCGTCGAGGGTCCGTTCAGGGTGCCATTGGACGGCCAGCTCGAACGGAAGTTCGCTCTCGATGGCCTCGATGGTTCCGTCCTCATGGAAAGAGGATGCGCGCAGGCCGTGTCCGAGGCGATCGATGCCTTGGTGGTGGTAGCTCTTGCCCTCGATTGAGCCGGGTCCCACGATGCCGGCCAGCCGGGTTCCCGGCTCGACGCAATAGGTTTGGAGCTCACCGGAGTGATGCCCCTCGTGGCCGACGACTTCGGGCAGGTGCTGAAGAAGGCTGCCACCGCGCATCACATTGAGGAATTGACATCCGTAGCAGATGCCGAAGCGGGGAAGGTCGCTTGGAATCCGCTCGTAGATCGCCCTTTCGAGTCGGTATCGCGCCGGGTTGAGCAACAGCTGGTTGGGATGGTCGGATTTGCCGTACTCGCGAGGGTCGATGTCGTCCCCGCCCGGAATCAGCCAGCCATCGAGGATACGAACGATCTCGGCCGGATCCGCTTGGGGCGGAATGAGAAGGGGAACTCCCCCGGCATTCGCTACCGCGTCCGCGTAGTTCCAGTTGAGCGAAAGCGTTCCTTGGGTCCGCGCGTCGCTCGGATCGGGCTCGGTGCTGCACTCGATCCCGATGATCGGTTTCATGGCGCAGGGATCAGCGACGAGATCGTCTCGACGTTCCGCTTCACGGCATTGAGGAACTCCGCAGCGGGCACACCGTTGATGACCCGATGGTCGAACGTGAGCGTGAGATTCGCACAGCGGATGACTTCGGCATCGCTCTCAGGGCTGAGCCCGTTGTAGACCTCGCCGAGGAAGAGGGTGCCCACTGCCGGGGGCACGACAACCGGAACGGCTTGACGCAAGCCGAAGCTCTGCATGTTCGTCAGGCTCACGGTCACGGCTTCATGAGCTTGGTCTTGGCCACCTCGGGCCAACTCGATCTGGGCGCGCGACCGCTCGGCAAAGGTTCTCCAGTCGAGTGTATCGGCATCGTCGACGACGGCGATCACCAATTCGTCGCTCGGAAGCGATACCGCGATCCCGAGGTGCACGTGGTGAAAAGTACGTAGTACCCCGTCTCCGATCAAGGTCGATCGGAATAGCGGATGTTCCTTCAGCGCCTGGGTGGCGGCGAAGGCGAAGGCCGTGAAGGCCGAAGGCTGGAATTCGTCGCCGCTGGCTTTGATCCGAGCTCGAAGATTGTCGATGGGACCCCAGTTGGCCGCGACCGTGATCGTGCCGGGGACGACCAGTTGGCTGCCCCGAACGAGGCGCGAGCTCAAGAGTCGCTGCTTGGCGCTCAGCGGGGCTTCATCGCAGGCGAATGCGCTGGCCGGAGTGCTCAAAGGTGCGGCGACACCTCCGGTGAGGAACGCGTCAATGTCGTCGGGCATCAGCTTCGACCCTGCCGCCGGAATCGTGGCAAGAACGTCGTCGCCGATCCCCTTCTCCTTCGCATAGGCTCGCGTACGCGGGGGAACATCCAGCCGTCTCTGCGCCGAACCCGAGGTAGAGGTCGTGGCGGTCACGGTCGGCGTGCTCGATGTTGCGGCCGGTGCGGGACCGTGACCGGCTGCCATTTCCTCGACACCCTCGGCGACTTCCATCTGGCCGACCTCGCCTCCGATCGGCAAGATCGTGTCGACGGGCGCGAGCCAACCGACGAGCGTGCCTTCATAGGGCGACTCGACGTCCATGACGGCCTTGTCGGTCTCCATTTGGTAGATCGGCTCGTCGCGACGAACCTGGTCTCCGGGTTGCTTGAGGACGGCGACGAGGCGGGCTTCCTGGAGCCCCTCACCGATTTGAGGAATGCGAAGCGAAACGACAGGCATGAACTCTCAGCGACTCCTTTCCGGCTGGGCCGAACTCCTGCAAGTTTGGCACAGGCTCGAACCTGTCGTCATGGTCGATGTCAGTTCATCGGGAAGCCGATCGCTGCTGTCGCGGCACCGCCATTCGGATCGCTGACGATCACGCGAAGCTGATAGTTGTTGCTCTGCGCCTGCTGTGGTGTAGGAAGGGTGAAGCTGATCGTGTTCTGGGTTTGGTTCCCAGACAGCGGCGTGGAAGTTCCTGAACCCACGTAGATCGTCGTCGGCTCCTCGTAAGCCTGAGGATTCTTGCCAGGAGCGGTGATGTCCCCCGAGTAGCCGCTTGCCGCGCTTCCGCCGACCAGGTACCACGCGAACGTGACCGCATCGCTGTCCGCCGCGATGACCGTCGCCTGTACGGTTGCGCCGCCGGCCTGACTGACGCCGCCACTCGAAAGCGTCGCCTTGAAGCTGCACGAGATGCCTTGAGGGTCGCCATCACTGCCGAGGACGATCTGCGGGCACGGATTCCCGACGACCCCGCCATAGACTTGCGTCACGGCGTCGACTGCGGCGAGGCGAAGATACTGGTTGCCGCCACTCCAAGGCGGGTTGACGAACGGAGTGAACGAGCCGACGTAGGTGAACGGCTCCAGCCAAGAGGCGACGAGTTTGGAGTTGTGCGGCGGCCCGAAGTTGAGCACGAAGCCGCCGACGCAGCCCTTCGACCGGGCGTCCGCACTCACGATGTAGTTCGTGTAGCTGTTCGCGTAGTTGTGGGCGTTGGCGGTGCTATTGAGCTCCAGCATGTATCCCTTCGAAGCGTTGTTCAGGACCTGGTTGGGCATGTCGGGAGCTTGGATGTCGTACGTGTAGTACTCCGTGATCGCCCACGGCTTCGTCCAGCCGCCCGTGGAAAGGCTTTGGGCTTGCGTGTTGAGATAGCCGCCACCGGAATGACTGGCGTCGAACGAGCCATAGAAGGTGTTCACGCCAAGCCAATCCAAGTTCGGGATCGACGATTGGATCGTCGGGACGAATCCGCTCGAGACGGCTGGGAACGCCGACATGATCGGCCGCACACGGCTCACCTGTTTGGCGAACAGGCTCTTGATCGTCCCCGCGAGGCTGTTCACGGTCCCGAAGTAGCCCGCGGCTACTTCGTTACCGACACAGTAACCCAGTACGCGATTGAAGTTCGGGTCGCTTTGGACCAGATTGATGAATTGGGACACCCTCGCCGTGGTCGCGCTACCATCGACGAACACGCCGACGAGGACGTAGAGGTCGTTCGCGGCGGCGTAGGCGAGCATCTGGCTCGTGAACTGATACTGGTAGGCTGGGCTCCCTGCCCCTGCGTCGGTCCACGGGAGGCCGTAGAGCCGGATGCAATTCGCATTCGTTCGGGAGATCGCCTGAACGTAGCCGAACCACTGACCGCCCGCGGTCTGATCGAGTTGCGTGTAGTCGAAGCCGACCCCACGGATCACGAGCAGCCGCCGACCGATCTTGATCTTGTAACCCGAATCGTTCTTGACGAACGAGACGTAGGCGGTCGGCGTGCCTTGGAGGACGATGTCCTCCTTGCCGTCGCTCAGGTCGACATCGACATCGATCGCGTCGAGGACGACCCCGGCTGCGAGGTACTCGACTCTCACGGCATCGACGTTGCTGGGCACGGGGAGGTCGATCGCATTCGGATAATCCACAACCTGGCTTGCGCCGCTGCCTATCGCGGTGACACGGATCTTGTCGATGCCGATCGGAATCGTCGAGGTGACGTCTTGAACTAGGCGAACCCGGCCCGCTCGGGGTGCCTCGCTACCGCCGGCACATCCCGCGACGCAGGCGAGAACCATGAAGAGGGCCAAAACGGGAGTGCACCGCATAGGGGAATCTTTGGTGGCAAAGCGCTCGAGGTTCAGGGCGTCACCGTGTGACGTGCAACAAAGAGAGCGGGCTAGATCGCCCGCATCCGGTTGCCTTTCGGGTTGTGCTCGAGTTCACACAGACCGAGGGCCTCCATCAACGGGGGAACGTAGACGCCGAATCGGCCCCTCAGGCCTTTCTTGAGCCCGTACCAGCCCCCGATCGGGTTATCGGGTGCACGCCCCCATGCTTCGACCGTGCCGTCCTTTGCCGGCTTTTGCTCGTCCGCACCGCCGAGTTCCATCCACTCGCCATGAGATTTCAGCATCGCGTAAAGATCTTCAAGGCACCGGGCGTCGTACAGAAGCACGGTTTTGCCGACGGTGCAGACGAGCACGAGGTGCCCGTCCTTGGTGTCGGTGTGCATGGTGTATTCGGCGCTGCCCGGCGGGGTCTTGAGCGCGAGCGGGTCCGAAGCAGGGCGTCCAAAGAGCGGCATCGAGCGTGATTTTGGCTTATCGCCGGATCGCGGCGGATTAAGCTCTCACCCGAACCGGTGCGACTTGGTTCCATCCTGAGCGCGCGAAACGCCGAACCCGGTCGACCTCAACAGGACGCGCAACTCCGACGGCGTCAACCTCCGTATAATGCGGTGCACGTGGTTGCCCGTTGCCGTTGGAGCTTGGGGTGATCGGGGCCGGTTGGTCGGTGCGAGTTCGTGCCGCGCAAGGTCAGGTCACAGGTTCGCTGAGAGGACAGACGTTCGCCGTCGGTCCTCCGGTCCAGTTTGACTCCGCTTCCCAAAGTCCATCCGCACTCGAGGCGTTTCTCGCCGCTTACGGCGCTGACCTTCTCGGTGGTTTCGCTCGCTTGGCCGACGGGTCTCGCATCCCGGTGGACGCCGCCGAGATCGCGGTGCAAGGAGACCTCGAGAATCCCCTTGTTCACGTCGGCGTCGTGGGCGAAGACGGTAGTCCGCGCCTTGCCTGGCTCCGCGCCACGCTCTTCGTCCACGCCCGGGCCGAGACCGCAACGCTTGAATCGTTGTGGCAAACCACGCTGACTCGCTCGCCGCTACACCAGACCCTTGTCCGTGCCGTACCGATCGACGCACGCCTCCAAACCCGCTAATCAGGAAGAAGAAATGACGCTTTACCGCCTTGACCCCGCCCAGCAAGCCCTACTCGACCGACTCGGCGTTCTAGCAGACGCCGAAATCGCCCCCCATGCCGCCGATGTGGACGATGCCGGCCGCTTCCCAAGCGAGTCGATGGACGCACTCGCGCGCGACGGCTTTTACGGTTTGACGGTTCCCACCGAGTACGGTGGCCTCGGGCAGAGCCTTCGTGTCGCCGCCGCAGCCGTGGATACGATCGCCCAACGGTGCAGCTCGACGGCCATGGTCTATCTCATGCATCTCTGCGGGGTTGCCGCCTACAACTCGAATCCGGCGGTGTCAGCCGACCAACTGCGTGCTTCGGCCGCCGGAAGACATCTCGCGACCCTCGCCTGGAGCGAGCGTGGGTCACGAAGCCACTTCTGGGCACCCGTCTCGCAGGAGATCGAGGATGGCGACGACGTGATCCTGAACGGAATCAAGTCGTGGGTGACCTCCGCCGGCTATGCCAACGGCTACGTGACGACGACCCGACTCGCGGGTTCAGATAATCCGATGGCGATCTCACTCTACATGGTTCTTGACACCGATCCAGGGTTTGAAATCGAAGGACCGTGGAACGCGATGGGAATGCGCGGCAACGCAAGCGCCCCTATGGTCCTCAAGGAGGCTCGGGTCGCCAAGGGCCGGTCACTCTCTGAACGCGGAAAGGCGATGGACACGATGATGGGTGCGGTGCTCCCGATGTTCTCCCTCGGTAACGCCGCCTGCTCGATCGGAACCTCGGAAGCGGCCGTTCAGTCCACCCAGCGACACCTCGTGAATTCGAAGTTCGCGCATCTCGGCCAGTCCCTCGCCGATCTTCCGAATCTGCGGGAACGGCTTGCTCGGATGCGGATCTGCACCGACCAGGCACGAGCCTATCTGGCGGCGACCCTCGATGCGATCGAAAGTCCGCACCCGGGGACCATGCTCATGGTCCTTGGTGCGAAGGCCCAGGCTGCAGAGGCGGCGATCGAGATCACCGATCTCGGGATGAGGGCGTGCGGCGGTGCCGCGTTCAGCAAGCACCTCGGTCTCGAACGACAATTCCGCGACGCCCGCGCGATGTCGGTCATGGCCCCCACGAGCGACGTCCTCCACGACTTCGTCGGCAAGGCGCTCTGCGGCATGGAGTTGTTCTCGTGAGGCCGATCATCGTCGGTGCGGTCGTCTACGATCCGAAGGTCGTGGTCATCTGGGACATCATCCGCCGCTTCTTCGAGGAGCGTGGCTGCCCGATCGACGCGGTCTACTACACGAACTACGAGCTCCAGAACGATGCGCTCCTCGGAGGCCATGTCGACGTCGCCTGGAATTCGCCGCTCGCATGGCTCGATGCCCAGCACCGGGCGGGTGGCCGATGCCGCGCGATCGCGATGCGTGACACCGACCGCGACCGCGTCACCCACCTGCTTGTTCGAGCTGACTCGGGCATCGCGTCGTTCGAGGATCTGCGTGGCAAGACGATCGCATTCGGAGCGAAGGATTCCCCCCAAGCGACGCTGATCCCAGTCGGGATGCTGGCTCGCCATGGTCTGGAGGCGGAACGCGATTACACGATGGTCAGGCACGATATTCTCGTCGGAAAGCACGGCGATCACGTGGGCGGAGAGCTTGAGGCACTGCGTTCGCTCCAGGCCGGCACCGCCGACGCAAGCTTCGCCCTCGATCTCAACTGGGCGAATTGGAGCACCGACGGCACCGCAGACGCCGACAAGATCCGGATCCTGGCCACGACCGACCGCTTCGATCATTGCGTGTTCACCGTTCGGGACGAATTTCCGGCCGATCGCCAGGCGGCGTTTCTTTCGACCCTTTTCGAGATGTCCTATGACAACCCCGACCACAAGGAGATGATGGACATGGAAGGGCTCAAGCGCTGGGAAGAGGGCCGAACTTCGGGATTCGCCGCACTCTCCGAGGCCATCGACCGCACGTCATACTGGTCAGCGTGAGTCTTCCCCCATTTCCCACGACCACCGTCGGTTCGTGGCCGCGCCCAGACGCGCTCCTCCAGGCGCAGCGCGATAAACAAGGGGGGCGGCTTGGTGGAGAGGAATTCGAGCGTCGCGCCGACGCCGCCGTGCTTGACTTCCTTCGGCTCCAGGAAGAGATCGGCATCGACATCGTCACCGACGGCGAACAGCGGAGGGACAACTTCTATTCGTTTGTGGCCGAGAAACTCGTCGGTGTGCGCCTGATGACGCTCGGGGAAATGCTGGAGTATGTCGAGGACAAGCAGTCGTTCGAGGAGCTCCTCCAGCGTCTGGATGTCCCAAGCTTTGCGATCAAGAACCCGACCTGTATCGGTCCGGTGAGTCGTCGAAGTTCGCTCGCCGCGGAAGAAGTCCGCTTCCTCCGCAACCATACCGATCGACCGATCAAAGTTCCGTTGCCCGGGCCGTATATCCTGACCCGCGCGATGTGGGTTCCGGAGGTCACGCAAGCCCACTACGCGAGCAAGGAAGAGTTGGCGGAAGTCGTCGTCGAACTCCTTTGCCAGGAGGTCCGCGATGTGATCGCGGCAGGGGCCGATTTCATCCAGTTCGACGAGCCGGTCCTCACCGAGCTTGTCTTTACGCAGGGCAAGACCCGGACATTCATGTGCGCCGCGTTGGCGTCTCGGAAGGACCCCGCCGAAGAGTTGGCCTTCGCGACCTCGCTGATCAACCGGGTCGCGGCGGCGGCGGGAACCACACGGGTCGGTGTTCATGTGTGTCGCGGAAACTGGAGCCGCCGGGAAGAGACATTGCTCTCAGGAAGTTATCGCCCCCTCGCGCCGGTCTTCGCCGAGTTCGAGGTCGACCAACTCGTCCTTGAATACGCGACGGATCGAGCCGGGGACCTTGTCGCCGTGCCGGGAAAGGAGGTCGGGCTCGGTGTCGTGAACCCGAGGACGGACGACGTCGAGTCCATCGAGTCGATCGTCAGCAGGGGGCGTGAAGCCGCCGCACTTTGGTCGGCCGACAAGGTCTTCTTGAACCCGGACTGCGGCTTTGCCACGTTCTCGGAGCGAGAAATGAACGCCCCCGAGGTGGCCGCCGCGAAGCTGAGAGCGATGGTCGCTGCGGCGCGCGAGCTCCGCGAACGGTAAGGCGGGATGGGGAAAACTGGGGAGCCCCCCCGGTTGCACGCCCCCGCCACGGTCTGGTATACCGTTGGGTGGTGGAGTCACCAAGGCTGGTGGTAACGGAGGACGGAGCACGGAAGGCTCCCTCCACCTCCTCTTTCAAAGCGATTTGAGCGGGGTTCGGACGCGATCCGAACCCCGCTTGCTTATTCGGGAAGCTCCCACCCGAAGCTGTGTCCGTAGTCGCCGCCGTACATTTCCTTCTCTTCCTCGAAGACCTTGGCGAACTTCGTGCCAAGGGGTGCGAGCGGATCGCTCGGGTACTCCTTGGGGATCCGCTTCATGAGATCGATCGCCTCCGTCCAGCTGTCGACCTGCTTATTGTGGCTTCGCCACCAGTAGTTGAAGTCGGCCAAACGCCGGGCACTGCACGCCGCTCGATACAGCGCTTTCGCGGCGACCGGCGACTTGGGATGTTGGCCAACAATCTCGAGGCACAGGCGTCGGCTGTGGGCAAGGCACTCGTGTTCTGCCATGTGCTTCCGGATTTGGCTCAAATCTTCGGGCGTCTGAATCGTCGTGTTCCAGGACGCGAAGATCGCGGCTCGTCCTCCCTTCCACAGCGACGGATTGTAGAGCAACAGGTTCCGCTTGGTATAGAAGTAGGATGCCTTGGCATAGAGCGCCTCGGCCTTGGCGTCGCCCGTGGCGCCGTCGATCTTCTGCTGGAGAGCCTTGAGGTCGCGCACGGTATCCATCGGGTTCGAGAGTCGGTCGGTTCCTTCCGGACCGAACCACGCGTAGGCCGAAGGGTCCTTCAAGTCTCCGAACTTGGCGATTTCAGCGGCCGGGAGCTTCGCGAGTGTCGACGAGGCTTCGTGGTAGCGGTCCTCACGGATCAAGCGCAACGCGAGGGCGTATTGAATTTCGGATCTGCGGACCGGAATCGGGTTTTCGCTCACGACCTTCTCCAGGTCGGCTACGGTCAGCCTCACATCGAGTAGGTAAGCCCAATCGTCGCCATAGCCCAGTCGGTGGTAGGCCTTGAGCGCACCGGACCAGTCGTTCCGGGCCTCGGCAAGGAGGGCGAGGTTCTCGAGGGTGACCCCGAGCAGGTTGCTCTTGGGGAACTTCTTCTCAAGTTCAAGATAGTCGGTCTGGGCGCCCTTGGCGTCTTTGAGCTTTGCCTTGGCTCCGGCGCGAATGTAGAGGGCGAGGTCCTGGCCCGGAGTGTCGTTCCCGGAGGAGAGAGCCTTCGACGCCCAATCGACCGCCTTCTGCCACCGTTTCAGGCCGTACTCGATCTGTGCGAGTTGCGCCATGACTTCGGGTGCGAACTTCGTTTTCGGATCGGATGCGAGCGCGGCTTCCGAGAGCTGGGCGAGCGAGTCGAGGTCTCCGGGAGTTGTCTCGGTGTAGAAGATTCGGTAGTTCACGTAGGCCGGTACCAGCGCCGGGCGCTTGCGCAAGAGTGCACCGAGTTCGGTGGCGGCCGTCCCCTTGAGCTTCTTCATCGCGACTCGGATGGAGGATAGGTTCGTGATCCGCTGGTCGTCGTTCTCGGCAAGAGAGGACTGGGCGAGGTAGCCGAGGATGGCGGCCGGAATCTTGTTCTCGACGTAGTCGGCTCGGGCTCGCCAGCCTGAGGCGTCAAAACGGAAGCGCGAACGAGGATATCGCTTGTCGAAGAGGTCGAGGGCGGCTCGGGCCTCTCGTGTGGCTGACGCCTGGGGAAGCGGGCTGTCCACCCACACGTAGTCGTCGGCCTGTGACGGGCTTCTTAGCCACGAACGGATCGCCATGATCAGCGCGGACTCGGCCCGGGGGCTCGCCGGATACGTGCCGGCGACCGACCGGTATTGTTTGGCTGCAGCGGGGAAGTCTCCGGTGTCATAGACGCGAGCGGCAAGCAGGTATGCAGCATGAGCGCGGACCGCCCCGGCCGATGGGTTCGCGACCAGGGCTTGTAGAGCCGGACCGATCGGAGCCTTGGCGTTCTTGTCGTACGCTTGGCGCGCGTTGAGGTAGGCCGACACCGCGGTTCGGGGTGCGTTGGACTCCAAGACCTCCTTGAAGTCCATCAGCGCGGAGAGCGGAGAAACCTCCTGAGCAGCATAGAAGTACGTCGGAGCTTTGGCGAGGGCGGCGATCAAAGCGCGGGTCGTCGCCAGCGCTTCGCTGAACTTACCGTCGCGGATCTGGGCATCGAGGTTCGAGTTCAGAACTTTGAGCTGATTGGCAAGCGCCTCTTCTTCCTTTGCCTGACGCTCCCAATCGACGTCGGGCATTTTGCCGTTCCACGTGACTGGTCGCGACTGGTACAGCTCCCAGGCACCGATCTCAACCGGCAGCGGTGGTGATCCGAAATCGGGTTCGGCGGTGTTGAAGTGAACCGTGTTCAGGTACTCACCGCCGCCGCACGCCCAGATCGCGGTTCCCAGTCCGAGAGCGCCGAGGCCGAGCAGCGCCCCCCATCGACGCATCCAAAGGTGTCTTCGCATCATTGTGGCTTCCGTGGCTCCTCCCTGAGATCCTCGACGTTGAGTTCGTGATCGACGCTTTCGAATCCTCCCGGCAACAGCGCTCGGGTGCGGATCGTCACTCGACTGGCGCGTCCCTCGATCCGGATCTGGGCTTGGGCCGCCTCCCCAGGCAAGAGGCCGGGAAGACGCAATCTCAGCCGCGTCGCTCGTGCGAGGGAGGACGCAGTACCGGAGGCGCCGGTCGCGGATTCGAGGGTCCAGTCCCCACCGGAAACTACGTTCCCAGGTGCATCGAACGTGAGGTCGAGGGTGACTGCGTTCGGTCGGATCGCGGTCGGACCCTTGCCGCGATTCTCGAGTCGAATCGTCAGGAGTTCGGGCAGGGGACCGGACTGGCTCGGGCGTTCGATTCCGGGATACGGAATCGTCTCGTGCCGACTTGTCACCAGGATGTCGGGGCGCGGCTCCGTTCCTTGGAAAACGCTTGCGACCGAGGTCAGCGGAACCGCGAGGTCCTCACCTGGCTCGGCGATCCGGAACACGACGATCCCGCGACAGTGGCGAGGCCGCAGAGACCGAATCTTGGCAAGTGCCAGTGCCACCATCCGAGGTGTCGGCACCTTGAAGGCGACTCGAAATCCAAGCCCCTGACCATCGCGTGCAGGCTTGATCGCTCGGAAAACAAGGAGGTCCTCGCCAATCCAATCGGCCGCACTCGAGGCGGGCTTGCCCTGAGCGTTCATCGGTGAGCTCTGCTCGAGAGAGAAGGAAGGGTGTCGGGAGATCGTGCGCGGCCCCATCCGCCGAAACGTGGTCGCGAGCTTGCCGCTCGGATCATACAGCAACGCGTGGCCATACGCGGGGATCCCGATTCTGTACGGTTTTCCGAGCCGTTCGGCGCGCTCGATCGTGCGTTCAAGGAGTGCGAGGTGGGACACGGGTTGGAGTCGATCGAGCGATGTCCCGAGAGAGGCCTCATAGCATTGCGGCACGATTTCGTCACAGACCTTCGCCAGGTCCTCGATGTTCGAACTCGCATACCACGAGCTGAGCCCGGTGACGCTCAACGCCGTTCCCGAGGGGAGGCCATCTCGCACCCTACTGACAAGATCGGCGTAGCGGCGGAGCAGACGCACCGGGCAGTCGAAGTCAAGCTGGAGGCCGGTGACGCTCCATCCTTGTGCCCGAGCTTGGGCTCCAACGCGTGCGTGGGCGTTGACGATCTTCTCAGCAAGGGCATCGAGGTCGAGCCTTTCGAACTCCGCGCCGATTGTGCCATCGAGCCGGAACACGAGGTGAACATCTTGTGCGCCGGTGGGTTCGAATCTCTGGGGCAGCACGACTGCAAGATGACCGTCTTCCTGTGCGATCGTTGCCCCAAGCACATAGAGCGTCTT
The DNA here is from genome assembly GCA_002455425.1 of Chthonomonas sp. UBA6659. Taxonomy (GTDB): domain Bacteria; phylum Armatimonadota; class Fimbriimonadia; order Fimbriimonadales; family Fimbriimonadaceae; genus UBA6659. The sequence continues at coordinate 25,271 of DKKT01000089.1, read as the reverse complement.
GACGCCGATGCTCTGAAGATCCTTCTGTTGTGAAGCATCGAGCGACGCGGGGCCGTGCCAGAACCAGAAGGACGTGGCGAGATGCGGCGTCGGAGGTCGGGAGCAGCTTGCGACGCCCACCAGTGCCCACAAGGCCAAGAGCCACCGCATGCGAGGATGGTACTTCAAGAGGTTTGACGGGGGCCGAACGGGCTTCGCGATGGCCGGCAATACCTTGATCCGGTCGGGTGCCGTGCCCGGAGACGACTTTCAAACCACGCGGCGCTCAGCAGGAACCCGTAGAGCTAGGCCGGCGCCGTTTCGGGGGTCGGAGTCGTAGTGCGCTTACGCTCGAGCGCGGCTTCGACGAGCCCTTCGAACAGCGGATGCGGCCGGTTAGGCCGGGACTGGAACTCGGGATGAGCCTGCGTCCCGATGAAGAAGGGATGTGCCGGAACCTCGACCATCTCGACGAGGCGATAGTCCGGCGAGACGCCCGAAATCACCATCCCGTGTTCCATCAGCTTCTCTCGGAAGTCGTTGTTGACCTCGTAGCGGTGTCGATGACGCTCCGCGATGCGATTCTCCCCGTAAAGGCGGTGGGCCAGGGTTCCATGGACGACGTTGCAGGGCCATGATCCGAGCCGCATCGTCGCGCCCTTCGTGCGGATGTGTTTCTGCTCGGGGAGGAGGTGAATCACGGGGTACGACGGGTTCTCGACCATTTCCTCGCTGTTCGCTCCGTCGAGGCCGCACACGTTGCGGGCGAATTCGATCACGGCCATTTGGAGTCCGAGGCAAATACCGAGGTACGGGAGCCCGGATTCCCTGGCGTAGCGCACCGCTTCGATTTTGCCTTCGATGCCCCTCTCGCCGAAGCCGGGGCCCACGACGACCCCGTCCAGTCCGGCCAACACGTGCGCAGCTTCTTCGCCGGCCTCAAACCGCTCGCTGTCGATCCAAACGACCTCGACCCCGCAGTCGTTGGGGATGCCCGCGTGAATCAGGGCTTCGCCGATCGACTTATAGGCGTCGCCATTGCTGATGTACTTTCCGACCACCCCGATACGGCAGCGGTTGGCCGGCTCCTTAAGGATCGTGACGAGGCGCTCCCAGTCACCAAGCTTGACGCCCCGGTCCTCTAGTCCGAGGCGTTCGACGACCAACTCGCCGAGGCCCGCTTCCTCGTAACGCAGCGGCACCTCGTAAATGGTCTCGACATTCAGGGACTCGATGACGCCTCGCGCGGGGACATCACAGAAGAGCGAGATCTTCTCCTTGACGTCGTCGGGGATCGGGACCTCGGTACGGCAAACCAGGACATCGGGGCTGATGCCGATTTCACGAAGCTTGATGACACTATGCTGAGTCGGCTTGGTCTTGAGTTCGTGCCATGGCCCCACTTGGGGCAACAAGGTCACGTGGAAGTACATCGTGTTCTCGTAGCCCATGTCCTTACGCATCTGCCGGATCGCTTCCAAGAACGGCAGACTCTCGATATCTCCGACCGTGCCACCGATTTCGGCGATGACGACATCGGCTTCCTGCTCTCGGGCGAGCTGGACGATCTGACGCTTGATTTCGTTGGTGACGTGGGGAATGACCTGAACCGTCGCGCCAAGGTAGTCACCCCGACGCTCGGCCAGAATCACGCTCTGATACACCTTGCCGGTCGTCACGGAGCTGCCTGCGGAGCAGTTGACGTCCATGAAGCGCTCGTAGTGACCGAGGTCGAGGTCGGTCTCGGCACCGTCTTCCGTCACGAAGACTTCGCCATGCTGATGCGGGCTCATCGTCCCGGCATCGACATTGATGTACGGGTCGAGCTTGACCGGAGCGACGGTGAAGCCACGGCTTCGGAGTACCCGCCCCAGGCTGGCGGTCGTGATCCCCTTCCCGATCGAACTGACGACACCCCCGGTGACAAAAATGTACTTGGTCATACGCCCTCGACCCGAAACGGGCCGCGGCACCGCGACCGATAGGGGGTCCTTCGGAGTATACGGCAACGCTCGGTCGACGGGCAAGGGTCTGGTGTCGGCCTGAGCCTTTGCATGGGTAGAAACCTGATGTCCAGACATGGGCTTCGACCGCACACCCCGTCGATCCACGATGTTAGCGGAGAGCGGTGAGGCACGGTCCGGAAGCGAGATCTCTTTTCGGAGCCTTGGCACACGCGACGCTTCACTCGGAGTCGTCGGTCCCCAGGCGCAGCTGCTGACGTACTTCCTCACCGGACTCGACCGCGTCCGGACTCTCTGCAGTGGTCGTCGGCTTGGCGAGCTCCTGAACACGCGCGGCCAAACCGTCAGCGAGGCGCACGAGGCCCTTCTTGGCCCGATCGTTCCACAGCTTGAAGGCAAGCCATGCGGCACCGATGGCGCCGATCGCCAAACCGATGGCGAGGTTCGGGTGGCCGGCGTTCGCGATCTGGGGCGCGCCGACCGCCGAGAGGATGAAGGCCGGATACAGCGTGGACATGAACTGCACGAACGGGAAGTTCTTCGCCTTGATACGGGTTCGTCCGTTACGGGACGTGATCTCCACTTTGTGCATCCCGCCGCCCGCGAACGCGTTGGTCTGGAGCGTGCGCCCGATCTGGGCGGTCGGATTGTTCTTCATCGACACCGTACGCATCGACTGCAGGAGGATGTCGAAATCCTCGGGAGACACCTCACCCTCGACGACGCGCTCCTCTTCGGCTCCTTTGCGCTCCTGAGAAGATGCCCCGTCGATTTGCTCGCGCATCGCCTCCTCGAGATAGCGCGGATCGACGCCGAGCTCCTCGGCCATCTTCTGGAGCTCTTCGGTGGTGACTCCTGGCGTATAGCTCGTGGCGTCGGTCCCGGCTTCCTGCAGCTCGACTGCTCGCTGGATGATCTTGGAGACTTCGGCTTCGCTGTAGAGCTTGGCCATCCTAACTCCTCACGATCGGTCGCCGAGCGAAGAAGGTCTCGAAGATATCGTCGTCGATCGCGTTCAGCTTGCCCTGGAGGTCGTCCAGGTACTCATGCAGCCCACTGGCGATGAGGGCTTTCGCATCGCTGTACTCCAGCTCGGCGCGCATCCGCCCCATCTGCTGCTCGGCCCGATTGCGGAACGACCCGATCGGTGTTCCGGTGATCGCGTGAAGCGACTCCGCGGCCCGAGTCATGCAACTGAGAACGGCTCGCGGAAACTCGCGGTCGAGGAGCAGGAACTCGACGACGCGAGCGGGGAATATGCGGCCGTACTTCTTTCGGTACATCTCGAAGGCGCTTGCCGACTTGAGGACCGCAGACCACTGGATGTCATCGACCGGCGATCCCACGTGTTCGGGCGACGGAAGGAGTACGAAGTACTTGACGTCGAGGATGCGGCTCGTCTTGTCCGCGCGCTCGATCAAGCGTCCGAGACGTGAGAAGTGCCACCCCTCACCATGAGACATCGATCCTGCGGCGAGCCCCTCGGCGAGGTGGCCGAACATCCTGATGTTCTTGTAGAACTCATGCGCGTCTTCGCGGTCCACCGTCGTTCGGGTCGCGTCGAGCACCCCAAGGTATTGGGCGTTGATCGACTCCCACATTTCGGACGAGATGATCTCCCGGACCGATCTCCCGTTTTCGCGCGCGCTGCGGAGGCAGGAAAGGACCGAGTTCGGATTCTCAAGATCGAAAGTGAGGAAGTGAAGAACGGCTGACTCGGTGGCGTGCCCGTAGCGCCGTCGGAAGTCCACCTCGTCGCCTGAAATGTAGATGAGAGGGCTCCATTGACGCTCCTCCGCGGGTTGGTCGAGGGTCAGGGTGAGGTGAACTTCGATGAGGCGGGCGACGCTCTCGGCCCGCTCGACATAGCGGCTCATCCAGTAGATCGCCTCGGCGGCGCGGCTCAGCATCGCTACGATTGCTCCTGGGCGGGACCGGAAGCGGCGACCACCCACGTGTCCTTGCTCCCACCACCCTGAGACGAATTCACGACGAGCGAACCCTTGCGAAGCGCGACCCGGGTGAGGCCGCCGGGAAGGACCCAGATGTCATCACCATAGAGGATGTACGGCCGGAGGTCGACGTGACGGCCTTCGATACCCTCCGGGAAGAGGGACGGGACCCGGGAAAGCGCGAGCGTGGGCTGGGCGATGTAGTTGCGGGGGTTCTGGAGTATGCGGTCGGCGAAGTTGGCCCGCTCCTCGACCGAGGAGTGGGGGCCGATCAGCATTCCGTAGCCACCCGCTTCATTCGCGGCCTTGACTACGAGCTGGTCGAGATGGTCGAGGACATAGGTTCGAGCTTCCTCTTCCCAACACATGAACGTCGGCACGTTCGGAATGATCGCTTCCTCACCCAGGTAGTACTGGATCAGTCGTGGGACGTAGGCGTACAGGACTTTGTCATCGGCGATCCCGGTGCCCGGAGCATTCACCAGCGTCACCCGCCCTGCCTCGTAAAGCCGCATCAGGCCCGGTACGCCGATGAGCGAGTCCTCGCGGAACGTCTCGGGATCGAGGAAGTCGTCGTCGATGCGGCGGTAGATGACGTCGACACGCTCGAATCCGTTGGTCGTTCGCATATGAACGATATCGTCGAATACGACCAGATCACGCCCCTCGACCAGGTCGACGCCCATCTGCTGGGCGAGAAACGAATGCTCGAAGTATGCGGAATTGAAAGGTCCAGGCGTCAAGACGACGACCTTCGGCTTGCCGCGCGTGGGTGGCGCGACCGTTTCGAGGGTCTCGAGGAGTTTGCTCGGGTATGTATCGACGGGGAGGATGTCGAGCCCGGCGAAGACCTGGGGGAAGGTCTGTTTCATGACCTGGCGGTTCTCCAGCACGTAGCTCACCCCCGAGGGGCAACGCAAATTGTCCTCGAGGACATAGAGCGTCCCGTCGACGTCACGAACGAGGTCGGTGCCCGTGATGTGACACCAGACGCCCTTCGGAGGTTTCATCCCGATGCAGGGGACGCGAAAGGCGGCCGCAGACCGAATGATCTCCTCCGGCACGACCCCGTCCGATACCACCTTCATCGACCCGTAAACATCGCCGACGAACAGGTTCAGGGCATGGATGCGTTGCTTGAGCCCCCGCTCGATTCTGGCCCACTCGGATGCACCGAGAATGCGCGGGATGAGATCGAAGGGGAAGATCTTCTCCGCTCCCTGCTTGTCGCCATAGACGTTGAACGTGATCCCCATTTCGAGGAAGGCGCGCTCGGCGGATCGCTGTCGGTGTCGGAGGTCACCGGTCGAAAGTGATTCGATCGCCTCCATGAGAAGTGCCGCTTCCGGGCGCGGACGTCCGTCCGGCCCGATCATCTCGTCGTAGAATCCCTCCGTTTCGTAACTTGCGAATGCCACGCGCGGCTCCTTCCCCGGCATTATTCCCGACTGCGGCCCCCCCATACCGCCTAGGACGTGCGCGCGAACGCGGGTAGCCTGCCCCTATGAGGATTCTCGTTCTCGGTGGCACCCGCTTTGTCGGTCGCGCGTTCGTGGAGGCGGCACTGGCTCGCCATCACGAGGTGACGCTCTTTCATCGCGGCAAGACCAACGAATCCCTTTTCCCAACCGTTGAGACGATTCTGGGAGATCGCGAAACCGATCTAGATCGACTGAAGGGTCGCAAGTGGGACGTAGTCGTGGACACGTGCGGGTACGTGCCGCGCGTCGTCGGCCTCTCGGTCGACACCCTACGCGAGGCGGTGGGTCGTTACCTGTTCGTCTCGACGATCAGCGTCTACGCCGATCCCCGGCCCGGAGCCGACGAAAGCGCACCCCTCGCCACCCTCGGAGATCCGACCGTCGAGGAGATCACGGGCGAGACCTACGGCGGCCTTAAGGTGCTCTGCGAAGCTCGGGTGAAAGAGGCGTTCGGCGAGCGCGCAACCCTCGTCAGACCCGGGCTGATCGTTGGCCCCCACGACCCGACCGACCGCTTCACGTACTGGCCGATGCAGTTCCTTCATGGCGGGGACGTCCTCGCCCCCAAGGCCCCAAACACCGCGGTGCAGGCGATCGACAGCCGCGACCTCGGGTCCTTCATGCTCCGGTTGGCGGAGAATGACGTTTCGGGAACCTACAACGCGACCGGACCCACGGAGACGCTCCTGTTTCCCGAGTTCCTGGAGGAGACAAAGGTGGCGATCGGGAGTACAGCGCGAATCGTCCCCGTGGATCCAGCGTTCCTCGCCGAGCACGAGGTCGCTCCTTGGACCGGGCTGCCGTTCTGGGTCGGCGACGATGACGGAATCGCCCGCATCGCGATCGACCGGGCTCGGGCGGCCGGGCTCGAACTGCGGCCGCTGCGGGAGACGATTCGGGACACTGCAGTGTGGCGTCAAACGAGGGAAGAGCCGCTCAAAGCCGGCATCTCATCAGAGAAGGCTCAAGCGGTGCTCGACGCTTGGGCGGCGCGCATCAGCGGGTGACCATCGCCACGACCTCGGTATCAACGCGTGGTCGGGTGGGAATGCGGCCGCTGCGCGCAAGTTCGTCGAACCGAACGAGAAGCTTCGATTCCTGTTGCCACGCGAGCTTGGCCTGGGAGAACACTCTCGGCAGTTCTCCCTTGGAGCCGATGATCGCACAGCGCACGACGGACAGCGATTCGGGCGTCGCGACGCCCGATCTGAACGCGTCGGAAACGAGCTTGTAGGCCCGGGTGTCGATCGCGGGTCGCTCATCGGGTGCGACGCAGGTCGTCGCGTAGAGGCCCTTACCCAGGGCGAGCATTCGGGCGATCTGCACGCCCGAGTCCGGCTCCACGAGGGAGGCGACTGCGCTTCGCGTCTCGGGATCCGCTTGTTCGAGGAGCGGCTCCAGAGTGTCCAGGAGTCGCTGCTGTCGGCGCGACGCGTCGACCGCCGACATGAAGTCGGAGAACTTGGCGATCTTGCAGAGCCGGTATGCAGCGATGTAGTCACGACGCGCCGGCTCGGCGCGCCCAGCCTTGACCTCTCCATCCGCCAACTCGAGGAGAGCGAAAGTCAGGCGGTCCTTGGCGGCGAAAATCTGACCCTTGATGCCTTCACGAACCGACTCGCCGAAGTACCCAGGCACGAGGGGCTTGAGTACGCCGCGCTGGTGGGCGTCGATCCATTCGGACGAAATGCGGCGCACCGAATCGGGATTCAGCTCCCCGGGCGCACCGTTGCCGAGGGCCAGCACCTTGCGAACGGGTCCTACATAAGCCGAAATCCGCGCTTCGAGCTCGGGCGTGTTGTCGACCGGCATGTAGGGGTCGACGTTCAGGCGCGAGCGCACGGCAATGATGGCGAGGAACAGGAAAGGCGCCGCCACCATCAGCTCGTAGACAAGTTTTCGGACCCACTTCATGATCGTATTTCTTCCGGCTCACACTCATGCGGGCCAAGGCACCTTTGCGGGTGTTGACCGTTAGCTATGTATCGGGGATCACGAACTGGGTCTATAGGCCCATGCCTGCTTGGGCCGTTTCGCCTACAATGGTGAGTGAGGAGAGCACGCAAAAAAAGATGCAACTCAATCGGATGACGGACTGGGAAACGCACCTGGTGATCCGTGCACAAGCCGGTGAAACCGTCGCTTTCGAGATTCTTGCCGACACCCATCGCGAGGCCCTTCGCAATCAGGCTCGGCGCATGCTTCGGGATCCCGAAGACGCCAACGACGCCGTTCAAGAGTCACTGCTGAAGGCCCTCCGCGCGATCAAGTCTTTTCAGCCTGGCCGACCGGTCCTCCCATGGCTCATGCGCATCTGCACGAACTGCTGCGTCGATGCGCTCCGCCATCGCCGGATGACGCCGGACAGCCTCGAGAAGCACGAGTACGCGTTGACCGATCCGGACGACAGCCCGGCGGCTGACGCGGAGAACAAGCTCGACGGTGAGGTCGTTCGCGCCGCCGTCGAACGGTTGCCCGTGCGATACCGCACGATCATCTTCATGCGGCACTTCCGGCAGATGGAGGTTTGCGAGATCGCGACCGCCCTGAACAAGCCGGAGGGCACGATCAAGTCATGGCTGTTCCGCGCAAGAGCACTCCTTCGCAAGGATCTGCAGGTCGCGCTCGGATAAGAGCCATCAGGAAGTCCCCGCTCCGGTGAGTGGGGACTTCCTTGCTTCACACGAGTGTCGCGAGCACCTCGGCGGTTTCCGCCAAAGCCTCACCGAACGTCTCGGCCGCCCACACCGCCTGCGCTTCGGTCATGATCAGCGGCGGCTCGAACCGAATCACCCGACGGTTGTTGAGGGTGTAGGCCGCGACGAGACCGCGCTTGACCATCTGCGCGATCGTGAGCTCCCCGACATCGTCCATCGTGAACTCGACACCGATCATCAAGCCGCGGCCGCGAACCTCGCTGACGAGATCGGTATGTCGGTCGGCAACGCTCTGCAGACCCTCCCGAAGGACGCCGCCGATGAGCCGAGCGCGCTCGCATAGTCCTTCCTCCTCGACCACCTGGATCGATGCCAGACCCGCCGCGCACGCGAGTGGATTGCCGCCGAATGTGGACGTATGGGCAAGCGGATTCTCGGAGTACACCCTTTCGAACACGGCAGGCGTGGCGACGGTCGCACCGATGGGCATCACCCCACCCCCAAACGCCTTCGCCAGGGTCATAACATCAGGGCTGACCCGATCATGGTCGCACCCGAAGAGATCGCCGGTTCGTCCGAGGCCGGTTTGGACTTCGTCCGCGATCATCAGGGCACCGTGGCGATCGCAGGCTTCACGGATCGCGCGCAGGTAGCCGTCGGGAGGCACATGAATGCCGCCCTCGCCTTGGATCGGCTCGATGATGCAGGCCGCGGTGTCCCCATCGATCGCTCCGACGATGGCGTCGACGTCGCCGTACGGGACGAAGACGCCTCCGGGCATGAGCGGCTCGAACGGTCTGCGGTACTTCTCGCGGCCCGTAACGGAAAGGGCACCGATCGTCTTTCCGTGATAGCCGCCGTCAGTCGCGACGATCTTGGTGCGACGGGTCGACGCCTTGACAAACTTGAGCGCCGCTTCGACGGCCTCGGCGCCACTGTTCGAGAAGAACGTGAGTTCGAGCCCCGAAGGGGTGATCTCGGCGATCTTCGCGGCGAGGTCGGCAAGGTTCGCGTTGAAGAACGCCTTCCCGGAGAGAGGCATGAGGTCCAGTTGACGCTTCACCGCCTCGATCACTTTCGGGTGGCGATGCCCGAGGGCGTAGACCCCGTAGCCCCCGAGACAATCGAGGAAACGCCGCCCCTCGTGGTCGATGATGTAGCAACCCTCACCCTGGACCTCAAGTCCGAAGCCGGCGAAGTGCATCAGCTTGGCGAGATAGGGGTTGACGAATCGCGAGTACTTCTCGAGGACGTCGGCGTGACGCTGATCAGGGGACATGGCCGAGTATAGCCGTGCCAGGTTGGCGTTTCAGCCCGGGTCCCGATCCGGGCAACGCAACGGGGGGCGGCCGAGTCTCGGACGCCCCCCGTCTGAGCGTTACTTGACGACGACCTTGGCGACTTTGGGCTTGGTCGCCTTGTCGCGAACTTTCTCGGCGAACTGGCCGGGATTGTCACTCCAAGGCTTGATGCAGTCGGCGCAGCAGAAATAGACGCGCATGTCCTTGTAGTCGGCGAACGCGAACGCCTTGTCGACCGAGATGGTCTCACCGCTGACCGGGCACATCAAGACCTCCTGCGCGGGCATCTTGGTGAACTTGGCCGGCTCCTTGTCGAAGAGGCGCTTCGATGTCTCATTCTCGAACCCGTACTGGATGCCTTTGTAGGTCGAGAACGCCTTGGCGTTCTTGGCCTCGATGCGCCGCATCGAGATCGGGTCGAAGAGGAAAAGCCCCATGGGCTTGGCGCTCTTCTCGGCGGCTTTCAGATACTTGCCCGGCTCCTTCTCGAAGAGCGGCGGGCACGATGCGCAACAGAATCCGAACCGGATCCCGGCATAGTCAGCCATAGCTCCGGTGGATTTCGCTTCGTGCTCGCCCATGACGGGGCACATCATGCCCGAGGGTCCCATGACGATCGCGGCAACGAGGGTGGTCAACATCTTCTTTGCTCCTTCGCTCTCCCGAGGTCTTCCTTCAGTGTACCGGAGGGCTGACGCGCAACGAAGTCGTCAGGTTCCTCGAATCTCCTCCCAAGGGGGCGCGACGCTCGGTTGGTGAACGTTGAAGCTGGGGTTCGGTTGCGTCCTGGTCGCCCGGGTGTCGACCTCGCTGACCACAAAGGGCCGGTCCGCATGCGAACCGACCCTCAAAGTTGGGTGCGGGGGCGAGATTTGAACTCGCGACCTCCGGGTTATGAGCCCGACGAGCTACCAGGCTGCTCCACCCCGCGGTAGTAACAGACATTATGGCCGTTGGTGACCGACTTGTCAAGGTGGGGATCCTCACCAAATCCACACAGCTCGCCGCTACAATGGCGGCGTGCGGATACTGATCGTTGAGGATGACCCTGACATCCTGGCCGGGCTTGAAACGGCCTTGGGCCGTGCGGGCCACCACGTCGAGACCGCGGACAATGGACCGGATGGCGAGCAACGAGCGCTGCTCCACACCTATGGGTTGATCGTCCTCGACTGGATGATGCCCGGCAAGGACGGAGTGAGCGTTTGCCGTACGATTCGGGATTGCGGCATTGCGACCCCGGTGCTCATGCTGACCGCCCGCGACGACGTCACGGACCGCGTCCAGGGGCTCGACGCAGGGGCCGACGACTACCTTGTGAAGCCCTTCGCGATCGAAGAGCTCCTCGCCCGAGTGCGTGCGCTCGGCCGTCGCGAAAGCGAACGGCGAGAGTCGATCCTCTACGCGGGGGATCTCGTGATCGACACGTTGGCCCAGACCGTAACGGGGAATGGCACACCGGTACACCTCACGCGTCGTGAGTTCGAGTTGCTCGAAGCCCTCGCTCGCAACCGGGATCGCGTTCTCACTCGGGACACGATTCTGACCCGGGTCTGGAACAACGACGAAGCCCTACCGAACACGGTCAACTTCCACATGTCCAGCCTGCGAAGGAAGATCGATCCCGAAGGCAAGCTGATCGAGACGGTCCATGGCTTCGGCTACCGGTTGCGGAGTACCGGGTGATCTTTCGGTCACTGACCGCTCGGCTGGTTCTCTGGAACGGCGTGTTCCTGCTCGTCGCGATGGGGCTCTTCGTCTTCATCCTGATCGGGGAGAGCCGCAGCGGCCTCAGAGAGATGGTCGATCGTGATCTCCTTGAGCGGGCCCGGATCACCGCCCGCGGCCCAGATCCGCCTCCGATGCGGCCCGACCGGCCCCGACCACCCGGTCCGCGGAATGCGCCGATGTTCTTCGACCGCGAAGGGAATCCGCTCGGGCCTGAGTGGCGGTCCGGCCCCATGGCTCCGGATCTCTTTCGCCGCTCATTGGAAGGCGAAGAGGTCCTGGCAACCCTCCGCCGTGACGGGAGCGACCTTCGGATCGCCTCGGTCCCCCGGATGCGTGAAGAGGGGGTCATCGGCGTCGTCCAGGTGGTGACCAATCTCGACTCGTTCCGTTTGGCCGAGCAGGCCCAGTCCAGGGCCGTGCTGTTCGCGATTCCCCTCGCGATCGCGGTATCGGCGGGGCTTGCATGGCTCGTGTCTCGTCTCGTTTTGGCCCCGATTTCGCGTCTGACGGCGGCCGCCGAACGGATCGCCGCCGATCCCAGCCGAGTAGAGGTGATTCCGGTGGAGGGTGACGACGAGATCGCGCGCCTGGCGGGCGCGTTCAACTCGATGACTTCCGGATTTCAGCGTGCCAACGCTGAACTCGATGCGAGTCTTCAACGCCAACGACGATTCACCAGCGACGCCGCCCACGAGCTGCGGACCCCGCTGGCGGCGTTGCTCCTCTCGGCCGAGAACGGCCTCCATCCGGACGCCACGCCGGAAGAAAAGCGCGCCGCCCTTCAGACGGTGGTTCGAGTCGGGACGGGGATGAACCGACTGACCGCCCTCCTGCTGACCCTGGCTCGCCTCGATCGTGCCGAAGGCGCGCTGGAGGTGCAGGCTCAGCCCGTCGGACCCATCGTGTCTGAGGCGGTCGAGGAAGCGGGACTCTCGAATGACCCGCGCCTGCGCGTGGCCATCCCGGAGGACGTCGCCTTGCGGGTCAGCGGCGACGCCCTGCGCCAAGTCATTCGCAATCTTCTGGAGAACGCGGCCGCTTACACGCCCGCCGACGGCCAAATTGAAGTGTGGGCGGAAACAGGCTCGATATCGGTCCGTGACACGGGCAGCGGCATTCCCGCGGAGCACCTGCCCCACATCTTCGACCGCTTCTACCGAGCAGATCCAGCCCGCAAGAGAACGGCGGGCGGCTTTGGGTTAGGGCTGTCGATCGTTCGGGAGTTGGTCTCGGCCCAGGGCGGCACGATCGATGTGTCCAGCAAGGTCGGCGAGGGTACGACGTTCAACGTGAGATTTTGATCGCGCCGAGATCGAGCGACCAACTATACTTGGGGAAGTCAACGACCCTCAGCGGGTCAGGGAAGGAGCATGTTCATGAAGCGATGGCGTTGCGTTGCGTGGGTAGCGGTTGCGGGCATTCTCGCGGCCGGACTCGGCGGTTGTCAAACGGGCTCGGATTCCGGCGGCGGCGCCGCGAAGGGTACGACCGGCGGATCGGTCGGGCAACCGGCGGGTAAGCGATACAAAGTCGGCGTCTCGATTCCCGCCGCCGATCACGGGTGGACGGCCGGTGTCAAGTACTGGGCTGATCAGGCAACCAAGCTGTATCCGAACATCGACTGGATCATCGAAGACGCCAAGGAGCCGGGCGAGCAAATCGCCGACCTTGAGAACCTCCAGACCCAAGGTGTCGATGCCCTCGTGATTCTGGCAACGGAGAGCGCCCCGATCACACCGATCGCGAAGAAACTCCATGAAGCCGGAATTCTAATCGTGAACGTCGATCGCGGCTTCACCGAGCCCGTCGCCGACATCTTCATCGAGGGCGACAACAAGGCCTTTGGGCGGAAGTCGGCCGAGTTCATCGTCGAAAAACTCGGTGGCCGAGGCAAGATCGTGGTCCTGGAGGGGATTCCGAGTACCGTCAACACCGACCGCGTGGAAGCCGCGAAGGAAGTGTTCGCCGCGAACCCCGGGATCCAGATCGTCGCCCAGCAATCCGGAATGTGGAACCGCGAGAAGGCCGAAAAGGTCATGCAGGACATTCTTGTGGGTCAGCCCCAAATCGACGCGATCTGGGCGAGCGACGACGACATGGCGCTGGGCGTCGAGAACGCACTCAAGGCTGCCGGCCGAGACAAGAACATCTGGATCCTCGGCGGCGCGGGGATGAAGGACATCGTCAAGCGGGTCATGGACAAGGATCCGCTCTATCCGGCGAACATCACCTATCCGCCTTCGATGATCGCAGTCGGGATCATGAACGCCGCAGGCGTCCTCCAGATCGGCCGGGATGAGGCGAAGAAGTTCATGCCGCGCCACGTCAAGCTCGACGTCGAGCTCATCACGCCCGAGAACGCCAAGGACTTCTACTTCCCCGATTCGATCTATTGATCGGCATGCGGGCGAGCGGCGACCGGTCGCCGCTCGCCCCGCCAAATCGCACCGCTGCTGACGGAGTCGGCTCGCACGTAGAACCCGGGGTGAAAACCCTCTTGCCGTTCATCGCGCTCGCCCTACCGGCCGCGATCGCTGCAGATACGCCAAGACGCTGGACGCTGGATGTCGAGGGAGGTGCCCGTTGGAATGGGCTGAACGAGGCGGCCATCCCCGGAGACGGCGGTACGCGCTTCGACCTTCGAGGTTTGACCGGTTCGGGAGCCAGGCTCTCGGCTCGGTTTACGCTCACCTACCGCACTTCCAGCGGCCCTGAGTGGCGCGTTCTCGTCTCACCCCTTCGACTTTCCGGTGTCGGCGAGTTGGATCAGCCCGTCGACTTTGAAGGAGTGAGATTCGCGCCCGGCGTTCCGACTCGAGGCGCTTATCGGTTCGATTCGTATCGGGTCACCTATCGAAACCGTTTCCGGACGCGACCGGGTTCGAACTGGCGGGTCGGCGCGACGTTGAAGCTACGGAGCGCGGAGATCGGGCTCAGCCAAGGCGGTCTGGGTGCCACCAAAACAGACCTCGGGATCGTGCCCCTGCTTCACCTGTTCGGCGAGGAGCGGCTCGGTGGTCCCTGGTCGTTTGTATTCGAACTCGACGGCGCATGGGCGCCGCAGGGACGGGCGATCGATGCCGCCATCAAGCTGCGATACGCCCACAGTGAACAGCTGGCCACCCTGATCGGGCTTCGGCTCCTCGATGGGGGTGCCGACAACGCCTCCGTCTACACGTTCGCCCGATTCGAAACCCTGTTTGCCGGGATTCAGTTCCGATTCTGAGGCATCGTTGCGGACGAGACGCCTTTCGACTCGTGTCGTGCCCAGTCGAGGAGATCAGGGGGAAGTCCGGGCGGGAATGCGTGCCGAGTTAGGGACGTGGGTGCGCGGCTCGAAACTTACGCAGGACCTCATCGAGGTCGAGTTGAGTGTAGACCTGGGTCGTCGCGATCGACTCGTGGCCAAGGAGTTCCTGAACGGCTCGGAGGTCCGCGCCCCCTTTGAGAAGGTGTACGGCATAGGTGTGCCGGAGCGTGTGGGGACTCACATGCTGAAGTCCGGCCCGAATCGCATGCCCGCGCAGGATTGCGTAGGCGGTCTGGCGAAGCAGCGGTAGCCCTCGGTTGGACAGCAGTAGGTGTGCGCTCGGCTTTTTCGCGAGCCGGCTCCGGGCCGATTCTAAATAGCGGTCGATCCAGGCGATGGTCTCGGCCGGGAGCGGGACCCATCGGGTCTTTCCTCGTTTGCCTGTGATGGTCACGGCCGCCGAGTCGAGGTGTAGAGACTCGATCCGAAGCCCGACCGCTTCGCTCACCCGCAGCCCGGCTCCGTAGATCAGTTCCATGAGGGCGCGGTCCCGCATTCCGGGGGCCTTGGTCAAATCGGGGCTGCGGAGGAGTGCGTGGAGCTGCTCGAGGGTCAACGCCTTCGGGAGGCGCTTCGGGGGCTTGAACCCACCCGTCTCGGGCAGCTCGGTTGCGAGCTCGACGCCGCGGCGTTTCAGGAACTTCAGGAGCGACCGCAAGCTGCTCATGTGGCGCTGCGCGCTCGAAGCCGACAACGCGGGCCGGAGGGAGGTCGAAAAGCGGAGCACCCCCTCGGGAGCAATGTCGGGCCAGTCCGTCAGGCCCTGAGCGCGGAAGAACCTGGCCGCCCGCTTGAGGTCATTTTCGTACGCGCTCAGCGTGTGGGGGCTGGCTCCTCGTTCGGATCGGAGGTGATCGAGGAACCACTCGATGGCGTCGCCGAATCGGTCTTCCGTTTCCATATCCACACTCTAGGACGGATGTACATAAGGTCGTGGATCACCGGCCCATCCTCCCCGTACAAGCGGAATCCGTCGTATTCCGCCCTGAGTCGGGCTTCGAACGCGGCCTTACGCTCGACTCCGGCTCGAATCGCGGGGGGCAGGTCCGCGATCTTTGCAAGACGCTGCTCATCATCCCATTCGAAGCTGGTCGCGACGACGTAGTCGGGCTTCGCATCGAGGATGCGAACGTCCCACTCGACCCGTTCTTCCGGATTCTCGGGGACGTACTGGAGGACCTTCGGTGAAGTCGCTTCGGCGCGGAATCGATTGCGTTCTTCGAAGCGGACGGACCGGGGCAACGCCGTGTCAGGGAACAGGCTTACGGTCCAGAACCACGGATCCTTGACCACTGCAACGGTCGTGTCGGGTCCGGCGAGTTGCTTCAGGTCCCGCGCAGCTTGGTCGCGCGGATCGGGATCAAGCATCCAGAACGTGCTCGTGATCGAGCGGCTCGCGGCTCCGCCGAGCGCGAAGATGCCGGCTGCCACCCCCAGCTTCCACTTAAGGTCCGGTTGGCGATGGCACTGGCCGATCAGCCAGCCGGCGCCGAGGGCCAAAACGGGGATAAGCGGGATCGCGTAGCGAAAGAACTTGACCTCGGCTTGGCCGATCAGCAGGTAGTACGGTACGGCGAAAGCAACCAGAGCGATGATCCAGAGCTTCTTACGGATCACGCCCGCGATGAGGCCTGCCCCGCCGACCATGAGCAGCAGCGGGCCCATGCCCGCACTCAAGTTGGCGATGTGATAGATGAAGCCACTCGGTGTTCCCATGAAGACGATGCCGTGACCCGTCGCGGTGTGCCTCATTTCATAGGTCGTGTCCTCAAGGAACTTGGCCGTGTTGAGGAACAATCCCGGCGTGGTGATGAGAAACGCCGCGACCGCGACGCCGACTCCCGCGCCCAAGGCTCGCCAGCGGAGCGCGGCTGGGAGCGCAAGGCACGCTACGCCAAGGGTGAACAGAGCCAAGAAACCGGTGTACTTCGTTCCTGCGCTGAGCCCCGCGAACAGCCCCGCGAGCATGGCCCATTTCAACGTGGGGGTTGTGGCTTCTGTCTCGGTGTCCGAAGGGATCAGCTTGAGCGCGTAGAGCAGGCTGACGGACAACAGGAAGGCGGCAACGATATCGACCGTCTGGAATCGTGAGTGAACCACCAACCCTGGTGCCAATGCCGCGGCAAGCCCCCCTGCTGCGGCCCCGAGCCAGTGGGTGCGACGCCAGAGAATCGCGAAAACGACCCAGGCGATCCCGGCCCCGGCCGCCGCGCTGAGGATCCTCCCGGCGAGGTGATAGCGGCCGATCGCGTCCCATTGGGCCTTCGCACTCGATGCGCGCGGGCCACCGCCGTAGGCGTTCACCATATCGGTGGCGACCCGCACCATGGTGAGGTAGAGCGTCCCATAGTTGTAGAAGCCCGGGTCGAATCTTGCTTTGGAGGGCTCGATGCGCTGACTGACGCTCCAGATCACCGGCTCGTCGGGATGAAGGCTCTGGTTCCGGATGTCGTACGGCAGGCCCCAGCCGATGCCGACGAGACGAATGCCCAGGGCGAGCAGGAAGAGGGCTAAACCCCAAAACCAGGCTGATCTAAGGAACGCCGGCAAGGTGCTCGGAGGCGTCTCGGACACCCTTCGATGTTAGCATTCGCAGGAACGCATCGACCAATTCAGGGTCGAAGAGGCTGCCGCGTCCCTCGACAAGCCGATCCCGGGCGAGCAAGTCACCGAGATTCCGCTCGAACCAGACGTAAGTGGTGACGACATACAGGATCCGGGCTTGAATCGGGATCGCGCGGGAGTTCGGAGCAAACCACCCGGTCTTCCCGTCGTACGGCGCGTGGTGGCATCGGACGATCGGCGCGAGCTTGTGCAGTGACGGCGTGATCTCGAGCATGTGGGCGCTGATCTCGGCATGGCGGTCATAAGTCTCGAAGTCGGAATGGGTCCATTGGAGCCATGGCTTTTCCTTCACGAGCCGGTACGGGATTGCGCACAGTCCGATATCTCGAAGATGGGTCGCCATCTCGAGGTCTCGGAGCTCGGTCGGGCTCAGCCCGGCGAGTTGGCCAAGCCGAAGTCCGAGCGCAAGGACGCGGTCGGTCAGGCCGGTGTGGTTCGGAAATCGAAGTTCGACCGCGGTGCTGAAGACCCGCAGCGACTCGCGAAGGCGGGACTCGATCTGGCGGGGAAGGACCCAGTAGACATAAAACAGGAGGCCGATCGTCGAGAGGGAGAGGCAACCGATGACGACGATCGTGCTGATGCTCATGCCCGTGCCGCCTCCCGGAGCAGCACCTCTTTGAACGCCCGGACGACGTTCGGGTCGAACTGCGTTCCCGAGCATCGCTCAAGCTCTTCAAGAGCCTCGCGACGGTGCATCGCCTTGCGGTAGGGTCGGCTCTCACCGGGTTCCCCGACCATCGCGTCGTACGCGTCGACCACGGCGATGATCTTGCTTTCGAGCGGAATCTCGACGTCCTGAAGGCGGTTGGGGTAGCCCGTTCCATCGGGGCGCTCGTGATGACACCGGATCCACGGGACGAGTGCTCTGAACTGCTCGCATTGGGAGAGGATCTCGGCTCCGAGCACAGGGTGCCGGCGGACGTGTTCCATCTCAGCTTCCGTGAGCTTCGCCGGTTTGTCGAGGATCGCCTCGTCGATGGCGATCTTGCCGATGTCGTGGAGTACGGCGGCCTCGCGTACGAGACGGGCTCGTCGCGGCGCGATCCCAAGCCGCTGGGCGACTTCCTCCGCGAGCTTCGCCACGCGCTCCAGGTGTCCCCCGGTGTAAGGATTTGTTCGTTGCATCATGAGGGTGAGCGCCGTCACCGTCTCATAGTAGTGCTCGTACATCCGCGCCTTCATGATGAGGCCGGCCCGCAGAGCGATCACTGGGATGAACAGTGCCGGTGCGAGAAGAACGAGGCCGTCCTGAACGAGGACCGCGACGCCAAGGGCAACGAGGCAGTAGATCGCAAGTCCGATCGCTCCGGGCTTCAGCCCGGCAAGGACGTTGTGCGAGAAGTCGCGGCGGGTTAGGACGCTGTTCAGTCGCGTTACGATGACGAAGTTGGCGACACTGTAGACCAACACGAACACGAGCGTCGCGAGAAGCCAGGCGTCGTATCCTGAAGCCGTGAGGAAACCGGTCATGCAGAGCCCGGCGGCGGCCGACGAGACCGCGGCGATCGCCAGGTTTGCCGAAAGCCACTTCCATGGCACGCCCTCCCGGCGGACGGCGGCGAGGCCGATCGCCGCGGCGAGTGTGATGAATACATCGGCCGCGATCACCCCGAGGGGCCCGTCCGTCAGGGCGATCCCGGTCAGAAAGGGAAGGCTGAGGGTGATCCGGAGGCCCTCGCGGTTGACCCGGACCGGAAGGAGTTCGGCAAGGAGGGCGAGCGCGGTGAGGGTCAGAAGCGGAACCCAATCGACGCGGTTGCCGGGATCAAGGCGGACCGTGCCGCCCATGGCAACCAACGCGGTCACACCCAGTGCAATGAAATGACGTTGAAGGGCGTCGGGTGAGCTTCGGCGCATCCCGCGTGACCTCTACCGGACGCGGCTGTCTTCGCTTTCTGGCTCGACCGGCGGATAGATCGTGAGCTTCGCTGCAGTTTCCGAACGCATAACCTTCCTCCAAGAAAATCCCAAAACAGACTCAGGCATTATTACCCGGCCTGTGGGGAAAGTCGGTGGAAAATTTTGGATTGACCGGAAAAAGGCAAGGATCCTCGCGTGAAACCTGTCTTTCTTGGCAACAGTCGGCCACGCCGGGCGAGACGCCACGACCCTTTGCACCGGCTCAGCGCTAACGCGTCCCTCGAATCCGCTCCCATGCGGCCGGCGGACTCGCGAGTCGGCTGCGGACCTGATCAGCCGCTTCGACCGAGCTCAGGAGCGACGTATCGACCTCGAGGTCGTAGATTCCGGGATCGTGAACGGCTTGTTCCCACCGCAGAACCGGTGTCGCAGGGGCACCGTCTGCGTTGGCGGCGACCGCCCAACCCGTTTCTCGACGCCGCTCGACGACGGTGTCAACCGGGCAGCGGACCCCGATCAGGTAGGCCGGGTGTCCGTCAAGCTGTCGAGCCGCATCGAGAAGGGTCCCGAGCGGTTCGGAGTAGTCGTCGTGATGTCCGACGTCGGCGACGACGTTCAGCCCTTCGCGGCTGTGGGCGGTGATCGACGCGTAAAGTGCGCTGTAGAGGGATTGAACGAGCGGCTCCAGGTCGGGACGCTCTCCACCTGGACGGAGTCCGATCCCTGGATGCCACGCCTTAGGCGTGGCATCCATGATCTGGTCGACGCCGAGGTGGATCCAGACGCCGTCGAACTCGGCCTGAATCGCTCTCGCGAGACTCGACTTTCCCGACCTCGGGACGCCATTGAGGATCACGATCGTGCCGAGATGGGGATGGTCAGTCGGCATTGCTCTGATGCCATTCGACGGCGTCGGCTCGATTCCCTTGGTTCTTGGCATGTCCGCGAGCGCAAAGTGTCCGTGCTATCCCGAAAAACTCAGCCGATTGGGGCTGTTAGCTCGGTACCTCCGCTGTGAGTTGACCTCGGCGGATCACGCGCCCACGGATCACTTGTGGGGCATCAGCAACTTGAGCAAGAGGGCGTTTGGCGACTGACCGACCAAGCGGCGCAATCGAGAAGCCTCTCCCCTTGGAGGCTCCTTGAGTGGGGACCTGCGAGAACTGCCCAGATGATACAACCGGCCCCGCCTCTCAGAGCCCTCATCGGGCTAAGTTATCCGATCTTAGCGGGTCCTTGAGGGTCCCTATGCGTACTTCTCCTCCACTGGAGGAGNNCCGGTTCGCTTCGCTCACCGACCTCTCCCCCAAAGGCGGAGAGGTTCCCTGTTGCCAGGTCTGCCCGCTTCTGCGTGCGCCGCCCAGGGCGCAAAAAACTTTGGACTCAGCGCTACCGGTTCAAATACAGGATCCCGTGGGCGATGCCGAACGTGCGCATGAACCCGATGTCGTCATGGTCGCCCATCGGCGCCTCGTCGATGCCGGAGCCACGGTAGCCCACGTGGAGGAGGTTATCCCTCGTCCCTTGCCCACCGTCGACCCACCGATACGCGTACAGCACTTCACCGCCGAAGAGACATGCCCCGGGCGAGGATCGCGATTGCGTCCACTCGTCGTAATAGCGCTTCGTTTGCCAGCCGCCATTGACCGTCTTGTCGTCGATCGTGATCGCAACATAGCCGCACGACCACGGAGCCTCCGGCGAAACAAGCCCGAGCCCGAAGTAATACAACCGACCGTTAGGTCCCCACTTGAGGCTGGGATCGAAAACGAGCACGGGGCGTGAGCGACCACGCTCGCCGCCGGCGATGCCGCCGATCCATTCGGAGCTCAGCTCGTCGAGTCGATCCCCGTCCAGACGGAAGCGGCGCACCTGCCACCGCGAAGGTCGATTCGCGTCTTGGTCCTGGGCGAGGCCCAAGATGACTTGGTCCTTCAGCGTGTCGACCGCAAAGCCGAGCGGGACCGTACTTCGGAAGAACAGGGGTCGCGGCTTGCTCCAGATCAGGGGCCGGCGAATCTGGGTCGCATCGCTCGCCTGATAGGGTCTTAGCGTCGCAACTTGATAGGTCGAGCGGCCAGTCGCCTTGTTCCAGAGGAACAGGATGAGGCGATCACCGACCACCCCCAGCGTCGGTTGGGCTTGGGGATCGGCAGACACGATGTCCGCCGGGCTCGTGTCCCAGCGAGCGTCCTGCTCACGGACTCGCCGCAGAGCGACACCCCGGGCCGTGGGATAGGCGGCGACGATGTCGCCGGCGAAGCTCGTCGCGACCGGGTCACCCGTGACTCCGGTCGATTCGAGCAGTTGGGCCGGCGCCCACTGCCACGGCTTGATCATCTTGCGAAGGACCAATGCGCTCGGTCGCTCCAGGCTTGCGGTCGGATCGATCTTGGGGTCGGGTTTGAGGTCGTGCCGCGCGAGCAGGGCGAACGCCGACTTGCCGTGAGTGAACAGCCAAGGGGTGGAGTGGACCCGGTCGATCTCATCGCGTACGCCCGCGCTCGTCGAGTAGGAGTAGTTGATGTCGGCGGTGACGTTCTTTTCTCCGAACACGCCGTTCCAGTTCCAGTCGATGAGGGTCGTCGCGCCGTTCGCCTTCAGCCGGTAGCGGTAAGGCCCCTTCGCCAGGAAGTCGACCTTTTCGATCGGGAGCGGGAGCACTTCACTCAGGTTGTTCTCATCGAGGAGCGTGGAGCCGAGGCGGCCGTCGCTGTAGCGAATTCGCTTGATGCTGTCCTCAAGCCCGTAGCTGTACGCGTAGTTCATGAGGCTCGGATAGGTCGGGCACCACGCCGGGCCGAAGAATCCTTCGTGTGGCAAGCCGAGTTGATGTCCAAATTCATGGATAAAGGTCGCGTAAAGGACGTCGCCGTCGCCTCCACAGCCACCGCCGTCCCCAAGCTGGTCCGCCTGGCCGCCGCCCCACGGCGTGACCTGCATCCATCGAACCACGCCGCGTAGATTGGCGGGCCGAAACATCTCCCTCAGCTCGGGCCAACCCTTCTTTTGATCGTCACCCTCGATCGGGTCGAGGTACCGGACGTGAAGATTCCAGCCGGTCGATCCGTCCGGGTTGGGGCTCGGAAGGCTCTTGTAGTAGGCTGCGATCTGCTGGAACGTCTTCTCAACCATCTCCTTGTTCGCGTTGGCGAATCGCGAAATGAGGACCACGAGGTCGACCTGGAGCGGATTGCAGCCAAGCTTGGCGAGGTCCAGATTCCGGAAGCCACGCACTTCCCACCCATCGAGGAGGCCGTCTCCATCCGTATCGACCTTGAGCGGATCGGTGCCGATTCGCACTTCTTCGGTGTTGTCGAGCCCGTCGCGATCCCAGTCGGGGTCAGCTTCCGTGAACCGGCGGTGGATGACGATGCTCCATGCCGTGTGGGGCTCTTGGCCGTAGCGGAATTCGAACAAGTCTTGGTCGCCGTCCCCGTCGACGTCGCCGAAGGCTTGGACGACGGGAACGTCAGGCCAACGGGTGACCGTTGCCACGCTCCGTCCACGTCCGCTCGCCGTAGCGTACTTTGGCGGCTGTATCAGCGGGATCCCGTTCGAGAGTTTTCCGCGCAGGGCAAGGAGGCCGTTGGAGTAGGCGGGCTGCGAAGTCGGGTCGTTTTGAAGCGGCGCGAATCGGACGTCCTCGCGGCCCGCACTGGGATCAGGGAAGGCTCCAACCTTGCCGTTCGCGTTTTGGATCAGCCATGCCCCGGTCGGGCCGCTCCCGACCCATTGGCTCTGGACGGGAATCTTGACCTTCCGGAGGTTTCCGGGCTTGGGGGAAGCCGGGATCGGCCAGGAGCGGGTGTCGACGAGATAGCCGACCCCGGTCGCAAACGACCACGCGAGGAGGCGTAGACCTCCATCGAGCGTGGCGAGCCGATCGACGGGGCCGGGCAGCTTGATCCACTCGGACTCATCCTGGAATCCCGCGCCGAAGCCCCATGCCAGCCGGAGCACGTTGCCCCCGAAGAGCCCGACGACATCGGCTCCGGGTGTCGACGTGAACTCCCCGATCGCCGCAGCTCGACAGTTCTTCCCCCATCCGACCCTTGCCTGAAACGGCACCCCGGCTTTCCCCAGCTTCGTGTTGAGGCTGACGTCGATGATCGCGTCGCCCACGGGGTAGACGCAGACCAAGTCCGCGTAACCGTCGTGGTCGACATCGCCGACAAGGGGGATGCGCGGAGGCGCGGCGAAGTTCAGAGCCCAGGGCTCGCCCGGCGTGAACAGCGCGGGCGGGCCCTGGATCGCGAGGACGGACGAGAGAAGAACCGAGATCACAGGCCCTTCTTCACCAAGAAGTGGCAAAGATCGGCGATCCGACAGCTGTAGCCCCACTCGTTGTCGTACCATGCGACGACCTTGACGAAGTTGCCCATACCGACGGTATCCACCGCCGAGAAGATCGACGACGCTTCGTTGCCGATCAGGTCGCTGGAAACGAGCTCCTCCTCGGTGTAGGCGAGAATGCCCTTCATCGGACCTTCCGCGTACTCCTTCATCGCCGCATTGATCTCTTCGACCGAAGCCTCGCGGTTCAGGATCGCGGTGAAGTCGACGACGCTCACGGTTCGCACGGGCACCCGGAACGCCATACCCGTGAACTTGCCCTTCAGTTCGGGGATGACGAGGCCGACCGCCTTGGCCGCGCCGGTGCTGCTCGGCACGACGTTCTCGGCCGCCGCGCGCGCGTCGCGGAGATCCTTGGCAGCGGTATCGACCGTCTTCTGCGAGTTCGTGTAGGCGTGGACCGTGGTCAGAAGTCCGCGGTCGATGCCGAACTTCTCGTGCATCACTTTGGCCACGGGGGCGAGGCCGTTGGTGGTGCAGGATGCGTTCGAGATGACGATGTGATCCTTGGTCAGCTTGTCGTGGTTGATGCCGTAGACCACCGTCAGGTCGGCGCCGTCGGAGGGGGCCGAGACGATAACGCGCTTGGCGCCGGCGGTGAGATGCGCCGCCGCCTTGTCGCGGGCGGTAAAGATGCCCGTGCATTCGAGCGCGATGTCGATGCCAAGCTCCTTCCACGGCAGCTGCGACGGGTCCTTGATCGCGGTGACCTTGAATTTGTCGGTGCCGATGTTGATCGAGTCGCCCTCGACCTTCACCTCGTGTGGGAACTTTCCGTGCACGCTGTCGTAGCGCAGCAGATGGGCATTGGTCTCGACAGGGCCGAGATCGTTGACGGCGACGACGTCGATGTCCTTGCGGCCGGATTCATAGATGGCGCGGACGATATTGCGGCCGATGCGGCCAAATCCGTTGATGGCGACTCTGACGGGCATGGGACTCTCCTGCTAGGGGCGAAGGCTTGGCAGCGCGGCACATTCCGCGCCGAATTCGGCAGTGGCTTCATAGCGACCGTTTCGCCAAGAATCCAGCCTTGCAGCATCGCGATTTAAATCGATTAAGCCTAGCCGACGTGCGTGCGCTGTCAAGACTGCTCACGCCCCTGCTTCGAAATCAGCGGAGAACCGCATCTCGCGCATCGGGCGTACTGATTTCGTGGTCGCGGCATAGGTCGGATGCGCCTTGTAGGCCGAAAGCGCCGCCTCGTCGGGAAATTCAGCATAGACGACGACGTCGATCTCGTCCGACAGCGGGTCTATCTTCCGGTTCAGCGCCACCTCGAACGTGTTCGAGCCGGGAATAGTGCCAAGCGCGCGCAGGCTCCCGCGGATTGCCTCAATGTCCTCGCCTGGCTTGGCGGTGAAGAAGACGACATGACGGATCATTGCACGACCTGCGGCTGAAAATTCCAGAAACCGGCGGCCCGTCCGCCGGTTTGCCTGGAATGCATTAGCGCTTTGAATGCAGCCGCGCCTCTACCGCCTTTGTCGCAGCTTCGGCGGTGATGCCGAAATGCGGATAGAGCTTTTCGATCGGGCCGCTGGCGCCGAACCCGGTCATGCCGATGAAGATGCCGTCGGTACCGATGATTTCGTCCCAGCCCTGGCGGATGGCGGCTTCGATGCCCACCTTCACCTTGGCCTTGCCGAGGATCGCCGCCTTGTAGTCGGCGCTCTGCGCATGGAATAATTCCATGCATGGTACCGAGACGACGCGCGTCGGGTGCCCGTGCGCTTCGAGCAGCTTCTTGGCGCCAAGAGCTATCTCCACCTCCGAACCGGTGGCGAAGATCGACACGGCGGCCTCGCCATTGGCGGTGGCCAGTTCATAGGCACCATAGGCGCAGAGATTTTCCTCGGTGTCCTCGGTGCGCACGGTCGGCAGGTTCTGCCGGGTCAGCGCCAGCGTCGACGGCGACTTGGTCGATTCCAGCGCGAGTTGCCAGCACTCCAGAGCCTCGACCGCATCGGCCGGGCGGAACACCTTGTGGTTCGGAATGGCGCGCAGCGCGGCGATCTGCTCGACCGGCTGGTGGGTCGGGCCGTCTTCGCC
>DKKT01000090.1 GCA_002455425.1 Chthonomonas sp. UBA6659 | reverse complement strand
GGCGCCGGACAGCGCGAGAGCCATGTGCACGACGTGCAGATCACCAAGGAAGCCCCGAACTACCGCACCGAGTAGCCCGAGCGCCGCATGCACGACAAGATCCTGATCCTGGACTTCGGCTCGCAGGTCACGCAGCTGATCGCGCGCCGCGTGCGCGAGATGGGCGTCTATTCCGAGATCGTGCCGTTCCAGTCGGCGGAGGCCGCATTCCGTTCCATGAACCCGAAGGCGGTGATCCTGTCGGGCGGCCCGGCTTCGGTGCTGGAGGCGAACGCGCCATGCGCGCCGCAGGCGATTTTCGAGGCCGGTTTGCCGGTGCTCGGCATCTGCTACGGCGAGCAGACCATGTGCGCCCAGCTCGGCGGCGCGGTGGAGGCCGGCCATCATCGCGAGTTCGGCCGCGCCTTCCTTGAGATCGAGGAGGACAGCCCGCTGTTCGACGGCATATGGGCCAGGGGCACGCGCCATCAGGTCTGGATGAGCCATGGCGACCAGGTCCTGCGCGAGCCGACGGGATTCGAGGTCACCGCCTCGACCGACACCTGCCCGATCGCGGCGTTCGAAGACCGCGCCGGACACCGGTTCGGGGTCCAGTTCCATCCCGAAGTGTCCCACACGCCGGACGGCCGGACCGTTCTCATGCGCTTCCTCTTCGATGAGGCCGGCCTGCGCGGCGACTGGACGAGCGAGAGCTTCATCGAGGACAGCATCCGCGACATCCGGGCCCGGGTCGGGGAGGCGCGGGTGCTGTGTGCGGTCAGCGGCGGGGTCGACAGCTCGGTCGTCGCGGCCCTGATGGCGGAGGCGCTCGGCGACCAGGTGACCTGCGTGTTCGTCGACCACGGCCTGCTCCGCAAGAACGAGGCCGAGCAGGTCGTGCGCGCCTTCACCGAAGCGTTCCACCCGAATCTGGTGGCGATCGACGCCCGGGCGACGTTCTTTGCCGCGCTCGCCGGGGTGACCGATCCGGAGGCGAAGCGCAAGGTGATCGGGGCCGAGTTCGTGCGCGCCTTCGAGGCCCATGCCGACGAGCTCCAGGGCTGCGATTTCCTCGCCCAGGGGACGCTCTATCCCGATGTGATCGAGAGCGGCTCCCCGACGGCGGCCAAGATCAAGACCCACCACAACGTCGGCGGCCTCCCCGACTGGATGAAGATGACCGTCATCGAGCCGCTCAAGTGGCTGTTCAAAGACGAGGTACGAGAGATCGGCCGGAAGCTCGGCCTCCCGGCGGAGATGGTCGAGCGGGAGCCGTTCCCCGGCCCCGGGCTTGCCGTGCGCATCCTCGGGGAGGTGACGCCGGAACGGGTGGCGATCGTGCAGGAGGCGGATGCGATCTTCCGGGACGAGATCCGCGCCCATGACCTTCACCCCGGGATCTGGCAATCGTATGCGGCGCTCCTGGACGTGCGCAGCGTGGGTGTGATGGGGGACGAGCGCACCTACCAGCACCCGATCGTTCTGCGTGCGGTCCAAAGCGAGGACGCGATGACGGCGCAGGCGTTTCCGTTCGACTTCCGGTTTCTCGAGCACGTCGCGAACCGGATCGTGAACGAAGTGAAGGGCGTCAACCGGGTGCTCTACGACCTGACGAGCAAGCCCCCGGCCACGATCGAGTGGGAATAGGCTAGCGAGGCGCTGGAATTCGCGCGATGACGGTTCCCCCGCGCCCACGGTCGTTGGCAAAGCTCTGAACCGTCCACAGGTCGAGCAGGTTGTCGCCATCCACCACGCTGCCACTGTAGTCGCCCCAAGCGCCGCCCTCGGTCGCCGCGACGCCCTCTGCGAGGTTGAGGGTCTCGCGCAGCGTGCCGGGCTTGTCATTGGCCGCCCGCACCGCGCAACGCGCCGAGATGAACATGTCGGCACCCGTCTCCTGGAACCCGACGAGGGCATCGCCGCGGCGGTTGACGGCGATCGTCGTCTGGATGAAGCTCCGGGTGGGGCCGGCCAGGAGTCCGCTTTGGACGAACGTCCCGTCCAGTCGGACTTGGTGCCACTGCACGGCTGCCCGACCATCGACGTCGACCGTGTGGGAGAACCAGATCGACCCGTTTTGGATCACGAGGTTCTTCGGGTTGCGATCGCCGGAGGCGGTGGTCTGCGTAACGCCTTTCATCGGCGACGCGGGCGGCCGTTTGAAAGACCGCCAGCGGTGGGGCGCTCGGACCTCGGAAACGACCGCCGGAGCGCCACCAGGACCCTCGCCCACGCGTCGGATCACGATGTCCGTCTCCGTCAGTTGAACAAAGTGGAGGTCATCGAGTCGGTCTTGGGTCAGCACGGGGTGGCCGAGACTTCCGGAGAAGTGATAGGCGGTGGCCGGTTGGCCGGCTTTGAGTTGGCTCATGCGCATCACGAAGGTGCGCTGGTCGCCGCCTGGGAAGCTGTAGCCGACCCACTTCCGGCTGTATCCGATCGCTCCGCCGTCGACGCCCTTCGGCGCCGGGACGGGGTAGGTGTTCCAGGCGCCGTTCGGATTGTCGGTCTCCGAGACGGAAATGTTGACCGGCTTGAGCTTCGCCTCGTCCCACGGGTTCCAGAGATCGAACCCGAAGACCCGGTTGTGAACGTCGAAGAAGAGCTTCGGATCGATACCACCGTTGAACTCCGACTGCGGCACGCCATCCACGTAGTTGCCCTTCTTGTCGTACAGGACGATGCCGCTGTTGGTCGCGTGGACGACATGACCCCCACCGACCGCGATCTGAGGGTCGACCTGACGATTGCCATCTTGTGCGCCGTCGAAGAGGAGCACGCCTTCGCGCAAGCGCGGGTTGCCCCCTTGCTTGCGCTTCCTCGCTTTGCCCTCTTTGTTGAAGGTCGCGTTCCGGATCGGACGGATGACCTCCGTGCGGACGGGAGCGATCGGTTCGGTCGCGATCGCGACGCTAAGCAGGACGGAGAGCATGGGCAGAGGGTACCAGGCGACCTCGGCACCGACCCGTCGCGGGGCGCGCCACGGATCGAGCACGGTCATTCGACCAGCCCTTTACGGAGCCGTGGTCCCAGGCGAGCGGGACGTGAGGGGTACCCTCAGCCCATGCTCACCGCCCCTCTTCCCACCTCCGTCGACCAGGTTCGCGATTGGACCTGGGAACGCTTTCAGCCGTACGTCGAGGAGCTCCTCGCCCGGCCGCTCGATACCCACTCGGTCGAGGGGTGGCTCAAGGATTGGTCTTCCCTTCAGGCGTTGCTGTGGGAGTGGGACAGCCGCCTCCAAGTCGCGGTGACGATCGACACGGCCGACGCCGAGGCCGAAGCCGCCCTCGAGCGCTATGTCGCCGAGATCATCGAGCCGGCGATGGCTGGCGATCAGAAGCTCAAGGAGAAGCTCCTCGCTTCGGGTCTCTGCCCGTCCGGGTTCGAGGTGCCGCTCCAGCGGATGGCGAATGCCGCCTCCCTCTTTCGCGAGTCGAATCTTCCGCTGATCTCGGAGGGGATTCTCGAGAACAAGGAATACGACACGATCTGCGGGTCGCGCACGGCGATCTGGGAGGGGGAGGAAATCCCCATCGAGCAGCTCAAGCCGCTCCTCCAGCACCGGGATCGCGCCGTCCGCGAGCGAGCGTGGCGGATGAAGATGGACCGTACGCTCCAAGATCGCGACGCCCTCAACGCGCTTTGGACGCGGATGCATCGCCGCCGCAAGCAGATGGCGACGAACGCGGACCTGCCCGACTATCGCGCGTTTATGTGGAAGGAGCTCAGCCGTTTCGACTACACTCCCGCCGACTGCGAGGCGTTCCACCAGGCGATCGAAGCGGTCGTCGTGCCCGCGGCCCATCGGATTCTCGAGCGACGGCGGGAGCTCCTTGCTCTCGATACGATCCGCCCTTGGGACATCGAGGTCGATCCGTACGGCCAGGCGCCCCTCGCCCCGTTCGAAACTGGCGCCGAACTCGTCGCGAAGAGCCAGAGCATCCTCGACCGTGTCGATCCCGAGCTCGGCGGCCAGTTTCGGATCATGGCCGACGAAGGGCTCCTCGATCTCGAGAGCCGGAAGAACAAGGCACCCGGCGGCTACTGCACCGACTTCTATGTCGTCCAGCGGCCGTTCATCTTCATGAATGCGACCGGCACCCACGACGACGTCCAGACTCTGCTCCACGAAGCCGGCCATGCGTTCCACGCCTTCGCGAGCCACAAGCTCCCCTATCAAGGACAGCGTGAGTTCGGCTCCGAGATCGCAGAAGTGGCGTCGATGGGCATGGAGCTTCTCGCTGCGCCCTATCTTGAGGGCTCCTTCTACGACGCCGAGGAGGCGGCTCGAGCCCGAATCAAGCACCTGGAGACGCAAATCCTGTTCTGGCCCTACATGGCCGTCGTCGACGCCTTCCAGCATTGGGCCCACACGCACCCCGAGGGCGAGAACCCGGCCGCCTGCGACGCCGAGTGGACCCGCCTCTGGGAGCGGTTCATGAAAGGGATCGACGATGCCGGCCTCGAGGACGCCCGAGCGAACGGTTGGCAGCAGAAGCTGCACATCTTCACGGTGCCGTTCTATTACGTCGAGTACGGTATGGCCCAACTCGGGGCCGTCCAGGTTTGGCGCAACGCGCTTGCGGATCAGGCTGACGCGCTGCGGCGGTATCGGGGCATGCTTGCCCTTGGCGGATCGCGGACGCTCCCCGAATTGTTCGAGGCCGCTGGGGCACGATTCGCGTTCGACACCGAGACGGTGCAAGCCTGCGTCGAACTCATGGAGAACCAGATCGACTCGATGCTCAAGACTCTGAGGTAACCGATCGATCGCGTCATCGAGTTCTACCTCTGGGTTCCCTATCCCGCGGTTCTCGTGACGGCGCTGCTCTTCGGGGCGCTCGCCGTCACGATGGACCCGCATGGAAAGGTGCGCAAGGGCGCGGTGGCGGGCATGGTCGTGATCGCCGTGGGCGCCGTCATCCTCCAGGCGGGTTACGTCCTGGCTCCGTGGCTCGTACCCCGCGGTGGCAAGACGCTGTGCCTGGGTCTGATGACGCCGGTCGCGCTCTTCGTTTTCGTCCTCCTCGTTCGCGGGAGCACGTTCCGCGCGGGATCGGTGTTCTCTGAGGCAAAGGACAGCAGCGCGCCCGCTGGCCGCAATGCGTTCGCCGCGTACGCGCTTCTTCTCAGTTACGTCGTTCCTCCGATCCTGCTTCTGTTCGCGCCTTGACCGGGAGGAAGCGGGACCCGAATGCCATACTGTGAAGGTATGGCTCGAGTCTTCGCGGCGGCAGACGTCGGCAGCAACACCGTTCATCTTCTCGTCGCCGCCGTCGATGGAGCGCGGGCCTCTCGGTTGCGCAACGAGTCGGAGTGGCTCTCGCTCGGTGAGATCGTAAGCCGGGAGGGGCGGGTTCCCCCCGCCGAAGAGGCGCGACTCATCAGCGTCCTCAAGTCTTACCGCGCGACGGCGACCTCCCTCAAGGCTGAGGGACTTTACGTCTTCGCCACCGAGGCGATGCGAGTCGCCTCCAACCACGACCAGGTCATCGAACGGGTCCGGCGCGAGGCCGGCGTCACGATCGAGTTGATCACTCCCCGCCGTGAAGCCGAACTGAGCCGCCTCGGGACAACGATCGATACCCCTGTTCTCGATCCCACGGGGCTGATCGAAGTCGGGGGCGGAAGCGCGCAGGTTGCTCGGTGCGAAGACGAGTCGATAACCGATGAGGCTTCCCTCCCTCTCGGGACCGGCCGCCTGATCGCCGCCCACGGTCTCACCCAACCGTCCACCTCCGATCAGGTTGCTCGCCTGACCGAAGCCGTCCGCCGCGAGGCACTTCGGGCTGCCGACTTCGCTCGGGTCGAGTGCGTCGTCGCGAGTGGCGGGGTCGCACGAGGGCTTTGGAGAGCGCTGCATCCCGACGGCGACAAGACCCTCACCCGAGAAGAACTCGAGTATGCGTTCTGGGCCGCCCAGCGGCTCCCCATCGACGTGATCTGTGCCCGCTTCGGCGTGAAAGCAAAGCGAGCGGCCACGCTCTTGCCCGGGGCGACGGTGTTTCTGGAACTGCTGTCCGTCCTCGGTCAGGACACGATGCGCCTCAGCGAGTTCGGCGTTCGAGAAGGCGCGGTTCTGGAGATGGCGCGCGGGAGGCTCGAGGCGGTGTGTCGCGCATGAAGAAGACCAAAGTCAAGGAGCCGAAGGAGAAGCCCCGGACCCTTTCCGACTGGTTCCGATCGGACAAGTACATCAACCGCGAGTACAGCTGGCTCCTCTTCAACCAACGCGTCCTCGAAGAAGCCACCAATCCCGCCAATCCGCTCCTGGAGCGGCTGAAGTTCCTCGCGATCTTCGAATCGAATCTCGACGAGTTCTTCATGGTCCGGGTCTCGGGGCTGATCGAGCAGTATGAAGGCGGTTTTCTCGAAGTGTCGCCCGACGGTCTGACGCCCTACGAGCAACTCCAGATGATCACGGCGACGGCACTACCCCTGCGGCGACGCGCGGCCGAGTTGTGGCTCAGAGAACTGCGACCGGCACTTGCCGAAGCCGGGATCTTGGTTCGCGAGTATGCCGATCTGAGCGCATCTCAGGTGGTCTCGCTCCAGGAGACTTTCCGCAATGAGATCTTCCCGGTCTGCACTCCGCTCTTGCTCGACCCCAACCCGAGCGTGCCTTTCATCTCGAATCGGAGCCTGAACCTTGCCGTCGAACTCGGCGATCCGACCCTTGGCCATAAGCTCGCCCGCGTCAAGGTCCCGACCGTGGTGCCCAGGCTTGTCCGGATCGGCAAGCGCCGCTACGACTTCGTGCTTCTCGAAGACGTGATCCAGCACAACCTCCAGGATCTGTTCCCCGGAGTGCCGATCATCGGCGCGCACCGGTTCCGGGTCATCCGCGACGCGGACATCGAAATCCGCGAACTCGAAGCGGCCGACCTCGTGACGAGCATCGAACAGACGATCCAGCTCAGGCGATTCGGCGATCCCGTCCTTCTCGAAATCAATCCAGGGATGCCCCCCGATGTTCGAGCCACCTTGATGCGTCTCCTCAAACTGGACGCAAGCGACGTCTTCGAGGTCGACGGCCTTCTGGGGCTCGATGCCCTTTTCTCGCTGGCCGCGATCGACCGGCCCGCCTTGCGCTTCCCCACGTTCCAACCCTACTTGAAGGACACCTTTGCGACTTCGAAGGGGCTCTTCGAGGCGATCGCCAACGAGGACATCCTTCTCCACCAACCCTACGACAGCTTCCTCCCGGTGCAGGAGTTCGTCCGCTCCGCGGCCCGCGATCCCCAAGTGATCGGAATCAAGCAAACGCTCTACCGGGTCGGAGCCGAGTCACCGATCGTCGAAGCGCTTCTCGAAGCGGCGGACGAGGGTAAGCAAGTTGCGGTCATGGTCGAACTGAAGGCCCGCTTCGACGAGAGCAACAACCTCGAGTGGGCCCGCGCCCTCGAACGGGCCGGCGTGCATGTGAGCTTCGGCTTCCCGGAGATGAAGACCCACTGTAAGCTCTGCCTTGTCGTTCGGCGGGAAGCCGACGGGATTCGGTCTTACGCCCACATCGGCACCGGGAACTACAATCCCGCAACCTCGAGGGTCTACACCGACCTGGGTCTCTTCACCTGCGACCCCGCAATCACGCAGGACATTTCCGAACTCTTCAACTTTCTCACCGGCTTTTCGCGGCAGAGCGAGTATCGCAAGCTGCTCGTGGCCCCACTCAACCTTCGAGAGGGAATCCTCGAGCGTGTCCAGAGAGAAGCCGAGTCCTGTCGCAGGACCGGCAGCGGAAGACTCATCTTCAAACTGAATTCCCTCGTCGATCCCGAGGTGATCGACGCCCTCTACGAGGCGAGTGGGGCCGGCGTCGAGATCGATCTCATCGTTCGCGGCAGTTGCTGTCTCCGCCCGGGAGTCAAGGGCCTCAGCGACCGCATTCGTGTCGTTTCGATCGTGGGCCGGTTCCTGGAGCATTCACGCATTTTCTACTTCGGAAACGGAGGCAAGCCCGAGGCGTTCATCGGTAGCGCCGACCTCATGCGTCGAAACCTCGACCGCCGTGTCGAGGTCCTCGTACCGGTCGAGAATGCCGCGCTCATCGCCCACCTCCACGATCAGGTCCTCCAGGTCTGCCTCAAGGACAATGTTCGAGCCTGGATGCCTGGGCCGGACGGCGAATACGTGCGGATCAAGCCGAAAGCGGGCGAGCGCGAGTTCAGCGCGCAGGAATTCTTGATGAAGAATCCGACGAGTCGCACCCTGTACGGTCGCTGAGAATCAGGCGACGCGCGCGGCCACGAGGGTGACTTCCCGAGGAGTCTGGTGGATGCCCAATTCCTCGAGACAGGCGCGACGGAGCGTGTCCCGATCGATCCCGCCCCGATCGAACGTCGTGACATGCGCGTGGAGCATGCCGTCGGAGAGCCACACCGAAGCATCCAGGACGTCGTTGCGTCCGAGGAGATAGCACTCAGTTAGTTTGGGATCGACACCCGCGGAAATGCCGGTCGTTGCGGCCATACCATGATCATCGGCCACCGTAGTGGAGAGCCTCAGGTGCTTGCCGAGAATCGACCGAGCCGCCATACTCTCCCCGTGTCCAGACGATGTGTGATCGGTGTCGATCTCGGCGGAACCAACGTGCGCGCCGCCGCCGTGTACGAGAACGGAGCTCTGGCCGGCCAGAACTGCGGAAACCCGTCCCGTGCCCAGGACGGAACGCCCGCGATCCTCGACGCCCTTGCCGCCACCATCCGAGAAGCCATCAGCGGAGCCGACGACGTTCCGGAAGCCATTGGGATCGCAATCCCCGGACACATCGACGACCCCAACGGCCGCGTCGTGTGGGCCCCGAACTTCGGCGAGACGACCGATGGCGTCTTCCGGCACTGGGAGGACGTCGCGATTCGTGCCCCGCTCCAGGAGCAGTTCTCGATTCCGATCGTGCTCGGCAACGATGCCAATCTCGCCGCTCTCGGGGAGTACAGGTTCGGGTGCGGCAAGAATCAGGCTCGGTGCCTCGTCCTTCTCACGCTCGGCACGGGCATCGGCGGCGGCGTCGTGATGGCCCCCGGTTCGGTCCAGGGTGACGCGCGGGGCCCGCTTCTTCTGGTCGGAGGCAACCAGGGAGGAGCGGAGCTGGGTCACACGGTGATTCTCGCCGGCGGACTCGATTGCAACGCCGGATCCTACGGAGCGATCGAGGCGTACTGCCGGCGGGACGCGATCGTGGCCCGGGCTCACCACAAGCTGCGCAGAGGGCGGCCGTCCCGAATCGTCAACCTGGCGGGCGGCAGTCTCGGCGATGTCACCCCACTCGTCCTGAGTGAGGCGGCCGCGGTGGGCGATGAGGTTGCGATCGAAGTGTTCCAAGAGGTCGGGCACTACTTGGGCATTGGCATCGGCAACTTCATCAACATCTTCGCCCCCGATATCGTTGCGGTCGGCGGCCAGATCGGCAAAGCTGGTGAGCTCATTCTTGAGTCGGCTCGGCAAACGGCTCGCGACACCGCGATCCCCTCCCTCTTCCGCGACTGCACGATCCGCTCGGCCCAGCGCATCGACGACGCCGGAGTCCTCGGGGGCGCGGCCTGGGCACTCGAAGCCACGCGCTGAACATGGCGTACCTCTGCCTTCGCGTCGACCTCGACTACGTTCCCTGGGATACTCCAGACGCGGAGGAGTTCGGGCACGGCGAGCCCGCGCTCGTCGTCCGCATGCTCGAACTCGCCAAACACACCGGCTACAAATATCACGTCTTCGCGTCCGAGCGGGTCCTCCGCGCATTCCCCGCCGTGATCGACGCCATTCTCAACGACGGCCATGACCTCGACTGGCTCTGCAAGCACCCCGAGGACTTCGAGGCCCGTTATGCGGAAGCGGCGCGGCACTTCGGCAGGTACGGGTACCGTGCCGCGGGGATCGCTGTCCGTGACGAGTGGCCACCCGATCTCGTCGACCTGCCCGTCCCCGCAGAGCTCACGTTTCTCAGCGCCTTGCCCGGTCCGTGCCCTGCCGACCTACGCCTCTTCCCGGTCGAGACCCTCAACGACCGCGAGACGTTTCGAAGTGGGCAGAGTCCGCGACGATGGATGGAGGCGACTCGGACGACGCTCCGCGAAGTGGCAAGCCTCAATCAGGGTGCGACACTCGTGGTCCGACCCCAGGTGCTCGCCAAGCACGATCCGAAGCTCAGCCATTATCGTGAGATGTGCGACCTCGGACTCGCGGTCGGCCTGAAGGTGAGGACGCTTCGGGACCTGATGGCGGGAGCGGACTGATATACTTCCCGGCGGCATGACCGAACTCCAACTCCGGGCGACTCTTTGCGAGGTAGGCCGTCGCCTTTGGCAGCGTGGCCTCATCGGCGCCTCCGAAGGCAACCTCAGCGTGCGCTTGAATTCCAAGTACCTCCTCTGCACGCCCTCCGGAGCGAGCAAGGGCCACCTCAAGCCCAACGATCTCGTTGTCATCGATCTCAAAGGCAACCCGGTCCGCGACACCGACGCCCGTCCGAGCAGCGAGATCAAGCTCCATCTGCGCTGTTACCAGATCCGTAAGGACTGCCAGGCGGTGATCCACGCTCACCCTCAGACCGCGACCGGCTTCGCCCTCGCCGGTGAGGAAATCCCCGACAACCTGATGCCGGAGGCCGCGATAGTCCTCGGAAGCGTCGCGACGGTCCCGTTCGCGATGCCTGGGACAAACGAGGTCCCCGACCTCTTGGAGCCGCTGCTCCCCGATCACAAGACGTTCCTGCTGTCCAACCACGGCGCGGCCGTGCTCGGGAAAGACCTGTGGGACGCCTACAACCGGATGGAGACGCTCGAGCGCGTCGCCCGAATCGTCCTCACTGCCCGACTCATCGACGCGCCTCTTCCGATGCCGACCAAGGCTTTCGACTACTTTCTCGCCCACGCCCTGAACGGAAGTCTGGATTGATCTTGACGCTCGAGCAGGCACTGGCACTGCGCAAAGGTCGGCGGCTCGTCTTTACAAACGGCGTCTTCGACCTTCTCCACACGGGGCATGTCGCCCTCCTTCGCCATGCCCGCAGTCTCGGCGACCTTCTGATTGTGGGCCTCAACACCGACGAATCCGTGCGGCGGCTGGCCAAGGGTGACGAGCGACCGTGGACGACGCTCGAAGACCGTGCCACCGTGCTCGCTGCCTTGCGCGACGTCGACGGCGTGGTCGCATTCGCGGAGGACACGCCCTGCGCGATCATCGACGCACTTAAGCCTGAGATCCACGTCAAGGGCGGGGACTACCAGGCCGAACTGCTCCCCGAGTACGGTCACGTCGCCGCGTACGGTGGACGGATTGAGATCGTGCCGCTGGTCGAAGGGCGTTCGACTTCCAAGCTCCTGAGGCGCATCGGTTTGGAATGAAGCTCTTCGATCCCGATCCGGATCTTCGGTGGCTCTTTGTCATGGCCCACCCCGATGATGAGCTTGCGATCGCCGCGTGGATGCATCGTCTCCGCGGTTTCGCCGCCGACGTCCGGGTGCTGTGGATGCACTCAACCCCGGTCCGGGAAGCCGAGTCGCGTCGGGCGATGGACGTCCTCCGGGTGAGCGCGAATAGCCTCACGTTTCTTGATGCTCCCGACGGCGACCTCTGCGACCACCTCGCCGAGTACCTCCCCCGCGTCGAGGCGCACGTGGCCCGGGCGAGCCCCGATCGGATCGTGACCACCGCGTTCGAGCAGGGCCACCTCGACCACGACGCCACGAATCTCCTCGTGAATCGCTCCGCCGGAATCATCCCGGTGCTCGAGGTCCCGCTCTATCACGGCTATTTTCGCGAGATCATGCCACTCAATCGTTTTGCCGACCCGATCGGGCAAGAGATACTCGAGTTGACGCGCGAGGAACAGCGTCTCGTCAAGCGCGTTGCGAGGCTCTATCCTTCGCAGACGATCTGGCGGAACCTGGTCTGGAGCGAGGTGCTGAGCTGGATCAAACTCCGGCCCACCCATCTGCTGCGCACCGAGCGGATGCGCCTGCAGACTTGGCGCGACTATCGTCGACCTCACCTTCCCGCGAACCTCGCGCGCCGGGTGGAGTCATCTCCGCGCTGGGCGCGCTGGCTCGCCGCGATGGACGAGTTCGGCACCAAGTAAGAGGGCGGCGGGCTGAATCGCCCGCCGCCCCGTGCCATTTGCTTCAGGAGGACTAGTCGCCGCCGAGGCCGAAGTTGGCCACGAGGATGTCGAAGTCGTCCGAGTCGGTGGTGCCGCTGCCGTCGACGTCGCCGGGACCGTTGCCGCCGAAGTCTGCGACGAGGATGTCGAAGTCATCGGAGTCGATCACGTTGTTGTTGTCGAGATCGCCGTTGTAGTCGAGCGTCGTCGAGACTGTTGCGCCCGTGCTCGTCACGCTAACCGATGCGACCTTCTTGCGAAGCCAGGTCGTCCCCTTGACAAACACGTCGTACGAACCATCGGCCACGCTCGTCGAGAACGAGTAACCGTTGCTGCCGTCGAGGTTCAGCGTCTCGGTCTGAACGGTCGTGTTGGAGCCATCGACGACCTCGAAGGTGATCGCTCGGGCACTCGGGTTGCCGACGTAACTCGCGAGGTTGATCGTGCCGCTGATCGTCTTCTCCGCGCCCGAGACATAGCACACGACGCCGCGGAACTTCGTGTTCGTCGGCGAGGTGACGACGGAGCTGAACGCGGCGAGGGGGCCGGTGTCGGTGACGGTCATGACCTGGTTCGAAGCCGCCGCGGACTCGCCGTTATGCCCGGTGACGATGCTCAGAATCTTGTTTCCAGAGCCATCCTGTCCGGCGATGCAAACACTGCGTGCGCCCGTTCCGGTCAAGCCGACCTGAAGCCTGTAGGCGACGCTCCAGTTGCCGCCCCCGTCTTTGGTGTACTTCACGATGCCGCCGCCGTTCGTGATGGTGCGATCATCGGCAACGTACAGCGTGCTCTCGTCGGCAAAAACGAAGCCGTACGGTGACTGGTTGTTACCGTTCACGACGTCGTTGGTCATCCCCGGAAGCAGCGTGATCGTCTGCCCGCTCGTGGCCGGCGTTCCGGTGCCGACCGTGCTGATACCCACGAAGGTGCCGCTTTGCGAGGACACGTAGAGCTGGTTGTTGTACACCACGACCACTCGCGTGTTCGTCAGCATGCTGCTGAGCTGGGTCGACGTCGTCCAACCGATATTGGCGATCCGAACGCCCGCGGTGCCCCCGTTGCTTGCGCCGCTCGAGGTACCCCCGGTGTACGTCCGGAGATCGGTGTGGATCACCGCCGACCGGATGCTGTTGCTGTGGTAGGCGTCGCCCAGCAACGTCGTCAAATCGACGGTGCCGCTGTCATCGACAAGCCCGACGGTGCGTGCGATCACCGCCGGATCCGAGTTCGCGACCGAAGTGCCCGTACCCTGACCGCCGACGCCGGCACCACCGACAGACCCGGCGACAGCGTTATAGCCTCCAAACATGAGGCCCTTGGTGCCGATCGACAACTCGCCGATGCTAAGGGCGCCCTCCGCCGTCGCGGTACCGCTCATGGTCAACTTCGGTCCCGCGCCGGTCGCGTTGATCACGATGGTCTGGACGAGGACACCTCCCGGGGTGTACTCCTTCAAAAAGACCGGTTGGGCGGCGTTGGTCAGGGTCGGACCACCGTCGGCGCCGACCTGGAGCACGACGAGATTGCCAGAGGTGAACGGGGCGGCGAACGCGCCGCAAACGGCTGAAAGCGCGAGAGCGGCAAGTGCGCCTCGAAGCTGGAATCGATTCATAATCCTTCCTCTCCTCATGTGTCTCCGGCAAGAAAAATTCACGCGAGCGCAGCCAGAGCTCACTCCACCCCAGATTATGAAGGCACCAGCCTTAACAATGACCTGCCGCCGGAGAAAGCCGGTATCCGTGCCAGGCGGATTGCGGGGCCTACGCCAAGAGTGCTTGTACCAGGTTGCCGGACACGTCCGTCAGTCGGAATTGGCGTCCCTGGAATTTGTAGGTTAATCTGGTGTGATCGAATCCCATCAGGTGCAGGATCGTCGCATGGAGATCATGGATGTGGACCGGATCCTCGCCGACCAGATAGCCGAGTTCGTCGGTCGAGCCCACCGCCACGCCGGGCTTGATCCCGCCCCCCGCCATCCACATCGTGAAGGCGCGCGGATGGTGATCTCTCCCAGGAAACGTCACGCCGCCGCGAGCCTCCTTCATGGGCGTGCGTCCGAACTCGCCGCCCCAGACCACCAAGGTCGAATCGAGCAATCCTCTCTGCTTGAGATCCTTGATCAGCGCCGCCGCGGCTTGGTCGGTCTGACGGCATAGCTCGGGGAGACCGTGCTTGATGTCGTTGCTTTCCGAATCGCCGTGATGGTCCCAGCCCCGATGATACAGTTGCACGAATGGCACGCCCCGCTCGACAAGTCGCCGAGCCAGGAGGCAGTTGTTGGCGAAACTCTTTTTGCCCGGTTCGGTCCCGTAGAGCGCATGGGTCTCGGGCGATTCCTTCGAGATGTCCATCAACTCGGGCACACTCGTCTGCATCCGGTAGGCAAGTTCGTATTGGGCGATGCGCGTCTCGATCTCGGGATCGAGCTGTTGCTGCTGCGAGATCGAGTTGAGGTCGCGGAGTGCGTCCAGGCTGTCCCGC
Organism: Chthonomonas sp. UBA6659; assembly: GCA_002455425.1. Taxonomy (GTDB): domain Bacteria; phylum Armatimonadota; class Fimbriimonadia; order Fimbriimonadales; family Fimbriimonadaceae; genus UBA6659. The sequence goes on along the minus strand of DKKT01000090.1, from coordinate 39,351 downwards.
CGGACTTCACTCGACACCCCGTCGGGATTCTCCACGAACAGGACCGGCTCGCCTTGCGACCGAAACTCGACGCCTTGGTACACGGTAGGCAAGAAACCGCTGCCCCAGCACGACTTGCCCCCGTCGGGATTGCTGATTCCCGAGATCAGGACGACGAAACCGGGGAGGTCTCGTTTGTCGTTCCCAAGCCCATAGGTCAGCCACGACCCCATGCTCGGGCGGCCGGGAATCTGGAACCCCGTGTTCATGAACAGCTGAGCGGGGGCATGGTTGAACTGATCGGTCTGCATGGAGCGGACGATCGCGACATCGTCGGCGATCGACTTCAAGTGCGGGAGGAGTTCGCTGATGACGTGACCGGCTTGGCCGACCTTCTCGTACTTGTAAGGCGACGCGAGGAGCAGGGGCTTTCCCCGCACGAAGGCGAACCGCTCGCCCTTGATCAGCTCATCCGGGACCGGTTGTCCGTCGTGTTTGACGAGCATCGGCTTGTCCTCGAACAAGTCGAGCTGCGATGGTGCCCCCGCCATGAAGAGGAAAATCACGCTCTTCGCTTTCGGGGCGAAGTGGGGCCCCTTGGTTTGGGCGGAAGCGACGAGGTGAGCCATCGCTTGGGCCGGATCGGAGAGCATCGAGAGGAGCGCAAGCGAACCGACGCCGTAGCCGACCTCCTTGAAGAAGGTCCGGCGGGTGAAGCGTCGCAGAGCGTCGGAATCGTGGGTGTCGAACATGGTCGTTATCGCTTCGTGATGGTCTCGTCGAGGTTCAGGAGGACGTTGGCGACCATGGTCCAGGCCGCCGCTTCCGGTTCACCGGCGAGCTTTCCGGCCGCGACGGTGTCGAGCGCGAATCGGGTTCGCATCTGCTTCACCAATGCCTCGAGCCGCGCGATCTCGGCCTTGACCGGTCGACGCCCGGTCGCGAGCCGGAACCCGTGGGTCAAGCGCTCGGAGTCGGCGTTGCCTGCGGCTTTCATGCGAACCGCGAGCGCTCGAGCCGCCTCAAGGTACGCCTCGTCGTTGAGGAGGGCGAGCGCTTGGAGCGGCGTGTTCGTGCGGATTCTCCTAACCGTGCAACTCTCGCGCGAGGAAGCATCGAACGCCATAAAACTCGGATATGGTGCCGTCCGCTTGATGAAGGTGTAGAGGCCCCGCCGGTATCGATTGCCGTCGCTGTCCGTCGTCCACTGGTCCCCGTTGTAGGGACTGTCCCAGATGCCCGGCGGCTGTTGCGGGAAGACGCTGGGGCCGCCGATTTTCGGGTTCAGCAAGCCCGACGCCACGAGAACGACATCGCGAATGCTCTCCGCCTCGAGTCGGAACCGAGGTCCCCGGGCCAGAAGTCGATTGTCGGGGTCCTTCGCCAGCCCTGCCGCCGTGGCCCGCGACGCCTGTCGATACGTGGCAGTCGTCACCATGAGCTTGATGAGCGCCTTCATGTCCCAGCTTCGGTCCATGAACTCGACCGCGAGCCAATCGAGAAGTTCAGGGTGAGTCGGTGCTGAGCCCTGGGTTCCGAAGTCATCCGATGTCTCGACGATTCCGTGCCCGTATAGCGACTCCCACATCCGGTTGACTTGGACTCGCGCGGTCAGCGGGTTTTCACGGTCGACGAGCCACTGCGCGAGGCCAAGCCGGTTGACCGGCATCGACGGCTTCATCGCGGCGAGGACATCGGGGGTGCCTCCGATCACCTCCTCCCCCTTGCTCAAAAACTCGCCTCGGACGTGGAGGTAAGTCTTCACCGGACCCGTCGACGGTCTTTCGCGAAGCACCATCGCGCTGGGAATCTCGCCCTGGGCTTTGGCAAACGCGGTCTTCGCCGTATTCAAGCGATCACGCAAAGGCTGGAGCGAGGGCGCGATCCCGAGGAAGAACTTGGCGAGCTTCTCGTCGTCTCCGGAGAACTTCTTTTCGCGCTTCGCGATGGCGAGAATGTCGCTCGGAACCACGCTCCGCGAAGGGAACCTCTCGCCCGTGACCGAGAGTCGGAACTTGCCGAGCGCGTGTCGCGCAAAGTCCGGGCTCTGGAACTCAAGCGTCACTTCCAGATCGGATCCCGCCGCAATCGTGTCGCGGGGCTCGAAAACCGCCTTCCGCCCGGGCGAGGCGACGGGATACACCGCCCAGCCCGTCCTCGGGTCGGTATCGAACACACCCATAAGCTCATAGCCGTCCTGGATGAAGTTCGCGTTCGCCCGCGCCATCGGGACCGGTTTGCCGTCGACCGTCACCCGAACCGTGGAAAGAATGAAGTTGCCGCTGTCGGATCTACCCGGCCCGCCGGCCTTGAACGATTTGTCGGGGATCGGCTCAAGCATGATCCCACGCACCTCACCCCCGACCTTTGTCCGCCACGTGTAGTTCACGCGATCGGGATTGGCACCATCGACCGACACCGTGCCGGTTCCGTCCGTCGAAAACGTCACGCCTGGCGAGTCGCTGGACAGCGTCCCAACCGGAGCCACCCAAGCGACCGGCTGCGGCAGCATTGCAGCCCACACGGTGCGCTCCGGAGTCAACCGCGCTGATTCACGCGTGATCTCGGCTTCGATCGCGTCCATCTGGCGTTTGGCGTCGTCTCGCGCCTTCGCTTGGGAGGCCGTGGGGGCCTCGATCGAGGGTTCGTACCACTTCTCGGCTCCAACATTGGCGTCGCCGGCCGGCGTGTACTCGGTGTTCGAGTAGAACGCCATCATCTTGTAGAAGTCCTTCTGGCTGATCGGATCGTACTTGTGATCGTGACAACGCGCGCACGCCAGCGTCGAGGCCAGCCACACCGTTCCCGTCGTCCCGACGCGATCGACCAGGACGTTGTAGTGCGCCTCGCCCGGGTCGATCCCGCCCTCACGGTTGAACATCGTGTTGCGATGGAATCCGGTCGCGACCTGCTGATCGACGGTGGCGTTGTTCAGCATGTCGCCGGCAATCTGCTCGACTGTGAACTCGCTGTAGGGCATGTTGCGGTTGAATGCGTCGATCACCCAATCGCGGTACTTCCAGGCGACACGTCGAAAGTCGGCTTCGTACCCGTCGGAATCCGCGTACCGGGCTAGGTCCAGCCAAATCCGAGCCTGCCGCTCGCCGTAGTGAGGCGACGCAAGCAGGCGATCGACGACCTTCTCGTACGCATCGGGCGACTTGTCGGCGACGAACGCATCGATTTCGGCGAGCGTCGGCGGGAGGCCGACGAGATCCAACGATACGCGCCGAATCAGGGTCTCGCGATCGGCTTCTGGCGACGGCGTCAGCCGTTCCTTCTCGAGTCGCGCCAGAACGAACCTGTCGATCGGGTTGCGGACCCACTTTTCGTTCTGTACCTGGGGCAGCGCTCCCTTCCGAGGAGCTTCATAAGCCCAGTGGGGCGGCGCGACGTGACTGCTGTCCGCGCCGGCCTCGATCCAGGCTTCGATCTTGGCGATCTCGTCCTTCGTCAGGGGCGCGAACCCGAGCGGCATCTGAGGCTTGCCACCCTCACCCTTGAGGCGCTGAATCAGCAGAGACTCTTTCGGCTTCCCGGGAATGGCGAGCTTGCCCGAGAAGCCGCCCTTTGCGATCCCCTGCGGCGTGGTGAGGTCGAGGTCGGCGGTCGGCTGGGTCCCCCCATGGCACGAGCCACACCGGGCGCGAAGCGGAATCAGGACGTCACGGTTGAAGTCCCCCGGCGGCGACCCCGAACCGACCAGCGGCAACACCGCGTACGGTACGGAGGCGAGCACACACCAACCCACGAGCGACAAGCGCGCCATAGAACCCTATTGTACGAGAGGTCCCGGGTTCCTGCCGAAACTCTTGCGAGGAAACTGCACTAAACTCCGGCTCCATTCGAGGCCAGAGCCACGAGCTTCCCTTTCACGAACCGGTAGACCGTAGCTTCTTGGCCCTCGTAGTAGTCGTTCGTCACAACGAACTCCAACGCTCCGTCGCCATCGAAGTCGGCAACTCCCAAGAGCTCATGGGAGTTGACCCAGTGCTCGGTGCCACGCTTCGAGAATTGAATCGGAATCGTTCGCACCCGACCGCCGACGATCGCCCGCAACAACACGACCGAATAGTCGCCGGGCTTGGTCTCGCCCTGATGGACGCGTGGTCGAGACGAGCCCTCGATCAGGATCTCTTGAGTTCCGTTCCCGTCCAGGTCGGCAGAAATCACGTTCGTCAATCGCGCTTTCGCCTTGTACTTCTGCGAGCTCAAGAACGACGTCAACGCCTCGACGTAGGTTTTTGAGCCGGTTCCCAGCCGGCGAACCTTGCGTGGAACTTTCAGGCGCGACCCCGAGACCAGAAGGCGTGCCGGCACTTCGCGTTCATCGTTCGGCATGCCAAGCAACGGGCCGCCAGGAGGATCCTCGGTGAAGAAGCCTTTGATCGTGGCAGACGCTCCGATCGTCCCCAAACCCACGGCGCGGTACGTGACGGTTGCCGTCGTCGGCACCATTAGCTTCTGGCCGTCCAGCCAGCGGCCGTTGGCGTACTCACCGATCACGAGTCCGTCGGCTACCACAACGGTTGGCGCGGCCACGCCACTCAAAACCAAACCCGCAAGTGTCAAGAGCATGTCGCCATCGTACCTAGGGGATCTGCAGTGCCCCCAGATCGAGGTCGATGGAGGTTGATTGGGCTGTGGCGACGACCTGGTGGGCGGTCCTCGACGTGACGAAGTAGTTGGACACGGTCAGCAAGATGCACGTGACCGCCGTCTGGATGTCGATCGTCACGGTGCCGTCGAAGACAGCCTGGGTTCGCCACAGGGCGTTGCCGACAAGACCCATCGCTTGGGTGGAGTTGGTGTTCATCGGGTGGATGTGCTTTCCAACAAAGACCTTGTAGAACGCGTCCTGCCAGTTGCTGCCGTCACCGTTGTACGGGCTGGTCTGCATGTACTGAAGGTTCGCGGCGTTGACCTGATTCGAGGGTGCCGAGCTGGCTTCCCAGCCCCCAAACCCGCCGACCGATTGGCTCTGCTGCTGGGTCCAAGTCCACGCCGTGTTACCGTCACCTTTGTAGCCGATGTCGAAGAGAAGCTCCGAACTCAGGTTGTTCGACTCGTTGGTGGGTTGAACTTCGACAAGGCTGAGTTGGAGCCCGTTCCCGGGACCGTTGTTGGGACTGATCGAACACTCGTTCATCGTCATCGCGAATCCCCGAGCGTCCACTTCATCGGTGCCGGGCGGTTGCGGCGTGACGGTCCCCTCCACGCTGCAGGCGACCCACTGGAAGTACTTTGACGGCAAGGTGGAACCGCTATCGTAATAGGCGGAGAACGTATAGGTGAGAGACGCCTCGAACAGGTCGTTGTAGAAGTCAGGATTCGTCCCACTGAAGTCGTCGGAGACCGAAACCGTAAACCAACTCGACTGAGGATAGTCGCTCGGCGGCGTCGGCGGAGCAACCTGCCGCCCGCGGTCAAGCTGAATGAAATCGAGAAACTGATCGACACGCTCCGAACTCACGGGAACCCTTGCGCTCTTCTGTTCGTGGGATCCCGTCAGCACCCCATGGTCGTCGAGCTCTGCGTTGCGTTTGCGGATATCGAGTGCGAGCGGTCGTAGATTGCGAACCCGATACCGGCCAGGTCCGTCCGTGGTCACCAAGTACCCGTCGCTCTGACCCTTGACCGAGAACGGGAGTAGTTTCGCCCCGAGCAAGCTCCTCTTATGGGGCTCGGAGGCATGGAGGAACAGGAGCGGAACTCCCGTCGTCAGGGCTCGCCGAATCGCACTGTGACGTGCGAGATCCTCGGGCGAGATCGTGTCCCCGTCGACGACGACCAGACGAAATCCGCTGAGGTCCGAGGGCTGCCCGGTCGGGCGCACTTCGCGGTAGCGTGCTTTCAGCTTCGTGTACAGCTCGCCCGATGCGGCCCCGAGCACCAGCATCTTGTCACCGGCATTGGGCGCATTCGACCCCCCGGCACAGCCGCCAAGGACGACCACGACCGAACAGGCGGCGACGGAAAGGGCGCGAGTCATGGAACATTGGTTCGATAGGAGCCGAGGGTCTCCTTCTGCATCGGAAATCGCTTGGAGCCCGGTAGTCTGGTTCCATGGAAGGTTCGCCGCGTCGCATTCGGCACTTGATCTTCATGGTTCACCTCTGGCTGTGCGCGCCGTTTCTCCTGATCTGGGTCTATCAGCCTTCGGTGCGGACGGAGATTCCCGAGCCCTCCTTCCCCGCCATTTGGACCTTGGTCGGGGTCGTCGTGGTCTACTTGGCGGTTCGCACCTGGCTCGCATTTCGGGATCCCGCATGGCTTGACTGGGAACTCGTGTTCCCCCCGATCGACGTCGCGGTCGTCAGCCTCTTCATCTTCCTCGGCAACCGCGATCCGTTGAGCAATGTCGCCCTCCTCTACCTGTTCCCCCTCGCCGAAGCCGCAGGACGCCTGAGTTGGCGATGGTCGACCGCGGTCGGAGCCATGGTTCTCGTCGGGGCCGCTCTCGCCACCCGCGGCATGCAGAGCGAAGACCCCTTCAACACGGCGTTCCGCTACTACTTCCTGATCGTGGTGGCCTCCTTGATCGCGGCCCTCGCCAACGCGGGCGCACGGGTGCTGAGCATCCTCGAAGTCGCTCGCGATCGGGAGAGGATCGCGATGGAGATGCACGACGGGGTTCAGGGACATCTCGTCGGGGTCAGCGCTCAGCTCGAATTGGTCGAGCGGCTCGCTTCGCGCGATCCCCAGCGGGCGTCCGCGATCGCTGCCGGATGTCGCGAGACCACGCGGCTCGCGGCCGACGAACTGCGCTTCTTGGTACAGCGAATGAGAGCACCGTCGGCCGAACAGGGCTTTCTCACCGGGCTCCGTCAGTTCGCGCACCATCTGACCGAGCGGGCCGGGCTTGACCTTGTCTTCGACGTCGAAGGCGAGCCGTCCGATCTCTCTCCAGACTGGGAGAACGCGTTCTTCCGCACTGCCCAAGAGTCGCTCACCAACATCGTCCGGCATGCCCGAGCCAAGCGCGTCGAGATCCGCCTCCAGTACTCCCCGCAGAGCTTACGCATGCAGATCGTCGACGACGGCAGGGGCTTCGACCCCGATGATCCCGCACACCGAGACGGGACCCACGCCGGACTGGACGGAATGCGGAAGCGGCTTGCCTCCCTCGGAGGCACCGTCGACGTTCGGTCCGAAGTCGGCCGTGGAACGAAGATCACCGTCACGGGGGCCTTGCGGCCTAAGCGCGAACGCGGGTTGGCGGCTGGCAGTTCAGCAGCAGCCAATACATCCCGAGGTTGAGCACCATTTCGGAATACTCGCGACTGTCGGTCGGCTTGCGGACGAAGCTGTTTGCTCCGGCCTCATAGGCCGCGACGACGTCGTCGCTGTTCTCCGACGCGGTCAACACGACCACCGGGATCACGCGGGTATGCGCGTCCGACCGAAGCTCACGCAAGAACTCCAAGCCACTCATGCCGGCGAGCTTGAGGTCCAGGATGATCACCGAAGGGTGGATCGATGCATCGCGTCCCGCGAACTTGCCTCGGCCATGGAGGAAGTCGAGCGCCTCGGCACCGTCGTACGCCACGACGACCTCGTTCATGATGTTGTTCCGGTGCAGGGCATTGAGAGTCAGGCGCTCATCGGAAGGATCGTCCTCGATCAACAAAACAATTTTCTGCGTCATATCTGCGGTTCGCACCCAAGCAGATGCCGGGTGGGAACATCCCCACCCCATGGTAGCACAGGAGTCGCAACCCACCTGTCATTTGCATTGTGCCCTTTAGCGCACTTCCGCTAAGGAGCGGATCGCCTCATCGGTTTCGATCCACCGAACAACAAAATTGCGCAAACCTTCACGCACCGGTTCCATCGGGGTGATTCCGTGACCGGCCAGCTTCGAGAAGTCGAGCGTACTATTGGCGGGTCGCTGAGCTGGTGTCGGCCAATCCGCAGTCACGATCGACTCGATCGCGATCGGGTGCGGCGCGACGCCGGTGACTTCGTGAAAGACCTCGAGCGCGTCGAGGGCGAGGCGGTGCCATGACATCGCACTCGGGCCGGCAGCGTGGTAGATCCCGCCATCAAGGCGCGTCTCCACGATCTCGGCGAGCACGCGTGCAAGTTCGAACGTGTGGGTTGGATTGCCGATTTGGTCTCCGACGACGCGGAGCGCCCTGCCGGCCAGCCACGCCCGAATCATCGTCTTGGGAAAGCACTGACCGTGCGCACCGTAGAGCCACGCGGTCCGCACGATGACCGATTGCGGTGCATGGGCGAGCACTCCTTCTTCCCCGTCCCGCTTGGTCCGCCCATAGACCCCGAGTGGTAGGGTCGGCGCCTCCTCGCGATAGGGACCCACTCCCGCGCCATCGAAGACGAAGTCCGTGCTGACGTGAAGGAATCGAATCCCCTTCAGTGCACAGGCTTGGGCCAAGAACGCAGGCCCGAGTGTGTTGAGCGCGGCAGCTTGTTCAGGCTCGGTTTCGGCCTTATCGACGGCCGTATACGCCGCGCAGTTGATCAGCCAGTCGACTGTGCCCCAGCGCTCGACCGCAATCCCGGCGACGGACTCGGGGTTCGTGATGTCGAGTTCCTGCGACGAAGGTGCCTGGACGACGAACCCACGCATCCTCAGCACCTCGAGGAGGTCGGTTCCCAGCATTCCACTCCCTCCCGTGACCAGGACTACGCTCATACGTTCACGAGCCCGGACCGATCCGGAGCGGTTTCGCGCAGATCGATCCCGCCTTCCATCATCGACTTGAGGTTCGCGAGGTAGAAGGTCCAGCCTTGAAGGCAATCCCGGTACACCTCGAAGCGATCCTCATCGGTCGCTTCAGTCTGCTGGGTGAGCGCGACCAACGTGCGACCGCCGACGTCGGACAGCGTCACCTCGACTTGGGTGGTGCCGCCAAAGCTGAAGACGTACCGACGTTCCGGCTCGCACACTTCAAACACACCTCGCTCTTCCGTCCCGTTGTTCCAGGTCCAGACGTATCGATCTCCCGGCTGAACTCGGTCGGTCGGACTCCGAACTTCTCCCGCGTCGGGGGCCTTGAAGGCGGCTTCGACGATGAACCAGCGCGTGATCCCGGCTTCCGTCGCCCAATGCCAGTCGACGACATCGAGCGGGGCGTCGACGTAGATCGCAAGTTCGAGACTGTCCCAACAGAAACTCACAAGCGAATTATGTCCACCCGTGCAAGTAGAATACGGCCATGAAGCGACGAGGTGCTTGGTGGGCCGGTCTCGGTCTTTGCGTGTGGGTGGGCGCCGGATGCAGTTCGGGCAAAACCCCCGGACCGACTCAAATCACCGACCCCGGTTACATTCTCTACATCAACCTCACCGACGATGTGCTCCAAGCAAAGGACAACACGCAGCTGGCCTCGCCCGCGCTGACGCCCGGGGCCGGAGCCCCGATCCGTCGAGCCAAAGCCGGTGTCCGCAAGATGAGCTTCGAGAAGGACGGGAAGGTGCTCCACGCCGAAGACGTCAACATCGAATCGGCAAAGAACCACACCCTCTACACCTACTACGACGCTTCTGGCAAGCCGGCGTACAAGATGATGGAAGGCGATCCGCGCAAGGGCCCCAAGGAACAGGTCTCCTTCCGGGTCGTCAACTTCACCAAGGGTAAAGCGACGGTCAGCACCGGGGTGCAGTCCCTGGCCAAAGACCTCGGATCGATGCAAGCGAGCGAGATCGTCGACCTCAACAAGGGCGACACCAAGCTGACCGTGACCGTCGACGGGAAGAAGGTCGGGGAGATGCGGGAGTTGACGGGGCCGGCAGAGGCCTACATGATTGCCATCAGTTACGACCGTCAGGGCAAACCCCGGGCCATGATGGTCCGCAATAGCGCCAGAACGGTGCCCATGACAGCGACCCCGCAGTGAGACCATGAGTATCCAATTCGACCTGGTCGGCATCGTGACCCACGACCTCGAACGATCGCTTGAGTTCTACCGTGCTCTAGGCTGGGAGATTCCGGAGCCGCAGCCAGACGACGACCACTTCGAGATCGCGCTACCGAACGGGTTGCGGGTCGCGTGGGACAAAGTCGAGCTGATGAAACAGATTCTCCCCGATTGGGTCGAACCCGTCGGACATCGACTTGGACTCGCGTTCAAGGCTGGAAGCCCGGCGGAGGTGGACGCGACGTTCAACCGCCTGACGGACCTGGGATTTCGGGGAAAGACGCCGCCTTGGGACGCGTTTTGGGGTCAGCGGTACGCCCAGGTCGAAGACCCCGATGGGAACGTCGTCGACCTGTTCGCACCGCTCTGAACTCTACGGAATCACCATGAACTCGCCCGTCGAGAGGATCTCGCCGGCCTGGACGTAGATGCTCGCGCCAAGGCTATCGCCGACCCATTCGGTCAGGATCGGGAACTCAGCCCTGGTCGAGCCGGCCGGAACCATCACCCAGCCGAGCGTCGTCCCCGGTCCATCGACCCAGGTGTAGACCCAGAGCGCTTCGTCGAGCGGACGACTGAGGGTGATCACGCCGACCCCTTCCGTTCCGCCGCGGATCGCGAACGGGTTGACCGAGATCGTGAGTGAAACCACGTCCGAGTCGTCCTCATCTCGGACGCGCATGACGAACCGCTGGAAGTTCAGTCGATTTCCGAGCTGACCCTCGTACCCAGGGTTCAGTTCGTCGATGCAGTCCCCCGTCTCCGCGAGTAGATCGTCCAGGCTGTCACGCTCAAGGTCGGCGCAGTAGGAGAGCCCAACGGCAATGGTGCCGGCGACGAGCGGTGTGGCGAACGATGTTCCTTCCCAAAAGCCGATCGTGCCGTCCCACCAAAGCGACGCCATGCCTGTTGCTGGCGCACTGACGTCGGCTCGTTCCGACCAGTTGCTGAAGTCGGCGCGGTGATCCTGGTCGTCAACGCCCGAAACGCACAGGGCACCTTCGTTCGCCGAGGGATAGAGAGCGATCGGCGCGCTATCATTGCCGATTGGGGCGACCACGACGACACCGCGATCGAGCACCCACTGTACGACCGATGAAACAGCGCGGAATTCGAACGGCGTCCCCAGGCTGACGCTGATCACTTGGGCCTCGTTCAGGGTTGAAAACACGAGCCCTTTGATGAGGTGCCAACTTGTGCTTTCGCCCTCATCGTCCGCGATCCGGCAAATCACCAGTTCGGAATTGGGGCTGATCTGATCGATGAGGCCGGCCACCATCGAACCGTGGCCGAGACCTTCGTCGATCAGATCGTTGTCGTTGTCGTCGAATCCGTTCCCCTCGTCGATCGGCGGCGATCCCGGATCGACGGTGTTGAGCCACGCCACGGACTTCTCCCAAAGATGCCTTGCCTCGAACGGGATACCCGTATCGAGGATCGCAACGCGGGTTCGTGTCGGACCGCCGAGTGCGACACCTTCGTCCCATCCGATCTGCTCGAGCATGTGGGTGTTCTGATCATAGAGGTTCGAGCGCGAACCCACGACGGGGATCGTGCCTCCGCGAGATCGAGTGTTCGCGCCGGGCGAATCGACCGGCAGTTCGCTTTCGACCCAATCGACCCTCCAGTCTTCGCGAAGCGCGTCGAGAATCTCACCGGCGCGCCGGGGCGGAATCGAGAACAAATAGAACGGGGCCGGGTCGGTCCAATCCACGAGCTCGATCCCGTACTCGTGGATGATCGCATTGGCGGAACTGGCGTCATGGAGCTTGACGACATACCCCTGCGCTGCCGCGGCGCGGCAGAACAGAACCATGAGCGCTACCCACCATGTTTTAGCCAGGATGCGGAGTGCCTGCATTACAGTGAATCACCTTTCCCTTCAACCAACCTGAATCCCGCATGAACATTATCCCTCGGATTCGGTTCGGGGTACCCGCCGAAAATTGCGAAGGATGACCAGAAATACGGGTGCGGAAACATCACCCGACATGCACTGCGCGCCGACTCCATCGCCTGAGTCACGGTTGCCCCGCGATCTGTGGCGGCGTAAAAGGCTGGGCTGAGGACCGAAGCGGCCTCGTCGTCGAGGGGCCAGAGGCTCGCGATCACCGCTTGCGCCGAACAAGCCAGGAAGGCCCGCACCACGCCGTCCGGCTCCAACCGCATCCCGCTGGACACGCGTCCGGTTTCGCACGCCGACAAGAACGCGAACCGACACCGAGCCCCGCTCCGAGCGATCTCCGTCGCATAGATCGGACCGTCCGCGAACTGCAAGCTCGAGAACATCGGGTTTGCGGGAACAAATCGCGCATGGGCCACGACATGAAGGAGGTCGATCGGACCTTCCCGGAGCGACTCCCAAGCCTCTGCCCGCGATCGGCAGACCCGGGCTTGCGGAAACCGCTCGAGGAATCGCTGAGCCTCCGGCTTGGCGTGGGGGAGATCGTCTGACTCGGCCAGCCACAGCACGGTCGATCCGGGGTCCTGCAATCGCAGAAGATGCGCCTCCGAACCGAACGAGGGCGAGAGCGACACCACCGCTTCCTCGCCGCGAACGAGGCTCCAAGGAATACTCCAAAGGTCGCCCTCCGGGCACATGACCGGATGGTCGACCCCGCACCATGCGATCTCGAACCGAGATCGGCACTCCTCGAGCAGATCCTCCACCCGGGAGGCCGACGAATCGCGCTTGACCATCGGGGCGAGAAGCTCGAACCAAAGCCAGCGCGCGAGCCCGTGCGTCTCGGCTCTTCCTCCCAAGGTGAACCGCTCGTTCCCCCGCAGCGCAAACCACGCATCGCCCGCCTCGAGGAGGGTGATCGCCGTCGAAAGACCGGTCCGTGGGGACTCCGCGAGGGCCTGCCGGATCTGCCCCCCGAAGTCGAGAAGTCGACGCGCGGCCAGGCGGTAGTGCTCTTGGCCATGCGCCAGTCGCCGCGTCCCGGCTGGACCCTCGCCGCTCCCGCCCTCGGCCCCGAGTTCGCGCCGAAGCGCCTCGAGAACGTCCCGGCGCGCGTCATCCAGCACCAACCCGCGCGCGGAGACGATCTCGTCGATGAGCGCCGCCGAGCGCGATTGGACGACCGTCTCGATCGCCTCTTGGACGGCCTGCGGACTACCGTCCGCCAGAAGCATGCCGAGATACTCCCGGAGGGCGGCGTCCTTGTCGCGCAGATACGACGCGCGGGCCGAGACGGAGCGAACCAAGAGTCTCGACTCGAAGATCTCCCGGGCCATCGCCCGGTAGCGGCGAAGACGGGTCGGACCTTGCGACGTGCGAGCAGCGATCCACGAGGCGTGCCACGCGAACTGGGGATAGGGCATGTCACGAAGCAGGGCCCTTGCCGTTCGAAGTCCGGCCATGCCCTCCGGAGTCCCGAGAGCCGACTCCGCCATCTCGAGCGCGACGCGGGTCTTCCAATACGGTTCGCTCCGTCGCTGTAGCCGCGCGAGCCCTTGCCGCGCGTAACGTCGGGCCGCGGCGTTGCGGCCCGTCATGCGTGAGACACGCGCCAATTCGGCGAGCGTGGCGGCCTCCATCGCCCGTGAGTCCTGCGATGAGAAGAGCCGCTGCGCGGCGCGCAGATGGCGCACCGCGTCATCTGGACGCCCCGACGCCACGAGGACATGTCCGGTGCCATAGGCCAAGTCGCCCCGCGTCATCGCGTCGCCCCGTCGCCTGATGACCGGACCCGCATCTTCGAACGCACCCAGAGCTTCCTCGAAGAGATTCGCCTCGGCGTAGGCATGGCCGAGAAGCAGCTCGAGCCGCGCGCGCTCCACGGTCGAACCGACGTCCATCCGATCACGAATCGCCGTGAGCGTCGCGATCGTCTCGTCGGGCCGACCGGAGGTGAACGCTAATTGAGCCAGATTCAATCGGCAGGCATCGGCGAAGCCTTCGAGGCCGATCTCACGAAACGTGGCTTCAGCTACCTCGGCATCGACCCGACCGTCGCCGAAGCCGAAGAGGGCACAAGTTGAAAGACCGAGTCGCGCGGAGGCATATTCGCGTCGCCAATCCGTCCCGTCAAGGGTGTCGGCCGCCTCTTGGAACCAGCGTCGAGCCGCCTCGGCCCGATCGACCCGGACGAGGGTGTTGCCGAGGCTGATCCGGACCCGCGCCGCATGGAGCGGTTCACCCAGCTCTTCCAGTCCGCGAACCAACCGCGTGCCAAGGCGGAGCGCGGCGTCGATGTCTCCGGTGCGTGCGAGCGCTTCGACTGCGCCCACTTGAAAGGCGAGCCGATCGAGAGCATTCTCGGCTGCCATGCCCGCTTCTTGGAACGAGCGCGAGGCAGCGTCCCACTTCCCCTGGAGCAGTTCGCCGACTCCTCGGGCTCGAAGCAGGTAGGCTTGATCGGTACCAAGGCCGGCAAGCGACTTCCAGTGGGCGGCGAGGCGGATAGCCGCCGCCGGCTTGGTACCCATCAGCGAGGCGACCCGGTTGAAAAATGCTTCGCCCACGCTCAGTCCGCGAGCCTCCTTCACCCACTGTGCGATTTCGCGGGGACCCGTGGCTCGCTCCATGCGGTCGATCAGCTCATGGACGTCCATGCCCCAACGCCTCGTCGGCGGCCGGCACTTCGATCACGGATCGCTCCGTCAGAACCGAAAAGTCGGTCTCGCGCAAGTTTTCGGCCCGAAACTCGAATCGACCGCCAGGCATGGGCATCGCCTCTCCGTGACGCCGCACTTCCAGTGCGTCGCCCTCGACCCGACCCATCACGTCCCACCCGCCGGGTTCGGGGGTGTACATCAGCCGGATGTCGATTCCATCCGCCTCAAACTGCATTTGGAATTCTTCCGTGACCGCAGAGCGCGCCATTGCGCCCTGGAGGGTCGAGAGAACCAGGCGAGCGCGCGAAAGCGGGCGCCCAAGGACGACATCCGGCTGGAACAGGGCTTTGACCTGTTCGATGGCTTGATCGGGGGCTCGAAAGACGCCAACGCCGAGGCTCGCGATCAGCTTTCGCATTTCCGCCACGATCGTGGCGGCTTCTGGGTCGCGGGCAATCAGGGCGTCGATCGACGAATCTTCCTTCCCTTCCGCGTACGACCACAGTCGCTCCAACACCTCTTGATGCTCTCGTTTCATTGTCGTCCTGCAGTGAGGATGCGAGTCCGGATGCGATGATACAACGTCAGTCGAAGAATCCCAGTTCCTTGAGTCGAACCCGTACCTTCTCCAGGCACCGAGCGCGAGTCGGACCGATCGCACCGATCGGGATGCCCAGCATGTCGGCCACGGTCTGGTAATCCATCTTGTCCTCGAAGAAGAGGAGAGTCAACAACTTGCGGCACTTCTCGGGAAGCGCGTCGATCGCGATTCTCGCGAGGTCGGCTCGCTCGGCCGTCTCCGCCGACCGATCGGCCGCCAGTTCCTCCCCCGCGATCAGGTCTTCGAGGCTCGCGTCGGCGAGGTCCTGGAGCTGAGCCCGACTTCGGACGCGAACGATCTGGAGGGCGAAGTTCGATGCCGTCACCCCCAGCCACCGGGGCAAGGCGAAGGGGTCCTGAATCCGGTCGAGGTTTTTGAGGAGAGAGAGGAAGGTGTCCTGGAAGACGTCCTCGCAGTCCTCAGGCGAGAGTCCCATGCGGCGCGGAATCGAGTAGACCAGCGATTCCGTGCCCTCGACCAACTCGTTCCAAGCACGCCGATCCCCTTTGCGGCACCGCTCCAGCAGGCGCGGCAGGTCGGGCCGAATCGGCGGCTGCATCGAAAGAAGTGTACCGTTCCCATCGCCCTCTCCCTCACGGCAAGCGTGCGGTGTATCCTGCCGAGGATGCCCGGGTGGCGGAACGGTAGACGCAGGGGACTTAAAATCCCTTGTCCGCAAGGGCGTGTGGGTTCGAATCCCACCCCGGGCACACCTCCTCCTTGGGTCATCGACGACCGATCTTGTACACTGGAAGCACATGGCGGAGTTGGGCACCAAGCTCGGCAAGTACGAGATCATCCGGGAGATCGCCCGGTCCAACGACATCGTCTACGAAGCGTACGACGATGCCACGAATCGCCGTATCGCCCTCAAAGAGCTTCAGGTGCCGGTCGGGGCTTCCGCAAGCCAAGCCGAAGAGCGTCGGCAACGGTTTCTCCGCGAGGCACGAGCGGCCGGTGCCCTCAGCCACCCCGCCATCGTCACCATTCACGAGGTGGGCGAAGATGCCGGCCGCTGCTTCATCGCGATGGAGTTCCTCGACGGATATACCCTTCGCGATCGGATCGACGCCGAGGGCTTCCTCTTGCGGGACGAAGCGATCCGCATCGCGACGGAGATCGCGGGGGCGCTCGCGTTCGCGCACCGGCATGGCGTCATCCATCGCGACGTCAAGCCTGAGAACATCCAGATCCTAAGCGACGGTCGCGTCAAGCTCACGGACTTTGGCATCGCGCGACTGTCCTACGAGCCCAACATCACCGTCGATGGTCAAGTGTTCGGCACACCCGCCTACATGTCCCCGGAGCAGATCGCGGGCCGCCATCTCGATCCGCGCACGGATTTGTTCAGCCTGGGCGTGGTCCTCTACGAGATGCTGTGCGGCCAGAAGCCTTTCGGCGGTGACTCGGTGCTCGCGATCTCCGTCGCCGTGTCGACCCAGCCGCTGAAGCAGATCCCCGGTGTGCCGACCGCGGTCATGCAGGTCCTCGAGAAGGCGCTCCAAAAGCGCCCCGAGGCTCGTTTCCACGACCTCGAGGAGTTCATTCAGGCCCTGCGTGGCGCGGCCCTGTCCCCGGCGACGCCCGCGGTCCCAGTGTTGCCGATGACGGTCGTGACCGGTCCGGTCGCCTCCCGCCCGCCGGTGCGGCGGCTTCGCGTCCCCCGCCTGGCGATGTGGCTCGGAGGCTGCGCCGGAGCGATTCTGCTCGTGCGCCTTCTCCTCTGGCCGTCACAAGCCGGTGTGCTCGCCGACGCCGTCGTCGACCCGACCGCGGCCGGTTCAGACCGCATATTGTCCTCCGAGCCGCCGGCAACGAAGTCCGCCGAGGAGGCCATGAAGTTCCGGCAGTCGCATGGCAACGTCCCGACCGAGAACAAGGACAAGAGCAAAGGCACCGTCGCTCCTCTCAAGAGTGGGAGCGAAAGGGACCCGATAAAGGATGCCGGGGCCGGGAGCGTACCGCAAGACGAACCAGGCCAGGGCGGACCAGGGGACGGCGGCACAATTGAGGGTAGCGGAAGCGGAGGAGGCACAACGGGAGGCTCGACGACCAACGGAGGGGGCGGCGAGCAACCAGGAAGGGTGCCGCCTAACCCCCCAGAGTAGGAATCCCCGTCCTATTTCACGCTGACGTTCGTCCGGGCCAATTCGGCCTCGTAGGTGACGCTCGATGCCGGTGAGTTCCAGGTCGCGACGATCTTGACTGGCGCCCCGATCGCCGGCGCCCAGTACTCGACCCGTGTCATTTGGGTGAATCGACTCGACTCGGAACTCGCCAATCGATTGACACGGTAACGGGCGGTGCCAGTCGTAACGATTTCGGTTCCCTCGCTGTGGTAGTCGCCCATCTGATCGGCCCACCGCATGAACCGTTCGCGATCGAGGATCATCTGGCCGATCTTCTCGTCCTTCAGGTCCATTCGCTCGATGCGGGCCAACTCCTTGATGATCTCCGTCGGCAACTGGAACTCCAACTGATACGAGGACGCGATCGCAGATTTCCAGTCCCCGGGAATCAGCGTCACCGGCTGCTCGAGCCATTGAAACTGATTGGCGCCGAAGGATCGGCCAAGCAGGATGACGTTGCGCGTCTTCTCGTCCTGGTAGAAGTAATCGAGGACATTGGAGTTCGACGAGGACCCGTCCTCCAGGACGATCCTCGCCGACGTCGTCCGCGCAAAGTAAGTTTGTCCTTCGATCATTTCCTTGACGATCGCGATCCGGATCTCTCCGCTCTTGATGGCCTGCGTCTCTTGCGTGCTCCGGCCTCTTGTAAGCTTGAGCCGCTCGACCTCGCCGCTGGTGATGGTGTACTGCCAGAATTGGCCCGGCTTGTACTGCACAAGGGTGTACCCGCCGTCGATCAGAGGCTTCCGCGCCTCGCGAAAGCCGAAGAACGCATAGACCGCGGTCGCGATGACGGCCGCCCCGATCGTCGACCAAATCGCGACGCGCGGCCACGCAGGCGCGCGAGGCTCCTCTTGCCAAGCCATCGGCCTCTCGGTCTCCACGGGAGCTTCGCGCGAGGGCAATGGCTCGGACAGCGGATCACCGATGTGCGTCGCCGGCATCATCCGGGTGACCCCGCCCATGGCTGAGAGCTGCTGCGTCTTCGGAGCGACGGTTCCCACTTTCGCAGGCTCCATTTCCAGACGCAACACGGTGTTGCCGAGCGTAATCGTGTCTCCATGCTTGAGCGGGAGGTCCTTTCCCGCTTCGTACATTCCGTTGAGCTGGCCGTTGATCGCGCATGTGCCCGTCGCAGATAAGTCCACGAGCAACACCTGATCTCCGCGCGTGAACACGCGAACGCAGTACTCGGCATCGTCCGCACCGTGGACGCGATGGTGGGCCCCGTCGGCGTTGCCGAACAGTAGCGGCATGTCGTACAAAGGGACGATTCTCCCGGGCTGCTCTCCAGCGATTTCGATGAGTTTCGGCATCCGATACCCTCCCGTATCACCTGAAGCTTACCCGATGGCGCCTGTGCGATCTTGCGCCAGGAGTCGTAGACGGGTGCGTTCGCTCCCGTGCATAATGAGGACATGGAGACAATATGCGCCGCCATCCTGCTCCTGACCTGCAAAGGCGGGAAATCCCGGACGATGCCCTCGTGGGCGTTTCGCAGATGAAGTCCAGGCCAACGTTTGTTTTCGATTCTGCAAGCAGCGCCACGTTTGTGCTCGAAAACCGGATCGCCAGGATATCGGACGTGAGACCGGTGCCGAACGGAACTTGGCTTGGCAACCGGCGGACCGTTTTTGGCTACGACGAGCGAAACCGTTCGCCCAGAAAGGAGACTTGGGTTCGCGCAGCGCACGGAACCTGGCGGGTTGAGTTCGGCCGTTTCCAGGCTGACGGCTACCCCCAAAGCGCTACCCTAGAGATGTTCAACGCCAAATCGACCCCGATCGGTGGCAAGGAACTCATTTTCGTCTGCAGCCTCGATCGGGTGAAGATCGGCGGCGTGTACACCGCGTCGGAAAGCTTGCCGCCGACTCAACCCAGGCCTCGGGGCAACCCGAGGCCCCGATCAACACAGGGCTGCGAAGCCCGGTGTACTATGGAGGAGCTATGACACATTTGCTGTTGGCGGGTGCGGTGCTGCTCACCGCTGGCCAAAAGACCGATATGACCGGCGTCTGGATGACGGATAGCAGTCAGGCCTACGTTTTCTATGGCTCAGATAAGGCCACTTACATCGATGGAAGTCAATTCGCTGACATGGCTAACTTGAAGCCGGTGCCGAATGGGACGATCCTCGGGTATTGGGCAAGGCGGGATCTGCCCAGATGGCCAGTCGGTTACCGGGATAGGCCGGACCAGGTACCGTCCCCTAGTGGTCTGGTCGAGGGCCTGACGAAGACCGACCAGGGCACTTGGCGGCTTTCGGATCTAAAGCGGACGAACCGCGGGGATCTGGATGAAGCGACACTGACAATCCAGGACGCTAAGCCATCGCTGGCAGTGACCAAGAAGATCTTCTACGCCTTCGGGTTAGAAGAGGTCTGGGTCGATGGTCGCTACTTGGAAAGCAGCGGCCGAGTTATTCTTGACATTGGCTGGAAGGGTTCGAAGCTAGAAGGTAGCTTGACTAGCTACGGGATTGAGTACGCGGTAAGTGGAAAGGTCGATAGGGGCTTCTACTACTGCACATTGATCAACCCCGGCAACGGCGCGCAAACCGGTTTCATGACCATCGCTTGGAACCCAACCGCTGGATGCCTGCAGGGCATCAAAGAGGGAAGATCGATGCCAGCCGATCGGGTTCTCGTATCGATCGCGTCGTTGCAAGACAAGCAGAAAGCACCGATCGTCCGGACACTCGTGCGCAAGAAGTGATTCGGTGAGTTTGCTTGGCCAGCAGGGGCAGACTGATACGTCTGGCCCCACTGGTCATTTTCGGCAAGGACTCTCTACCCTGGGGGCCAAACCGGCGTGCTTGCCCGCGTGACTGCCGAGCGATGGTGGCGTTGGCTCTATTAGCGTCCTTCGTGAGGCTCGCTTCATGATGCCGGGCGGCCCGGAACAACAACCTCCGGACATCGGGGCCAGCCGCGGACGAGAACAAGGGCAGGCTCCAGAAGTGTGACATTGAGTTTCAAGCGGGGCGGCGGAGAGGGTGTCATTCTCGGACGCAAGTACGTTTTCGAGCAATCCTGGCGATCGGCCCGATCCAAGATCGTGTAGCTCGATCCCTCAACCGGATCGAAGGTGGGACACATGGTGGTTTCCTGGATGCCCACCGATGCATTGCTCGGACAACTTCGGCGCGAAGCCCTGCCGACGGATCAGATCCATGTCGTCTTCTCGGCGGACCCTGATGATCCGGCGGAGCTGGTTACCCGGGTCTTGAAGCGAAAAGAACAGGCCCGCGCCGATGGCCGGGCGGCGTTAGCCGCCGCCCTTGCCCTTGATGACTTCGATCGCCTTGGCGAGTTGTGGATCGGCTTTCGGGTCCCCCAGGGAGATGCCGTCGTCCGTGCCGAGGCTGACTTTGACGTCCGGCTGGAGGCCGCCCTTCAGATACTGGCCCTCTTCGTCGACCTTGCGGCTGATGTCGCCGCCGCTCGGGAGGTAGTAGCGCGCGATCGTGATCTTCGCGCTCGAGCCGTCGATCAGGTTGAACACGTTCTGGACGCTGGCTTTGCCGTAGGTGTGCTCACCCACGATCGTCGCCTGCTTGTAGTCCTTGAGCACGCCCGAGAAAATCTCCGCCGCGCTGGCGCTGTCTTCGTTGACGAGCACGATCACGGGGTACTTGAAGCCGTGGACGGCGTCGGACGCAGTGCGAACCACTTCCTCCGTCCCATCCTTCATCCGCATCTTGACGACGATCTTGTCGGCCACAAACATCGACAGCATGTCGGTCGCCCGATCGAGGAGGCCGCCGGGGTTGTTCCGCAGGTCGATCACGAGGCCCTTGATCCCCTGTTCTTCGAGGTCATGGATCGCGCGCTCGAACTGTTCGGGCGTCGGGTCCGAAAACTGGAGCACGGTCACAAGGCCGATCTTCGTTCCGGGGATCACGACGCCATCGGCGGTCGGCGGATTGATCCGGCCGCGCTTGATCGCGATGCGAATCGGCTTTGGATTCGATCCCCGGATCACGTCGAGCGTGACGACCGTGCCTTCCTTGCCACGGATCTTGCGCACGATCTCGTCGACCGGAACCCCGCCGACGGGTTTGCCATCGACCGCGGCGACGACGTCCCCGTTTTTGATTCCGGCGAGCGCCGCCGGGCCACCGGAGAAGACGACCATGATCTTCGCGCCGAGCGGATCGCGGCCAAGGCGCGCCCCGACGCCGACGAACTCGTTTTCGCCGCGCGTGTCCTTGCTGAACTCCTCGGCCGAGCGCGGCTCCATGAAGATCGTGTGGGGATCGCCGAGCGAGGCCATCAGCCCCTCCATGCCGGCGTACTTCAGATCGCCGACATCGACCGGTTTGTAGTAATGGTCGACGATATCGGTGAAGGCCGCCTTGAACACCTGGGTCGGTGTCGGCTTGTCGTCCGCACCGGGGGTCACGGCCCGAGCAAACGCGGCGCTGCTTGGCAGTTTTCCGTGCTTCAGGTCCTTCCACGAGAAGCCGACGCCGAAAGCGACGGCGGCGACGACGAAGCACGCAACGATCTTCATCGGGTTCATCGAGACACCTCGTAGGTGGCGACGGGCAGGACGTACCCGGCCCCGCTCGGGAGGGAGACGCCCTCCAGGCGTACGGCCTCACCGGGCAGCTTGCCGTCGAGCGTCGCCTTGCCCGCCCCGACCAGTACTCGCGCGAATATCTCGCCGGCTCCCCGGGTCGTCTCGTCGACGCGGAGTTTGATCTTGGGCGTCGAGGACGCGCCCTCCTTGAGGATGAGCTCGCGCGGTCGGCCCGCGCGCTCTGCGGAGAACCGGCCGTACGTTCCGGCCGGCAGGACGACCTCGAGCGCGGACTTCATCGAATCGAAATCGCCCAAGGTCCCATTGCGGAGATCGAGGGTGACCTGCGACTTCCCTTCGATCGCGGATCGCAGCGGGTCCTTGACGCCGACGAAAAACTTCACCGCAAGGGCGTCGCCGCTCGGGCTCACCGGTGCCACCTTTGTGAGGGCCTTCTCCATCGTCGCTTCCTGGACCTGGCCCTCACGCTCCCACGCCACCTTCACGGTGCCGTTCGTTCCCATCAGCACTTTGTCGCGGGCTCGGGCCGGGGTCAAACCATGCTTCGACTTCTCAGAAAGCGCTTTCCGGAGCTTGGAGAGCTCGGCCGAATCCAGTTCGCCACGGCGCAGCTTGCGCTGAGCCTCCTGAAACGTGCGGAAGATCGGGGCCGAGTAGACCCATCGCTCGTCGATCTTGTCGATTCGATCGCCGGGCTGGAGTCCGGCTTTCGCCGCCGGGCTTCCCGGGGCGACCGCGGTCACGATGACGCTCGGGATCAGCTCGCCGGGCGTCACGGCCGGCGTCTCTTCTTGCACCTCGGTGCTGCGCTCCTTCCGGAGCTTGGCCAACGCTTCGCGCTGCTGGGCGTCGTAGAACAGCTTCACTTCGATGCCGATGCCTTCGAATTCGCCCCGGACCCGACGCTGGTACGCCTTGAACTGCTCAGGATTCATGAACTCGCTGTACGGGTCGTCGAGGCTGAGAACCATGCCTCGCACCGCGCCTTCCGCGAGCTGCTCGTCATCCTTCACGGGGTCGACATAACGCTCCTTGAGGAGTTCACTCAGGCGGTAGAAATACTCCGTCTCCGGAACCTGAGGGTTCTTGTCGGTCGAGGCGTAGAGCAGGGCTCTCGGCGTCCCATCCGTTAGGGAACCGCCTTCCCGGCTGGAAGCGGTCTGCAAAGGTCGACCGACCTCGATCCGCTCGCGGAGCAAATTGCCGCCTGCCAAGGCACCGACGACGGCCAAAACCGCCACCGCACCGAACCAATTCTTCGAAGCTCTCTTCATCCGTATGACCCGAACCTACATTCTATGACGCCGGGAAGTTCCCATCTAGCTTTCGGACCCGACGCGAGTGCCGCTCGCTCGTATCTTCCTCAGTTTGCAGAAACACGCGCGCAATCTCCTCTGCTTGTTCGAGATTCAGCAATCGTGCCCCGAGGCACAGAACGTTGGCGTGGTTGTGCTGGCGAGCCAGGACCGCCATCTCGGTGGTGCAGCAATTGGCGGCGCGGATCCCGGAATAACGATTTGCGCGGATGGAGACTCCGATCCCGGTTCCGCAAACGAGCACCCCGAGATCGGTGCCGCCCGCCAACACCTGTGCGCAAACCAGGTCCGCGGCATCCGGGTAGTCGTAGGGAGCGTCGCTGGTTGCACCCACTTCCGAGACGTCATGACCCGCGGCTCGGAAGCCGGCGGCGAGGGCATGGCGGAGATCGTAACCGGCGTGGTCCGACCCGAACACGACCGTCATCCGCCCGCCTCGGCTGCCCGGCGGGCGACCACCGGATCGAGACTTGCCTTGAGCGTCTGCCAAGCCGCATCGGGAAGCTTCAGCTTCTTGCTGCCGACGAGATCGAGGAGGGCGGCTTGGACCCGAGGGTCCTTATCCTGGAGCACGTTTTCGACCTCGGCCAGGTCGACCGTCCCCGGCATCGCGGCGAAGCCACGAAGGGCGGCCGCCCGCACCGTCGCTGAGGGATCGGCGACCGCGAGCCGGAAGGCGCCGCGGTGGGCATCGCTGGGCTTGATTCGAAGGGCCTCGAGGAGCGCTAAGCGCACCGCTGGGCTTTCGTCTCGCACCGCCTTGTAGCCCTCCTTTTGGAACTCGGGCATCGGACTACCGACCAATCGGATCGCGGCGGCGGCGCGAACCGCCTCGCTCGGGTCGTTGACGCTGGACCACAGGAGCCGACGGTTGATCAGCTCGAGGCCGACGTTGGCGCGCTCGACGATTGCGAGGCGGATGCAGGGGTCGACCTCTTGGAGGAGCGCGATCAAAATCACGCCGGCCTCGTCGCCGGGCAGTTTGGCGATCGCCTTGGCCGAATCTTCGCGCGCGCGCCACGACCGGGTGGTCATGAGCGTGCTGATCGGACCCGCATACTTGGGATCGCCGGTCAAACCGAGGGCGCGGGCGGCAAACTGCCGCGTGTAATCGAACGGTCCACGGCTGACCATCGTGAGCAACTCGGCCCAGCCCTCGGGAGCATCTTGGAACACAAGCGCCCGAATCGCACCTTCGGCAACCGACGGGCTCGCGCTCCTTGCCTGGTCGATGAGAGCCGGGAGCGCTTCCGTCACTTTGACGCGGTTGAGCACCTCGACCGCGTTCAGGCGTACCAACTCCTGGGCGTCGCGAAGCGCCTCGAGGAGGAGCGCTTTATCGGCGTCCGCGGGCGGGCCCGCCGTACCGATCTCGGCGATCCGCTTCGCTCGCGCCTCGATCGGGCCGTAGGCAAGCGCCTGGGCCTCGACGACGACTTCATTATCGAGCGCTGCGCGCGCGTTCCAGTCGGCGAAGGTCAGCACCGTCGGCTCGAACCGTTGCCGCTCGTAGAACGCCGCGTTGGCCGGTGGAGTCACGATCACCGAACGGACCAGATTCGACGACGAGCTTCCCTTGAGGAGACGGAGATCGATCACCACCGAGTGCCAGTCACCGTCGAACGGTACATCGATCGCCAGTGGTGGGTTCGCGATTGGCACTTCGACCGGGTTCGGTAGAGTCGGCCGGAGCACGACCCCGCGCGGCAAGCCCTCGAAAACCAGGCCGATCCCTTCGTTGCCGATCGCCTTCATCGAGAACTGCAGCATCGGCGTCTCGGCGATGTCCACGATCGGGACGCCCGAGTCGACCCCCATGATCCGCGCCCACCCCCGTCGATACGATCCGTATTCGGTGACTTGGACCACGAGTCCCTTCGTCGGATCGTTCGCCTTCGCGACCGTGAAGAAGCCGCCCGCGCGCGGTTGCGAATCCATCGACGGGGGTCCCGTCGGCAACACCTGCACCGCCGGGCGACCGGGCTGGCTCTCGAGGTTGAGGGTTTGGACGACCGCCTCACCCTCCTTGAGACTGCTCCTCTGAAAGACGACATAGCGCCGCCCGCCTCGATCCGCAAATCCGAGAACCGGAGTGTCGGCCACGACATGCGCGGCGAAGAAGTCGACAAGATCGGCGGGAACGAACCAACGGTCTTCCTTCACGAGAATCGACTGCGGGTCGCCGTTCGGCCAATCGCTTGCCGGCGGCTCAAGTTCGGGAAGACGGGTCCACGGATCGTCGCTGACTTCGGACCAGGTTCGCAGAGCCATCACCTGGACCGGCCATCGGCGCGCGACGAACTCGGCATCCGTCGGCGTCCGTCCGGCGACGATCGAGCGCCAGAGCGCCGGCGTCATGAAGCTTCCGGTCGGCGTCCAGTGGTCGGGGATCGTTCGGGGAGATGGCGTCATCTCGATCGGGCTTGCCTCCGGGGCGACCCGATTCGGCAGCCGATAGCCGAGGCGATCTCCGGCGAACCGGAGGTGGCGCAGCCACCCTTCGTACAGGGCCACCGCGAGCCCAAACGGTTGTTCGAGCGTGCCGAGCGTATAGAACGGAATCGTCGTGACGGGAGTCGCGCTGACGAGGGCATCGGCGGGGTGCCGTGTGAGCGCGGAGTGGACCACGAACACCGAATCGAACGGCCCTCGATCGCCCGGGTCATCGGTCTCGAACGCAGCGGCGTTGATGCGGGGACCGATCGTGTGCTGAATGAAGTCCCCTCCGATCAACGGCTGCCCCGCCAAGGCGGTGAGACGAATCGGATCGTCGTCGATCGACACGTCGAACGCCAACTTGAGCCGCCCTTCGGAGGCGCTTTCGACCATCGCCTTCAGCGTTCCACAGGCTTCGAGAATCGACCCGATCTGAACCCGTTCCAGCGTCTGCCGCCGGACCCGGACAATGCCGTCGGATCCCTTCTCCATGAGCTCGGCACGCGTGAACAGGAAGAGTTTGACTTTCCAGACGCGCGAGCTGGTGGCTGGGGTCTTGGCCAACGTCTCCCATCCCGCTTGGACGTCGCCCCAACCTCCGTCGACCCGGTAGCGGGCATCGACGTCTCCAAGCGGGGTGACTCGATACTTCCATCCCTGCCACCCGATATGGGGAGCACCGGGCGGAATCCAGGGGCTCTGGGTGGGCACTTTGATCGGCACCTCGCGCCCCGCGATGGAGACCGTTCCCAAAGTCGCCGTTTCGACCCCGGCCTCGAGAGTCAGCGGCGGGGTCGCCGGCTGGGAGGCACCGGTTTGGATCGTCGCGGCCATCGCGGTGAGGAGAGCGAGCATCGTTACTGTTCGTACAGACGGATATCGCGCGGCGTGATCACGTGAGCATCGCCCCGACTGTATTGGAGTTCCTCGACTCCGAGGTAATCGGTGAGGTCGGCAGGTAGTCGCCGAATCATCGTCAACACTACACCGCGGATCCCCTCGGAATTCTTCTTGAAGACCTCCAGCACGCTCATCGCATTGACCGCATCGGACTCGGCCACAAGCCCGGCGTCGTAATCGGTGATCAACGAGATGTTGACGACCGCCATGCCCAGTTCCCGGCAAAGATACACCTCGGGATACTGCGTCATGTTGATGACTTCCCAGCCGAGGCCCGTGTACCAGGCGCTCTCGGCCTTGGTCGAGAACCGTGGGCCGTTCACGACAAGCACCGTGCCCCGGTCGTGGCATGGAATCCCGTGCTCCCGGATCACGTCGGCCGCGAGGCTGCGGAGTCGCTCGTCATAGGGGTCGGCGACGGAGACGTGGGTCACGATCGAGCCGTCGTAGAAGGTGTCCGCGCGCCCCTGGGTACGGTCCACGAACTGGTCGCACACGACGAAGTGCCCAGGCTCGACATGCTTCTGGAGCGAGCCCGCCGCACACGGGCTGATCACGACCTTCACCCCGATCTTGCGGAAAGCCCAGACGTTGGCGCGGTAGTTGATCTTGTGGGGAGGAATCGTGTGGTTCCGACCGTGTCGCGGAAGAAACGCCACCTCACGCCCATCCACCTGTGCGAGGAAAATCGAATCGCTGGTCGGGCCATACGGGGTGTCGACCTTGATCTCCTGAACGTTCTCGAGAAGCGAGTAGAAGCCGGAGCCGCCGAAAACGCCGATGTCGGGCATCGCTTACTGCCTCCCCGCGAGCTCGTCCGAACGGACTCCGATGAGCTGTCTGACGCGGTTGATCAGCTTGTCGACCCGAGCTCCTGCCCTCAGGAGGATGTCGCCGCGGAACTGGAGGACCGCTTTGCCTTTGACGGCACCGATGTCCTTGAGGCGAGGGTCACTTAGGATCGTCTTCGGATCGTCGCTGGTGAAGATCAGGTCCGGGTTCCACTTCACGAGGTGCTCGACGTTGACGACCTGGAATCGATCCGAATCAGGCCCGACCGGTTCGCCCCCGCCGTCTCGGACCACGTCGGCCAAGAAGGACTGGGTGCCGGTTGCCATGTACTCGGTGTTGGGACCCCCACCGAGCAGAGTGATCACCTTCGGCTTGGGATCGGGAGGGTTCGACCGGCCGACACCCGACGCTTGCAGAACCTTCTCGGCGTAGTCCATCACCTGGGTTTCACTCGCGGTGGCCGCAGCGAATCGATACAAAAAGTCGATGTAGCTCTTGACCGTGGACGGATCGAGAACCAAAACGTCGGCCTGGGGGGCGATCGTCTTCAGCTTCTCGATGTCGGCATCGTTGTAGAGGGTCTGGTCGTACACGATGAAGTCCGGCTTCATCGCCGCGATCTTCTCGAAATCGGGCTTCACCGAACCGACGACTTCGATGTCACGCACAAAGTCGGGGTGGTCACAGGCGGACGTGCGGCCCTGGAGCCGAGCCGAATCGGTCATGAAGGTCCCCGCGATTTCCGTCGTGGACGGGCTAAGGCTGATGACCTTGCGGTAATTGGTGGCATTCGGCTTGCCCTGGAGTTGGGCCGGCGGTCGGCAACCGACGACCATAGTCAAGATCGCGATGAGAAGCAAGCCAATCCCCAACCGAGGGCGCATGCGCCTATTCTGGCGTACCCTTCCGGCCCTTTGCCAGGAACGCTGCATCGTTCGAACTAGGAAACCGGTGCTCTCCGTCGTACCATAGAAGTGTCGGGTGCGATGTCGCGCCTGGAGTTACTATGGCTATCATCTTGCGTTCGTCCTTGGTTCTGTCGTCGCTCTGCGTTGCCGCCTCGCTTTGGGCAGGCACGGGTTCGACCCTTTGTGGGCATGCTCATCGCTGGAGTGCGGCGGTCAAGCACGGATTCAGTCCGACGATGACCAAGCTCGGGGCACCCGAGACCTTCACCGATACCGATGTGCTCCACCAGGTCCTGAACATCACGTTGTCGCCACCGGCGACCTTGGTCAATGGCGACAACACCCTCACCGTCAAGAGCCTGCGCGCCGGTTTGACCGAGTTCACGTTCCGCCTGGGCAGTAACTTCACGATCACGGCGTGCCGGCTCGACGGGCGGGACATCACGTTCACCCGACTCAACACGACGACGGTCCGAGCCAATTTCGACCGCCCCTACGCGCTCGACGAGCAGTTCACCCTTTTCATCGACTACGAAGGGAACGCGACCTCGAGTGGCTTCGGGTCGATCGAGTTCGGCACCCAGGGCGGCGCACCCTACGTCTTCACCCTCAGCGAGCCTTGGTACTCCTACACCTGGTGGCCGAACAAGGACGACAACAACGACAAGTCGACCTACGCTTTGAACGTCACCGTCCCCAGCACCCTCAAAGTCGCAGCGAACGGGCTGTTGCAGGGGACCGACAACCTCGGGGGCGGCCTCTTAAGGTACCGCTGGCTGACGAACTACGCGATGTCACCGTACCTGCTGTCGATCGGCGCGACCAACTTCAACAAGTGGACCCAGAACTACAACTACGCCGGCGGCTCGATGCCGGTCGAGTTTTACATCTGGCCGAGCAGCGATACCACCGCAAACCGGACCGCCTGGGAGAAGTGCCTTCAGATGTTGCCGGTGTTCGAGGCGAAGTTCGGGCAGTATCCGTTCATCGCGGAAAAGTACGGCATGTACCAATTCACGTTCGGCGGTGGAATGGAGCACCAGACAATGACCGGCATGGGCGGCTTCTGGGAGTCGGTCAACGCCCACGAACTGGCCCACCAATGGTGGGGTGACATGATCACCTGCGGTACTTGGCACGACATCTGGCTGAACGAGGGTTTCGCGACGTACAGTGAGGCGCTCTGGAGCGAACTCAAACCGGGAAGCTCGGGTCTCGCCGCGCTCAAGTCCGCAATGTCCGGTCGACGACCCTCGGGCGTCGGCGGCACCGTCTACTGCTATGACATTTCCGACCCGAACCGGATCTTTAGCGGCACCTACAGCTACAACAAGGCGGCGTGGGCGCTGCACATGCTTCGCGGTGTTGTCGGCGACACGACCTTTTTCAACATCCTGACGAACTACCGCAGCCAGTTCCAGTACAAAACCGCGATCACGGATGACCTCGTCAGCGTGGCGAACGCCACCCACGGGTCGAGCCTCAACTGGTTCTTCGATCAATGGGTCTATGGCGGCGGTGCACCCGCGTACCAATGGGCGTGGTCGACGGCGACCTCGAACGGCAAGCATTACCTCCTCGTCTATGTTCGCCAGACCCAGACCGCGTATCCCGTTTTCAAGATGCCGATCGACATTCGGCCGACCGTGGGCGGCGTCAAGCAGGCCAAGGAAGTCTGGAACGACGCGGCCACCGAGAACTTCGTGATACCGCTCACAGGCACCGCCACGGCGTGCACCTTTGACGAGGACACGTGGATCCTTGCGACCTCCGTGAACTCAACCACATTTGCTCACGGAGGCCCGACGATCGTGGAGACGGTGCCCGCCGCGGGATCGACGTCGGCATCCCGAATCAACCAGGTGAAAGTGACCTTCCACACCGGCGTCAATGCCTCGGCTCTGGACTTTGCGGTCAAGGGCGGCGCGGTCGATGCCCAGATCCCGTTCACCTACAGCTACAGCGGGGCCACGAATACAGTCACACTGAACTTTCCCAAAGGACTCCGCAAGGGGAACTACACCTTGATCGTCAAAGACTCGGTGCGGGCGACGAACACGAACCTCCAGCTCGACGGCGAGATGACCGGTACCACGCTGCCCTCGGGCAACGGACAGCCGGGCGGCATGGCGACCATCCCGTTCTCGTGCACGGCTCCCTAGGACCAGAGAGCGACGGGGTAAAACCGCGTAGTGAGCAGAGGCCTCGGTTGGTTCTTTCTGGGCATTCTTACTGGCGTGGTCGGAACGCTGGTTTTCGAGCGGTTGCGTGAGGAACGCGAAGCCGACGACGTCGACTCGCTGAGCGAGAGCATCTCGCAGCGGCTCGCGGCGCTGGAATCCGGGACGCTCGTCTCGCGAAACTAGACTGATGACCGCGGCGCTCGCTCTCCTCGTCTTGGGCGGTCCCCCGAAGGCTTACCTTCGGGCGTTGAACCAGATCGCATCGGCCAACACCCTCTGCGTCGACGTCTACACGACCGACCCGGACGGGTCCAAGAAGATCCAGACCTACCGCTATCAGCGCCCGAATCGTTGGCGCATCGAGCTAGACGGGAAGCCGGTTGACGTTTGCGACGGTCACCAGCGATGGCAGCGGACCGGCGAAGAGATCAAACGAGAGCCGGCGCCCAAGACGTTCGAGGCAGACTATCCCCACGGCTTCGACCGGTTCTTCGATCGTCGGAGCCCGCTTTACGACACCTTCCTCGGTCCGACCGACTGGACGGTCGCCGGCAAGAAGCGTCGTGCCTACCAGATTCGGACCACCGAGGCCGGAAGCTACGCCGGCTACATCGTCGTCGACGCGAAGACCTACATGCCGATCGGCCACCTTTACCTCGAAATGGGTGCCCCCGGCCCCCAAACCGACGAGTATCGAGTCGTCAAACTTGGCACGAAGCTGCCTGTCGAGACCTTCACCCTTCCCTAGTGGAAGTCGGTGTCGCCGTACAAGGTCTGAATGTAGTTGAGTTGCCCGGTGTGGTAGTGGCAGTTCCAAACGTGGAGCATCATCACGTTATAGAACGGCCAATTCGGATTCGGCCCGAACGGCACATGCATCGTCACTCGGAGATCGGATTCGGGAAATGCACCGATCGCGGCGTTGAGCGCGGCGACGTTCTCCTTGGCGAGTGCTTCGGCGGCGTCAAGGCTGGGGATCGCATTCTTCTTCGCCTCGTACTCAGCCATGGTCGTCTCGTTGAACTCCGGCATCTTCCGTGTTTCGAGGAGCTCGGTCGCCCAAGTCGGAGAAAGCGCACACTCCCGCGCGATGTCGAGGGCCGATCGAGCCTTTTCGCCCGGCTTCCACTCGAGCTTATCGGCGGCGACGGCGCGGGCCGCGCGAAACAACCCTTCGGTCGCCTGGTCGTTGAGCGTGCAGATCAGTTCCTTGGCAGTCATGGCATCACGTTACCCACCACGCTCGGAGCATGCCTGCCGCGGAGCGATACTCCTGGACGAGCTCATCGAACACGGCTCGGTTGTGTGCGGCTATTATCCTCGCCTCTTCAGGAGTCGGCAGGGTTGCATCGTAGCGCACCGTGTAATAGCCCATGGACGGAAAGTCGCCAATGTCGGAGGAGTCGACGATCGGGATCAAGCCCGCTCCCAGATACTCTGCCAGCTTGGTCGGAGAGGCAACCTGGTTGACGATCGAGTCCTCGCGCAGAATCAATCCGAATCGGTGCGCGCGATACCATCCGGCCAATTCGTCCGGGCGCGCCGATTCTGACGTGCCGAGGAAGTCGACGCGGTAGCGCTCTTGGTACTCACGCTGCACTCGGTCAGGATCGGGAGTGAGAAAGGTGACGGGCAGTTCTGGGTGCCGATGAATGAAGTCGAACATCTTCTCCATCTGCTGCCATGCTTGAAAGCCGCCGGCGTAAATCGCACCGGTCCTCGGACCGGACTCGCCCTCATCCGCGCTTTCCGTGACGATCGGTAAGACGAGACTCTCGGGATCGCTTTCGAGTCGATGCTTCGCCACCACATGATCGAGAAGGCGGCGACTCACCCCCACCAAGAGGCCGACTTGGGCCAGAGCCTCACCTTCCAACGAGGCGAGCGCGCTCGTCCGGCTCGCCTCCCCCAGCATCGAAGCTTCCTCCGGGACGGCTCCGTGGAGATCGAGCACGCGGCGTGGAGCGGCGGTGAAACAACTCCACGCGATGGGTCCTTCGAGGGCACGGACGCTGTGCGCATAAACCCCACGGGACGCCACAGCCAACTGGATCGCAACCCGTCGTTGGATCGGGTTGCGACGAGAAATCCGGACCTCCCACGCTTGCGAGTCGGCCCTACGGGTCGACACCGAGAGCATGGTCGCAGGCCCGTCCGTGCGCAGGTACACACGAGGCAGGTCCTCGAGGAGGCGATCGATCGCGGCCACCCGCTGGTAGTAGCCGTCCATGCGGTCTTCGGGCGTCGGATAGCGACCGAGAAACACGATCGGCGCCGCGTCGAGGAGATCCCGGAGGGTCATGGCGTTCATCGTGGCACGAGCACGAGGAGTTTTCCACCACTCGAACCTTTGCGGGGCACCGACCGTCCCCCCAGTGTCTATCCTCCTTGAGTACGGTCCTGCCACTGGGGGCCGGATGGATGCCGGCCACGGACGGCCGACCCTAAACTCTGCACCTCAAGGAGACGAGAAGTCGGATTTGCCCGAGTCACTTCACGGACCCCGCTCGTCTTCTCCCTAGCGATGTTGTGACCGCAGCGGTGTCGAGCAGGTTGGGAGGGTGCCGGACCAAGCCAGATACGCGGAAGGCGCGGCTTTCAGATGACAGGCGCGGTTCCCAGGTGATACACTCTGGGTTCTCAACTTGGAGGAGACCGAATGAGGCTCGTAGGATTCGTAGCAGTGCTTGGAGTGGTGGCGGCCAGTTTGTTTGGCTGCCGCGGTGCCATCGACAACGGAACCGATGATGGTGGCGGCCCCGCGAACATGCGCATGCGGCTGGTGCAGCTCGTGCCCGACTTTCCGGCCGGACCGATCACCCAGCTCTACTGGAAGGCGCGCCCGGTTTCGCCCCGCAGGCTCGAATACCGCGAGGACAGCGGCTACCAGTCGGTCGTTTCGGGCACCAGCGACCTGATTCTCGCCGTCGGCGACCTCGGCCAGGTGGCGACGAAGCGTGAGTTCCTGTACACGGACCGTGAGTACACCATCGTCGCCTCAGGGTTCTATGGCAACGGGAGCGTCAACCTGCTGGCGCTCGAAGACAACGATCTCCCGATCTCCGACAAGGTGAAGGTGCGCGCGTTCCACGGCACTCCCGTCGTCGGCGGCGTCGATGTCTACATCACCGGACCGAACGTCGATCTCGCGGATGTCGAGCCGAATCAGCGCTCGCTGAACTACCTCGAAGCCTCGCCTTACTTCGCGATCGAGCCGGGCGCCTACCGGATTCGCATCACGGCTGCCGGAACCAAGGACGTCGCGATCGACTCGGGCTCGCTCAACGGCCGGGCCAATTCGATCGTCACCGTCTTCGCGACCGGTGGCGGTGGCGAACCGCTCCGCGGACTCGTGCTCACCGACCGACGCTGAGAGCCGACTTCGGACGTCGTGCGGGCATCGCCACGAGGCGATGCCCGCATTCGTGTCAGTGGGCGATTTTCTTCCAGTACGACTCGTAGTCGAAGCCCGGACTGTGATCCGGAACGTGGCAGCTCCGACACGAAGCCGCCCCGACCTGGGGCATCGGTGCCTTCGTCGGTCCGGCACTATGGGCCGCACCCGGGCCATGGCAGCTTTCGCAGCCGACATCGGAAAGTTGGGGCGTCTCCGAGCGTGATCGAAAGCCACGGTCGAGTTCCAAGCCGACGACGTGGCAACCGACACAGTCCGGGTCGCGATCCTGGCCCCCTTTCTCAAGCGTGGACAAAGCGTCGGCGTGGCGTGACTCCTTCCAAACCTTGTACGCCGCGGGATGGCAGGATCCACACCGCTTCGATCCGGCGAAGGCGGCGCTGGGCGCGCGCGGAAGTTTCTCAAGCAGCCTCTCCTCGCCGACGCGGCTCAGGTAGGTCTTGAACATCGCCCCAACCTGGGCATCGTCTTCGAACTCCGGACCCAGCGCCACCGCCCGGTATTGAGACCACTTTCCTCCGGAGAACTCAAGCCGGACGATCGCCTTGCTCTTCTCTCCCGGCGTGACAAGCCACGTCTCACCCACACGAAACGGAGTGGCCGGCACCTTCGACCCACTCCGGTAGACGATCAAGGCAAGGCTTGGGTGGGCCTTCGCCAACGCTTCGGCTCCAATGCGGTCTCCATCCCACAGGAGGATCGGCGTCCGATCGAGTACCTTTGCCTCGTCCAGAAAGGCCGCAAGGGCTGCATCCCGGGTGAGCGACCTTCCCCCGAGCCGCCTTACAATATCTTCCGATCCGGGCGAGATTCCGGTCACGACGAAGGGCCCCTTCACGATGCTTCGCCGGATCCCGTCGACGCCTTCGATCGAGGCTGAAACCACTCTCGAGCCCGAAAGACGCACGATGGAACCGACCATGCTCGAGCCCAAGCGGGCGTCACTCGCGGTGAGGTTCAGGGCATCGACCCCGATCGACCTCAGCGATTCGGCCACCGTCTCCGCCTTGATCTCATCTTGTCGCCCGACGCCCGCGACGAGGTTCCCACCGTCGAGAACCAGAGTCCGATCGGGTTCGCCGGACGCACGCGTCGCGGTGGCCCGCCGCCGAATGCCACCCGACATCGGCTTGGTACATCCACAGGGCGAGAGGTAGCCGTCCGTACTTCCGCCGACGATGACGACCCATGGTTTGATCGGTTCCTGCGCGGGACGGGCGACAAAGCCGGCCCCGAAGACCACCGCGACGCCCGCCCAAAGGAGACCGCGACCCATGTTCATCGAATCACGGCGCGAATCGGCACCTCGACCCGCGGTTGCTTCTTGTCGTCGGTCACGAGGGTCAACGTTGCGCGAAAATCACCGAAGTCGCCGCGACCGTCGTAGACCACATTGACGCGATACTCGAATCCGCCATCGATATTCTCGACGAACGCCTTCAGGAATGGGCTCGACGACTCGACTCCAAGAATCTTGAAGGGGGAGCGAGGACGCGTGACCAGGAACCAGCCGCGAGCCGGGTCCTTACCGAGTTCGCCCATGTAAAGGCTCGAGGGCAGAGCGACGATCCCCCGCTGCACGTAGAGGGTGTGCCGAAGCTCCTTCCAGACGGGATCGTCCGTGATGACGTTGACGGTCATCGGGGACCTCCCGGGCGGAATCTCCGCCGGGATTGCGAGTCTGATGCGAAACCCCTGCCGCTGGATCGTGCGGCCAGGCTGGTCGGGATCGTCGACCGACCCGGTCCACGGCTCAAACGTGCCCAGTGCGGGCACCCCATCGACACGGACCGCAGTCGGCTTCATCGGCTTCTTGTCGTTCACGAGGAGGACCAGCTCCGTATTTGCACCGCCATCGCCGAGCAGGATCGTGCTTTGCCGCTCGTGGCCCAGGAACGTGAACAATGGATCGGCGCGCATCTGGAAGTTCAGTTTCACCTCGCCCCTCTCGGGGTCGTTCGTGTAGAGGTAGAGGTTCTTATCGAGATCGCCGGGAAAGCTGGTCGTGTCGACCGTAACCTGGACGAGACGTTCCTCGCCGGGAGGCACCGACTTGTCGTACCGCACCGCGGCAAAACAGCCGCAGTCCGGTACGAGTCGGATGCGGAGCGGCGAATTTCCCTTGTTGACGATCAGGAAGCTCTGGCTGATGGCATCGCCTTGCACCACCGCAGCGGGGCGGAACTCGGTCTGGCTCAGGAACACCTGAGGTCGGGTCGGTACGATCCGCCGACGTGCATCGACGAGGCCCTTCAGGCGCGCAACCGCGTTGAGCGTGTCGTTCGCAAGGAGCGCCTCACCCGAAGAGAGCGGCATGACGGCACGGTAGAGGCCTTCTTCGCGGTTCATCGGACTGGCGATGTGCGCAATCTCTCCAAGCCCAAGCGAGACGCCGATCGCATACACCACCTCGTTGGTGACCTCCTTGGCGTCGATCTGCA
Organism: Chthonomonas sp. UBA6659; assembly: GCA_002455425.1. GTDB lineage: Bacteria > Armatimonadota > Fimbriimonadia > Fimbriimonadales > Fimbriimonadaceae > UBA6659. The sequence continues at coordinate 3,259 of DKKT01000090.1, read as the reverse complement.
GCTTTTTCGCGGTCCGAACCTGGGCGAGTATCCCTTCGACCCGAGCTTCATCGGGATCGGATGAGAAGAAGTAAACGGCACCCGCCGGCCCGGTGGTGTCGGCATTGGGCGGGAGCTCGGCTTCGAACGAAAGGCGGATCCGACCCTTTGGCACCACCGAGATCTGGAGAGAGGGCACGAGCTCCTTCCACGATTCAATCGCCTTATCACGCGCCTTCGCGAACTCGATCTTTCGGTCGGCCGGCACCTTCGTGTCGTCCCAGCTGATCGTGATCGTCCGGTTCGGAAGCACGGCGAGGAGCCGCTCGGCTTCCCGAAAGTCGAGGCGCCAAGTGGCTTCTTGTAGGGCGAGGACATCGCGCCGAAACGTCAGATCCGTCGATGCCGGTAGCTCCGGCCCGACGACCGGCAACAGGAACGAGAGGGCGAAGCCAATCGGGAACATCGGTAGAAGGGTACCCATCCGGATCTCGGCTACAACCGTGGCCCGGCATCGGAAGAACAGACGTCTCTCGCGCGCGTGCGTTCCCTCGATTCCTTGCCTCGTCTCGAACGTGTCAAAATCGATGGTCATGGCGGTTGACACCAGCGACTTTCGCAATGGCATGGGGATGTATCTGGATGGCGAGGTCTACGTGATCCTCGAATTCCAGCATGTGAAGCCGGGCAAGGGCGGGGCGTTCGTGCGCACGCGGCTCAAGAAACTCCGAACGGGCTCCGTGCTCGAGAAGACCTTCCGAGCCGGTGAACGCGTCGAGCCTGCGTATCTCGAAAAGAAGAAGATGCAGTACCTGTACCGCCAGGGCGACGAGCTCGTCCTCATGGACCTCGACTCGTACGAGCAAACCCCGGTCAGCGAGGGCGAGATCGGCGATGGCGCAAAGTACCTTAAGGAAGAGATGGAACTCTCCGCCCTCACGGTCGACGGATCCGTCATTGGATATGAAATGCCCGCGACAGTGGAATTGGAGATCACTTACGCCGAACCGGGCTTTCGCGGCGATACGGTCAGCAGTGGGCAGACAAAGACCGTCAAGCTCGAAACGGGGGCGGAAATCAACGTACCGTTGCATCTGAACCAGGGCGACATCGTCAAGGTCGATACGCGAACCGATTCCTACCTCGAGCGCGTCAGCAAGAAGTAGGACCACACTTCCTTTGGAAAATGGGGAGCCCGGTCCTGCATGATAGGAACGGGCAAGCCCGTGTTTGACGCGGGAGGGCCATGAGGGACCATGTCACGTAGAGAGCGACTCGCCAATACCGACGCATCCGACGCCTTGATGGGCTTTCTCGACACGGCTGCGCGATTCCTATTGTGGGCTTCGCTGTTGGGCCTCGCCACATCGCTCGGCTTCTTGATCTACACGTACGTCGTGTTCGCGGGCGGCGCCGTCGCCCAGGGCATGAGCGTCGCGCAGGCCACGGCGAACGTCGAGCTGTTTTCGAAGGTCCTCTACGCGGCCGCGTTCGCGCTCGCCATCGCGACGTCGTTCCTGTGGTGGGGGGAGGAGACCCTCGCCCCACTCCAGTTGATCGCGGCCGCGGCGCTGTTCTTCGCGCCGATGTACCTTCCGAGCATGCTGGGTGGAGGCCAATCGCCCCAAGTCGAATCGGCGGTGATGAAGTCGATTCAGACCGCCGGCGGCATCGCCGGGATCGTCGCGATCTTCTGTGCGGTGGCCGACGTCGCGGGCCGGATCAAGACCCGCGCCAAGCAGGGCGCCAAAGCCGACCAACTGAAGTACGGAAAGGGCGTCAAAGAGGAACGCGACGTCCAAAACGTCTTCATGGGGAAGTGCTGGCAGCTTCCGTTCTGCCGCAAGTTTGTGCGGGAGCGCTGCCCCATCTACCATTCCCGTCGCACTTGCTGGAAGGAGCGAGTCGGTTGCATGTGCGAAGAAGAAGTCATCCGCAACGCGATGGAAGGCCGGGTCATCCCGAAGGACATGGTCGCCGCAGCCAAGTTCATCCCGCGTAATGCCAAGCTCACTCAGGAACAGAAAGCCGAGCGTTGCCGCCAGTGCGTGATCTACAACGAGCACCAGAAGCATAAGTACAAACTGGCGCTGCCCGCCGTGGTGGGCGGCATGGTCCTCGTGTACGTTCTCGGACGGAACCAATTCCTCGACGGTCTTTCCGTACTCCTCGACCGGGCCAACCGAGTCGTGGCCTCGGCCACGTACCAGAAGCCGGGAAGCCTTGCCCAAGAGTCGACCGGATTCACCGTCTTCAAAGAGCTTCTGCTCGTCTGCTTCATGCTGATCATCATCGCGTATCTGATGAAGCTGATCGAGTACCTTTTCTTCAAACTGAAGGTGTAATCGGTTGCGCGCCGCGGCCCAGCCGATGGTTCTGAACGGCTCGCACGGCGAGGGCGGCGGTGCCCTGTTTCGGACGGCGCTTTCGATCGCCGCACTCATCCAACAAGCCGTTCGGATTCACAACATTCGGGGCGCGATGCGCAAAACGGGACTACAGGCCGAAGATCTCGCGTTCGTCCACGCCCTCGCAGCCTCGACCCGGGCGGAGGTCATTGGCGACGAGCTCGGGCACAACGACTTGACCTTCACTCCGACCCGGTCCCCGCGTCCGATCCAGCATCGTCTCGACATCGGCGAGTACGAGAAGGGAGGCGTACCCGGCAACGCCTTGATCGTCCTTGAAGCGCTGCTGCCCGTGCTCTGCCGAGCCGGAGGCTACTCCAAGCTCGTCGCCCATGGCGAAACCTACAACCCGAACACATTGACATTCGACGCGTTCGAGCGGGTCAGCCTCGCCGCCCACAGGCGTCAGGGGCTCGTCGCCTTCCCTTCCCAGGTCGTAGCCGGGTTCGGCTATGCCGCGCGCGGAGAAGTCGGTCTCGAGGTCGAGCCGAGCGCCCTGCACGGGATCGAATGGACGACGCGGGGCAGACTCAAGGACGTTCAAGCCGTCATCGCGTACGCCGAGCTCCAGCCGTCGATCGCCGAACGGGCGGCGAACGAGGCGGCGCGGCTCCTCGGAATCCTCAAACTCGACGTCGAGCCCGAGATCGTGGAAGTTCGCTCGCGTACGCCCGGCCTCCACGTCACCTTGATCGCGGAGTTCGATCGGGGCTTCGGCGTCGGAGCCGCGACGGGCCAGCGGGGCGTAAAAGCCGAGAACGTCGTCGGGCACGCTTTCGATGGATTCGCCGAGTGGTTCCGATCGGATGCCACCGTCGATCCGTTCCTCGCGGACCAGCTCCTTCTACCCGCCGTTCTCGCCGGTGAGCCCA
>DKKT01000091.1 GCA_002455425.1 Chthonomonas sp. UBA6659 | reverse complement strand
GTGGGTGTCTTCGCGCTTCTTGATGCTGGCGCCGGTGCCGTTGAACGCGTCAACCAGCTCCGCGGACAGCTTGTCGATCATCGACTTGCCCGATCGCTTGCGAGCGTTGCCGATGAGCCAGCGAAAGGCCAGGGTGCGGCGTCGGCCCGGTCGGACCTCCATCGGCACCTGGTACGTCTGGCCGCCGACGCGTCGGGGCCGGACTTCGACGGCCGGCATGACGTTCGCCATCGCCTTCTCGAACACTTCGAGGCCGCCCGCGCCGGTCTTCTCCTCGGCGATGGACAGGGCGGTGTAGAAGATCTTCTCGCTGATCGCCTTCTTGCCATCGAGCATCAGGCGATTGATGAAGCGCTGAATCGTCTCCGAGCCATAAATCGGGTCGGGAGCCACGGTGCGCTTTTCGGCTGGTCCTTTTCTCGGCATAGGTTTGCTTGGTTCCTTGGTTTACTTCGGTGCTTTCGGCCGCTTCGTTCCGTACTTGCTTCGGCCCTGCTTGCGATTTTCGGTCCCCGCCGTCTGCTGGGTGCCGCGCACAATGTGGTAGCGCACGCCGGGCAGGTCCTTCACACGACCGCCTCGGACGAGCACGACCGAGTGCTCCTGCAAATTGTGCTTCTCACCCGGAATGTAGGCCGTGACTTCGATGCCGTTCGTCAACCGCACGCGGGCGACCTTGCGCATCGCCGAGTTCGGCTTCTTCGGGGTCATCGTGCGGACGACCGTGCAAACGCCACGCTTGAACGGATTCTGCTTCAGCGCCGGCGACTTCGATTTCACCTTTGGGGTCTGTCGCCCCTTGCGAACCAATTGATTGACTGTCGGCATTCGTTCCTCAAATCTAACGCTTCGGCCCGTTCACAACAAAGCCCCTCTCGCAATTCACGCTAAGGGGCCTTCGAAACGGTTCGAAACTTCTCTGACCAAGTCGGGTGGACTCGATTCGCCTCCTAAGCGTCATTGCGGCGGGTATCCGCAGATCCCTGCGCCGAACGATCATTATAGCTTCGTGGAAGGTCGACTGTCAACCCGTGGCGCGGTGACGAAAAAAGCCCCCTCGCTTGAAAGCGAGGGGGCCTGGTGACGCTCACGAACGACCGACTTCGCTCTGGATGCCGCGCCGCACGACGAGGAACTTCAGCCTGGTCGGCTTGAAGCGCTCGATCAAGACGTCGACCGCCTTATGGACGTGAACCGTGCCGCCGCAGTAGAAAAGATCGACCGCGGCATACCCGTGCTCAGGCCATGTATGGATGGTGTAGTGCGATTCCTGGATGATCACCGCACCCGAGACGCCGTACGGCTTGAACTCGTGAAACGACTCCGCCACCACCGTCGCCAAACTCGCGTCGGCGGCCTCGCGCATCGCGCAGCCGACCGAACGCTCGAGCTTGAGCGCATCTTGGTCGCACCCGTACAGCTCCACGAGCAGGTGCGAGCCCAGAGAGGGTTCTTCGCCGTCTTTGTACGGCAAGCCCTCTTCGTCCCGCCCGAGCCACTCTCGAAACGCATCGGGGTCATCGCAGTGGATCAGCGTCCAGCCCGCCTCGTTCGTGACGGCAGGGGGCAGGACCGCGGCATCGCGCTTGAACTTGTCGAAGAACCGTCGCCACCAAGGGGTGCGTGCGACTCCAGTGAAGGGGACAACGGCCGCGAAAACGGCAGCGCTAACGATCAGGAGCGTGTTGGACAATCAAGTTTCCCTCCTAGTGACCATGCCGGAGCCGCCGAACAGAGTCGACGGGAGAAACCCGACCTTACGACGAAGCTGGGACCAGGCAGCTTCGCTGCGGAATCGAAACGACAACTTGTCGAATCCGAATGGACCCTTCCCGATTGTGGTTCCGCTCCGCATCATTTGCTACATGTACACCTGCCCAAGATAGGCGCCTTCTACCTTTTTGCCTAGCATAGGGGTACCTGTTGGCGCGGAGGGGGATTGTACCCCCCCCTCCCCCCCCTGTCAAGGGAAATCCCCCCTTGGGGGCCAAACGGGCAAAATCGGTGGAAAACGCCGCATACAACCGCTGCCCAATGAAGTCACAGAACCACCGGCGTACCTAAGCTAGGTCCTTGGGCCTAACCTCCTGAACGATCGCCCTTCCCAGGCGACTCTACCGGCATGCCGGAAACACCGGCACCCAAGAAACGGCGAAAGCCGAAGAAATCAGGAGAAAACCCATGAAAAATGCACGATTGCTTTGCGTCCTCGGATCCCTTGCCACCGCCATCGGCGCCCACGCCGCGCTGATCCCCATCGCTCCGTTCGCTAGCCCGCGCCTCGAGAACTTCGATGCGATCGCCCCCGGTGCCTACCCCGGTGGAGCGATCATGGGCGGCTACGCGACCGCTGTCCGACTCCCGGCTGCCGGAGCCTTCCTCGTCGGGATGCCCGCCCTGCCGGCCTGGTCCGGCCCCAATGCCCTGTATGGGAACGCCTGCAACCTCGCGGTCAATCTGAGTGCGAACCGGAACGCCTTCGGCGGCTACTTTCGCGTTCCGGCCGGGTCCCCGGTCACCGGCATGAAGTTCGTCTTCAAGAACAGCCTCGGGGCGGTTGTGGGCATGGTCAATCGTCCGATCGGGGTCGGCGGCTGGGTCTGGTGGGGCTTCAACTCCACGATCGCGTTCCGGCGAGTCGAAATCTACGGAAACGGCCCGGTCGCCGGCTTTGTCGGGATGGACGACATCCGCGTGAACTAGGGCTCGCAGACGACCCGGAAGCCCACGAACGGGCCATCCGACAACCACCACCGACTCTTAGGTACCTGAGGGTCGGTGTCTTGCCATTTGGGGTCGTAGCGTCGCCGCTTCGTCGGGGTCAGGGCGTCGAGCGGGTCCTGATAGGTCGGCCCGCACAGGACCGCTTTGCCGTCAGGATCCCGCGCCCACTCCCCGGCGTTGCCGAGCATGTCGTGAAGGCCGAACGGGTTTGCCGCCTTCTTGCCGACCGGATGGGTGACGCCCTTGCTGTTCGCCTGGTACCACGCAACCTTGTCCGCTTCTGCTGCCGTTAGCTTCTTCTCCGCCTCGAGCCCGGCGCGGCAGGCGTACTCCCATTCAGCCTCGGTGGGCAAGCGGTACTTCTTGTTCGTCGCCGCCGAGAGCCATCGACAGAACATGTCGACGGTCGTGATGGTGAGATTGATCGCCGGATAGCCGTTGTGGCCCCAGCCGAGGTCGGGGAGAATGTAACTCTTGCTTGGGCGCGCGATCGCATCCGGAGCAAACGGGCTCTGGTCATACGCCTTGGACGGAGGTCCGCTCGCCACGTAGACGTCGAAGGCCTCCCAGACGGTCTCCGTCTTGGCGATATAGAACGGCTTGATCGGGATGGATTCGCCCCTGATCTTCACGGTGCCCCCCGCCATCGGCACCATCGGTATACGCACCACGGAGCCGGGCAGGACCTCATCGTAGGCCTGGAGTTCGCCCGGCGCGATCGCAGCCAGCAAAAGCAATGTCGAGAAGATGCCCATCGGATAGCCCCGTTTTACCTGGCAGGGATCGACGCGCCCTACCGCCTCGGTGCAGACGAGTGTTTCTGGCCCTGGATACGCCAAGTGTCAACAAGAACTGGACAATAGCGTTGACATGGACTACAATGATCTGATCATGCCCATGCGCATTGTTAGGGCAGAGGGGAAACAATGAGCGTCATCAACGCACAAGAATTGCGCGCCCAAGGGGACCAATTCTTCCAGCAGCAGTTCTTCGACAAGGCCGCCGAATCATATCGGCTCCTGACCGAGGCCGAGCCCGGGTCATCGACGGCGTGGCGGCTCTATGGCCTCTCACTCGTGTGCACCCAGCGAATCGACGAAGGCATCGAAGCCGCCCAGCGAGCGGCCCAGCTTCAGCCGGTCGATGCCGAAGCGCGGTACACCCACGGCTATGCACTTGCCGCAGGCCAACGTTGGACGGAGGCGATCTCCGAGCTTGACGCCGCGATGGGGCTCAACCCCAGTCATCACAGTTGTCGCCAGACTCTGATCTACAGTCTCCTCGAGCAGGGCAAGGCGCTGGCCTCGACCGATTACCGCGCGGCGGAGACGTGCATCGATCGCGCCTATAAGCTGAATCAGCGGAACCCGGCCGCGTTCGTCGCCCTCCTCCAGATTCTCTACGATACGCGCCAGAAGCCCAAGGCGATTAAGTTGATCATGGAGGCTGACCCCGGCGTGAAAGGCAATGCCGATGCCGCAGCGGTCATCGCCAAGGTCGAAGCCGACCAGGAGTTCGCGATCGCCTTGAAGCAGGCCCAGGTGCAATCCAATCCGGTTGCGGCACCGGCGAAGCCCGTTCATGCCGGCCCGAAGCAGATCCACTGCCCGCAGTGCAAGCTCCTCATCGCGGAGTTCGCCGCGATCTGCCCGCACTGCAACTTCAGGATTCGTCAAGTCGGGACGTTCGCGGGCCGCGACGTCGGACCCGACTACAACTGGCAGGACGTGGCCTTCACTATTGTCTCGATCATCTGGTGCCTCGTCGCGGCGTTCGACATCTACGCCGGCCTCCAAAGCACGCTCGCGGGCTACTTCGTCTGGTTGGGAGGTGCGCGATTGGTGATCGGCATCGGCATGCTGTTCCGCAACGACCTGGCGATGACGATCGCCAAGTACCTCTGCTATCTGACGCTCCTGACCTCGGCGATGGGAACTGTGGTCAATTTCGCGTTGGGGCAGTACCTGTTTGCCGCGATCCAACTTTTCTTGTTGGGGATGGCCGGCTTCCTCGTCTATCTGCTCAACTGGGTTGGCGACTGATCTTGCTCACCGGGGCAAGGGATTGGCCTCTGGGCCGGTGGGCGGGGTCAGTATTCGCGGTTCGGCTTCATCCCAGGCTGGGGTGCGGGATAGCGGCCGTCGGAGCCTGGCGTCAAGGGAGCTCGCGGATCCTCGGGCAGACTCTCGAGGAACGGAGCAAACTCATGTTCGCAGTTCAGCATCTGCTGATAGGTGATCACCTGACCCGTGTGCGCCGCCATTCGTCCCATACTCGTGACCAAGCTCGCATCCACCCCGCGCTTGACTTCGTTGAAAGGCCGATCGTTCCGAATCGCGTCGATCAGCGCATCCCACTCGTTCTGGTAGGGATTGCTTGAGTCCGTCGACTGCCACAGGACCTTGCCATCGTCCATGTTGTGCCCACGATAGATCGCCGAAGGACCGCCGCAGTCGTTCGCTCGCGACGCGACCGCGACCCCCTTTGTCCCATGAACATAGCTGGAGTACTTGCCGTGGGTGCCGTTTTGGCATCGGCCGTCGAAGTAGAACTTGGTTCCGTCCCCAAAGGTGTACTCCACAGAATAGGTGTCGAGGTTCTGATCGACGAACGGCACTCCGTCCCCATTGGTTTGGTAATGTCGCCCACCCGACGCCTGCGCGCTGATCGGCCAAGCGTTCTTCATCCACGCCAGATGGTCGATGATGTGGATGTAGAAGTCGCTGAAGCAACCACCGCTCGCCCAGAGGAAACTATGGAACCGACGAATTTGGTATTCGAGGTCCGAAACGTCGCCCGGCTTCGGCAGAGACTCCGAGTATCCGGCTGGGCCATGCATCCGGTAGCCGCGCATGAGGACGATCTCGCCAAGCTCGCCGTTCCGGATCCGCTTTGCGAGCTCCTGGAGATTGCGCGCGTGTCGCGACATCAACCCGACCCCGACTTTCAGATTCGCTTTGATCGACTCATCGGCGAGCAGCAGCATCCGTCGGCTCGTTGGCCCGTCGACCGTCACCGGCTTCTCCATGAACACGTTCAGCCGCTTGTCGATCGCCTGCTTGAAATGGACCCACCGAAACGCGGGAGGTGTCGTCAGAATCACGACGTCGCCGGGCGAGAGGCAATCCATCGCCTTGCGGTAGGCATCGTAACCGACGAATCGGCGATCCTCGGGCACGTCCATCTTCGCACCCATCGACGGCTTCAAGTTGTTGTAGCAGCCGTTGAGTCGATCCGCAAAGGCATCCGCCATCGCCACGAGCTGAATCGGTCCGCTCGTCGTCGACAAGGCGTTTACGGCTGCCCCACCGCCGCGCCCCCCGCAACCGACCAAGGCAACCTTGATCGTCCCGCTACTCTCGGTATGGACGGCTGGAAAGCCAAACCCGCTCAGCGCGGTCGCGGCGGCAACGCCGCCAGTGGCCTTCAGAAACTGACGGCGTGAAGTCGATGGGCTCTGATCTTGACTCATGGGAAACTCTTGGACTCTTTCGGCTCCGACCACGCGGGTTCCTGCTTCAGGCCTTCGGCCTGCGGAACGTGATCGGCTGCGAGCATTTGCCGCACTTGCCCTTCAGCCCCTCTTCGGGGATCTTATCCAACGGTACGCGGATCTTGGTCCCACAGTTCGAGCACGTGCCCTGAACCATCTTTTGCGGCTTGGCCGTTTGGACGTTCGCCCCAGGCGCGGGTGTCGGCCCGGACTTTCCCGGCGGTGCCGGTCGCTTGCCCGGCTTGCGTTGCACGAAATCCCAACCGCACTGCGTGCAGTGCACCAACAGCAACTGATTCTGGGGTGTCCCGCATTGAGGACACAGCACGATCGTCCGATCGTTGTACTCGAGGCCCTGACAGCGCATGCAGACAAACGACGGATCGGCGTTCGCCCGACTCACCACACGCAGGATGCTCCGTTTCCAGTTGATCGCCATGTCCGCGAACCGCTTTCTCTGCAGCAGGCTCTCGTAATCGGGATTGATGATCCGCTGGAAGCGACACGACGAGCACGTCCGTAGAACCCGCTCCTCGAGCCCTTGCTTCTTGTCCGCCTCGTCCAGGCACTGGTTGAAGAGCGCGGCTTCTTTCGGAAAGAGGTTGACGTTCGCGATCCACAACTCGGGGTTCTGGTCGAACTTCGTCATCGGCTTCGCCCCTTTGAGGAACGAGAGGCCGGACGACTTGACGAAGTGGACGGCTTGGCCGGTGACCCCCGGCATTCCGTATTTGTCGACCAGGGAGTCGAACTGAACCTTGAGTTTCATGTTGAGGTTCTGCGCCACCTCAGGATCGATCTTGGACCGCGCCGTGGCCCCAGGATCGAGGGCGAGCGCGCTCGTCAGCTCCATCGCTTCCGTCAGGGTCTCGAACGGCACCTGGTTGATCCCCTGATGCGCGCGAACGAACGCAGCCTTGGCAACCGATCCCGCCGCCCCGACCATCGGTGGCGGCGCGACCTGCGGTGGTGCTGCCGGAGGCGACGCCACAGGAGGTGGAGCGCTCGGCGGTGGGGCTACGGGCGGGGGAGCGTTCGGCGGCGGGGCAACCGGCGCATCCTGGATGGGGTTGGTTGCCACCGTGGCCACCGATTCCGGGCTCTCTGGTTCGGATTTGAGGGTCGGCTCGGCCGGAGGACTCGGCTCCTCGGCGACGAACGAGTCCCCGTCGTCATCGTCGTCTTCGTCGTCCTCGTCGGAGGACGGAAGCGGCGTCTCCTTGGCGGTCGGCATGCCCACATACGGATCGTTGAAACCTGCCTCGACGAGGTCGGCATCCGCCGGGGCTACGGCCACCTGAAGCGGGTCGACGATGGGGGCCTCTTCGAGCGACGTCCCGCAGGCATGGCAGAACCGCGCCTCGGAATGCGTTTTGACGCCACACTTTGGACAGTACTCCATCGCTCACGCCCGGTTTACCCGACCCCCCGACTGCTTTCGCAAGCGAAGGAGCCTTTTGGCCTGGTCGATCGCGAGGCGCGCGCCGACCGCCGCGGCTAGTGCTTGCCCGGGATTCCGGGCTCGGTCAGCAACGCGGGGTCGAGGGCAGCAAGAAGGGTCTCCTCGTCCAAGAGCTGCTTGGCCCGAACGACGTCCGGGATCGTCCGCTTCATCGCGAGGGCTTCTTTGACGACCTCCGCCGCCTGCTTGTAGCCGATGTGGACGTTCAGCGCCGTCGCGAGTGACGGGGACGTCTCCGCATACATGCGGCACACGTCCGGGTCTGCCTTGATGCCGGCGATGCAGTTGACCGTGAACGTGTCGAGGGCGTTCGTGAGAATCTGAATCGCGAACTGGGCGCTGAAGGCCATCCCCGGCATCATCACGTTCAATTCCAGTTGCCCGGCCTGTACGGCCAGGTCGATCGCTTGGCACTGTCCGAGCACCTGGAACAGGACGATGTTCATGTTCTCGGCCATCGACGGGTTGACCTTGCCCGGCATGANNGGCATGATCGACGAGCCCGGCTGAACGGGCGGGAGCACGATCTCCGCGATGCCGGTCAGCGGCCCCGAACAAAGCAGCCGCAGGTCATTACAGATGCGCGTGAGCTCGAGCGCGAAGATCCGCAGGCCTGCGGCGAGCGCCGCCATCGGCAGATTGCTCTGCATCGCCTCGCGCAAGTCGGGTGCCGCTCGGAACGAAATGCCTGTTTCCACCGCGAGCGTTTCGACGACCATGAACCGGTACTTGGGATGGGTGTTCAGCCCGGTTCCGGCCGCGCTGCCGCCGATCCCAAGCTCTTCGAGCTCAAAGGCCGCATGCTCAAGCCACTTCTTGCTTTTCGCAATCGCGGCCGCATAGGCCGTGAATTCCTGACCGAGCCGGATCGGCACCGCATCCTGGAGGTGGGTGCGGGCGGACTTCAAAATCCCGTCGAACTCCCGCCCCTTGGCGGCCAAGGCCGCCTCTAGCCCGTCGACGGCGACGAACAGGTCGCGCAACATCATCCGCGCCATGATCCGCATCGCGCTCGGGAAGGTGTCGTTCGTCGACTGCCCGTAGTTCGGGTGGTCGTTCGGATTGACCCTCGTGTACGTCCCCTTGGTTCCGCCCAGGAGTTCCTCGGCCCGGTTCGCGAGGACCTCGTTGACGTTCATGTTCAGGCTCGTGCCCGCGCCCATGTGGAAAACGTCGACCGGAAACTGGTCCCGGAGCTTGCCCAACAAAATCTCGTTCGCCGCGGCGACGATGGCGTTGCCGACTTCGCGGTCGAGCAGACCCAACTCGGTATTCGCGAGGGTACAGGCCTTCTTAAGGAGGACGTACGCGTCGATCATCGCCGGGTGCTCGGTCAAGCCGCTGATCTGAAACAACGTGCGGGTCCGCTCGGCTTGGCTGCCCCAATAGGCCTCCTTCGGTACCTGCACATCGCCGAGGCTGTCCTTCTCGATTCGGGTCTCCATCAGAAGAAGTGTACCGGCGCGGTAACCTCGGCGCATGGTCCGGACCCTCGCCCTCATCGCCGCTTCAAGTCTCGCTCTGGCCGCCGGTTCGCAGCCGAAATCGGAGTGGATCTCCCTCTTCAACGGAAAGGACCTCGACGGTTGGATTCCCAAGATCAAGGGCTACAAGGCCGGTGAGAACTTCGCGAACACCTTTCGGGTCGAGAACGGCGTCATCAAAGTCGCGTACGACGGCTACGGCGGCAAATTCGACAATCGCTTCGGCCACCTGTTCTACAAGGCACCGTTTTCGAGCTATATTCTGCGTCTCGAGTACCGTTTTCTCGGCGACCAGCTGCCCGATGGTCCCGGATGGGCATGGCGCAACAGCGGGATCATGGTCCATGGCCAGGATCCGGGGACGATGCGGATCGACCAGGACTTTCCCGTTTCCAGCGAGGTCCAGCTCCTCGGCGGACCTGAGACCGGTGAGCGCGCCACGGGCAACGTGTGCACACCGGGAACGCACATCGTCATGGATGGCAAGCTCGTCACCCGACACTGCACCGACTCCAAGTCGGCCACCTATCGCGGGGACCAGTGGGTGAAGGCCGAAGTCGAGGTCCACGGCTCCGGCAAGGTGATCCACAGGATCGACGGCAAGGAGGTTCTCACGTACGAGCAGGTCCAGTACGACGAGAACGATCCCGACGCCAAGGCCCTGATCAAGGGAACCGACAAGCTGATCTCGAGAGGGACGATCTCGCTCCAGTCGGAGAGTCATCCGGTCGAGTTCCGGAAGATCGAGATCAAGGTCCTCGACCGCTAGCCATGCCCGAACTGCCCGACATCGAGCTCTACCGATCCTGCCTCGCCAAGCGGATCACAGGGCAGCCTTTGTCGCAAGTCAAGGTTCTTCGGCCGTTCTTCTTGAGAACGTTCGATCCTCCCGTCGACGCCTTGGCCGGCCGTACCGTCGAGAGCATCGGGCGTCTCGGAAAGCGCATCGTCCTCGAGTTTGGCGGTGGGCTGTTTGCCGTCATCCACCTGATGATCGCCGGACGCCTCCGATGGCAAGAGAAGCCGATCAACGCCGGAAAGATCGGGCTCGCCACGATCACCTTCCCGAACGGCCACCTCGGGATCACCGAAGCATCGTCGCGCAAACGAGCCTCGTTGCACGTCGTGCAGGGGCGCGACGCGGTCTCCGCTCTGGACCCGGGCGGGCTCGATCTCTTCACGGCGACACCCGAAGCCTTTGCCGAAGTGCTACGGTCCGAGAACCGAACACTCAAGCGAGCGCTCACGAACCCCCGCAAGTTCGATGGCATCGGCAACGCCTACTCCGACGAGATCCTCTTCGCCGCCCGCCTCTCCCCCGTCCGACTGACCTCCTCCCTCAGCGACGAAGAGGTCGAACGACTCCGCACGTCGGCAGTCGAAACGCTCAAGGAGTGGACCGATCGACTCCGCGTGGAGTTTGCCGACGCATTCCCCGGTCCTGGCGACGTCACCGCGTTTCGACCCGACTTCGCGGTCCATGGTCGGTTCGGGATGCCCTGCCGTGTCTGCGGACTCCCGGTCCAGCGGATCCAATACGCCGAGAACAAGACGAACTACTGCGCCGTGTGCCAGAACGAAGGCCGGCTCCTCGCCGACCGTGCGCTCTCCCGTCTGCTCCGTTCCGATTGGCCGAAGACGATCGAAGCGATGCTCGGCGACTCGGGCTGAAACCTCCCGGGAACTGCGAGCCGCTTAGCTCGTCAGTTCGCGAAGCTGACTCGTCGCCCATTCCACGATCTCTTCGATCTCCGCACCCTTCTCGAACTGCTTGACCGTTCCCCAGGTGATCTGAACCCCTCCGAAGGCCGGCCGGGGCGTCACCTTGCCGTAGGGCATCATCCGCTCCGTCCCGACGACTCCGCAGCACAGGATCGGCACCCCGGCCATCCGCGCGATCAGCGCCGCTCCAGGCAGGATCGGCTGGAGTTCGCCCGACTCCGAGAGCTGTCCCTCGGGAAACACGCACACGCACTCCCCCGCCTTCAGCAGGTTCACGGCATGCCGAATCGCTTGCCGATCCGGCTCTCCGCGCTTGACGGGAAACGCGCGGCACCAACGGATGAACTTCCCGAGGACTCGGATGTCGAACAGCTCGCTCTTGGCCATGAAGTGGATCGGTCGCGAGGATGCGTACCAGATCACGGGGGGATCGACGTCCGCTCGGTGGTTGGCCAGAATCAGGAGCGCGCCGGTTTTCGGCACCCGATACCGACCGATGACCTTCACCGGGCCGAGCAGGAAGAAGATCGGCCACAGCAGCGCGCACACGAGCGGGTGGCAACGCAGGAGCCACGGGTGCCGCTCCACCGGCTCTTTGGGGGTGGTCGATACCGGCGTGCTCATCGTTTCGGCCCGACCTCCACCAGCAGGCGCTCGAGCTCTTCGCGGCGATGGCCCGGCCCGGCCAAGGTCAAAGCGCGTTGGAGCCACGGCTTGGCCTCCTCGATTCGGTTGAGCTCGACGAGCGCGATCCCGAGTGCGTAGTTTCCGTTCGGGTGGTCGCGATCCCGATCGACGACGCTTTGGAAGTAGCGGATGCTAGCCTCCGGATCCTGCCGTATCGTCTTGCGCGCACTCTGGGTATGGGGATAGTCGAGGCAGAGCCGCAGCGCATCACCCATCTTCCCTTTTCGCCGAAAATCCGAGATCGCCCGCTGCATCGGGTGGGTCGGGTGGATCGGTAGCCCGAGATACCACTCGAGAAGCTCGTCAGCGCTCAAATGGGTCACGTCTTTGCCGAGCACGGCGATGAACGTCAGTTCGTCAGGCTCGAGACCACTTTGGAGCATCGCCTCCAGCCAGAATTTCGCCGTCTCGAAGTCCTCAGAACGTTCGACGAGCAGCGGGAAGGTGCGTGCGTCCGGCATCACGCCCCGCCGAGCGAGGCGCTCCCGCCACCGGTTCGCCTGGGCATAGTCGGACGCCTTGCCGATCAATAGGTTCAGCGTCTCGACGTTGGGTGCCACCTCGGCCGATTCCATCTTCGTCAGCCGCTTCTCGGCCGCGGCCGCGTCGACGGCCTTGCGAATCAAGATGTTGAACGTCTCCGTGTTCGGCTCGACACCCTCTTGGGTCATGATCTGGAGCCACTGGCTTTCGGTCCGAAAGTCGGTCGCCTTCTCGAGGATCGCGTTGAAGGTCGTCGCGTCAGGCTGGACCCCCGCCTCCCGAAGGTCGCTCAGGATTTCGCGCGCGGTCTGGTAGTCGAGGTTGCTGGCCAGGAGTTGGTTCCACTTGTGGAGCAACTCGGTCTGTGTCGCGCCCCCCGTCTCGGCCTCAACCAGCAGATGGTCGGAAAGCGAACTGGCCAGGTCCTCGGCCACCGGCTTGAGGCCGATGATGCTAAGGGTGTTCACGAAGTAGACCGGCGCGTCGGGGTCCCCTGCCGATTCGACTCTGAGCTTGTCGAGCCGATGGAGCACGAATTCATCTTCCATCTTCGCGTCGGGCCGATCCCGCAACCGGGCTTCATAGTCGATCCGGTGGGTCTCGAAATCCTGGTGCACCCATGATCGGACGGTGTCGTCGATCAGGATCTCGTTGTCCTCGCACAGCTGCATCGCGCGGACCGCCCGACGGACGCTGCTCCCGACGTAGTCCCGCGTCCCGTTCGGGAGCGTCACGGGCAAATCACGCCCCCAGCAGACCGCGATGCGCATGGCCGGGATGTTCTCGATCGAGATCCCGGTCGTCTCCGCCATCTCGAACTGGAAGCGTTGCGACATGATCCTGGCAAGGCAGCACAGCGGCGCGACGAGATCATGCTCATCCGACATCACCAACCAGCCATCTCCGGTGAACTTGATCAACGCCTCATCGAGCCCGACCGCCTTGAGGTGGGGGCCGAGCTGGTCGACCAGACCGAGATTGAATCGGTCGAACTTCTTGGTCGTAAGCTCGAGTCCCGACTTCGTGGAGCCTTTGAGGTCGATGGCCAGGCACAAGGTCGGGCGTGGGGTCGGGTCTGTCGTCCTCTTCACTCCGTCAGCCATGGCGATCTCGCTTGGGGCACATTGCGTGCAAGCGGTCGAATTGTGGCATGCACCGTGCCGCCGCGGGCTCAGGTTCGTCGCCGGTCAAGCCCATAATGGTAATCGACGCAACCATGGCGCAAACCCCTTCCCTCGATCAGATTCAGCAAGTCCAGGAAGACGAATACGTCTTTCCCTACCACTACATGGACTTGGCCGACGAGTGGCATCGCAAGATCGCCTTTCTCCACTACTATGCGCGGCTGAACTGCGCCAAGGAACTCCTCGCCCCCTACAACGGCCAGCGAATCCTGGATGCCGGCTGCGGGGACGGGCGATTCTGCTTCGAACTCCGGAAGGAGAACGTTCGCCTGATGGGGATCGATTACTCCGAACGCGCCCTCGCGTTCGCTCGGGCGTTCGTCCCCGGGGTGGAGTTCGTTTGCGGCGACCTCCGCGAGCTCCAAGTCGAAGAGCGCTTCGACGGTTGCGCGATGATCGAGACTCTGGAGCACATTCCGCCGCCCGAGATCGAATCGGTGCTCCTCGGACTCCGCCGCCTCCTCAAGCCTGGCGCCCGCCTCGTCATCACGGTCCCGAGCGTGACGATCCCGATCATCGACAAGCACTACCAGCACTTCAGCGAAGAGTCCCTGCGTAAGACGTTGGACGGCGTGTTCGATGTCGAACAGGTCCTGGGCCTTGATCAGGACAACTCTTGGCGCGTCAAGTATGACAAATGCGTGCGGATGGCGGGCAGGCTCGGTCCGTTCCGCCGCAAAATCAAGTCGCTCCCCGACTACATCGAGCGGGCACGGGCGATCTACAAAGAGCACCTCGAACGGGGCCCGGCCGTCACGGCCCGGAACCTCGTCGCGGTCTGCCGCAACCGCGGCTAGGCCTTCTCGGTCGCCTGGAGATGAACCTGGACGATCGCATCCGCGAGACCGACGACGGTCGAGTCGGTGCGGGTCCGAAGCTCCTGCAAGAGGCGATCGACGTAGGCCTCGTCGACTGGCCCATGGTACTGATCGCCGATCTGGAGAAGAGGTGCCCGGTCGCAGGCATTGAGGCATTCGACCTCGTGGAGCGTGAAGACGCCATCCGCGGTCGTCTCACCGAAACCGATGCCGAGCTTCTTCTTGAGGTACTCCGCGATCGGATAGGCCCCGCAGACTTGGCAGGTAAGACAGGTGCAGACCTCGATCATGTGCCGTCCCACCGCATGGGCCGTGTTGTACATGCTGTAGAACGTCGCGACGCCCTCGACCTCGGCGTAGCTTCGGCCGAGGCGATGGGCGACCTCTGCGATCGCCTCTCCGTTGAGATACCCACCGTACTCCCGTTGCGCGATCCACAAGCCGGGAAGGACACACGCCTTGATCTCGGGATAGTGGGTCTTGAGCGCGTCGAGCTCGCGAACCGCCTTCTCCGAAAACCTCAACTTGAGTTCATCGGGGCGGGGCGGCCGCGGCCGCTCGTTGGGACTGCCGATCTGGAGGAGCTCGCTCACGCCCTCATTCTACGCGAACGCGCCCTGCGGTAGCCGCGGGGCGAGCACGACACCGGCATCGGCGCGGATAATAGCTCCATGAGCCGCACGGACCTGTGGCCGGGCCAAATCGACGAGGCCTACCTGGATCTGAACCAGGTGCGTGCGCTCGCCTCGGTCGTGCGGTCCGAGGTGTACTGGGCCTTCCAGACCGCTGAGCCTTTGTCTACCGGCGACGTCGCCCGTTTGCTCCGTCGGGCCGCGCCGACTGTCCGCTACCACGTCAACGAACTCCTAAAAGTCGACCTCCTGCTCGCCGTCGAGACTCGCAAGCGCCGCTCCCGGATCGAAGATGCCTACGTCCATCGCATCGCCCGCGCCTTCACGCCGAGGCCCCCGTACGATGAGGAGTACCTTGCGGAGATGAACCGCGGGTTCGCAGCGATTCTCCGCGCCATGGAGCGTGAGCGCGCTTCCGCCCTGACCGCCGCGAACGAAGATCCCCCGTTCTACGAACACACCTTCTTCCGCCAGACGGTGATCCGGATTGCGCCGGACCGACTTCGCGAGCTCCGCCAGGAACTCGCCGATCTCGTCACCCGGTACGGCAAGGTCCGCGACGAAGACGGCACACTCGTTCGCGTCGCAGCCTACATGGATCCGCTCATCGGCGAAAGCGAGCGGCACTTCCGTACGATCACGGGTCGCGAACTCCGTGAACCGGAAAACACGCCTCGGGAGTGAGACGATTCGGCTAAGATCGAAACGTGCGCCTCGCCCTCTGCCGGCTCTGTACCCATGCCGACCGCCTTGCCGATACGGGCAATCCGGTGCTTTACGGCCTCTTCAATCGGCTCGTCGCCTCGCGGTTCCCGACCGCACTCGACCGGTGCTCGATCGCGGTCGAGATCGAAACCGACCCGACCGAAGGCGGCATCGAGGTCCCAATGGCGTTGCGGCTCATCGACGAAGATGGGCGTATGCTCACCGAGTGGCGCGCGATGTTCCTCGCCGGCCCGGCCTGGGCAGGAACCAGCCGCACCTTCCTCCACCTCACGTTGCCGTGGGACGACAAGATGGTCTTCGAGCGCCCCGGTGCTTACCGGATCGACGTCGTGACCGAACTTGAACCGGGCGAGGAGACCGTGCTGGGGGGTGAAGTGCTGTTCGTGGTCGGACTGAACTGAGTAGAACAGAACGAGGGCCGCCATTCGGGCGGCCCTCGTTCTCACACTTCAGGAAGCGCTCAGCCTTTCGCGCCGACCTTTTCCTTCTTCTTGCCGCCGCCGGTCTCAGGCTCCTTCTTGCGGAAGAAGACCTTCTTCTCGTCGTCCAGCTCAGCGATAATCGTGTCGCCTTCGCCGAATCGACCGAGCAGCAGTTCTTCGCTGAGCGGGTCCTCGATGAATCGCTGGACCGCTCGGCGAAGCGGGCGTGCGCCGAGATTCGGATCGTAGCCTTCGGAGACGAGCAGATCCTTGACCGGCTCGCTCAGTTCGAGCTTGAGTCCCAGCGACTCGGCCTGAGCGTTGACTCGCTTCAGGTAGAGGTCGGCGATCTCGAGGATCTCTTCCTTCTTGAGGTGCTGGAAGACGATGACTTCATCGACACGGTTGAGGAACTCGGGCCGGAAGAGCTTCTTCATCTCGTCCAGCATCTTGTTCTTCATGTTCTCGTAGGTCTTCGGGTCGTTGATATCCATGGTGGTATCGCGGAACCCGAGGCCCTTCTCAAGCTCGATCGGGCGGACACCGACGTTGCTGGTCATGATGATCAGCGTGTTGCGGAAGTCCACGGTTCGGCCCTGGCTGTCAGTCAGGTGACCGTCCTCCATGATCTGGAGGAGGATGTTGAAGACATCCGGATGCGCCTTCTCGATCTCGTCGAGGAGCACGACGCAGTAAGGATTGCGCCGCACCTGTTCGGTGAGCTGCCCGCCCTCGTCGTATCCCACGTAGCCGGGAGGTGCACCGACCAATCGGCTGACCGCGAAACGCTCCATGTATTCGGACATATCGATCCGAACCATGTTCGTTTCCTTCTCATACAGGTAGGCGGCGAGCGCCTTGGCGAGTTCGGTCTTGCCGACACCGGTCGGACCCAGGAAGATGAAGCTGCCCATCGGTCGCTTCGGATCCTTGAGCCCGCTCCGGGCGCGCCGGATGGCTCGCGACACGGCTGAAACCGCGTCCGCCTGGCCGATGATCCGGTGGTGCAGATCCTCTTCCATCCGCAGTAGCTTCTGGGACTCAGCCTCGACCAACTTGGTCACGGGAATGCCGGTCCAGCTCTGAACGATCTGGGCGATCTCATGTTCGTTGACGATCGCTTCCGGCTTCTCCGTGTTCGCCCACTCTTCCTCGCGGTCGGCAATGCTGCTCTCAAGTTCCTCGCGTTCCCGCTGGAGCTTTTCGAGATGTTCGGTGCTTTCCTTGCGGCTGAGATGGTCGATCTCGGCTTTCAGTTTGTTGAGACGAATCTTGTCCTGGCGGACGTCGAACGGCGGCAGGCTCTGCTGCAGCCGCACACGGCTCGCGGCCTCATCGATGAGGTCGATCGCTTTGTCCGGTAGGGTCCGGTCCGTGATATAGCGCTGCGACAACTGGACGGCGCTCGTAATCGCGTCGTCCGTGATCTCCACGTTGTGATGCGCCTCGTAGCGCTCGCGAAGGCCCTTCAAGATGTCGGTCGCCTCTTCTTCGTTCGGCTCCCGGACCTTGACGGCCTGGAACCGACGCTCAAGGGCGGCGTCACGCTCGATGTACTTGCGGAATTCGTCCTGCGTGGTCGCGCCGATGCACTGGAGCTCGCCGCGAGCCAACGCCGGCTTCATGATGTTGGAGGCGTCGATGGCGCCTTCTGCGGCCCCCGCGCCCACCAACGTATGAAGCTCATCGATGAAGAGGATCACCTGTCCCTCGGACCGGCGGACTTCCTCCATCACCTTTTTCATGCGCTCTTCGAATTCGCCGCGATACTTGGTGCCCGCCACCAGACCGGCAAGGTCCAGTGCCACGAGCCGCTTGTTCTTCAGCAGATCGGGGATATCGCCGCTCACGATGCGCAGCGCAAGTCCCTCGGCGATTGCGGTCTTTCCGACGCCGGGTTCACCGATCAGGCACGGGTTGTTCTTCGTTCGTCGAGTCAATATCTGCATGACCCGCTCGATCTCTTGGTGCCGACCGACCACCGGATCGAGCTTGCCCTCGCGGGCCAGCTCCGTCAGGTCGCGTCCGAATTCGTCCAGCGTTTGCGTCTTGTTGCCGCTCGAAGAACTGCCGGTGCTCCGGGAAGAGCCCGACTTCGAGGTGCTCTCGTTGTCTTGAAGAGCCATCACTTCGCGCCGCGCTCTTTCGAGTTCGACGCCCAGCTTGGCCAAGACGCGCCCTGCCAGGCCGTCACCCTCGCGGATGAGGCCAAGCAAAAGATGTTCAGTGCCTATGTAGTTGTTGTTGAGATTGCGCGCCTCGTCATAGGCCAAATCGATGACGCGCTTGGCCCTCGGGGTGAGGGTCATGTCGTGGCTTGGGCGGGCATCCCCACGGGGAAGCTGCTTTTCGACTTCCGCCCGGATTCGGCTCAGGCTGACGCCGAGCCTCTCCAGAACGCGCGAAGCCACGCTGTCGGACTCGCGGACGAGTCCGAGCAGGAGGTGCTCGGTCGAGACGTAGCCTTCGCCAAACTTCTGCGCCTCTTCTTGGGCGTAGAAGACGACTTTCCGTGCTCGTTCAGTAAAGCGCTGCCACATGCTCTTCGATTACCTCCCAGGGTTCCTACGGCGGTTAGACACTGTGTTCACTTGCCTGGTTCTACGCCGTGGGACCCCAGTCTGTTGAATTTTCTGGGCCACACGGTCTATTCCATGTGACGCCCGAGAACCCCCACGCGCTTCCCCGAGCGTACCCACGAATCTCACCGGGATGCCGGGACCTCCGTTTCCATTGTCGGCGGATCGCAGAGCCCCACGGAGGGCAGGTCCCCGCATCGCTTTCACCTGCGTCCCGGATCGACACGATACCGGCCTTGGCTCAACGTCGAGTCAGCTCGACCTCCCTGGCGGCCTTCGTAAGGCGATTTGATGCCAGGTACTGCTTACCGTTGGGATCGCCCTTGAGGTACGCGTCCCAGAAAGCGAGCGTCGACGCCCGAACGATCGAAACGTGGGTTTCGTTCGCGCCGCCCGATCCCGGCCACGCTATCCGCCCGTTGATTCCGCCAAAGCCGTGGTGGGCCCCTTGGATCCACACCAGGTACTTGTCGCCCTTCGGTGCCAGAAGAAACGGATCCTGGCGACGCTCCGGAGTCTGACGCCCGAAGGGATCGCGATCCTCCGTACCCGAGATACAGATCATCGGCACCGCCAGCTTCTCGAACGAGGTCGCGTCGAACTGAGGTCCTCGCCCCTGACCCGAGATCACGGCGACGGCCAGGACACGCTTGTCGCGCAGGCTCTCGCGTCCCTGCAGCGTTCGCGGCTCGACGCCGCCGATCAACATCGACGTATGCGCTCCGAACGAATGCCCCCCTACTCCGATCCGCGTCCGGTCGATCTTCCCCTTCAAGCCGGGCACCTTGGTTTCGATCGCACCCAGCGAGTCGATGAGGAACGAAACGTCCTGCGGCCGGCTTTTCCAGTCCCCAAACTTCGGGTTCTTTGCACGCAAGAAGTCCAGCTTTTCCTCTTGAGACATATACTGAAAGCTGTCTGAAAACGAAGGTTGGATCACCACGTAGCCATGGCTTGCCCAGGGTTCGCTCAACGGCAGAAGGCCGTCCTTTGAGCCGCCGAGACCGTGGCAAAGCACGATGAGCGGATACGGCCCCCCGGACTTTGGAAACGTGACCCGAAAGTCGACCGTCTTGTCCCGCTTCGCGTCCTTCAGGCTTACGCTCGGAACGGACGACGTCGCCAAGGCACCGAGTTTCGGTGCGTAGTCAAGCTCGTTCGAGCCGATCAGCAAGAACGTCACAAGAGCGAGAGTCATGGAAGGGAGGACGGGAGGATCCAACCCATGTTCACTCCGCCCAGCTGAGAGTCCCAATCCGGAACTCGGGACGTCCTACAGTCGGTAGGTGCAAGCAACGGTGAACATGATGACGATGAGAATCGGGTGCGTCGCGCTCGCAATCGCGATGGGGCTAGTCGCTACTGCCCAAGACTTGCAGAAGAAGGTCACTTTCACGTCGACCGCAGCGACCGTCGGCAAAGCCCTCGAAGCGCTCACCAAGGAGGCCGGTGTACGGCTTCAAGGGGGGACGCGGGTCAAGGACGACGTCCTGGTCCTCCGGCTCAAAGAGGTGACCGTCCTCGATGCGATGAAGAAGATCGCGGAAGCAGTGGGCGGAGATTGGCAGCCGCTCGAAGGTGGGTATGTGCTCACCCGTGGCGGCGAAGACGATCTCCGGGATCAGCGCGAGGACAACCGGATCCGGACCGCACAGATCGAAAAGGCAGTCAAGGCCCTGAGCGACGAAGTCGCCAAGACGCCCATCTACGACGAAGCGGTGGCTCGTCGCCTCAAGAGCGACACCGAAAAGGTCATGCAGGAAGCCGGGCGCGGCGGCGCGCGCGGCTTCTCATTCGGGCAGATGACGTCTCGGCAGCCCGGTGGTCGCGCGATCACCAAGCTGATCGCGGCGATGAAGCCGTCCGACCTCGCCGCACTCAAACCCAACACGCGCACGGTGTTTTCGACCGCTCCGACCGCGATGCAACGGCCCATGCCCAACGGAGCAAACGCCATAGTCAAGGGGTTCGTCGAGGAGCAGAAGGTCTTGGAGCAAATCGGCGGCGGCGATTCGACCGTCTTCGGTGGCGGCGGGGCCGTCATGGTCGTCGACGAGCAATTCGAGGGCGAACGTCCGGCCAAGCCGACCGGCCCCCCGGCAAAGGCACTGCTCGTCGCGTCGCGCCCGTTCAACAACAACGACATTCAGTTCCAGTTGCTCGTCGCCAACGCCCAAGGTCAGTTCCTCGCCCGAGGCTTCTCGATTCTCTCCGTCGAGGACCCGACGCCGGCGACGACTGAAATCAAGACGGAGGAGCCGATCAAACTCTCGGACCTCGGCACCAAACTCGCCGCGATTCTCGCCTCCACCCGCTTCGGCGCCCAGGGGATGATGATCGCCTCCTTCAGCGTGGCGACCGGGGACGAAGGCACGGCCGACATCGTCACGATCGGGACCCCTGCGGCGTCCGCGAGCGAGCCCAAGGCACCCGACCTCACCGCGGACCTCCGTCAGCGGATCCTGAACCCGGAGCTGTATGACCCGCTCGCCCTGATTCCCGGCGACCTTCTCGTCGCCACTGCCGAGGCCCGAAACCAGAATCTGGTCGCGCTCCTCACCGATGGTTCTCTGATGCCGGCCGCTCGTAAGGTCAAGGCCGCACCGATGACTCCCTCGCAGGTCATTCAGGCCGCCCGCAACGAGTGGCGGCTCAACGTGACGGAAGCCGACGGCTGGATGACGATCACCCCGACCCTGCCCTGGCGCACCCGCGAAACACGGGTCAGTCGAACCGGTCTCGGGAAGTTCTTGCGGACCGTCGACACCAAGGGATTCGCGAACCTCGACGAGATCGCTGCGTTCCTTCTCGCCGGCGATTCCGGCGACATCTCGAACGGCATCGACTCCGTCTTCACAAGGCTCGTCAACTCAGGCTTCGCCGACTCCCAACTCGGCAACCTGCTTTTCGGCCAACGCGAGATGATCCAGTTCTACGGGCTCCTCGGGTCTTCCCAGCGCCAGACCCTCTTGGCCGGACGTCCGATCCAGATCGGCGGACTGAATGGGAAGCAGCGCGACCTGCTCCACTCCATGGTCTTCAATTCAATGGAAGGCCCTCGAATTCAGTTGCCGGGTCAGGGCGGTGGCCGCCAAGGCCCACGCGGAATCCTCCCGATGATGGGCGACTCGCTAGCCACCGAACGCACCGAGGCCCTCGCCGGCGGCATTCCCAACGTCGGCTTCTTCACCCTTGCATCGGAGCTCAATCTGGCGGTTTACGCCACGAACTCCTCGGGCGGCCGGTTTCTCACCGCCGACGAAATGGCCCGCGACAAAGCCATGTCGGATGGCACAATCGTCGTATCGGGGATCTCAGCTCCCAAGTACGACAAGTTCAAGCCCGCCTCCAGAACCACCTACCGCTTCAACTTCCAGCTGAGTCGCAATGCGAGCATGAGCCGGCAGCTGGAGGACAACATCCCTCCCGCGAAAAATGAGCAAGCCGTGTCCTACGATCAACTCCCCGCGGAGTTCCGTCGGGAAGTCGAGCAGCGTGCCGAGCGCCTCCGCCGGATGTTCCAGAACACGCGCGTGCCCGGCGGACGTGGCGGCCGACCTCCCTACTAGGCCGTCCGAAGCACAGAAGAAGGGTCCGGGGCGAATGCCCCGGACCTTGTTGTCAACGATGCGCCGGACCTCAATCGAACCAGTGCATCTCACCGTCGCCCTTGAGCGCTTGGAGGTAGTTCAACTGGCCGTCGTGGTACAAGATGTGGTTCGCTGCGACCTGGCTGAGCTGGAACAAAGACAGCGACTCGCCCCAGGGAGCCTGAACCGTGGCTCCGAGCCGATCTCCCGCCGTCGTGAGCGCCGACGCCAGAGCTTCGCCCCCGTCCTGAACCGCCTTCAGGCCCTTTTCGCGCGTGTCGAGCGACGCCTTCCACGCTTCGCGTCGGGCCTCGTCCGGCATCGGGTGCTCCTTGCCGTTGAGCAAATCCGCGACCATGAAGCAGAACCCTGCAACCTCGGCCGTGAAGTCTTGCGGGGTTCGGCACACGCCGCCTGGGCACTTGGTATACGCATCCTCCGGAATCGCAGCGAGATCCTTGCAATACATGCCGGTCATCCGGCGGGTCCAACCGGCCAGTTCGGCCGCAGCGTCGATTCGAGTGATCGTGTCTGACATGGTTTTCTTCTCCTGAGAGACTGCAGGATACACGTGCCGGCCGGCTCCTTCGCGCAGAGTCCCGGTATCCTCTCATCGATGCTGGAAAGGCTGCAAGAGATCGAAGCCCGATACGAACAGCTCGAGGCCCAACTCCAGGACCCCGCGACGGCGAGCCAACCAGGCGAACTCCAGCGGATCGGGAAGGCCCGAGCCGAAATCGAGGACCTCGTCGCCACCTATCGTCAATACAAGGCCGCCCAGCAAGCACTCGCCGAAGCCGTCGAGCTCCAAGCAGATCCCGAGATGAAGGAGATGGCCGAGGCCGAGGCCGCCGCCCAGCACGCCAAGCTCGACGAACTCGACGCAGCCCTCAAGCGCATGCTCGTGCCGAAGGACCCGAACGACGACAAGTCCGTCATCATCGAAATCAGGCCCGCCGCCGGCGGCGACGAAGCCGGCATCTTCGCCGGCGAACTCTATCGCATGTATGCCCGCTACGCCGAGAGAAGGCGGTGGAAATACGAAGTCGTCGAGCATGATGAGACGGGGATCGGCTCGGTAAGCCGCGTCGTCTTCACGATCGACGGCAGGGGTGCTTACAGTCAGCTCAAACATGAGAGCGGCGTCCATCGGGTCCAGCGCGTTCCGGCCACCGAGAGCAGCGGCCGGATCCACACGTCGACTGTGACGGTCGCCGTCCTCCCCGAAGCCGAGGAAGTCGATATCGAGATCCGTCCCGACGATCTCGAGGTCTCGACCTTTCGGTCGAGTTCGGCCGGCGGCCAGCACATGCAGAAGAACGAGACCGCGATTCGAATCATCCATAAGCCAAGCGGCATCGTCGCGACATGCCAGGACGAACGGAGCCAACAGCAGAACCGGCTCAAAGCGATGGCCGTCATCCGCGCCAAGCTCTACCAGGCCGAGCAAGAGCGACTGGCCAAGGAACGCGGCGAACTCCGGAAGGGCCAGATCGGGAGCGGCGACCGGAGCGAGAAGATCCGCACGTACAACTTCCCGCAGAGCCGCATCACGGACCACCGGATCAACACGTCGGTCCACAACACGGTGACCTTCATGGATGGCGACATCCAAGAACTCCTCGACGCCCTCGTGGCGGCGGAGCACCACAAGCGCATGATGGAAGAGCTCGGCGGCACCGAAGCCGCGTGAGCTGCTCTCCCCTCGGGAAGAACTCGGTGGATCGGGGGGAACCGGATCTGTCCCCGGGACCGGGAGCGCTCGGCACCTCGACCCTCACCCGGATGTCATGCCGTGCCGACGGCTAGAATGAGGCCGTGAAGTGGGAACCTACAGACCAGTTCGGCAATTTGTACATCGGTGAATCGGGCGCGACGGACCTCGACACCCTCCGCGACGACGTCGCCGACTTGATCCAACGACTTCGCGAGCGCTCCGGCGAACGCTTCACCATTACCGTCGACGCTCCCTATGGCGAGATCAACGGGCCGGACCCCGAGCAGGTCGCCTATGTTCTCCGCGTCGCCTGGCTCCCCGGCGCGCACGTCCCGGGAGTCGTCGAAATGATCCGTGATCTCGCCGCCACCCATGGGCTCAACGAGATCACGGTTCGGACTGGCTAGCCGCAGCGACACCGCTTCGGTACGCGGGAATTCCGCTCAACGTCGCGAGACGTCTCCAACGAAGCAAGGCCAACTTGCCGCCGCGCAAGCGGCTTCTGATCGGCTTGTCTCTTGGCGGCTTGGCCACCGAGAATCGGCTCGCTACCGAGCGATCGTGAGGAATCCGGCGACGTCCTTCTTCAGCTTTGCCAGACAGCCGACGTGGATGTACATCATGTGCCCCGCTTCGTATTCGTGAATCTCGACCTGGTCCCGAACCTCCGGATCCAGCCCGAGGTGCCAGAGGGTGTACTCCGTCGCGAAATACGGGGTCGCCAAATCGTAGTAGCCGGAAGCCACGAAAACCCGCATATGCGGATTCTTAGCGAACGCCGCTCGCAGCGCCTCGCCCGTGTCGGGGTGTCCGTCTCCAGCCGAACCCCAGTCCCACTTCTCGAACATCCCGCCCATGATCATGTACGGCAGGTCCGTCTTGTAGCCCAACGAGCGGCGAACGTAGTCGTTCAGCGCCGCCGTGTACGGGGGCCGAATCATGCTCATGCTCGGATCGAAGTCGGGGTGGTGGTTCGTATGTTTGGCATCCATCCCCTTGAACCGGCTGTCGAGTCGCCCCACGGTTCGCTTTTCCTTGCGCAGAAGCTCCTTGCAGAACTTCTGAATCTCAATTCTCAGGTCCGCCTGATCGACGTACTCCTCCGAGAGCCCGGAATATCGGGCCAGCTTCTGAGTCACCTTCTTCCGGTCTGCCGCAGAAAGCGCGTCACCTTGCGCCAGCGCCGTCCAGTACTCACCCATGGCGAAGGCCTCGACCTCCTTGAGCGTCTCGCGAAGCGACTTCTTGGCCGGCTTGGACGCCTTACCGTGGTAGATGGCCGTCGCCGCATACGTCGGCAAAAAGAGAGGGTACGGCAGGTCGTTGCCGCGTGAAAAACGCGCCGTCTGAAACTGAAGAATCGTTGAGACCAAGACGATCCCGTTGAACGCGATGCCCCGGTCGATCAGGTGGCCGGCGAGCCCCGCCGCTCGAGTCGTGCCGTAGCTTTCGCCGACCAGGTAGAGCGGCGAATTCCAACGCTCGTAGCGCGTCAGGAACAGTCGAATGAACTCGCCGACCGACTCGATGTCTCCCTTGAGGCCCCAGAACTTCTCGCCGAGTTCCTTGGTCGCAGGTCGACTGTAGCCGGTCCCGACCGGGTCGATGAACACGAGATCGGTCTCCTCGAGCCACGTCAGCGGGTTGTCGATGAGCTCATAGGGCGGTGCGGGCATGCCTCCGTCGTCAAGCATCTTCACCCGCTTTGGGCCGACCGCCCCGAGGTGGAGCCAAACCGACGAGGACCCCGGACCGCCGTTGAACGAGAACATCAGCGGCCGCCCCTCTTCGCCCTCCTTGCGGTAGGCGATGAAGAACACGGTGGCCTCGATCTCCCCCGTCTCGTGGTTCTTGATCGGGAGGATCCCGGTCGTCGCGGTGTACTTGAGGGTCTTCCGCCCGACCTTCATTTCGTGGTAGGTGACGACCGGCTCCTCTTCGACCAACTTTGGCGCCGACTTCTCTTCCTGATTCGTAACCTTGGCGTTCTCTTCCATCCGTGTGATCCTACTTCACTGGCTCAAGCAAGAGGTAATCCAGCCCGAACATCTGCCTCGGCTCCGCACCCGGGTGGGTTCCGACAACCTCGACCTGCATCGTCACGGGTCCCTTCGGCAGCGTAAAAGTGCCGAGCGAGAGCTTCTTCCAGGTCAGTTCCCCGAAGAAGTCGATCGGCTCGACGGTCTGCCTTTCAATCGTGATCCGATGGATCCCATAGTCTCGGGCATGGCAGAAGTTGCCGACGATCACGTACCGCCCCGCCTTCGGGCACTCGAACTGCAGAACCAGCCGGTCCCCGGCCTTGGCATCCCGCCACCAAAGCTGCCGCCCCAGCGACAGCCCGGCGAAGCCGCCCTGCTTCTCCGTGACACCTCCCGAGATCGAGACGATCCGCATCGTCTCGCCTTCGATCGCGCCCTTCACACCCTCCGGGCCTTTGATCTCGATCGGCATCAGCAGCTTCCCATCCGGGCTCTTCGGGGCGGGACCGCCCGGCTTGGCGTACCAATAGACCGTCCGTGCAAACGTGGCCTCGACCTCCGCCCAGTGCCACATTTCCATATCGAACTTGAACAGAGTCTCGAACGGGATCGGGTCTGCAACATGGAATCTCGCGATCGACGTCTGGCCCCGATTCCCGGGACCATCGCACCGGGGTTGGGCATGGTAGGGTCGCACGAACGGCTCGTTCGAACACCAGGCGTAGCCGTAGTAATCCTCGGTCCCCGTCCCGAACGTGCTCGGGAACGCCTCGCCATCGACGTAGATCTTCTCGTCGCCTTCGCCCCACCAGGCTTCGGTCGGATTGGTCACCTGCAGGTTCGAGCCGACGAACATCCCCTCGCCCCGAGCCTCGAGCATCCGCATGTCGCGCATCGGACGGGTCGATCCGCGATCAACCGACCACTGGGCCTTGAAGTGATATGCCTCGTCCGTCCACGGCCAGTTTGCGGCCCGCGCCGAGGCGGTCGCCACGAACGGAACGCCCCCGTCGTTGCGTACCCAGATCTTCGCCGATCGCTTCCAGCGCATCGGCAGTCGGCAGATGAACTCGCCGTTTTGTGTCACTTCAAACGGGAAAGACTTGTATGGATTGAGACCGGGTGCAGAACCGAAAAAGTCGCCGAACGGAACGTCCACGCATCGAATCCCATCGAAGTCGGCAAGCAGCCGCACGCTGCGGAGCACCGCATGGTTCCGACGGGGATCGCGCCACGGGAGTGCGGCGTCCTTGGCCGGACTCAGGAGTCCGGCCACACGGACACGGAACTGGTCGATCGCCCGGCCCGAACGCCCTTCACGGCTCTCGAAGAGGACGGCTTGCCCACCCGGTCGAACCGTGACCTTGCGCTCGGACGGCTTGCGAGTCAGAACCGAGTCCGCCTTCCCCGTCACGACACTGGAGGCGAGGAGAGACCTTGCCACGAACGCCATCGGCTCCTTCAGCTCCGGCTCGCGGGCCGGGTCGTACGTCTCGACGGCAGTGCCAGGCGCGTAGGTCCGATACCCGATCTGGTAGTACAGCCCCTTCGCGTTGCGTCCCGTGTCGTCGACCGTAATCTTCAACGAACGCGCGTACGGAAAAGGAAAGTACAGGTTTGCGCCGCGAGCCGATACATAGGCATACGGATCGCCCCACGGCGCAACATTGCCGGTCAGCAACCCTTCTAGCTTGGCCTCGATCCTGGGTGTCGATTCGCCGTCGAAGTAGAAACGCACGACACCGTTCGGGTTCGCGCTCCAGAACCGCATCACGGCCCCCGGTCCGATGAGGTCCGCCATCACGTGCTCGACCCGTCCGTCCCGACTCTCGTCCCGAATATACTGGCCGTAATCGGCATTCGCGAACCAGTTCGTGTTCGGGTCGACCGATGCGCGGTCGTAGCTGCTTGCCTGAGCCGCGGAATACACCGGATTCGGGCGCTGCGTGAGGTGATCGAGCCTGATCATCTCGCGCAGGAGAGTCCGAACGCTGACCACGGGCTGGGACGAATTCACGGGGCCCAGCAACGCCGCGCAGACGACAAGAAGACCGACGTTCATGTCCGCAGATTACCGATCTGGCGGTCCCGAGTCGCCATCATCCTCTTGATGAGTTTGATCTGCCCCAAGTGATAGGCGTCGTGGATCGCGAGGGACATCAGGAGGTGCAGTGCGCGGGCGTCGCTCTCCATCCGATGCTCGAACGGCTCCGCCTCGACCATCGCAAGCGCCCGGTTCAAGCCGTCGAGGAATTCGTCGCGCAGGGCATCGAGTGCTTCCGGCCCCGGCTCTTTCCAGTCGTCCTTCCAGGCGGGACGCTTGCCACCCGTCAATCGCCCCAGCCACACGCGGTGCCAAAACACTGCATGGTATAGGTTCCCCAAGAGAGAGTAAGGCACGTCCGGCAGCCGCTCCGCCGAAGCCTCCGGCTTCAGGCGCGCCAGGAGCGCCTTCGGCGCAGGGATGTCCTCCCCCGACAGAATCTGCCGAAACAGATCGGCCACGGCCTCGCGCGCTGTGTCCATGCGTCGCGTGTTACCTCAGATAGACTTCAGCGATGCGTGATCTTCGGTACGACGTCGTCGTCGGAGGTGGAGGGACGGCCGGCGTCGCCGCCGGCATCGCCGCGGCTCGACTCGGTGCGCGCACCCTGATCGTCGAGCGCTACGGGTCTCTCGGCGGCACCCAGAGCAACGGCTGGGTGACACCGATGATGCCCAACTACCTGACGGACTTCAAGCTCAACCGCGGAGTCAATCTCGAGATCGTCGCCGCCCAAGCCGCGCTTCAGCCGCCGGCCGAGGGCGTCCCTCACGGGGACGTGTGGTACGATCCCGTCGCCTTGCCCGGGGTCCTCGACGAGGCCCTTCGTGCTGCAGGGAGTCAAGCGCTGTTCGACGCCGTCCTCATCGCAGCCGACGTCGTGGACCGCCGCGTGGGTTCGATCGGGGTCATGACCCGTGGCGGACGTCTCGACATCGAGGCCGAGTGCTTCGTCGACGCGACCGGCGATGCCGAACTCTGCCGCCTCGCCGGAGCAGACCTGATGGGCGGCAACGAGGACGGCGTCCATCAGCCGATGACGCTCCGCTTCATGATGGGCGGGCTCGATCTCGAGACTCTTGCCGCGACCTGGCCCTGGCTCTTCCGATTCAATCAGAACGGGCATCTGGAGGCGGGGTACATGGAAGCTCAGGACGGTCCCCTCGGTCCGGCGATCGGGGACGCGATCGCTCGCGGCGTCCTCGAGCCTGACGACCTCGGCTACTTCCAGGTGTTCACCATGAACGGACGACCTGGCGAACTCGCCTTCAACTGCCCGCGCATTGCGGGGCTCGATCCGCTCGATCCGTTCGAACTGAGCGAGGCCTACCGCGTCGGACGGGCCAAGATCGCGAGAGTCGGCGCATTCGTGCGAGGCTGGTTCCCCGGTTGCGAAGAGGGCTACGTCAGCGGCATCGCCCCCCTCATCGGTATTCGCGAGAGCCGTCGCGTCGTGGGCGAGTACGTTCTCACCGCCGAAGACCATGCGGGCGGAGCGAAGTTCGACGACGTGATCGCCCGGAACCGATATCCGGTCGACATCCACCTCAAGACCGGCGTGGACTTTCGGCCCTACGCCCCCGGTGAGTGGCACGACATCCCCTACCGGTCGCTCGTCGTCCGCGGCTTCGACAACCTCTGGGTTGCGGGGCGCTGCCTCAGCGCGGACTTCGTCGCCCAAAGCGCGGTGCGTATCCAACCGGTATGCCGTTCCATGGGCGAAGCGGCGGGGGCCGCGGCTGCCCTCTGTGCTCGCACTGGTCAACCCGCTGCGGCATTGCCCTATGGAGATCTGGCGGCACACCTCGATCTCAGTCTCCCACCCGAACCTTGAGCAAGTCGGATCACCCACCCCGACCGCGTGAGATACCTCCCTGGTTCCTCTGTGGGGCCCCTCCGTCCCGCGGGAGCGGTCCACCTCCCCCGATGCGGCGCACGACTCATCGCCGAATCAGGGGAGGATCTCCCCGAAGGCTTTTATCTGTAAGTGTTTGAAGCGAGATACCTCCCTGATTCCGGGATGGTATGTGCCCGGCATCGGGGAGGTCGGTGAGCCTCTGCGAATCGGGTGGGGTCGCGGTTTGGAGAGCGCGAGCTTGCTCGCGACCAGGTCGTGATCGGTGTAACTCGGTCAGATCGGGCCGGCGCGGGTACCCTCCGAGTTTCGATGCTGAGCGTGCTGATCGTCAACTGGAACACCGCCGATCTCCTGTGCGCCTGCCTCGCCTCGATTCGCCGCCACCCGCCGTCGACTCCGTACGAGGTGATCGTCGTCGACAATGCCTCCGCCGACGGCAGCGTCGAACGGATCCAGCGGGAGCACCCCGAAGCGGTGTTGCTCGAAGAACCACGAAACCTCGGTTACGCTGGAGGCAACAACGCCGCCTTCGCCCGCGCTCAGGGTGACTTGCTCCTCACCCTCAACCCGGACACCGAAGCCTTCGACGACACCTTCGATGCCGCAATCGGCTTCATGGCCGGCCATCCCCGTTGCGCCGCCCTCGGGGCACGCCAAATCGGCACCGACGGAAAGACCCAGTCCTCCGTGCGTGGCTTCCCGACGTTGCTCGGGATTCTCGGCGACCTCACTGGGCTCGGCCGCCGCCATCCAGGCTCGATCTGGGACGCTTACCGCCTCACCGGTTTCGACTATGAGACCGAGCAATCCGCCCCCCAGCCGATGGGGACGTTCCTGCTCTTCCGCCGGACCGCCCTCGGAGAGCTCGGCGACCCGGGCCGACCGTTCGACGAGCGATTCCCGATCTTCTTCAACGAGG
This sequence comes from Chthonomonas sp. UBA6659, assembly GCA_002455425.1. Classification (GTDB taxonomy): domain Bacteria; phylum Armatimonadota; class Fimbriimonadia; order Fimbriimonadales; family Fimbriimonadaceae; genus UBA6659. The sequence goes on along the minus strand of DKKT01000091.1, from coordinate 47,981 downwards.
TCGATCTTCTGTACCGCCTCGCAGACGCCGGATGGGAGATCTGGTACTCGCCGAAGGTCCGAATCCTCCATCACGGGGGGGAGGGCACCAAGCAAGTGCGGCCCGCGATGATCTGGGAATCGCACCGGAGCCTCCTCCGATTCTTTGGCAAGCACCGTGGCCCACTCTATCGGTGGTTGGTCGCACCTTGGCTTGCGCTCCTTGTCTATGGGCTCGCCTTCGTCCGAGCCCGGGGATACCATGGCGGATTTCGACCTTAGCGTGACGATCTGCTCCTGGAACACCCGGGACGACCTCCGCGCGTGCCTCGAGAGTCTGCGTGAGGCCCGGGGCGAGGGCAGGTTCGAGGTCATCGTCGTAGACAACGCTTCCGCCGACGGCTCCGCCGACATGGTTAGGAACGACTTCCCCGAATTCACCCTCCTCGCCCAATCGACGAACCTGGGTTTCACGGGTGGGCACAACCTGGCCATTCGTTCTCGGCGCGGCCGCGACGTCGCCCTACTCAACTCCGACACCATCGTGCATCCCGGCGCGATCCGAACGCTCATCGCCTTCATGACGGCACACCCCGAGGCAGGCATCGTCGGGCCGAAACTTCTCAATCCGGACGGATCGCTGCAGTACTCGTGCCGACGCTTCCCCAATCCCATCGCCGCACTGTTTCGAAACACGTTCGTGGGACGCCTGTTCCCGAAGAACCGCTACACTCGCGAGTACCTGATGCAGGATTGGCCCCACGACCAGATGCGCGAAGTGGACTGGGTTTCCGGAGCCGCGATGTTCATCCGAAAGGAAGTCATCGACACCGTGGGGGTCCTCGACCCCGCCTACTTCATGTACTGTGAAGATGTCGATCTCTGCCGACGGGCCTGGGATCACGGCTTCAAAGTCATGTACGTCCCCCAAGCCGTCATCACCCACGCGATCGGTCGCAGCACCGACCAAGCCGCCGACCGCATGATTGTTCGTTTTCACCGATCCATGCTCCGGTTCTACGTCAAGCACCAGGTGAAGCAAGTGTTCTGGCCGCTTCGTCCGCTTGCCGTTGCCGGTGCCGCCTTCGCCCTCGCGACCCGAGCGAGCTTGTTCCTCGCCAAGAATCGCGTCGATGCCCTCAGGAGGGGGATTTTCCACCGATGAGGCGGCTCGGCGCGCCGTTCGCGCTCCTGCTGGTCGCGTGCTTTCTCCTTCCGGTACTCGGCGGCCAACACGAACTGGGCCGACAAGCGATCACCGGCGGATTCGGGGCCATCGTCCGCGCCGCCCTCGACAGCAGCGATGCGGTCGCGCTCACCCAAGCCATCCTCGGCCTCCTTTTCGTCGTTCCGCTCGGGATCGTGGTTTGGCAGCGTCGGGTCATTCCGACCCCGTCGGTCCGGATCGCCTGCGCCCTCCTCCTGCTTCTCGGCCTGCTGGGATCCTCGATCCTCGTCTCCCACTTCAAGTTTGCCAGCACGCAAGCTTGGGTCACCTGGCTTGTTTACGGTGCCGCCTTCTTCGCGACCGTGGCCGTTGGGGGGCGCGTCCGAGGGCCGCGGTTGATCCTGTGGGCGATGACCGCCGGTGGCGGGTTCGTCGGCATCAAGGGCGTCCTCGAGTACTTCACCCAACCGGATCCGAGCTGGCGTATCTTTGGCGGGTGGGTCAACCCGAACGCCCTCGCGGGGATGCTCATCCTGCTCATCCCCATCGGACTCGCATTGATGATCACCGAGTCCGAGCGCAAGGCCCAGATCGGGGCCGGCCTCGCCACCGCGATGATGCTCTTCGCCCTCGTCCTCACCCAATCGAAGGGTGGTTACCTGGCTCTGGCGATCGCGCTTGCGGTTCTCGTGGCCCTCGTCCTGGCGTGGGGCGGCGTCAAACGAGCCCTGGCCATCGGTGTCCCCCTCGTTCTTGCGGTCGCGTTCGCCGCCGCGCTCCCTTCCCTGAAAACAGCCCCCGATTCCTCCGTCACCGCCCTTCAGCGCCTCGGCGCGGCCTCGGAGACTCAAGAGCAGAGCGCCGGTTTCCGCAAGCTTCTGTGGGAGTCGGCGGTCAAGCTCGTGCAATCCAACCCCAAGGGCTCAGGCGTCGGCACCTTCCGGTACGTTTCGACCAAGCCGGGCCTGGTGAACTCAACCCAACTCGCACACCAGTCCTACCTCCAGCTCGCCGTCGAAGCGAGCCTGCTCGCGCCGCTCCTGATCCTCGCCATCGGCGTGTTCTGGCTGTTCGAGTGCCTCCGGGGCGCGCGGACGATGCCGACGGATCGTAACCTCCTGCGCGCCGGTGTGGTCTCGGCGATCGTCGCCTCGGCCGCCCACAGCTTCATCGATAGCGATTTATACTACTTTGGAATAGGAGTCTTGTTCTTTTCTTTGCTCGGGGTTGGACTCCAGCTCGCGGTCGACGGGACCGGACCCGAGTTCGTGCCCCGCCGCATTCGGCAGGGGTCGGTCCTGGTGTGCTGCGGGCTCCTGACCGTCGGGCTCCTCTACTTCGCCATCGTCGGCGTCCTGAAGGCTCAAGTCCGAGGTGACATCGCGGTCCGCCGATTCGAGGCACTCCAGCCCGGGCTCGAGAGTCTCCACGACCTTGCCGGCTGGGACGGCGACACCCAGTACCTCTGGGCGATGTACACGATGGGAAACCGGACCCCGGAAAAGCGTGCAGCCGCCCTCAAACGGGCCGCCGAGCTCGCACCCGCGAACGTCCACTTCCGCTCCCTGGCGAAGGTTCAGTTGGACCTCGAACAAACCGCCGAGGCGATCGAGAGCCTCAACGCCGTTCTGCGCAACGACCCGAACAACCTCCCCGCTCACCGGGGCCGGATCGAGATCTACCTCCAGACCCAGCAACCGGAACTGGCGCGGGAGGCCGCTCAGAGGGCCATCGCGGTCGAGAGCAGTCCGGCATTCAAGGTGCGAGCCTTGCCTGAACTCATCCCGACCGAGACCTACTTCGCCCGCCGCGTTCTCGCGGAAATGACGTCCGAACCCGGTGCGCGCATCGAGCTCCTCGAACCGGCCTTGGCCGGCTACACCGAGTATCGCAACGTCACCGTTCCCCGCATCCTCCGCGTCACCGAGATCGACCCAAGCGTGACCTTTGCGAACGAGTCCCGGGCGGACGCGCGGGGCAAGATGGAAGAGGCCGTGGCCGTGGCGACCCTGCTCGCCACGGCTTATGACGCGACCGGACAGCCCGACAAAGCCGCCGATGCGCGCAGGCGGGGTGCCGACTTCGGCTCGGCGGTCCCGTAGCCCTAACGCCGTCGACGCCGCGCTAGCAGGCCCCCGAGACCGGCAGCGAGCGCCAACATGGTCCCGGGCTCCGGAACCACGTTGAAACACGCATATGAGCCCTGGGCGTTGTTGTTGCCCGTGGAGCTGCTCGTGTTGCCACCCGGCCGATAGTTGGTCGTGGTGCTCGATTGGCGGAACAGGGTCGTGTCGCTGCTACCGGTGCCCGCATCCCAGATGCAGATCGGGCACGGATCTGCTGCGGTGGCCCCGCCATTGCCCAACGTGTTGTTCTTGATCGTGAAGTTGAACAGGCGCACATCGGCCCCGGCGGCGATCGAGAAGCTCACCGTGTTGTTCAGCGACACATCGTAGCCCCACGGACGAAGGGCGCTTGAACTCAAGCCGGCGCCCGCGGACCAGGCCACCTGGCCGACTCCTGCGATGGTGGCGTTGTAGCCCCAGGCGCCGTAGAGGCCTGTGCCGCCGGAGATGGGACCCGTGGCACCGACAGGCAACAGGCACTGGGTCCGGCCCATTCCAAAGCCATCCGAGCGGTCGATTCCGACCAAAGTGTTCGACGTCGTGGTGCCGACCGTGCTTACGGCAGTCGTGCCGTTGTTCCGAATCCACACTGAGAAGTTCATCACGTGTGTGGCGCCGACGCCGGTCGGGCCCTGGCTGACGGTGCTCGTTTGATCGATGACGACGTTCTGGCCGTTCAGCCGATCGGCATAGCCGGTGCCGGCCGAGTTGCCCGAGTTGCCCGGACCGAGCGTGATGAACCACTCCAGTTGGGTTTGGGCGCGAACCGAGAGCGTCAGGCCGGCAAAGGCGAGGGCAAGGGTGAGGTTGCGGATGGAATGCATGAGAGACTGTCCTCCTTCAGGTTTCTACTGCAGCTCAAGCTGCTTGAAACACAGGATCCGTCATCGCGTGTGACGAAACCGTGACGGCCCTTTCGACACAAAAAAGTGACCACCCCCGAGGAGGTGGTCACATCTGTAGACTATCCGAGGATAGCTTACTTGCTGCGGCGGCGGCGAGCCATGAGCGCGCCAAGGCCGGCGGCGAGAGCCAGCATCGTACCCGGCTCGGGAACGACGTTGAAGCCACCGTAGCTACCGCGAGCGTTGTTGTTCGTCGTGGAGTTCGGCGTATTGCCACCCGGTCGGTAGTGGGTCGTCATGCTCGACTGGCGCAAGTAGGACGTGTTGGAATTACCCGTCCCGGCGTCGAAGATCGACACGAGCTGCGGGTTGGCTGCGGTCGCCCCGCCGTTCCCAAGCGTGTTGTTCCGGACCGTGAAGTTGAACAGCCGCACCTCTTCACCTGGGTTGATCGTAAACACCCGACCGTGTTGAACATGGTCGGGTAATAGCCCCACGGTCGCGTGGAGGCATTGGTTGCGGCGCCATTCTGGCCGGGGCCTTGGGAGACCCATGAAAACGTCGGGCCACAGATGGTGGGGTGAGGAGCCCAAACACCGAACCCATTCGGACTGTCGGCGAAGCGCCCCTGCCCACCCACGTAGAGGAGCTTGAAGGTGCGTCCCATGCCCGACCCATTCGAACTGTCGATGCCCACGAGTGTGTTCGCCGCCACCGCCCCGGCCGTCGAAACCGCGACGGTACCCGTGTTCTTGATCCAGACGGAGAAGTTCTTCAGGTGAGTGCCCGACACGCCGTCTGGGCCTTGGCTGATGGTGCTCTGATGGTCGATGAGCACGTTGGTGCCGTTGAGGCGTTGCGAATAGTCGGTACCAACCGTCTGGCCAATCCCGTTCTGCACGTTCCCCGGACCCAGGGTGATGAACCACTCGAGCTGGGCATGCGTTGCGGCGGCCCCGCTGAGGCCAGCGATGATTGCGAGGTATCGAAGTGATCTCATTCAGGTTTCCCCTCCATTCAAAAAGTTGAATGCACAAGAATTGAGAAGAAAAAGTGACCACCCCCGAGGAGGTGGTCACATCTGTCAACTATCCGAAGATAGCTTACTTGCTGCGGCGGCGGCGAGCCATGAGCGCGCCAAGGCCGGCGGCGAGAGCCAGCATCGTACCCGGCTCGGGAACGACGTTGAAGGCTCGATAGCTACCGCGGGCGTTGTTGTTACCCGTGGAGTTGGCGGTGTTGCCACCCGGTCGGTAGTTGGTCGAGGTGCTGTTCTGGCGGAACAGCGTCGTGTTGGACGATCCCGTACCCGCGTCGAAGATCGAAATCATCTGCGGGTTGGCGAGGGTCGCGCCACCGTTGCCGAGGGTGTTGTTCTTGATCGTGAAGTTGAACAGTCGGATTTCGGCACCAGGGGCGATCGAAAAATTGACCGTGTTGTTCAACGAAACAAAGTAGCCCCAGGCTCGGCTGCTAGCCGCAGTTGCGGTGCCGTTGGCACCAGCGGCCCAGGCCACGTTACCGGCAGGACCCTGGATCGTGGGATGGTAGCCCCACGCACCGTAGGTCGCACCCGTCGGGTCACCAGCGAAGTTACCCACGGCACCCACCGGGAGCACCTTCTGGGTGCGGCCAACACCGGAACCGTCGGAGCTGTCGATGCCGACGAGGGTGTTCGCGGTCACGCCGTTCGTCGTCGAGACGGCAGTGGTACCCGTGTTCTGAATCCACACCGAAAGGTTCAGCGTGTGAGTCTGACCGGCAGCCACGCCCTGGCTGACCACATCGGTGTGATCGACAAGGACGTTTTGCCCGTCGTTAACATTGACGCCATCGGCGTAAGCGGCTCGGCTGTTGCCAGGACCGAACTTGAAGCACCACACTAGTTGAGCTTGGGCGGCGCCGACAATCGTAAGGCCGGCAACCGTGAAAGCCACATATCGAAGAGATCTCATTCAGGTTTCCCCTCCAATCAGGATTGAATGTAGCGAGGTACCGGGTTATCCCACCTTTCATAACCGAACCGGCGCTCGAATCTACGGAAGCCATTATAGCCAACCTCGTGCCGATTTGCAACTTCGGGCCCGCCTTTGATCGAAAATTAACGACCGTGAACCTGACCCAGAGGCAAGAACCGGCAACGTTACCTGGGGGTTCCGCGAACCTACGGCATGTGTCGATCGAGCCAGGCTCGGTTGCGTTCCACCATCCCCGGGTCCCAGTCATGACCACCCGGATACACCGCCAGTTCCTTGACACCCGGCAGGCTCGCGAAAATCGCCTCCACGGCCTCGGGCCGACAGGAAGGGTCTCGTTCACCGAAGGAGACCAGCGTCGGCTTCGTACACCGCGTCGCGACGTTCACCGTGTCGAAGTAGCTCAGGGTATGGAACAGCTTCTCGCGCCCCAGAGGTTCGCGCTCCATGAAGTCGACGAGCTCCTTCAGTGGGTACCGATAGGCGTTCCGGTCCAGGTTGTAGCGCATCGGCCCGAGGAACGGCAGGTCCGACACGACCGCCTTGATTCGCGCGCTCGCGGCTCCCGCCCAGATCGCAAGGCCGCCTCCTTGACTCAGCCCCATCGCGCCGAGCCGGTCTTCGTCCACATCGAGCTGCGCCTCGAGCACCCGCACCGCGATCAGCACGTTCTGAATCATCGTGCGGAAAATCCACGTCTCCGGACTTCCGGCCCCTTCGGCGAAGTAGCCCCGCGACGGTGTGTACTTCTCCTGATGGAACGCGTCGTGTCCGTGGAGGTTGAAACTGAGGCTCGCGAACCCGGCCCGAGTGCCATAGGCGTTCGGGAGGAGCGACTCACGCCCGTAGGGCGGGATCCAAAGGAAGCCGGGAACGTGACGCAACCCGTCAGGCACTGCGATCCAGCCATGGAGCGACTCGCCCTTGACCCCCCGAAAGCTCAGCCTCTGGACGACAAACCCGGGGAGGTCGAAGTCACGGCCGGTTGAGCGGTAGAAGTCGAGCGGGGCACGCTCCGCCTCCGCGCCGAGCGCGTCCCAGAACTCGTCGAAATCGTCGGGAACGTAAGGTTCGAACAGGCTCATGCACCGACGGCGCGCTGAAGGGCCTCCACGTGCAGTCCGGTCGTCATCAGCCAGGCCGTCGCGCGCTGAATCTCCTCGATCGGTCCCTCCAGCCGGACCTGCACCCAGCCGAAGTCGGTGTCGATGCTCGCCTTGATGACGTTCACCTTCACATCGAACTCCTGGCCGAGACGCCAGAGCCACGGTTCATCGACCTGCTCGCGCCGGGCCGTCATGTTGATGTCGACTTCTGCCATACCGAGGGGGGAGAATACCCCCGGGCGCCTGGGCCTGAACGCAGTGGCCCGGCACCCCGATCAATGATCGTGGTGCTGGTCTCCGTGCGTGTGCCCGTGATCGTGGTCGTGGTTATGGTCGTGGTCGTGATCGTGGTCGTGATCGTGGTCGTGCCCATGATCGTGGTCGTGATCGTGATCGTCCGTCGTGTCTGCAGGGCGCGCCTTCGCCTCGAACTCCTCGCGACTGATCGCCACCGGCTTCGGCGGATTCAAGAGGCGGGCGATCACCGCGTCGTCAGGAAACACCTGGACCCCCTCGGCGAGCACCGCCTTGCGCGCCTCCTCCCGCCCGGTGTCGCGGTACAGCATCCCCAGCCAGCGGTAGACGTCGCGAAGCGCGTCGAGGTCGTCCTCATCGAGCTCGCGCCTCTCGACCGCGAGACGACGAGCAGCCTCAAGATGCTCGATCGCCCGAGCGAAATCCCGGCGTCGCGCGGCGAGCAGTTGTCCGATCTCCTGATGGAGGGCGATGCTGTTCGGATTGTGGGTCAAGCCCTCCCGGAGGAGGCGGAGTGCCTTCTCCAAGGCCTCGTTCGACCGGTCCCTCGCGATGACGTTCGACGCGGTCGTCCATCCCGGAATGAACTGAGGGTCGGCCCAGGTCATCAAGCGGAAAAGGGGCAAAGCCGAAATCGGGTCCGCGTGGTCGTGCCCGCGCATGTCTTTCCATGAGCTCGTCGCCCGCTCCAGATCGCCGAAGATCCCGCGAAAGTCATGCTCGGCGCTCGGAATGACGGCCACATGGGCATCGTCGTCATGAAGGGCATTGTCCTGGTTGTCGCTGGAGCCGACCCCGGTCTTGCCGCGCGTCAGTTCCTGCTCGGTCAAGCCACGCATCTCGACCCCATGGTGAAGGTACAGGTCGGTCCGAACCCACAGCCACGACGAGAAGCTGGTACGGAACTGCCCGAGCAGGGATGTCGACCCATGCGTCTCGTGGGCATCGAGACCGGGGGGGCTTCCAGGCGGCGCGATCGTCCCCCCAAGGTCGCCCACCATCCACCCGCCGATCACGAGCGCGCTCGAACTTACCGTGGTCAGGAAGAGCGGCTTGATGTTCATATCGCCTGCTTCCGGAATTTGAGCCAGCCGATGGAGAGCATTGCCGAGCTGTACACCAACGCATACGCGGCGAGCGCGCCGAGCACCCAGGCCTGGACGGGGCCCCAGCCGTTCGCGGCCCGACTCCCGAGGTCGAACAGTCCGTATTGGGGAAGGATCGCGTTCAGGAACTTGAACACCACCTGGAATGCAGGCGACGACGACTCGTAGGCCATCACAAGGGCCCGGATGATCATCGACGATCCGAAGGCGAGCACGAAGCTCATCGTCGCCGCCGCCGACGCGGTCATGAAGACCGACAGGGTCATGCTGACCGCGACGATCACCGAGAGACCGAGCATCTTCGCGATCAAGTATTGGCCCATCACCGCCTCGAAGGGGACCTGGAACATCGCTAGCGCGAGGGAGGTCAAGCCCGCCAAAAGCAGGAAAGCGATCCACGTGACCCACGTGGCCCCGATGAACTTACCGAAGAGAAGATCGAATCGCGTGATCGGACGGGCGAGGAGCGGATACAGCGTTCGATTCTTGATCTCCTCGGGCATCACCCGACTTCCGACGAGGACCGCCATCACGGTCGAAAACATGCCCAAGACCGAGGCCGCGAGGTCCTTCGCGAAGGTCTCCAAGCCCTTGAGTCCAAAAAAGCCGAGCATTCCCGCCCCGGCCATGATCAGGAATCCGAGGATCGCAACGACCCAAAGGTCCTTGCGACGCACGGATTCGAGCACGACGCCGCGTGCGAGCGCCTTCCACACCCCGAACTTCATCGTCCCCTCCGAGCCCACAACGGCGAGACAAGGATCGCCAGCGCCGAGCGGCGCGGACGCAACGTCGAGAAGGTCGCGGCAAGGCACGTGAGACAGGCCTTGCGAAACGGCTTAGGTTCTCTGGTTCGGTTGCGAAATGGGTTCATGCTGCCCTCGCGATGGTGTCGACGAAATAGTCTTCGAGCGAGCCCTCCCGCGCGACGAGATCGAGGATCGTCCCCGACCCTGCCTGGACCCGGGCCACCGCCTCGAGCAGGCGCTCCTTGTTCTCGAACGCGGCTCGGACCACGCCCGGTCGGATTGCCTCGAGATGATCGGTCAGACCGACCATCGAGGCGTTGCCGCTGTAGGTTAAGGTGTACTGCCGCAGCTCCTCCATGAGCGCGTCGATCCGCCGCTCTTCGATCAACTGGCCCTTGTGGATCAGCAGCATCCGGTTGCACAACATCTCGACCTCGGCCAGCTCGTGACTTGAGAAGAACAGCGTTGCCCCCGCCGTCTGCCGTTCCTTGAGAAGGTTGCGCAGCTCTTTGCGTCCGACCGGATCGAGGCCGCTGGTGACCTCGTCCAGGATCAGCAGGTCGGGCGAGCCAAGGAGGCTCTGCGCAATCCCGACTCGCTGGAGCATGCCCTTCGAGAACGTCCGATTCTGCTTGTGCATGACGTGCCCGAGCCCGATAAGGTCGAGCAGCGACGAGACCTCCTTCTTCAGAGTCGGCCCCCGAAGACCCTGAAGCTCGCCATAGAGCGAGAGCGTCTCGAATGGCGTGAGGAAGGGGTAGTAGAGGGCGACCTCCGGCAGATAGCCGACGCGCTGCTTCGCCTCGACGCTGCCCGCTGCGAGCCCAAAGACGGAGCACTCGCCCGCCAGTGGCTCGACAAATCCCATCAGGGCCTTCAGGGTCGAGCTCTTTCCCGCGCCGTTCGGCCCCAAAAACCCGACGACTTCACCCGGCTCGACGCTGAAGGTGAGGCCCTTGACTGCCTCGACGAACTGCCCGTTCTTCTGACGGTAGCGGACGACGAGGTCTCGACATTCGATCGCGTGTGTCATGACTCTACTCGTCCCATCGGCAAAACCTGGTCGGTTTTGCAGGGGTCCTGCGAAATCAGGAGGGCGTGTGGGGGGTCCCACGCTGGAACCCACCCCCGGGTCTCCCGCCATCCGATCTCTCCCGGGAGACCATGCCGAAGGGGAGCCTATCGCGACGCCGGCCCCTCCGCCCGATGCGCGGAGGGGCCGGCTTCTCTTCGAAGAACGGGAACCTAAGGCGTCCGGACCCAGGTCCAATCGACCTTGAATCTCCCGATCATGCGGGAGCCGATCACGCTGTTGCCGTCTTCGGCCATCAGCATGTATAGTTTCGTGATCTCACCCGTCACATCGTTCCGCATCGAGAGCTCGTTGCGGACCAGATCCCAGGTGCCGTTCTCGACCTGCGTCTCTTGGCCGGTCGCGGCGCGGAAGAAAGAGTAGGTCAGATCGCTGCGGAACACGACGGAGCCGCCGCAACTGGCACTCAGGTTGTCTCCGAAGAGGATCGTGCCGGGGCAGCCGGAGCTGGCCACGTTTGCGGTTCCGATCATGCTCTCGCGCCACGTCCCCAGGAACTGGGCACGATTCAGCGTGATGCCGCCCGGCTCGGTTCCACCGCCGCATCCGATCAAAGCTCCCATGGCAACGGCACTCGCCGCGACCAGAACGTGTCCGTAACGCAACAACCTCTTCATAACCATCCTTGTCCTTCGTGCTCTTCTAGGTCGAGACGATCCAGACGCCTCGAAAGCATTATGCCCCATCACGCAAACGACCCAGATTTTGGACGTACACGGCGAGGAGAAGGATTACGCCCTTCAGCCCCAGCCCGACTTTGTCGTCGATGCCGCGCAGATTCAAGAGCGTGTCCGTGCAGAGGATGAACAGCGCCCCCAGCACCGAGCCGGCCACGTTCCCGTAGCCGCCAAGAAGGGAGGCTCCCCCGACGACGACCGCCGCGATCGCGTCGAGCTCGTAGCTCGTCGCCGCCCCCGGTTGGCCGTTCGCGGTCCGCGCCGTGAGCAAGATCGCGGCGACGGCCACGCAGAGACCGTTGATCGCGTACGCGGCGACCTGCGTCCGAGCGACGGGGACACCGGAATAGTGGGCCGCGCGGCCGCCTCCTCCCACGGCGTAGATCCGCCGACCCAAGATCGTCTTACTCAGGACGAGCCCCGCGATCACCGCGACCACGATGAGGACCCAACCTGGCATCGGCAAGCCAAGCCAGCGACCTTCCAGCGGCGCAAGAAAGTCGCCGATACCCGACACGTTCGCGTTCTTCGTGTAGACGAAGGCCGCGCCCCGCAGGCTGACCATCGCGGCGAGGGTCACCACGAAGGGCGGCAGTTTCGTCCATCCGATGATCAGCCCGATGAGCGCGCCGATCCCGGTGCCGAGGGCACACGCCATGAGGGCGGTCGGAGCGAGCCCCGTCCCTGCTTTGCCCCAGGTCGCAATCACACAATTGAGGAGCGCGAGATGGGCGCCAACCGAGAGATCGATCCCACCGGTCAAAATCACGAACGTCATCCCGATCGCGAGAACGCCCGGAATCGCCAGCTGGTTCAGGACGTTCCGCAGGTTGTCGCCCGAATAGAACGTCGGCACCCACAACGCCGCGACCGCGAGCAAGAGTGCCATCCCGGCCAGGCCCTGATAGCGTTGGAGGATCGGAAGAACCCGCGCCTTCATCCGGCCCGATACGCCTCCAACTCCGCCTTCGCCTTCGCCCCGACCGCTTCGAGACGCTCGAGCCAGCCGCTGCGATACGGCCGGAGCCGCTCCACGACCGCCTCGGTGACGGCGAGGTTCCGAAACCACTTTTTGTTGGCCGGCACCACGTACCACGGTGCGTCTTCGGTTGTGCAGTGCGTCAGGGCCGCCTCGTAAGCCTCGAGGTAGCGGTCCCAGAACTCCCGCTCCTTCCAGTCGCCGACCGAGAGCTTCCAGGCCTTCTGGACTTCCTTCTCCCGGTCGAGCAGGCGTCGCTCCTGCTCGTCCTTGTCGATCAGGAGCATGAACTTCAGGATGATCGTGTTCGAGTCGACGAGCAGCCGCTCCCACGCGTCGATGTGTGCGTACCGCTTCGACCAGACGGGCTCGGGAACAAGCTCATGCACCCGCACCACGAGCACATCCTCGTAGTGGGAGCGGTTGAAGATCGCGATCTCCCCACGGCCCGGAGCCTTCGCGTGAACGCGCCAGAGAAAGTCATGGGCGAGCTCTTCCGGAGTCGGCACTTTGAACGAATTCACCCGACAACTCTGAACGTTGGCATAGCCCAAGAGATGCCGGATCGTGCCGTCCTTGCCGCTGGTATCGATCCCCTGGAGCACGATCAGGAGGCTGTGAGTGCCGGCCTCGAAGAGCAAGTCTTCCAGTTCTCCGAACTCCTGGCCGAGTTCATCCGCACGCCGTGTACCCGCCTCCTTGTCGAGACCTCCGTCCGCATCGGGGTCGAAATCGGCGAGAGAAACCTTCGTGCCCGGCTTGATCCGATGTGCGTACGCCATCGAACAAGGCTACCCCTGCGAACCGGGGAACACCGCGCGGAACGCGACGACCGCCGCCGAGACGTGAACGTTGAGGGAGCGTCCCTTGCCAAGCATCGGGATGTAGACGCAGGCGTCACAGTGGGCCATCACCGACCCGTAGATGCCCTTCTCTTCATTGCCGAGCACGAGGCAGACCTTTTCGGGGTAGTCGAATTCGGCATAGTGAACCGCCTCAGGGGCAATCTCGATCGCCACGAGCGCGTAGCCCTCGGCCTTGAGGGCGATCGCAGCCGCTTCGTTCGATTCGAAACTGCGGAACGGGATGCGGCGATGCTGCCCGAGCGAGGTGACCCCAATCTGGGGGTGTGGCGGGCTCGGCGTCCGACCCGAAAAGATCAACTCTCTGGATCCGCACCCGTCGGCGACGCGGAACATGCCTCCGACGTTATAGGCGTCCTCCCAGTCTTGGAGCAGAAACGCCAAGTGGATCGGACGGACGTTCGAGCGCCCGCTCCGGTGCTTTGCCCGCACCTTTGTCTTTTGTCGGATCGCCTTCATGCCTACCGCGTGACCGACACCTTACGGTTGAGGAACCGTTCGATGGTGGCTTTGAGGTCCCTCAGATGGGCGATGGTGAGCGCATCGGCGCCCTTCCCCGGCTTCATGCGCGCGCCGAGTCGTCGGAGGTGATCGGTGGCGAGTAGCCGCACGTCCTCCGGAACGCCGCCGCCCGGGGCTCCGGCCTGCGCCATGAGTCCGTTGACGACGAACCGCTGCAAATCCCGACGCGTCCCTGCGATCGAACCGTCCTTGCCGATCTCCTCGAAGATCGCACCGAGGATCGTCCGGAAGTGCTCGGTGATCGTATAACGATCGCGACCACGGGGGGTCTTGACTTCGTTCTCGACGATCGCCTCCAGCTTGACTGCGCTCAAAAGTGTGGCCGCGAGCATTTGCTGGGGCGCAGTGATCAGCTCGCGGAGCGGTGCCGTGTAGCCGCTACCTTGCCCGGTGACGTAGTCGCCGCTCATCGTCACGAGCACCGCGTCCGGCAACGGCACCGCCTTCAGGGAGAGGCACTCGCGTGCGACGACCGCGACCGCCTCGCGCTGGATCGCGGCATCGGCCGGTCGAAGGGTCGGCTTCTCGTCGGCGTCGCCTCGAAAGTTGCGATTCCCTTGGACGCCGCCGACCCACCGAGCGATCGCCGCCCCTTCCCGGAAGAGCCGCGTCAACGACCTCAAGATCAGGGCGTTTCGCTTGGAATAGCTTTCGCCCCGCCTCGGGAGGTGGGCGACAGCCCAGTCCCGCATGCGTGTCCCGGCCGCGATCGTCTTCAAGGAATAACGGATGTTATCCCGGGCGCAGTCGAAGCGCGCCACCGTGGGGTCGACGCCGTCCGCATCCTCATCCGTCATGAACGCCAAACCGGGGCGGTTGATTTGGGAGGCGATCTGAGCCAGCGTCGCCTGCTCGTCGGCTCCCGGATCGCCATAACCGTACTCGATCGCATGGACGTCGTAGGCGCCAAGCCCGGGCGCGTAGAACCAGCCCCGGCCCTTGAGGACGGACTGGAAATTGACGGGTGTGTAGTCCATCACGCTTGCCGAAATCCCCTCCCGCGCGACGATCGCGTCGTTGGCGAGTTCCGCCGTCGTGAGGTTCGTGGAGGCCGAGAAGTTATGCCGCAAACCCAGGCAGTGGCCGACCTCGTGCGAGACGACGTCGGCGATGTACTGGTCGATGTACTCGTCGCGAGAGATCCCCACAGTCGGCGCGGCCAACAGAGCGTCCCACGCGTAGGCGGCGCGCGCCGCCTTCTCTTCGGCGTGACGGCACGTGTCGACCCGCCAGCCCTGAGTACCGAAGGCAACGGCTCGTCGATGTCGCCGCGCCTCGGCCGGATCCCAGAGCGCGCGAAGTTCGGCGAAGCCATCGACTTCGGGACGGCGCACGAAGAGCCCCATTGCGTCTTGGTGGGCTTTCGGACCGGTCGTTACGATGTCCCGATACTCCTGCCACGCGGCCCGAACCATGTTCGCGTCGAAGGTGATCGCCGCGTTGAGAATCTCGCCGGTAAAAGGGTCGTTTCGGGCCTGCGCGACGGCGTAGCCCGAGTCGGGCGTCATCGTCAGCCGGATGACGTTGAAACGCCCGTCCGCGTGGTCGTAGTCGGGATCGTCGGGCTGATCCCGCACCTGGATCGCATCCTTGAAGCCGAGCCTCTCGAACGCCTTGTTCCAAAACAGGATGCCTCGCCGGAACGCAGGTCGATACCGATCGGGGATCGAGTTGTCGAGCGTCCACACGATCGGCTTGACCGGTTCCGAAAGCTCGGCTCCCGGGTTCTTCTTGCGGAGGTCGAATCGAGTGATCCAACGCGTCGTCCGATCGTCCTGCCAGAACTTCGCGAGGTCCACGAAGTCCTCCGTGAAGTACCCCACCCGAGGATCGGCGGCACGAGGGCGATAGCCGTTGTCCTTGCGATACCACAGGTTGTAGGTGACCTTGATCGGCAGGCTCCGAGGGTCCGCGAGGGAGTTCTTCGGCGCGAGGCCCAGGAGTTCGAGGATGCCCATGTTCGACGCGGAACCCGAACCCTGGAAGTGCAGCAGCATCCGGACCACCGAGTTCTCGGGAAAGCTCTTGACGCGATCGATGCGACTCTTTTCGCGATCGAACGAGAACTGCCCCGGCACGCCGGAATTCAAAGTCTCGCCGAGCCGGATCACCTCTCCTTGGAACAAGCCGGTGACGTTCACCAGGAGGAGCCCTTTCTCAGGGTGGGTTTGTTCGATGCGGTAGTTGCCGAGGAAGGCCTCGGGCGCACTGCGATCGTTCGCGGCGTTCAATGGATCGCCGGTGACACCGCGCGTCTTGAGGTTCGGCTTGACCAGGATGAGTTGGTCGTCGTCACGATCGAACCGGAGGGCGTCGATCGAAGCCATGTTGACCGGGTCGCCGGCTTGGGCTCCTTCACTTGCCCCGGTATGAAGCGTGGCCTGAAAGAGGAAGAGCCTTCCAACGCGATCCTCGGGCAGTTCGAGAAGGATGTCCTTCTTGCGCGTGTAAAACGTGAATGCGCCTTCCGTTTTCGGCAAGTTCTTGGTCGCTTTCTCGTACTCTTCGATCTTTGGGTCTGGTTTGGGCGTCGCGTCCTGGCCCTCCACCGACGCCGCGATCAACAACACGAGACCGAACCCCATCCACCGTTTCATCGCGAAACGGACGTTACCTCTGGCGAGCCCAATCCTGTGCGATGCGGTTCCGCAGCGGTGAGCCGATTCCGTACATCGATTCGGTATTGCGACACTGGTCGATGAGTCGCCGTACCTCCTCTTCATTCCCAAGCTTGTGAGCGACGCTGAGCATGGCGATGTCGGCGTTGTACGCCATGAGGATGCCCTGGGTACTGCTCCGAAGCGACTGGAGGACCGAGAAATGCTCGATCGAGGGGGCGAAGTCCGCCATCAGCGCCCTGAGGTGGATCCCGGTGATGACGTCGTATCCTTCGCCGTCGCCAAAGAGGCCGGACTCACACTGATACTGGGAGACCCATTGAGCGGCTTCCTCGCTCATGTTCGCGGCGACCGCGATCCGCGAGAGAATGAGTCCGACGTTGAGCTTCCGCGGCCCGGGAGGAATCGACTCGTATTCGCGGTAGCGCCGGAGCGTGCGTTCGCGGGCTTGGTGCATGGTTTCTGAGCCGACCCGTGCCAGGCTGAGATAGCCCGAGACCAGGGCCCGGGTCATGTCCGGCCAATCCAGCTTTTCGGCCGTCGGCTTGATCAGGGTCCAAAGCTCGAGAAGCGCTCCGTGATCGCCCATGATGATAAGGCCCTGGAGCATGTCGGCCAGAAACGCGGGGCTGACCACCTGCCCACGAAGGAGCGCATCGGCTCGGGCAAATGGCAACACCGCGGCAGGCCCGTGGGCGATGAAAAAGCGGTTGTGGATGGCGTCGGTAGGGTCATAGCGAAAGCCGGGCTCATCGAGGCAGCGATCGAGCATCTCCAGCTCGGCGTCGTTGCAGCCCAACGCACGACCGATCGTCCGGCGGACCAGAGATTCCGGCACCCGCTCGCCGGTTTCGTAGCGATGGAGGGAGGCGGCACTGACGCCGGTCGCGGCGCTGAGTTCGGGAAGCGTGATACCTTTGCGCCGGCGCGCCGCGCGCAGGAACCGCAGCACCGGACGCTCGCCCCCGTTTCGGCTCAGGTCATCGATCGAGACGCGAGCAATCTCCCGCACCGGAGAGTCCGCGGGGGCTCCGAGGCGGTCGAGGTAGACGCCAAGGTCGCGGGCCGAGGGCAGCCCCTCACCCCGTTCCCAACGCTTCACGGTGGCCGGGGACAGCCCCACAAGGACACTTGTCCGGGCGACCGAAAGCCCGGCGGCCTTTCGGGCACACCGTAAGGTGGCACCGATCTCCTCGGGCTTCTTCATGGGTCCATTATAGGGGCAACTTCCGCTTTTCCTGTAACTGAGCCAATGGGACCATTGCGCGAGGGCCAGGGAGCCAGGAAATCTTAGGGGTTGCTCGGCCGCACCCGTCGGCTCGTTCTAGCGGTACTGGTAGTCTCCGGCGTGGCAATCCTCGATGTACTTGGCAAGGAGCTTCACACACGCGTCCACGTCCTCTTCGTGGACGGTTTCGTTGACGGTGTGGACGTAGCGGGTCGGGATCGAGAGCGTGAAGGCGGGGATTCCGCCGTGGAGGCGCTGGATCGCCCCGGCGTCCGTTCCGCCCATCGTGAGAATCTCGATTTGGTGCTTGATCTTGTGCTTTTCGGCAAGTGCACGGAAGTGGGCCACGACTTTTGGGCTGCAGATCAGGCTTGAGTCGAGAAACTTGATCGCCGCGCCCTCGCCGAGTCGGGTGATCATGTCCTGCTCGGGGATGCCGGGGTAGTCGTTGGCCAGGGTGATGTCGATCGCAACGACCACGTCGGGCTGAACCGCCCAACCGCTCGCGGCCGCGCCGCGTAGACCGATCTCCTCTTGAACCGTCGCGACGGCGTAGACATCGACCGCGTGGCTCTTCGCGGCCTTGAGGGCTTCGATCATCACATAGACGGCGACGCGATCGTCCATCGCCTTGCACGTCATGAGCTTGCCCATTCGCTGGAACGTCCGGTTCATCGTGACCATGTCACCGAGGCGGACCCGCTTCTTGGCCTCGTCGCCTCCCAGCCCGCAGTCGACAAAGAAGTTGTCGATCGTTGGTGCCTTCGCGGCCTCGTCGGGCGTCAACAGGTGCTTCGGCTTGGTGCCGAGGATGAGGACTCCGTTCAAGGGTCCCTCCTCGGTATGCACGAAGACACGCTGGCTCGCCATCTGTCGCGGATCCCAACCGCCGAGGGGGGCGATCCGAAGGAAGCCTTTGTCGTCGATGAACTTGACGACGAAGCCGATTTCGTCCATGTGCGCGGCGAGCATCAGCTTGCGCGCCTCACCCTTCTTGCCCTTGCCCGAGCCCTTTTTGAGGCAGATCAGGTTTCCGAGGGCGTCGGATCGGATCTCGCAGATTCCCTTGAGTTCGTCGCGGACGATTTCACGGATCTCGTCCTCCTGGCCGGGTACCCCGGCGGCTTCGGTGAGGCGCTGCAGCAATTTGACGTTCATGCCCCGTTTTACCAGGGGACCAGAACCAGGGGCCGGGCCCGCAAAATCGACCGAAACGACGCGTTGCGACGAAAGTCCCAAGAGTGAAGCCCGCGACCTTGCAATTTTAGCGAGATCGGGGCATAATCAAGTATGGCGTGGAGTGACCCTCTGCGCTCCCGAATCGCAGGATGCGTGGCCAGGCCAAGGCCGGACTGGTTCTCATAGGAAACTCAAGGAAAGTTGTGAGAGTACGGTTCGTACGAAGCGAGGCTCGCTCATCCGCAGTCGGAGAATACTCAAGGAGAACTGAGCGGATATGAAGCGAACGCTACGATATGCGTTGACCGCCGTCCTCGGCGCCGCGATGGTCGTTCCGGCCATGGCCCAGGACAACTTCCCCGATGTTCCGGACAATCACTGGGCATACCAGGCTCTGGAGAACATGAAGCGCGAGGGCATCCTCGTGGGTTATCCGGACGGCATGTTCCGTGGTGCCCGACCTGCCAGCCGCTACGAGATGGCCGTCGCCATCAACGCTGCTTATCAGAAGCTGATGAGCATGATGAGCGGCATGAGCGACCAACTGAAGGCTCTTGACGACAAGGTCAACGGCCTGATGGGTCTGCCCGGCGAAGTCAAGGAGCTCCGCGATCAGCTCGCGGCGCTGAAGGCGACCGTCGATGGCATGCAGGCTTGGAAGGACGACATCGACAACCTCAAGAAGCTCGCCGAGAAGTTCGAGAAGGAACTCGCTTCCCTCGGCGTCGACGTGGAGGCTCTGAAGAAGGACCTCGCCGATCTCGCCGATCGAGTCACCAAGCTCGAGAAGCGAAAGCCGGCTGTCGACATCAGCGGCGACCTCAACTTCCTCGCGCTTGCCGGCCACGGCAACGATGACGAGTACGGTATGACCACGACCGGCCGGATCACCGGTGCGGGCCGTGGCGCCTACTCCGATGCCGTCGTGGGCATGACCCGAGACCTCACCGTCCTCCATGAGGCGGCGTTCACCTTCAAGGGCACGAACGATGAGGGTCCCAAGTGGCGCGCCACCGTCGTCGTGGGCAACATGCTCAGCGGCGTTCGCGATGGCTTCGTCGCCACCACCGCTCTGGGCAACCAGAGCCAGCTCCAGCTCAACCGCGGATTCCGCGAGAGCGCGGCTGATGTGTACATCCAGGACGCGTCGATCTCGGTCGACACGAGCATGGCCGGACTCGCCTTCACGGCGGACGTCGGCCGCCTCGGCTATCAGGTCGGTTCGTACCTCCTGCAGCGCCCGGACTACACGCCGTACTTCGATAACGATCGCTGGGACAACGGGAACTACTATTTCGATGGTGGTCTCCTGAAGTTCAAGTTCGGTCAGGCTAACCTCCACCTGTGGGGCGGCCGGACCAGCGAGCGCGAGTCCGTCAACGGCGTCGAGATCAACCCGCTCACGAGCGGTGTCGCTCGATTCGAGGACGACTTCGCCGGCAACAAGATCAACATCGATCAGAGCTTCGGCGTTCGCTTGAACTTCCCGATCAGCGACATGGGTGCGGTGAACCTGGCCTACATCTGGCTCGACACCAACAACCCCAGCACGTTCTTCGTGGACAACGCTAACCAGCTTTGGAACCGAAGCAACGTCTACGGCGGCGACATCAACCTGAAGTTCAGCAACTTCGGAATCGGTGCCGGCTATGCCAAGAGCGACTACACCTACAACACCAGCAAGGTCCTGACCAGCGACAACGACGCCTTCTGGGCGCAGTTGAGCTACAACCAGGCCAACTTCGGTGGCGAAGTCGGTTACCGACAGGTGAAGAAGAACTTCGGCGCTCCGGGAGACTGGGGCCACATGGGCGTGTTCTGGAACCCGACGAACATCGAGGGCTTCTGGGCCAAGGCTCACTTCAATGTGACCCCCGAGTTCACCATCTCGGCGGAAGGCCACTTCTACAAGGGTGCCGACACCGATGCGGGTGCGCTGCTGAACGAGGATGACCGGCTGAATAGCTTCATCGGTCGACTCGATTACAAGCTCAATCAGAGCTGGAGCCTCATGGCCAGCTACGAAGATGTGGTCCTCGACAGCGACCTCATCAACGTGCCGGACATCACCCAGCGATGGTTCACGTTCGGTCTCGGCTACAACATGGGCAACAACACCCGTTGGAGCATCATGTACCAGACCAGCGACATCAAGAACCTCGACCTCGTCAGCAACCGGTTCGCCGAGCGCTACCGAGGCGGTCTGTTGAGCACCCAGCTCAGCGTCAAGTTCTAACCACGAGCTTCGCCTGAGCAAGGAGCGGCCCCCGGAGCAATCCGGGGGCCGCTTGTGTTGAACTCCCTGGCGACGCTATCCCCGAGCCTGCCATCCTCAACGAATCAGCATGCGAACCAAGTCCGAGATCGCCACCGCTTTCGCACCCACCACCGCTCTCGAAGGCTACCGCGAGTTCTTTCTCGTCGGAATCGGCGGGGCCGGGATGAGCGGCATCGCTCGGATGCTCGCGACAAGGGGTTACCAGGTCGTGGGCAACGACGCGAGCGAAGGCGAAGGCGTCGACGCCCTCCGAACCCATGGGATTCCCGTTCATATCGGCCATACGGGGAGTGGAATCGAGCCCGGCATGGCCCTGGTCTTGAGCGATGCCATCGACCTCGAGTCCAGCCCCGAGGTGGCGCGTGCGCGTCACCTCGGATGCCCTCTCTTCCGTCGCTCTCAAGTCCTCGGTTGGATTCTCCGAAACCACCGGACGATCGCGGTAACGGGGACCCACGGGAAAACGACGACGTCGGGCATGACCGCCGCCGGTCTCCGTGCCGCAGGGCTCGATCCCGTCGTAGTGATCGGGGCCGAGGTCCCCGACTTCGGTGGGGCCATCGTCGAGGGGACCGGCGAATGGGCCGTCGTCGAAGCATGTGAAGCTTACGATAGCTTTCATGATCTCCGCCCCGAAATCATCGTTCTGACCAATCTTGAGCCTGATCACTTGGACTTTCATGGCAGTTGGGAGGGCCTCCGCGAGAGTGTCGAGCGGTTCGTCATGACGCTTCCCAGCGACGGCACTCTCATTTATGCGGGGGAGGACGCCGGTGCCTCTGAGATCGCGCGCCGATTCCCCGGCCAGAAGCGGTCCTACGGGCTCGACGATGGCGCACGGCGCACGATCGCGATCCCTGGACGACACAGCCTTTTGAACGCGCAGGGCGCGCTTGCGGCCTGCGACGCGGCCGGGGCCCAGGGAGAGCGCGCGTGGGGCGGGATTTCCAGCTTCGGCGGCGCCAGCCGCCGACTTCAGGTCATGCGAGAGGGCGACCTCACCGTGATCGACGACTACGCCCACCACCCGACCGAGATCGCCGCAAGTATCCAGGCGCTGCGTGAGCGCTATCCGGATCGACGCCTGGTCGTGGTCTACCAGCCGCACCTCTACTCGCGGACGGCCCAGTTTTTGAGTGAGTTTGCGTCCGCCCTCGATGGTGCCGATCACGTCGTTCTCACCGACATTTATCCGGCTCGCGAAGCGCCCCTTCCCGGCGTCAGTTCCTCACGGATCGCCGAGCAACTGAATGTGCCCCACGACTACGTTCCGACCCGGCACCTTCTTCCACGATATGTTCATGCAATTGCCATGAAAGGTGATGTGATCGCGGGGATGGGCGCGGGAACGATCGGTGAATTCGCGCCTGCCTTCATCGCCGAAATGGACCGCTCTGGACCCACTCGCGTCGCAGTCGTCTATGGGGGGGACAGCGCGGAACGTGAGGTCTCGCTCTTGACCGGGCGTCAGGTTGCTGATGCGCTCGAGCGCAAGGGGTACGCCGTGGTCCGTGTCGATGTCACCGACCGCCTCCTCACCACCGGCGATCTGAGTCTGTTCACCGGCCCGAATCGTCCCGATATCGCGTTCTTCGGGGTCCACGGCACCCACGCGGAGGATGGCGCGATCCAAGGCCTCTTCGAGTTGCTCGCGATCC
The DNA here is from genome assembly GCA_002455425.1 of Chthonomonas sp. UBA6659. Lineage (GTDB taxonomy): Bacteria > Armatimonadota > Fimbriimonadia > Fimbriimonadales > Fimbriimonadaceae > UBA6659. Next base: position 25,577 of record DKKT01000091.1, on the reverse strand, counting down.
CCTACACGGGTTCGTCGCTGCAAGCCAGTGCTACCGCGATGGACAAGGCCCTTGCCAAGCAGGTCCTGACCGCGTCCGGACTTCCGGTAGCGCGCGGCGTTCGAGTGACGTCGACCGAAGAGGCGGAGACCATGGCCCGATTGCTCGCCGAAAAGAGGGGCACTGAGACCTTGCTCCGACCCCGGCTCGTTGTGAAGCCGAACGCCCAAGGTTCGACGATCGGGCTGACCTTCGTCGATCACGTCGACGAACTTGTTCCGGCCGTCGAGTTCGCCCTTCGCTACGACTCAGTCGCTCTCGTCGAAGAGCGGATCGAGGGGATGGAGATCTCGGTACCCGTGCTCGGCGATCGTGCCCTCCCCGCCGTGGAGATCGTGCCCCCGGAGGGCCGTTACGACTTCGCCGCCAAGTACGAGCCTGGGGCAACCATCGAAATCTGTCCTGCACGGCTGTCCGAAGCGACCGCGCAAGAAGCCGCCGAGTTCGCGCTCCGAGCCCATCGCGCTCTCGGGTGTTCGGGGGCGACTCGGACGGACATGATGGTGCGCGAGGGACGTTGCGTGGTTCTCGAGGTCAACACGCTTCCTGGCATGACGCTGACCTCGCTTCTGCCCCGGAGCGCGCAGACGGCTGGAATCGGGTTCGATGACTTGTGCGCATGGATGGTCGACGATGCCCTAGTCCGATCAAAAAGGCAGGGCAAGCCTTGACGGCTCGCAAGAAGCGCGCGAGGCGGAGCCCGATCCCGTGGGTGCCGATTCTCTGGGGGGCAGTGATCCTGAACGTGGCGACAGGGCTGTTTTTCAGCCGCCTCACGGCCCTGACCAGCGTTCGGGTCGTCGGGGCCTCCGGCTTCGATGAGGGCAGAATCCGGCGTACGTTCGAGTCGGTCTCGAACGTCCCTTGGAGTCAGGTGCGCGGCAAGGTGATCGAAACCGAGATCCAAGCCGGCGATGGCGTCGACCGCGCCAGCTACAGCCAGAACCTGTTTGGCCGCGCCGTACTCCGGATCGAAGGCCGTCGCGCCGTGGCTCGGATCGCCCAATCAGGCCTCCTCCTCGCGCCCGACGGCGCCATCTACCGCGGCTCGACAGCCGGCACGGTACCGACGGTCGTCTTGCCCGACTCCGCCCTCACCCTCAACGGGACGCTCGTCGGGGCATGGGAAGCGGCCCCGATCGCCGAACTCTGCCGGGATTTACGAGAAACCTTTCCCAAATCGGCATGGATTGTAGAGGTTGGGCCGACCGGAGTGATATCCTTACGGGTGGATCGCAAGGGCCGGATCATCCTGGGCTCCTCTGACGCGCTCGACTCGAAGCTGAAGAAGCTCACCGAGATTTTGGGCAGCCGTCCTGACTTGCCGTCGAGGGTTCGGCAGATCGATTTGACGGCGCCGGAGAACCCCGTGGTCGTGCCGCTCCCGGTCCCCTAAACCGATGAATCCGTTTGCTCTTCGTTCGTCCAATACCGGCATCGTCCTCTCGCTGAGCGCGATGATGGCGGTCCTCGGCGTCCTGATCGCGATGGCTTGGATCACCGAACAGCGGCGAGAAGACCGCTTTTCGGCGCTTGACCCCGACCAGCGACAGCGCCTTCTTGCCGGCACCGGTACGGCCGGCGTCGCCGCCGAGAACGAGAAGCTCCAGCAACGCGTCCGCAGCCTTCAGCAGACGGTCGAGGACCTCCAGAAGAAGAAGACCGACCTTGAGAACGCCATGTCTCAAGGAAACAAAGAGACGGAACTTCTCAACGCGAACCTCCAAGACACGAACGTGATGGCGGGCTTGACCGAAGTCGTCGGACCTGGCATTCTCGTGACCCTCCGCGACCGTCCGCGAGCGAAGATCGACGCTCCCTCGCTCCATAACATGGACCCGGAAGCCGAGATCATCCACGATTACGACGTGCTCAGGACGGTGAACGAACTGTGGAACGCCGGTGCCGAAGCGATCGCGATCAACGGCAATCGGGTCGTGTCCCGCACCAGCATCCGATGTGTCGGCACCGTCATCCACGTCAACGACCAACCCGTTGCCCCGCCGATCACGATCGAAGCGATCGGCGACCCAAAGACCCTCCTTGGGGCCATGAACATGCGCGGCAACGCGCTGGAAGAGCTCCGTCAGGTGGACGACGCCATGGCTTCGGTCGAACCGGCCAAACTGATGAAGCTGCCCGCCTACTCGGGACCCCAAACTCGCCGATGGGCCAAGCTGCCCGAGGAAGCCAAGAGCAAGGGTAAGGACGCGAAGTGATCCTGATCCCCTTCCTGGCTTTGCTGGTTGGCATTCTGCTCGGAACCTTGGTCATGAACGTCCCCATGAGTCGGGAATGGGCGACATACATCGCGGTCGCGAGCTTGGCCGGCATCGACACCATCTGCGGGGGACTCCGAAGTAACCTTGAGTCCAAGTTTCACGCCGATATCTTTATCACAGGCTTCATTTCGAACATCGTCATCGCCTTCTTCCTCGCATGGCTGGGCGATAAGATCGGCATCAACCTGTTTTTGGTGTGTGCACTCATTTTCGGGAGTCGAATCTTCACGAACCTGAGTCTTATAAGAAGGTTCCTCCTGACAAAGTGGCAAGATGCTCGCCAAAAGCGGCGTGAGCAGGCGCAACAGGCCCAGCAGCAGTCCCAGCAGGGGGTCAAGGCAACATGAAGGAACGGACGGTTTTTGCACTGGATCTCGGGACGAGCAAGGTGGCTTGTCTGGCAGTTGGGGGACGCGAGGAGGGACGCCTCGACGTCCGAGGAGGCGCCTCGATCGCATGTCAGGGGCTCTATCGGGGCGTGATCGTCGACGTTGGCGAGACCGCGAGCGCGATCGACGCCGCCGTGCGGAAGACGGCCCAGATGACGGGCACGGAGCCCGACGAGCTCGTTGTCAGCATCAGCGGCTCCCACCTTGAAACGCAGATCGGCCAGGGTCTCGTTCCGATCTTCCCGCGCACGCGGCCGATCGGTCGGGAGGACGTGCTGCAAGTGATCAAGCACAGCCGCCAAACGATGCCGCCGGCCGGCCGCGAAATCGTCCAGGCGATTCCACGCGAATTCCGGATCGACGGGCAGCGGGGGATCCACCGGCCGATCGGCATGCATGGCGACAACCTCGAAGTGATGACCCACATCGTCACCGGCCTCGCGGAGCATGTCCGTCACGTGGAGGAAGCGGTGGCGAGCGCAGGCTACAAAGTCGGGCAGATGGTCGCCTCACCCGTGGCATCTGGGCTCGCCGTCGCGAGCCAAGCCAATGTCGAAGGCGGCTGTTGTGTCCTCGACATCGGCGCGGGCGTCACCGACATGGCCGTGTTCCTCGATGGGGCGATCGCCTACAGCGTGAGCTACCCCGTGGGTGGCAATTTGATCACGAGTGACCTCCAAAAGTTGCTCAAAACGACGTTCGAAGAGGCGGAGCGACTGAAACTCGAGGCGGGGACGGCGTGGGCCGCCGGAATCGATGACGACGAAAGCGTGGATGTGCTCCAAGTCGGTCAAACCTCGGCTCGTCCGCTTCAACGTAAGGTACTCTCCGAGATCATCGAGAGCCGCATGCGCGAGATCGCGACGATCGCGCAACGCCTCATCGTCGAGGGCGGCTACGACGAAGCCTTGAACGAAGGCGTGCTCATCACCGGGGGAACGAGTCTTCTGCCGGCGACGACCACCCTTTTCGACAGTGTCTTCGGGCCGATGAAGTCGCGGCAACTGCGCCCACTCGTGGGCGGGGCCTTCGCCGACGTCGCCTCCCCGCCGACGATGGCGACGGCCGCCGGCCTGGCGAGATACGCGCTGCAGGACGACGACGAGGAGATTGCTCCTGCCGTTACGAGTGGAAGTTGGAAGGAACGGATCAGAACGCTCTTCAGCGGCAAAGCTTGAACAAAACGATGAGGGTAAACGAATTGAGTACCGGTACTGGCGCAGTCATCAAGGTCATCGGAGTCGGGGGGGGAGGATCCAACGCGGTCAATCGAATGATCGAAGCCGGCATCAAGGGGGTCGAGTTCATTGCGATGAACACCGACGTCCAAGTGCTCGACCGCAGCAACGCACCCCGGAAAGTGCCGCTCGGCGGCAACCTGACTCGCGGGCTCGGAGCCGGCGGTGATCCCGAAGTCGGAAAAGCCGCCGCCGAGGAGAGCAAGAACGAGATCCGTAAAGCCCTTGAAGGATCAGATATGGTCTTTATCACCGCTGGAATGGGCGGTGGCACCGGTACTGGCGCGGCCCCGGTCGTGGCGGACCTCGCCCGGGAGATCGGGGCGCTGACCATCGCCGTCGTGACAAGGCCGTTCGCGTTCGAGGGTCCCAAGCGCCGAAAACTCGCCGAAAACGGAGTCAGTGCGCTCATCGGCCGCGTCGACACCATGATCACGATTCCGAACGACAAGTTGATGGCGGTCGTCGAGAAGCGGACGACGCTCACCGACGCTTTCCGCGTCGCCGACGACGTCCTGCGTCAAGGCGTACAGGGCATCAGTGACATCATCACAATCCCTGGCCAGATCAACGTCGACTTCGCCGATGTCCGCGCCGTCATGGCGAACGCCGGCCCCGCCCTGATGGGGATCGGCTACGGCGTCGGTGATCAGCGCGCGCTTCAGGCAGCCCAATCCGCGATCAGCAGCCCGCTCCTCGAACAGACGATTCACGGCGCGCGCGGACTCCTCGTCAACATCACGTCGAACGAGGACCTCACCCTCACCGAAGCGACCGAGGCCCTGGAGTACATCCAGAGCCTGTGCGACTCGGAAGAGGCGAACATCTTCTTCGGACTCGTCGTGGACCCCGAGATGGATCGGGCGGTTCGGATCACCGTTCTCGCGACAGGCTTCAACCCCGATTCGCTCGAGGGTCAGACGGCGGCGTCCGCGATCTTCGGCGAACCGATTTTCGAGCCGGCGAAGGCCGTGACCCAGGCTCCCGTCCGGGAGACGCCACCCACGCCGACCGCTCCAGCTTCCGGCGCAACCACGACGACGACCGCGTCGACGGCAACGCCGATCAAGGAGACAACCCCGGCCGTGGGCCCGACTCCGAGCCAGCAGGAAGCTGCGAGCTACCAGCGTGTGTCGCCGAAGGAGATTTGGGATCGCGCCGCCGCTCAGCGCCGCGAAACGCCGCCGGATCCCGCGAAGGTGATCGACGAGGATATCGACGTGCCGGCCTTCATTCGCGAGCACAAGAACAAGAAGTAAGCGGTGGCAGAACCGTTTTTCGAGTACCCGATTCGAAGCGACAAGCTCTCGACTCGAGTCGGCGTCCGTGCGGTTATCCACGAGTCGCAGACCGAGTTCCAACAGATCACGATCCTCGATACCGAGGTCTTCGGCCGGATGCTTCTGCTCGATGGCCATATCCAGCTCACCGAGTTCGACGAACGGGCCTACCACGAGGCCCTCGTCCAGATTCCGCTCCTCAACGTCCCGAGGCCACGACGCGCCCTTGTCGTCGGGGGCGGCGATGGGGGTGTTCTGAGAGAGATCTGTCGGCATGCTTCGATCGAGCACGTCGACATCGTCGAGATCGATGTCGGCGTCATCGATGCGTGTCGTACGCACTTGCCCAACCTCTCGAACGGCGCGTTCGGCGACCCCCGGGTCGATCTGCATATCGGCGACGCTTTCGCGTTCGTCCAGGCGGATCGGGAGCCCTACGACCTGATCGTCGTCGATTGCACCGACGTGTACGAGGACGAAGAAGGGGGCCTGAGCGAAATGCTGTTCACCGAGGGCTTCTATCAGGACTGCCGGCGACTCCTCAGCTCGGACGGATTTCTCGTGAGCCAAGCCGACAACCTCGTGTTCTGTCCGTATTCGCTCGAAGCGATTCGGAACGCGTTCGGCTCCGTGTTTCCCGGGGTTGGGAGTTACCAGGCGCTCGTGCCCTCATTCGGGGGCTTTTCGGGCTATTGCTGGGCAAGCCAGGGGCCCGACGTCGCGACGACCTGGTCCACCGTTCCGAACCCCGCCGCGTTCGAACTGCGGTACCTGAACGCAGCCACCTACGCGCTCGCCTTCCACGAGCTTCGGTTCTGACCTAATCCGCTGCGGTCGAGTGTGCCAGCGAGCCACGGTGGGATCGATTGGTCGACGTGACGCTGTCCATTCTCGGCGTTCACCGCGAAATTGTGCTTGGATCTGAACACAAATTGTGCTATCACTTTATGTGTGGTGGCGAAATCGCGCCGCGGAGGGTTGGAATGCGATCGATGCTTCTGGGATGCCTGGCTTGCCTGACGGTGGCCGCTCACGCCAAGAGCGTGGACGTGCTGGTCGACCTCAAAGGCGCGAACGAGACCCGCGCACAGGTGGCCCGGGTGCTCGGCGAGATGGGACGAGTCATGGGCCAAGAGGGCGGTGCCTTCCGAGTCGAGCTCTCGGGCGATGTCGCACAGTCCATCGAAAGCCTACGGAAACACCGGTCGGTGGCCAGCGTGAAGCCGGTTGCCCCAGTCCTCCCCACAAACCTGCTCGAAGTCCGAAAAGTCTCGGTGCTGAAGACACAGATCGAGCGCTACAAACGCAAGTACGAGGTGTTCGAAGAGTTGACGCCGGGGGCAAAACCCCAAGAGCTCGGAAGCGGACCTCGGCACGAGTACCCAGGGCTCGACTACCTGGAGTCCTACCTCTTCTATCTTGAGCAGCGGGCGTATCCGTTCGACCAACTCGATTGGAAGAAGTGGAACGAAGCGGGCATCCATCGTGACCGTATGCCGACCTGGGGTGCCGGGCAACCCGGTCCGACCGGGCTCGGTCCGGCTTGGACCTACCTTGGTCCCAACAATCTCGGAGTCCCTTACCAAACCTACTTCGGCGTTGGACCCGTGAGTGGCCGGATCAACGGGATCGCGATCAGCCCCACCACCCCGAGCACCTGGTACGCAACCGGCGCCCAAGGCGGAGTCTTCAAGACCACCAACGACGGGGCCACATGGCAAGCCCTTGGCGATCAATGGGAGGTCATGGCCGCGAGTGCGGTCGCGGTGCACCCGACGGATCCCAACACGGTCTACGTCGGAACCGGCGATTACCCCGGAAGTCGGCCGTACTGCATGGGGATCATGAAGAGCACCGACGGTGGCGTGACCTGGGTCAACCAAGGCCGGACCCAACTGGGAGCCCGAGCCATCAACAAGATCTTGCTCGACCCCAACAATCCCAACACCGTGATCGCGACGCAAGGGCGAGGCGCTGCCGGCAACGGCCAGGTCTGGCGCTCAACCAACGGGGGCAACACCTGGAACGTGAGCATCAGCACGTTCGCTTCGTGGAGCGACCTCTCGGTCGGGGTTCCGTACTCCGGCTCGAACCGCTACATCTACGCCGCCGGGGGTGACAACAGTGGCTGCCGGCTCTTCCGCTCCTCGAACGGCGGCGCAAGCTGGGTGTCGCTCCCCTCACCCGTCTCTGGCAACCAGCAGGGCGTCTCCATCGCGGCTTCCAAACTGAATGGGTCGACCGTCTACTTACTCTGTCCTTCGGCTCAGAAGATCTTCAAGAGCACGAACGCCGGGAGCTCCTGGTCGGACATCAGCCTCGGATTTCCCGGAGGCGACGCAAACGTCGGCTTCACCTACAACTGGTCACAGGGATACTACGACTTCTTCATCGAAACCACCGTCCACAACGGGCAAGACCTCATCTACGTGGGCCTGATCGACCTCGTCGTGTCGCCCAACGGGGGACTGAACTGGGTATCGATCGGGGGCCCCACCTACACCGGCGTGGCCAAAATCCACAACGATCAGCACGCGATCGCCATTCACCCTAGTTTCGCGGATCAGGCTGTCGTCGGGGGCGACGGCGGTGTCGTCCGACTTCAGCTCGACCCGACCGGCTTCGTGGCGAGCTTCACCCATCACAACAGCTCGCTCGGGGCCGTGCAGTTCTATCGGGCTGGACAGATCCCCGCTGGTTACGACATCCTCATGGGCGGAACGCAGGACAATGCCACACCAAGAACGACACTCCCGAACCTCGCGACATGGTCGAATGTAGGAGGAGGGGACGGAGGGTTCTGCGGCGTGAGGAGCGATGACCCGACCCGGCAGTACGCGACTGCGCAGTTCCTGAACATCTTTCAAACCACGGACAGCTGGCTCACGCAAACCAACATCACGCCCCCCTATGGCAGCGACCAAGTCTCCTTCATCGCCCCGATTGAAGTAGGCTACTCCACCGTGCTCGCGGGTACGAACTACCTCTGGCATTACGCAGATGTCCTCGGATGGACGCCCCGTGTTGGAGGTCAAAAGCTCTCGTCGAACGGGTCGATCCTCACGATTTTCACGGTCGGGCCTTTCTGGAACACGTACACCGGTTCGTCCGACGGCGAGCTCTGGCTGGCACTCGCCCCCGGCCCGACCTGGACCCGGGTCGACACCGGATCACCGGGACTCCCCAATCGGGCCATCACCTCCGTGTCCGAAATCTCATGGTATGCGTCCGGTAAGGTCGTGGTCAGCGTGAGCGGGACCGGCACCGGCCACGTCTGGTACTGCGATAACATCCATGCGCCGGTTCGGGTCTGGGAGAACCGGAGCGGTTCGGGATCGACCGCTTTGCCCGACGTCCCCGTCAATGACCTCGAAAGGAGTCGCGGAGGCGACGGAGTCGCGAGATGGTATGCGGCCACCGACGTCGGAGTCTTCGTGACGAGTGATGCGGGCCTCCACTGGTACAACGCGACAGCACCGCTGGGTCTGCCCAACACCCAAGTCAACGACCTCGCCCTGGCCGGTGACGAACTCATCGCGGCGACGTTCGGACGAGGGATGTGGAAAATCCCCGTCAACGTCCTCGTACCGCTGTCCGGAACCATCGAGCTCCGTGGATTCATCCCGACCAACGTAGCCAAGGAGGTCACGCTGGAGTTCTATCTGCCCGGAACGACCACGCTGGCAGGAACGGTCCCGGTCCAAGTCGTGGGTGGCGGCCCCCAACCGTTCTCAGTTTCGGTCCATCTCGAGGGCACCTACGATGTCGCCGCACGCGGGCCCTCGTGGCTTCGTCAACGTCTCTCGAACGTGCTGATCACGCCGTTCGGAGCCGGCGGTCTCGTGTACTCTCTGTTCAACGGCGATGCCAACGGCGACAACCGGGTGGATTCGGACGACTTCGATATCCTCGCGGCCGGCTTTGGGGGATCGGGGCCACTCGGCGACTTCGACGGTGTCAACGGCGTCGATTCCGATGACTTCGACATCCTGATCCAGAACTTCGGCCTCGTCGGCGACAACTAGCTTTTCCTGACGCTTTTGCGCGGCACCGGATCGAACCAACGGCACCGAACTTGCAGTCCTTCCTTCGTAGCGGCAAACTGTGCCGCCGGAGGAAGTGTATGCGTTCGGTGTTACTTGGAATCGTCTTTGGACTGGTCGCGTTGTCCCAAGCCGAAACCGTCGATGTCATCGTCGATCTCAAAGGAGCTCAGGAGACCCAAGCTCGGGTCGCGCGGGTCGTCGGGAAAAGCGGGAGGGTTCTCGGCCGCGAGAAAAACGGCCTCTTCCGTGTCGAGCTCGTTGGCGGCAAGCGAGCCGTTGCGAAACTCAAGAAGCACGCGTCCGTCGCGAGCGTGACGGCCGTGGCCCCTGTGCTCGCGACCAACCTCCTCGATATCAAAGAGGTCACGGTGCTGAAGCGCCAGATCGCGCGCTACAAGGCCAAGTACGAGACCTACGAGGAATTGACGCGGCGCATCGGAGAGTCGAGAGAAGAAGGGACCGCACGCGAATACCCTGGACTCGACTACCTCGAGGCTTACCTCTACTTCGTCGAGGAGCGCGCCTTCCCCTTCGCCAAGCCCGATTGGAAGAAGTGGAACGATGCCGGTACTCATCGAGACTCGATGTCGGCCTGGCAAGGCGCCGAACCCGGACCCCAGGGCGTCAGCGGCACCTGGCAGTATCTGGGGCCGCGCAATCTCGACACCCCTTACCGCATCTACTACGGGCTGCCCCCGCTCAACGGGCGAATCAACGGCGTCGCCTACGACCCGATCACGCCGACCACGTTCTACGTCGTCGGAGCCCAGGGCGGAGTCTGGAAAACCACCGATAACGGCGCTACCTGGTCGCCGCTCAGCGACAGTTGGGAGGTCACTGCCGCCAGCTCGATCGCGGTCCATCCGACCAATCCGAACATTCTTTACGTCGGCACCGGCGACTACCCCGGCAGCCGGCCCTACTGCATGGGTGTCATGAAGAGCACCGACGGCGGCGCGACGTGGGTCAACCAGGGACGAGCCCAACTCGGCTCCCGGGCGATCAACAAGATCCTCATCGACCCGACCAACCCGAATATCGTCCTCGTGACCCAAGGCAGAGGGGTCGCCGGGAACGGTCAGGTCTTTCGCTCGACCGACGGCGGCGCGACCTGGAGTGTCGCCATCTCGACGGTCGCGTCATGGAGCGACCTTTCCGTCGGCGTGGGTTCGCCCCGCACGATCTATGCGATCGGAGGGGACAGCGCCGGAGGGAAGGTCTTTCGATCTCAGGATAGCGGCGCCACCTGGACCTCGATCACGTCCCCCGTCACCGGGAGTCAAAGTGGGATGTGCATCGCCGCCTCGAAGGTGAACGCGAACACCGTTTATCTGCTTGCCCCCAGTGCCCGAAAGATCTACAAGAGCACCAATCTCGGCTCGACGTGGAGCGACGTCTCCGCCGGGTTCATCAACGGCAATTCGTCGCTCGGTGCGAACTACAACTGGTCGCAGGGTAGCTACGACTTCTTCATGGATACCTCGACCAACGGCGCCAACGACGTCGTCTACGTCGGGCTGATCGATGTCGTCCAGTCCGTCAATGGCGGCGCGTCGTGGCAATCGGTCGGCGGCCCGACCTACGTCGGCACCTCGATCCTTCACAACGACCAGCACTGTATCGCCATCCATCCCACCAATCCGAATCAGGCGCTCTTCGGGGGCGACGGCGGGATCTTCCGCTTCACGTACGCGCCCGGTACGAACACCTGGTCGTACAACTATCTGAGTGCCAATCTCGGCGTGACCCAGTTCTATCGCTCCGCCCACCACCCGACGAACCCGAACATCATGCTCGGGGGCACCCAGGACAACGCGACCCCGTTCGCCAACGGCAACCTCGCGACTTGGGACAACGTCGGCGGCGGTGATGGGGGCTTCTGCGCCATCGACGCCACCAATCCTGCGATTCAGTACGCCGAAGCCCAGTTTCTGTATCTGTACCGCACCACAAATAGCTGGGTAAGTTCTTCCGGCATCGCTCCCTCGGTCGGTACGGATAGCGTCGCGTTCATCGCCCCGTTCGTCCTCGACCCGAATAATCAGTCGGTCCTGTACGCCGGCACCAATTACCTCTGGCGATGGACGAGTGCGACCGGCTGGACCGCTCGGCTTGGTTCGCAACTGCTCTCAGGGAGCGGAAACCTCAGGGCGATCGCCGTTGCCCCCGGCGACGGACAGCGGATCTACACCGGTGCCTCCGACGGCCAAGTCTGGATGACCTCGAACGGCGGAACGACGTGGACCCAGATCACGACCGGCTCTCCGGGCCTGCCCACCCGCACGATCACCTCGATCAGCGTCAACCCGTCGAACAAGAACGACATCGTCGTGACCGTCAGCGGCACCGGCACCGGCCATGTGTATCGCTGCGCCGATACGACCGCCGGGACTCGCGTCTGGAGCAATCGAAGCGGTACCGGACTCACGGGGCTGCCCGATGTCCCCGCCAACAGTCTTGCCCGAGATATCACCAACCCGGCTGCGATCTGGTTCGTGGCGACCGACGTCGGGGTCTTCGCCAGCGGTGACTTCGGCGGGACCTGGTACAACGCCACGGCGCCGCTTGGCCTGCCCAACACCCAGGTCAATGACGTCAAAACGGTCCCGGGCACCGGCAAACTCATGGCCGCGACCTACGGTCGCGGGATGTGGAGCCTCAACCTCACGAACCTCCAAAGCGTCACCGGCACGGTCGAGCTTCGCGGGTACATTCCGCCGGCGGCGCCGAAGACGGTCACCGTCCAGTTCTTCAACCCGGGTACGTCGACGCTCGCGTACTCGACGACGATCGCGATCGGAGGCGGCGGCCCTAAGGGCTTCGCTCTGAACGTGCCCCTGACCGGACTCTACGACGTGGCCATGCGAGGCCCGACGTGGCTTCGCCAGCGGATCACGAATGTGAACCTGAATCCGATCGGTGTTTCCGGCCTGGTCTTCGCTCTGAAAAACGCGGACGCCAACGGCGACAACGTCGTCGACTCGGACGACCTGGATATCCTCGTGGCGAACTTCGGCGGCCCGGGACCTGGCGGCGACTTCGACGGCGTCAACGGCACGGACTCCGACGACTTCGACATCCTGGTCCAGTTCTTCGGCCAGATCGGCGACAACTAGTCGAGCATCACCCCTCCCCTCCCGCGCCATCGCCGGAGGGGAGAGGAAACCTACGAACTCGGGCGCGTGCGGAGGCCGTCATGGATCACGGCGAGGGCGGAGGAACGCTCCGGGCCTTCCAGCGCCAGCCGCGGCGGACGGACGGTCTCACGCCCGATGCCCGCCTCCTGCTGGCACAGCTTGATCAACTGCACGAACTTCGGCACGACGTCGAGGCGGAGCAGCGGTAGGAACCACCGGTAGAGCGCAGCCGCTTCGTCGTGGCGTCCGGCAAGGGCGAGGTCGAAGACCCGCACCGATTCCTCGGGCATCGCGTTCACAAGACCGGCGATCCACCCCGTCGCGCCGGCGGCGATACCCTCGACGATCAAGTCATCGACCCCGACGAAGATCTTCAAGCGATCGCCGATCAAGGCTCGGATTGCGGTGATGCGCCGAACGTCGGTGCTCGACTCCTTGACCGCATCGAGGTTCGGCAGAAGTGACGCGAGCTCGGCGATCTGTTCCGGCGACACATCGACCCCGTACGCGATCGGGTTGTTGTAGAGCATGCACGAGAGACCGGTCGCCCGTCCGATGGCCAAGAAATGCTCCCGATTTTCGCGCCAGTCGCCTCGGTAGACATAGGGCGGGAGGATCATCAGCCCTTGACATCCCACTCGCTCGGCGGTCTGGGCAAGTTCGACCGCCTCGTAGGTTGAGAGCGCGGAGACGCCGGCGACGACCGGGATCTCGCCGGCTGCCTCGACGCAGGTCTGGAGGATGGCCTCCTTCTCGACGAAGCGAAGCGTATTGCCCTCGCCGAGCGAACCGAGCGGCACGATGCCCCGGCTACCCCGCTCGATCAGCCACCGAACGTGGTGGGCGAGAAACTGATGATCGACGCTGAGATCGTCGTGAAACGGAGTGGTGATCGCGGGGAAAACGCCGTGCCAGTGCATGCAACCATTGTGCCCGTTTCTGCGTCGGCATCCATAGACGGGCAACGGGCCCGAAAGGAGTGAAGAATGAGTGGATCGAGAGTGCGTTGGGCGATGGGATTTGCGATGATCGCAGTGCTCGCGCTGGGGATGACTATGGGCGCTTCCGGTCAGGTCCGGGAAGTGTTGAAAGTGCTCGGAGTGGGTGCCGCGGTGAAGCAGTTCGGCCCCCAAATCAACTCCGCGATCAACGGGTTGACCAAGCACAAGGACACGGCCGTGGCGACCACCAAGGTCGTGCCGATTCTCAGCATCGGCATCGGCAAGAGCAGCGCGGTCGGTGCCGCCCAAGTCACCGGCCCGAAGGACAAGGTCGCCTTGGTCGAAGCCGTAGCTCAGCCGGAGATGGACCTCTTCGGCAAGGAGATTCGCATTCGCGCGCTCGTCCCGGTGTCGTCAAAGGACGTCACCGCCGGGCTTAAGCGGGTCGAGGGAGTCGGCGTCAGCGGAATCGTCGACTTGAAGCTCTAGCTGCGCAGGATCGCCCCAAGACGCGACTGCTGGGCCTGGAGCTGCGAAATCGTGCGGTCCATGATCGCGAACTTCTGCTTCAGTTCCTGCTGCTTGGCCTCCAACCTCAACTGGAGCGTGTCGATGTTCGCGCTGAGGTCGTCGAACTGCGCCTGGAGAGCTTGATCGTTCGCCGTGAAGATGCCGCCGACGGTGTCGAGGAAGATCGATGCGCTCTCGATCGCCTTGGCGGCAACGCCCTTGACGAACTTGACTTGCCCGACAGACCCGAGGCTGTTGCCGGTGTATTGAAGTTGGAGGCCGTCGGCGTTCTTGTTCGTGCCCGAACTCTTGGCCGTCAGGAACTGGCCGTTGCCGGTCGCGGCTTCCCCGTTGATCGTCCCTGCGATATCGACTCCTGCGACGTACGTACCCTTGTTCGCGTCCTTGCCGATGCCTGAGTTATTGGACGCGGCGTCGAGATTCGACACCACGTCGAAACCGCCATTGACGCCGAACCGCTTGCTCTTGACTTCGAGCTTGCCACTGACGATTTCGGCGCTCACGAGGTCTTTGAGCTTGCTGTCGTTGTTGATCAGGTCACGGACTTGACTCTGGCTCAGCCCGGCACCGATCGACAGTTGGTAGCTCGTGCTTCCGATCAGGGAACCACTGAAGGTGAGGACTTCCCCACCGGTGGTGCTCAGCGTCTGCTCGGTCGAGGCCGTGAAAACACCCTTAGTGGCGAGCTGGGTGATGACCACGTCGTAGCCTGCCAAAGGCGAGGCGAGGGTCTTGGCGTCCGCAGACACGAAGACGAGGTCATTCGACGTCGTCGTGCCGATGGAGCGCATCAGCGCTCCCACACTGTCGGGGTCGCCGGCGATGGCCTGGTCGAGCAGGGTGTCATCGACGGTGAGCTTTCCCTTTTCGTCGACTCCGATCCCGAGTTGGGTGAGGTTGGCGAACGCGCCACCGACGCCGGCCACGTTGCCGAACAGCAGACCGTCGAACGTCGACTCGACCTGGTCGACGATCGAATTGCCGAAGAGGGGGCCGGCTTCGAACGTGGCCTTGTCGAAGCCGCTGTTCTGTTCGAGGAAGTCGGCCATCGCGTTGTAGGCTTCCACGAACGTCTTGATGGTCTTCTTGGTTTGCTCGGTATCGCGCGAGATTGAGAGGGTCGAGCGCTCGGGCGTCGTTCCATTCGCCTTGAGAAGATTCACGGTGACGTTCGGAATGACGGTGGTCACCGTATTCGACGACGAAGACATCGCGACACCGTCGATTTGGAACTTCGCGTCCTGGGCCGCGACCAGTTCGTTGCTGCGCTTGAGAACACCGAGACGAAGCCAGAAGTCACCCTCGGTGCCGAAGTTCGTCGTCGCGCCGGTCACTTCGAGCCGCTTGACCTGCTCGCCGTTCTGAGTCACCGTAACGATGGTGGCGGTGACATCGAGGCCGGCTCCATCGATCTTGGTCTTGAGCGTCTCCAGGGTGTCGTCGGCGGTGACGGCGATGGGAGCGCCGTTGATCGTCACGTTCATCGGCGTGAAGTCCCCGAAACTAAGGACGTCTTTGAACTTCGCGGTGGATGAAGACAACCCATAGCTCGCCGCACCACCCGAGATGGGTGTCCTCAGCGACGTGCTCGAAAGACCCAACGAGCCGAGAACGCTTCCGCTGGTATCGGACATCCGGATCACGTTTTTGGCTCCGAGATCGTTCGCGGCAAAGGTGAGGTAGCCCCGGTCGGTACCCCCGTCGATGATGCTCGCGGTGATGCCGGCTCCCGCACTGTTGACCTTTTGCGCGATCGTCGTCAGGGTATCGCCGGCGACGACCGAAATCGACTTGCCGTTGACGCTGAAGGTCCCGGTCATGTTCAGCGCGGATCCGACCCCAGATTGGGCCGTCGAGCTGACCTTCTCCGATTGGGCGAGCTGATAGACCTTGAGATCGTAGATACCGGCCACCGCGCCACTCGACGCGGTGATGGTGGCGACGTCGGTAGCGGACGAACTCGCCTTGCTCGGGTTGTACGCGCTCGCCGAGTTGAGCGAGTTTGCCGCCGAGGAGAGTGCGCTGACCCGCCCTCGGAACGCCCCGAACACGCCTAGCTGCTGGGTGATCTGGGCCTGTTGTTGCTGGAGGCGTCGGATCGGAAGCGCCTCGAGCTGCATCAGGCGCGAGATGATCGACTCGGTGTCGATGCCACTGCCGATTCCGGAGAACGAGATGCCGGCGAGGTTGCTTCCGATACTCATCGCACTTTCCTACAGGAGTCCAATGAACTCCGAGACCTTTTCGACGCTGACCACGGTCTCCTCGTGGAGCCAGACTTGACGCTCTTCGTTGAAACCCATCCAGGCGAGGACTTCGGGATCGATGGTGCTGTTGGCCGGCGGCTCCTCCGGGTTGTAGAGCACCGCGCTGGCGACCCGATCCGCCGCATGAACGCAGTACAGCATCGGCACCGCTTCGCCCCCGAACGGGCCTTCATGACGCCCGATCAGCAAGGCGAGCTGCTCGGGGAAGTTCCAGGCGACTGCCAACTGCATGCCGAGCTGGGCATGGTCGATTCCGAACGTCTCCGCTTCGAGTTGGGCGAGCGGGATCTCACCACTCTTGGCCTTCTCGTGCACCTGGTAATACATCGTGGTCAGCGTGGAGAGCAGGAAGAGCCGTCCGACGTCGTGAAGCAAGCCCCCGAGGAAAACGGTCTCCTGGTCCTTCGGATCGAGCCGTTTCGACTCCGCGATCAGCCGCGCACACGAGGCGGCTCCGAACGCATGTTCCCAGCAGTAGCGTTGCATTTCGCGGGCTCGCGGCGTTCGAGCGCTGAACACGCTCATCGCACCGACGCTAAGCACCAGGTTCCGCACCTGCTGGAATCCCAGAATCACGACCGCCTGGCCGATGCTCGAGACCTGGCGCGGCAAGCCGAAATAGGACGAGTTCACGACCCGCAGCAGTTTGGTTGCGATGCCCTGGTCGGCACCGATCAACTGCTCGAGTTCGGCCGTCGTCACGGTCTCGTTACTGGTCATTTCGAGTAATCGAGTGACCACGGCGGGCAGGGTGGGAAGGTCCTTAAGGGCCTTCTCGATGTAGGGCTTGGATTGGAGGAGTTTCGGCGCTAATGACATGAACTTATGGTCCCACCTGCGACGAGCGCATTGACATCGAGGATCAGCGTCACGTTGTCGTCACCCAGAATCGTCGCCCGCTCACTCCTCGTACATCCCCACAGCAGCGCAGCAACTTGATCACGACTTCCTGTTCGCCAATCAGACTTCCACGACGAGACCGGGCCGTTTTTCGGCGGCTCCGGCAATCACCACGTCCATGAATTCTTGTTCCATATTCGTGGGATGGTCCCCCGGCACAAACACCTGTCGAAGGCGCCACACGAGGTGACTTGTTCACGGACGACGACGACCCCGCCGGTTGACCGGTCGACCGGGCCCAGCAGCCTTCGAACCCGCCTCCGGTTCACGACCCATCGCACCGTGACCGGCTTTGAGGGTCGGCGCGAGCTGCCGAGTTCGGATGACTGTGTTCACCCGAAGACTGTCGATACCGCTTGAATCGATACCGACCGGAACCAGGACGGTCCGTTCCGCTTGTCCGAATAGGCTGTTCATCACGTCCTCCGTAAGAGGAATCATCGGCGTGATGACGGCGCTTGGTTAGGACTATTGTTCGGTGCCGACTAGCCCGCTCCAGCGAGGCCGACAGGATCCAAACGGCCGGCCTGCATCAGCCGTTCGGCGATTTGGACGGCATTGAGGGCTGCGCCCTTGAGCAGTTGGTCCCCGCTCGCCATGAGGCAAATGGCGTTCGGGTGCGACGGGTCGCGACGAATCCGTCCGACGAGGACCTCGGCGCGTCCGGAGGCCTCGCGGGGCATCGGAAAGTGGTTGGCCGCGCGATCGTCGACGAGGATGACGCCGGGTGCCCGACCAAAGACGTCGCGGACTTCGTCCTCCGATGGCGCGACGCCCGAGAACTCGACGGTGATCGACTCCGTGTGAGCCCGCAGCACCGGCACGCGGACGCATGTGACATTGATTCGCAGATTCGTTTCGCCGAGAATCTTGCGACTCTCTTCGATGACCTTGGCTTCCTCTTCGTTGAGGCCGTCGGCGTTGATCGGCGTGTTGTGACTGAAGAGGTTGAACGCGTAGGGGTGCGGCAGATGACGGGGCTCAGGTTCGCGTCCGTCGAGGACCGCTCGAGTCTGATCTTCGAGCTCCTGCATCACTGCGGCTCCGCCGCCGCTCGCGCTCTGATAAGTGCTGACGATGACCCGTTCGATCGTGCCCAGGGTTCGCAAAGGTGCGATCGCCATGAGGAGAATGATCGCCGTGCAGTTCGGATTCGCGATCAGGCGGTCAGCTGGCCCGATCGCATCGAGGTTGATCTCGGGGATGACAAGCGGAACACCCGGCTCCATTCGGAATGCGCTCGAATTGTCGATGACGATCGCACCGGCGGCGATCGCCGCCGGGGCGTATTCCCGGCTTCGGCTCGCACCCGCCGAGAAGAAGGCAAGGTCAACACCGGCGAACGACTCGGGCGAGACCGCCTCGACGATGGCGTCTCGATCCCGAAACCGCATTTTGTGACCGGCAGAGCGAGGACTAGCGAGCAATCTCAGCTCATCGACTGGGAATTGCCGCCGCTCGAACAAGCGTAGAAATTCTTGTCCGACCGCGCCAGTCGCACCGAGCACCGCAACGGTCATGGATTGCGTCATTCTGGTGGGGTACCCGAAATCGAGCATCGTGCGCCCGGTAGACAGGTCAAGACCGTTGCGTCGCGAACTTGTTGCCCGGATTCGGGCATACTGGGGCTAGGAGAAGTGAGGTCACAACGATCGTGAGTGAAGTGCAAGCAACGGCCCGGCCGGGTATCGAGTTTCTGATGGGAGGACGGGTCGATGGAGAGATCATCGTCCGTCATTTGTCGAGCTATGGGACCTTGCGGATCGACCAGATGGAAGGCTCGAAAAAGCGTTCCTCACTAAGTCAGGTCACGGTCCGCCCTGGGGTGCACTCGCTCATCGTGAATTGGCAGGGGGCTCAGCTGATCCGGGCTTCGGAAATCGACCCGTGGAGGATCGTCGCCCCGTTCAGCGTCGTCTATCTCCGTGGGCCGATCCAGCTCCAGGTTCACATCGGTCGCGGAACCCACGATTCGATCATCGTCTCGTGGAACGACGCCGACACACCCGCGCTCTCCCAGTGGGTCGATCGGATGAATGCCAAGGAACTGCGCAATGCCGTCTCCGTCGCCTTCGTCCCCGTGAGTCCGTGGGAGGGCGATGTCGCGGGAGCACTCCTCAAAGCGGTCCGAGAACCAAGCGATTTCAGCGAGCCGATCATCTATGCCTCGATCCACGAGATGGTCGCCCGGATTTACTCGGCCGACACCGACTTTTGTCTCGCCACGCTCCCGCTCGAAGTGCCAGAGACCCTGATGCGCCTCATCGAGAAGGTGCGCGTCGACCCCACGATTCCGTGGTCGCTGAAAGAAGCGGCGGCGTTCGCCGGGTACTCCCCGTTCCATCTCTCGCGCACGTTCAAAGCATCGATCGGATACGGATTCCCCGAGTTCGTGGACCGTTGCCGTACCGAGATCGCGGTGCGTCACTTGAGCAGCAGCGAAGCGGGCATCGACGACATCGCGTCGGCCAGCGGCTTCGGTTCAACGCAAGCACTGCGGGAGTCCGTGCGCGAATACCTCGGGCTCTTGCCGTCCGAACTCCGACTCTCGCCCTTGGCCCAGGCGCACCGCGCCGATGCCGAGCGCTGATGTCGCGCATAATCAGTTTGTGACGCCGAACGGATTCCCGCGCCCGCCAGCGATCGACTGGAGCATGCTCTGGCCGATCGTCATCGTCATCACGGCTGGGGTCGTGGCCCTGATCATCGAGATGTTCCGAAAGAATCGGAGCAACACTGGGATCATCTGGACCTCCCTGCTCGGTCTGGGAGCGGCAGCATACTTCGTGGCATCGCAGTTCTCGATGCCGGACGGGGCGACGTTTGCGAACATGATCGTCCGGGATCGGGTAACCCTGATCCTGCAGCTCCTGCTCATCGGGATCTGCGCGATCTCCTTCTTGTTCAGTGAGCAGTATCTCCGAGAGAAGGGGATCGCCTACGCGGAGTTCTATCAGCTTGCCTTGTGGGCGACGGCAGGAGGAATGATCATGGTCAGCACCACAAACCTGCTGATATTGTTCCTCGGCCTTGAGATCTTGTCGATTGCGCTGTACGTCCTCGCGGGCATGAGCCGGCGCGAGGCTCGCTCCGAGGAATCGGCCATCAAGTACTTTCTGCTCGGTGCGTTCGCGACCGGATTCCTGCTTTACGGCATCGCGTTCATCTACGGCGGTACGGGCGGTCTCGACCTCGGGCAGATCGGCAAGGCGTGGGCGTCGGACGACCCGATGGTGAGAAATCTGCTACTTTTCGGCAGCGGTCTTATCCTGATCGGCCTGTGCTTCAAGGCCGCATTGGTCCCCTTCCACCAATGGACCCCGGACGTGTACCAAGGTGCCCCGACCAACGTGACCGCCTTCATGGCCGCGGGCTCCAAGGTCGCCGCGATCGGTGCACTCTACCGAGTGCTCGAGGGACTGGCGTCGATGCGCGACTTCTGGATGCCCGCGCTCTTTGGTATCGCCATTGCGACGATGATTTTGGGCAACGTCGTCGCGTGCGTCCAGCGTGACGTGAAGCGAACTCTCGGGTACTCATCGATCGGCAATGCCGGTTACCTCGTTGTCGCGCTCCTCGCGCACTTCAAGGCACCGGACAAGGTCTCCCTCGGGGCAACCCTGGTGTTTCTGATTGCCTACAGCGTCATGACGCTAGGCACTTTCGCCGTGGTGTCGCTTTCGACGAGCCAAGGCAAGGAAGGAACCCGCTTCTCCGATCTCTATGGGCTTTCCCAGCGTTCACCCTTCGCGGCCGCGCTCCTCGTGGTGTTCGCGGCGTCGCTGATCGGCGTTCCGCCGACGGCCGGCTTCTTTGGGAAATTGATGATCTTCCAGGATTCGCTTCGCGCCGGGTTGTTGCCGCTCGCGATCGTGCTCGCGCTGAGCTCGATCATCAGCGTCTACTACTACCTCGGATTGGTGAAAGCGGCGTACACACCGGCCGAGGATGCGATGATTCCCGGTCCAACCCGTCAGCCGAACTTCGGTTTGATCGCGGCGACGGTCGTCTGCGCGGCCGCCGTGCTGGCCGGCTCGATGTTCGCGGAGCCGGTGATCGAGAGCGTTCAACCGAGCGGGGAAACGATCCAAGTGCACTCTGCGCCTGACGCGGTGGCGTCGAACCCCGCGTCCCTGCGTTGATCGTCGAGCTGAATCCGTCCCGCTTGGCGGGAGACCCTGCGACCTTGTTGGAGGCGATCGCCACGGAGTTGGGCTTGGTCGTGCGATTGCGCTCGACCCTTGCCACCTATCCGGGTTCGATCCATTGGCATTTTCAGCGCCCAGGGGAGCGCGGCACACTGGAGCTCACCTGGTGGCCGTCTGGAGGTCGATTATGGCTGAAGGTGCATCCCATGCGGTCGGCGCCGTGGATTGAGGGGTGCGTGGCGGAGTGGGTTGCGCGACTTCCATGAAGGCTAAGGAGCGCGACGCCAATCTCGAGGAGGCACGTCAGGGATCTCGATCGCCTGCTCGGCTGCGATGTGTTTGATGAAAGGCTCCACGCACCAGGCCAACCGGCCCAACATCTCGGGCATGGTGCGCTTGGCCTTGCCGGCCATCGCATGAAGCACATTGGTCACGACGCCAGGATCCAGGTCGTACAGAAGGAGGAGCAGAGCGCTCGGATGGACGGCTTCCACACCCCAGGGGTCCAGGGCCACCGCCGGAAAGTCCTTCACATTAAAGGTCACGATCGCATCCGCCCTTGCATGGATTGCTGCGGCAAGGACATGGCGGTCCTCCGGATGGTTGGCGCAGCGATCGATCAGCGATTCAAATCCAGTGACATCTGCCTCTGGGAAAGCGGTCTGAGCCGCGCGTATCCGTGACTCGGCCACCGACTCGGGCAATTCGAGCCTTTCGATCCAAGTTCGGCGAGTCTCCTCCCATATGGAGTCCGACCACCTGGGTAGGAGCAAGCGAGGCTCGTCCGCCAGTCTCAGGAGAAGATCGGACACCGCAGCCTCGGCCAGAACGCAAGCATCCAAAACGACCGTGATGTCGGCTCGCAACGGCTACCCCGGCTCCTCGCGTTCGCGGGGCACGGCTCGGTCGTACAGGTCGGCTTCAACCAGCGTCTCCGTCATCCGGTCCAGAATGGCCTTCCGTCCTTTGCTTCGCTCCGCTCGATACTGGGCGAGGTCCTTGAAAAGGACACGACGGTGGGTCCCGGCGGTGTGGAATGGGATTTTGCCTGCCTCAAGGAGTCGGACGAGGTACTGCCTCGACACGCCAAGAAAGTTCGCGGCTGCTTGCGTCGTGAAAGTCTCACTTTCGTGCATCAGGAACACAGCCTCTTTGCGCTTCATCGCACCGACGACGGTGACGAGGAGATCGTTCAGGGCCTTCGGGAGTTCAATCACGTCACCACCTTTTGTCAGGAGGACCGGTCGGACTTCCCGCGATACAATCTGTTCCAGACGAGACTGCTCTTCAGGAGCGAGGTCGGAGAATCCGATCCTTCCTTCGATGTTCGTGTTCATACTCCCCATTGTGGACCATATTCGCTACAAACGCAACTCGCAAATTTGCGAGTGCGACAGATCCTGTGAGGTGATCTTGGCGGGAGCGTGTAGGAATCGAACCCACCCGACCCCTTTCGAAGTCACAGCGGTTTTGAAGACCGAGGGGCACACCAGCACCCATGCGCTCCCGCGCGTGAACGGAACCTAGGCTACCTCAGGGTTCGGGCGGAGCGGGCGGTCGTTTGCGGCGATCGAGTCGAGCCAAGGCTCGATCGATGTACTCGGTTTCGGCCATCCCGAGTTTGCGCGACACGAAGTAGTACACCCACCCCGCCACGAGGCCGACGCCACCGAGCCGGACAAGGGCCCAGAGGTTACGACCCAGGCCGCTTCCGACGGGGAGCAATTGGCTCCCCGCATAGAGGACGAGACCGGCGGCGACCGCGGCGAGGGACGCCTTGCCGGCGGTGACGGCGAGGCCGCGTGCGTCGATGTCCCCGATGTCTCGGGCAATGAAAAACAGCATCGCGACCGCGAGCATCGTGGCGGAGAGCGTGCTTGCAAGTGGGAGCCCAAGGTAGCCGAGGGGGGAGAGGTGAAGGATCCAGGCGAGTCCGACGAAGATCCCTGTGGTCAGAGTCCCCAATACGATCGGCTTCACCGTGCTTTGGATCGAGAAGAAGGCGCGCATCAGCACGGGCTGGAGACACCACGGAGCGATCCCGAGCGCAAACATCTGGACGCAGGCAGCCACCACGGACGTGTCCGACCCTTTGAACTTGCCGTACTGGAACAGGAGAGCGACGATGTCTTCGGCCAGCACGACCATCACCACCGAGATCGGAATGGTGATGTAGAGGACCGTGCGCATCGTCCGGCCGAGCTGAGCGCGAAACATGTCCATGCGCTGCTGGGCAAAGAACTGGGTCAGGGCCGGAAACACGGCGATCGCCAAAGACTGCCCGAACACGCCGAGCGGGGCTTGCATCAGCTTGTTCGCGAGGTCGAGGGCGGTGTTGATGCCGTCCGGGAAGTACGACCCGAATCCGCGCATGATGATGCCGTAGACTCCGGGGAGCGACAACCCGAACACGACGGGGGCCATGAGGATGAACACCTTCTTGACCCCGGGATGCCGCCAATCGAGTGAGGGCGTGAAGTGCGAGCCCAGCCGCCGCATCACCACCAGCGGGATCAGGAAATTGCCGATGACGGCACCGATAGTCGCGCCCCACGCCATGCCCACGATTCCAGGCGAGACGAAGTGGGAGATCACGACCGCGCCGAGGATGATGCCCAGGTTGTAGACGTTCGGCCCGAGACCGGGAGCCACGAAGCGCTGGCGAGCATACAGGGTGCCGAACATCAGTCCGCCGATGAAGAACGCGAGCTGCGCGGGCAGGAGAATGCGGCTCATCTGAGCGATCAACGGCATGAGCTCGGGTGACTTTCCGCCCGCGATCAGCTCGGTGAGGGGGAGCGCGAAGATCGACGCCGCGGCCACGAACAGGCCGATGGCGAGGGCCATGATGGTCGTGACGACACTGAAAATGTGCCAGGCTTCGCGCTCCCGCTGGGTATGGAGATACTCGCTGAAGACGGGGATGAAGGCTGAACTGAGCGCGCCCCCGGCGATGAGGAAGAACAGCAGGTCGGGGATTTGGAACGCGAGGACGTAGGCGTCGGTCATCGCCCCGCGTCCGAACTGGGCAGCCATGATGGTGTCGCGAGCAATGCCCAGTACACGGCTCAAGAACAGGCTCGCCATCATGATGCCGCCGGCACGGGCGACGTTCGGCATTTGGGGGGATTCGGACACCGAACGGAATTATGGCCGGGAGGATTGCCGGGGTGGCTCGTCGAAACTCGCACCATGCGCGCGCGATGGTTTGGGTTGGGATTGATCGTGGCTGCCATGGGTCTGGGCGGTTGCGCGTCAAAGAGTGCCGATGACTCGGGTGGCAGCGCCGGCACCACCCAGAAGGACAAGGCGCTCGTCCTGTTCTCGCAGGCGAACAGCCAGGATCCTTGGCGTCAAGTTTTCGATGCGACGATCCAGGCGGCGGCGGCGAAGGAGTCGGTGATCGAGTTCGCGATGCAGGACGCGCAGGGCGACGGCATGAAACAGGTCGGTCAGATCGAGACCTTTCTCGTACGTCGGCCGAAGGTGCTGTTGGTCAGTCCGACCGATGAATCGGTCAAGCCGGCGATCGACAAGGCGATGTCGGAAGGAGTACCCGTGATTCTGCTGGATCGCGGCGTATCCGGCGACAACTGGACGGCTTACGTCGGCGGGGACAACAAAGAGATCGGACGGGCGGCCGGTCAGTTCATGGGAGAGAAGCTCGGCGGCAAGGGCACGGTGCTCATGATCCGCGGCATCGCGAATGCGGATCCGACCCGCGATCGAGGGGATGGGTTCATGGAATCGATCCGGAAGTTCCCCGACATCCAGGTGATCGAGGGCGACGACTGTGGGTACGAGCGGGCCAAAGCGCAGACCTACATGGAGCGGTTCCTCCAAACCGGGCAAGGGTTCGACGCGGTGTACGCCCATAACGACGAGATGGCGATCGGGGCGCTTCGCGCGATGCAGGCGGCGGGAACGCCGAAGAAGGTGATCGTCGGGATCGACGCATGCCAGCTTGAGGTCATCAACCTGATTCAGCAGGGCGATCTGACCGCGACATTCACCTACCCCCAACCGGGCCCGAAAGGGATCGAGCTCGCGATGGAACTCCTTGCCGGCAAGAAGCCTGCGGAAAAGCGCATTCTCCTACCGACCGAACGGATCACGCAGGAGAATGCCGATCAGTTTCTCAAGGACAACCCGAACCTCGCCAAGTAGGGGATCCGTGGATCGTCCGAACCCGGTTCCCCCTCGCCCATGAATGGTGGGGAGAGGGGGCATGGGGTGCGGGGCATATCTCGCCGCCTAAGGGGGAGAGGTCGGCGATCGAAGCGAACAGGTCTTGTTCCCCCTCGCCCCATGATCGATGGGGAGAGGGGGTAGGGGATGAGGGGCATACCTCTCCGCCTCTGGGGGAGAGGTCGGTGAGC